>CAJUKV010000038.1 GCA_910587305.1 uncultured Lachnospiraceae bacterium | reverse complement strand
ATTCTTCTGAAATAATTCATGTATTGTTTGTGCCGCAAGGCGGCATGTCGGGAAGAGTGAAAGATTTTCGACCTTTCACTCACAATTTTGTGGATGCACATAGACACAAACTTGATATGCGCAGGTCAAAGACCCCGCGGCATTCGCCAACTGTCCGTGCAAGCACGGCCGCCTGGCTCATTACTCGCGGGAATAAAGCAAAGGTGAACTTCGTTCACCTCGCAGAAATGAGGGAAAATATGTTTGAAAAATTAAAAGGATATCGTGTAGAAGATAACAAAGTTTACTTCCAATATGAGGGCGCTGAGGAAGGAAAAGAGCCCTGTGTGGAGTTAGTCACTGACAGTATTATAAATGTGTTTGTGGATTACACCGGTTTAGGTCATCGTTCCAGGGCCATTGAATGGGAGGAAACGACACCCGAAACCGGAAAACCGGAAAGCGTGTCACAGGATGAATCGGGCGTCATAATTAAGACTTCAAAAGTGACCGTAATAGTCAGCGATAATTTCCATGTGGATTTTTATGATAAGGAGGGAGCCCCCTTAAGTCTTGCCTACAGGGGAGAGAGGAAGAAGAATACCGCACTGAACGCCGCTTTGCTTGCCTTTTTGGCAAAGGAGGGACATGCGGTTTCGGGAAGTATGCTTGGCAATTATCCGATACAGGAAGTCAGGGCTTTGGAGGATGCGGACTGTATTTACGGACTTGGGGATAAAACCGGCTTTTTAAACAAAAGGCATTATGCCTATGAAATGTGGAACACGGACAATCCAAATCCCCACGAGGACAATTTTAAGGCGTTATATAAGAGCATCCCTTTTATGCTGGTGTTAAAGGAAAAAGGCGCATATGGAATTTTCTTTGACAACCATAGTAAGACCTATTTTGATTTGGGAAAAGAAGGCGGGGATTATTATGTGCTTGGCGCAGAGGAAGGCAATCTGGACTATTACTTTATGGCGGGAGAGTCGCTTAAGGATGTGGTGGCGGATTATACCCTGCTTACCGGGCGGGCGCCTATGCAGCAGCTTTGGACGCTGGGATTCCATCAGTCCAGATGGGGATATGATACGGAGGAGGAAATCCGGGCCGTAGCCCAGGGGATGAAAGACCATGAGCTGCCCTGCGACTGTATTCATTTTGACATTGACTATATGGATCATTTCAAAGTGTTTACCTGGAACAAGGAAAATTATAAGGACGGAGGAAAGGTTATTTCCGATTTCAAGGATATGGGAATTAAGTCTGTCACCATCATTGATCCGGGCGTAAAGGTGGAAGACGGCTACTATGTATACGAAGAAGGTGTGGAGAACGGCTATTTTGCAAAGACCCCTGAGGGGGAGATTTATGTAAACGAAGTGTGGCCGGGAGATGCGGTATTTCCTGATTTTGGCAGTCCTAAGGTGCGCAAATGGTGGGGAGAAAAGCAAAAGTATCTGGTTGACTTAGGGGTTGCCGGCGTGTGGAACGATATGAACGAGCCCGCAAGCTTTAAAGGCCCGTTGCCTGACGACATTGTTTTTACGGATGAGGATATGCCTGCGCCTCACTCACAGATGCATAATATCTATGGCCACAACATGTCAAAAGCAACCTATGAGGGGTGGAAAGAGCTTACCGGCAAGCGTCCCTTTGTCATCAGCAGGGCTTGCTACGGCGGTTCTCAGAAATATACCACCGGCTGGACAGGGGATAACCACAGCATCTGGGCCCATTTACGCATGGCGATTCCGCAGCTGTGTAACCTGGGACTTTCCGGCATGAGCTTTGCAGGGACAGATGTGGGCGGTTTTGGCAGCGACTGCACGCCGGAGCTGTTTGCAAGGTGGATACAGGTGGGATGCTTTTCCCCATTTTTCCGTGACCACTGCGCAAAGGGATGCAGGGTGCAGGAGCCATGGCAGTTTGGCGGGGAAGTTCTCTCGATCAGCAGAAAATATATTAACCTGCGCTATGAGCTGCTTCCTTATATTTATGATTTAATGTATGAGTGTGAAATGAGCGGAATGCCCATCATGCGTCCCCTTGTTCTGGAATATGACAGAGACGAGAATGTGAAAAACAGGAACGATGAATTTATGCTTGGGGATCGGATTTTAGTTGCGCCGGTGGTGGAGCAGGGAGCAAGGGAGAAGCTGGTTTATCTGCCCGGGGGCGTCTGGTATGATTATTGGACAGGGGAAAGAATCGAAGGAAATCGTTCCTTTGTCAGAAAAGCGCCCCTTGATGTGTGTCCCGTTTATGTGAAGGCCGGGGCAGTCATTCCCAAATATCCGGTAAGGATGCATGTGGGAGAGGATAAGGATGATCTGCTGATTTTAAAGGTTTATCCGGGAGAAGGAACCTATACCCATTATCAGGACAATGGAGAGGACTTCGGATATCGGAAGGGTGAATTTAACGTTTATAAGATTCACAACCTGGATGGAAAGGTGGAAATCGAAAAGCAGCACGAGGGCTACCGGGAGTATGGAAAGGTAGAAGTGAGAATGGCTGTGGGGGAGCAAAAATAATCGCGGCCGATTTTGGCGGCAGTTTGGCCAAAGGCCGAACTGCCGCCGGCTTTGCGGTGCGCAAGTTTCATTGCGCTTTTTGCGTGGAAAGGTATTGAAAACGTGTAACAGTTCAGCCCAGGACTTTGCACTTGCTGCAAAGTCCGTGAGAACGCATATATTCCGCCGAGAGTGGATACGGCCCTTCGCCGTAGGCGAACTTTTAATGGCCGTATTCAGTAACTATGAAGCCGTAGGCTGAATAGTTACCGGAAACGTGCTGAAAGGGCAATGGAAATATTGACTGAAACAAGTAAAATCATTTTCATTTTTGACATTAAACCGTAGGAGGAACAAAGATGGTCAGGGTAACTTACTTTTACCACAGCGGCTTTATGGTGGAACTTGACAATTGCATCCTGATTTTCGACTATTATAAAGGAAAACTGCCGTCTTGTATAAAGGGGAAAAACCTTTTTGTGTTTGCCAGCCACAAGCATCCCGACCATTTTCAGCTTTCCGTCTTTGAATGGGCGGCAAAAATGTCAAAGGACGCGCGTTTTTTTGTGGGAAAGGATATCAGACTAAATGAAAAATATCTGGCAAGAAAAGGAATTTGTACGGATATTTTAAAAAGAATGGAACGAATGGGGGGCGGCGAGGCGTACGAAAATAAAGAAGAAGATCTAAAAGTGGAGACTCTTCGCTCGACAGATGAGGGCGTTGCGTTTTTGGTTTCGGCGGAAGGGACATCCATTTATCATGGAGGAGATTTAAATAACTGGTATTGGCCGGAGGAGTCAAAAAGCGGCAACGATAGAATGGAAAAAGATTATAAAAGGGAAATTGACAAAATTGCCGGAAGGCATTTTGACATTGCGTTTGTGCCCTTAGATCCCAGGCTGAAGGAAGGCTATGGCTATGGGATGGATTATTTCTTAGAGAAGGTGGACGCCGAGAGGGTTTTTCCCATGCATATGTGGGAGGAATATGATGTGATAGAGCGTTATAAAAAAACAAAAATCGGACAAAAATTTGCCGGGAGGATTGAAAACACGCCGCATATTTCCATGTAAAAGGACGCATAATAATCCATAAAAGCATTAGAGCGTACCTGAAAAATTGTGACTATTCGGCCTGAACTGCACATTGCGGGACGGGCTGACGGCAGGAATGATTTTAAAGATACCTCTGGGAAGGAAATAAAAAGGATGGATTATTTTAACGCGTTTTGGGTAGGCGGGCTGATATGCGCGCTGGTGCAGATATTGATGGAAAAGACAAAGATGATGCCGGGCAGAATCATGGTGTTTTTGGTATGTCTTGGGGCTTTCATCAGCGCGGTGGGCTGGTATCAGCCCTTTGTGGAGTTTGCAGGTGCAGGGGCAAGCGTGCCGCTTTTAGGATTTGGCAACGTGCTGATGAAGGGAGTAAAGGAAGCAGTGGACGAGCAGGGATTCATGGGGCTTTTTTCCGGCGGATTTAAGGCGGGAGCGGTAGGATGCGCGGCGGCGCTTATTTTTGGATATCTGGCAAGCCTTGTGTTTAATCCGAAAATGAAGAAATAAATTATAAAAAAGTTTCTTGTTATCATAATTTGTTACTATGAGCGGCCTTCAGGCCGTGAATAGTAATATAATTTCAAAATTTTTAAAATTCATTTTGCCAGGCCGGTTGTCCTTTTGGCTTTTTATGCGTATAATGTGAAGTGGGTTTCAAAGATGTACGGGTGATCTTAAAATTTCCGAAAGGCAGTGAAATATTTACGTCCGGCGTATTCGTTTTCGTATATAATTTGGGGACGGCAAATACAGGGGGACAAAAGGGCCCAGGAGCGTTTTTTTGGCAAAAATGGAGGAAAGTGTGAAGAAGAGATGAAGATTTTCTAAGGCGTCAAAGGACGCCGCCTAAGAAAATCTAAGTCATCTCTCGAAGAATCGCCTTGGGCGATTCTTCTGAAATAATTCATGTATTGTTTGTGCCGCAAAGCGGCATGTCGGGAAGAGTGAAAGATTTTCAATCCTTCACTCACAAGTTTGTGTCCGCACTGCATCCACAAACTTGGTATGCGCAAATAAAGCAAAGGTGAACTTGGTTCACCTTGCGGAAATGGAGAGAAGTATGGTACGGGAGAGAATTGGGAAATTAAGAGAAAGTATGAAAGCAGCCGGTATAGACTGTTATCTGATACCCACATCGGATTATCACGACAGTGAATATGTCAGCGGCTTTTTTCAGGTGAGAAAATATTTTAGCGGGTTTACGGGTTCTGCGGGGACGTTGGTGGTTTCCGGGAATGAGGCTGCGCTTTTTACGGACGGCAGGTATTTTATACAGGCGGAAAAAGAGCTGGAAGGCAGCGATATTCGTCTGATGAAAATGGAAGAGCCGGGGGTGCCTACGATAGAGGAGTATCTGGAGCAGGTTTTAAAGGAGGGCGAGTGCCTTGGATTTGACGGCCGCGTGGTGAAGGCGGAATCGGCAAAGAAATATGAGGAAATTTTAAGCAAAAAGAATGGAAAAATGATTTGGGATAAGGATCTTTCGGATAAGATCTGGAAGGAGCGTCCGGCCCTTTCCCATCATCCGGTGTTTGTGCTCAAGGAATGCTACAGCGGCGAGAGCGCTTCTTCCAAAATCGCGCGGGTGAGGGAAAAGATGAAGGAGGAAGACTGCAGCATACATATTTTAACATCTTTAGATGACATAGCATGGCTGTTAAATATCCGGGGCAACGATGTGGAAAGCTGTCCCGTGGTATTATCCTATATCGTGATGACCATGGAGAAGGTATTTCTTTTTGCAGAAGGAAAAGAGGATGGAATCTGGACAGAGGAATTGAGGAAATATCTTGAGGAAAATGGGGTTTCCCTTCGCCCCTATGATGAATTTTATTCTTACATACCGGAAATTCACGGGGAGAAGGCGCTGCTTTGCAAAGAGCGCGTCAGCTGCAGGCTGCTGAAGGAGCTTTCGGAGGATGTGGAGGTGGTAGATAAGGACAATCCCACGTCGGCCATGAAGGCGGTGAAAAATCAGGTTGAGATGGAAAATTTGCGCAAAGCGCATTTAATGGACGCCATTGCCGTAACCCGTTTCATGTATTGGCTTAAGAGAAATGTCGGGAAGATTCCCATGACAGAGGTAAGCGCGGCCGAATATCTGGAAAAGCTGCGAAGGGAAAATGAGCATTTTATAGAGCCCAGCTTTAGTACAATCTGCGCCTATGGAGCAAACGGGGCGATTGTGCACTACAGCGCAAAGGAGGATGCCTGCGCCGAAATCCTGCCGGAAGGATTTTTGATGGTGGACAGCGGCGGCCATTACCCGGAAGGCTCTACGGATATTACAAGGACGTTTGCACTTGGCGGACTGACCAGGGAAATGAAAGAGCACTTTACGCTGGTGTTAAAAGCCATGCTTAATTTGCGTGCGACGAAATTCCTCTATGGGTGCAGGGGCATCAATCTGGACATCCGGGCAAGAGAGGTGTTCTGGGAGCGTGGCCTTGATTATAAGCACGGCACGGGGCACGGGGTAGGTTATCTTTTGAACGTGCATGAGGGGCCGAACAGTTTCAGGTGGAAGATGCAGGGAGAACATTTAAACAGCGCGGTGCTTGAAGAAGGCATGGTCACCACAGATGAGCCCGGTATTTATATAGAAGGAAGTCATGGAGTCAGGACGGAAAACGAGCTTCTGTGCCGTAAAGGGGAGAAAAATGATTATGGGCAGTTTATGTATTTTGAGGATTTGACCTATGTGCCCATTGACCTTGAGGGAGTGGAGATTTCCATGCTGGATGAGAAAGATAAGGAGAGACTGAACGGTTATCACAAAGAGGTGTATGAGAAGCTGGCGCCTTATTTTGAGGGGGAGATGCTTGATTGGCTTAAGGGGGTTACGGCGCCTGTAAGGTAGTGGGCCGGGAGGTTACGAGAATATTCAGGTAGGCTGTGAGTTTGAAGAGGTAATGGCTTGCCGGATGGTTTGTATTAGGAAGGTTATGCATAAGATAGAAGGAGAGAAACTTTGATGATACATATGGTTGATGCGGATGATAAGGGCCTGCTTAAGGGAATCAATTGTTTTGCTCTGGATATGGACGGGACGGTTTATCTGGGGGAACGGTGGATTGACGGGGCCAGGGATTTTTTGAAGGCGCTGGAGGATGCAGGGAAAAAGTACGTGTTTTTGACCAACAATTCCTCCAAAAATCCGCAGGCTTATGTGGAAAAGCTTGGAAGGATGGGGCTTTCCGTAGGGACTGACAAAATCGTGACCTCCGGGGAGGCGACGATTGCCTATTTAAAAAAGAATTTTCCGGGAAAAAGAGTCTATTTATTGGGAAATGAACTTTTGCAGGAAGAATTTTTGGAGGCGGGCATTAAGCTGGATGAAAAGGAGCCTGAGATGGTAGTGGTTGGATTTGATACCTCCCTTACTTATGCAAAGATGTGCAGGGTATGCGATTTTGTGAGAGAGGGGCTGCCTTACATATCAACCCATCCTGACTATAACTGTCCTACGGAAACAGGCTTTGTCCCGGATGCGGGGGCAATCCATGCTTTTATTCATGCGTCCGCCTTCCGCTACCCCGATCACGTGATTGGAAAGCCAAACGGCCATATTATGGATTATCTGGCACAGCGGGCAGGGGTTTCAAAGAGCGAGACCGCTATGGTGGGGGATCGGCTCTATACGGATGTGGCGGCAGGGGTGAACAATGGCTACACGGGAATTTTAGTGCTCAGCGGGGAAGCGGGGATGAAGGATGTGGAAGAGTCGGAGGTGAAACCGGATCTGATTTTTTCCTCCGTAAAAGAAATGATTCCTTTTTTATAAAGAAAAGTAAAGAAAAGGATATGAAGTGAGGAACCAGTTATGGGATTACAGTTTTATTTTGGCGGTTCGGGTGCCGGAAAAAGCAGACGGCTCCATGAGGACATTGTTAAGTGGGCAGGGGAAAAACCTGCCTGCAATTTTTTATTTCTGGTGCCGGACCAGTTTACCATGCAGACACAGGTGGATTTGGTAAACGCCAGTGGATGCGGTGGAATTATGAACATTGATGTGCTCAGCTTTGGACGTCTGGCCCATCGTATTTTCGAGGAAACCGGGTACGGAAACAAACCGGTTTTGGACGATACGGGAAAAAGCCTTGTGTTGCGCAAGGTGGCGGCGCAGCTTTCGGAACAAATGCCTGTTATCGGGAAAAATTTAAACAAAATTGGGTATATCCATGAGATAAAATCCGCCATTTCGGAGTTTATGCAGTATGGCATCAGCGCTTCGGGAGTGGGAGCGTTAGCGGAGTTTGCAAAAGGACGGGGAGCGCTGTATTATAAGCTGAAGGATTTGGAAGTTATTTATCAGGGGTTTGTATCTTATATACAGGAGCGCTTTATTACCACGGAGGAAACTTTAGAACTTTTGACCCAGGCTGTGGGAAAGTCTAAGATTGTCAGGGAAAGCGTGATTGTTTTTGACGGATTTACAGGGTTCACGCCCATACAATATCGATTAATACAGGAACTTTTACATTTGACCAAAAGAGTCATTGTTTCTATAACAATAGATATCAGGGAAAATCCTTTTCGGGCAGGGGCAGAACAGGAGCTGTTCTTTCTCAGTAAGAAAACAGTGGGGGATTTGTGTGGCCTGGCCAAAGAAGCAGGTGTGGAAAGAACGGATGATATTTTTATCAGACAATCTCCACTGCCCAGATTTAAGAATAATGAAGAGATGGCTCATTTGGAAAAACAACTGTTTCGCTATCCCATTCAGCCTTATGTGAAAAAAGGAGGGGACAGCATTCATATGATGGAGGCGTTAAATCCGGCAAAGGAGGTGCGAAAGGTCTGCATTCAAATCAAGAGGCTGGTGCTTGAGGAGGGCTATAGCTATCGGGATATTGCAATAGTCGCGGGAGATTTGGAAACCTATGCCGACTATTTTGAAAGGGAAGGGCTTATTTATGATATTCCCATCTTTCTCGACCGAACCAGAGGACTTTTGTTAAATCCGTTAATTGAGTATATCAGAAGCGCTATTAAGATTGTATTATCTGATTTTTCCTATGAATCGGTTTTTCATTTTTTACGGTGCGGTCTTGCAGATTTTACACAGGAGGAGGTTGACCGGCTTGAAAATTATGTTCTGGCCTTAGGAATCAGGGGAAAGAAAAGATGGGGACAGATGTTTGTCAGAAAAGCAAAAAAAACAGGCGCTATGGAAAAACAGGGGGCGCAGGAGGATGGAGAAACTGCGTTGCTTGAGGAAATTAATGCAACAAGAACAGGCTTTATGGAACAAATGAAGCCCCTTTTGGAAAAGAAAAAAACGGCCGGAGAGCTGGTACGGATGCTGTATGATTTTATTGTAAATGGAAAGATTCAGGAAAAGCTGTCCGCATACGAGCGGTTTTTTACGGAAAATGGAGAAAGGGAACGGGCCCGTGAATACGCGCAGGTTTACAGGCTGGTGATGGAGCTTTTAGAACAGATAGTAGAGCTTCTTGATGAAGAACCTATGAGCCTTAAAGAGTTTGCGGATATCCTGGACGCCGGTTTTTCTGAGATTGAAGTGGGAACCATTCCGGGAAGTGTGGACAGGATTGTAGTGGGGGATATGGAGAGAAGCAGGTTAAAGCAGGTGAAGGTGTTATTTTTCTTAGGTGTCAACGACGGAAATATTCCAAAGGGCAGTACGAAAGGAGGTATTATTTCCGATCTTGACAGAGAATTTCTGCAACAGTCGGAATTTGAGTTAGCGCCCACTCCCAGACAGAAAATGTATATCCAAAGGCTGTATCTGTACATGAATATGACAAAACCTTCCGATCGGCTGTATCTGTCCTTTTCCAAAATGAACAGTCAGGGAAAGAGTATCAGGCCCTCTTATCTGATTGACATGCTCAGGAAGCTTTTTCCACAGGTACAGATAGAGAAATCGGATATGACACAGACGCCTTTTGCGCAGATTGTAGGGAAAAAAGACGGGTTGACGCTTTTGTCGGAAGAAATCAGGGAGTATGCGGCAGGGAGAGAAGGGGCCTTGAACAGGAGGGAGCTTGAGTGCCTGTACCATTTTTATGCGATGGATGAGCGATATGGAAATTATGTAGGGAAGCTGACGGAGGCTGCCTTTGCAAGGTATGAGCATAAACCTTTGGCAAAGGCGGTGGCGCAGGCTCTCTATGGGAAAATGCTGGAAAACAGCGTAAGTCGTCTGGAACGGTATGCGGCCTGTGCTTATTCACATTTCCTGCAATATGGCCTTACCCTGAGGGAGCGGGAGGAATTCAGCTTTGAGCAGGCGGATTTGGGGAATATTTTTCATGAAGTGCTGGAAGCCTTTGCAGGAAAACTTGCAAAAAACAATCTGACCTGGTTTGACTTTCCCAAGGAGGAAGGGGAAAGGCTTCTTTGGGAGGCATTGGAGGCGGTTACGGCGTCGTATGGGGAAACCATTCTTTATAGCAGCGCCAGGTATGAATATATGGTGGAGCGGATGTACCGGATTTTGAAAAGAACCATCCATACTTTGAAATCTCAGCTTCAGGAAGGGGATTTTGTTCCGGCAGCTTTTGAATTGTCTTTTTCAAGGGCAGAAGCGCTTGAGGCGGTAGACTTTTCTTTGTCGGAGGAAGAAAAGATGAGGCTAAGGGGAAGGATTGACAGAATCGATACCTGCGAAGACGAGGAGCATGTGTACGTGAAGGTGATAGACTATAAATCCGGCGGCAGGAAATTTGATCTGGCGGCTCTTTATTACGGATTGCAGCTGCAGCTTGTGGTTTATATGAATGTGGCGGTGGAGATAGAAAAGAAAAATCATCCGGATAAGGAAATTGTGCCTGCCGCTCTTCTTTACTATCATGTGGATGACCCTTTGGTGAAAGCGGAAACGGTTTTGCCGGAGGAAGAGTTAGGCAGGGAAATCCTGAAGCAGCTGCGTACAACGGGAATCGTCAATGATAGTGAGAAGGTGGTCAGCCTTTTGGATAAAAACTTTACGGATAAATCTTTGGTTATTCCGGTGGAGAGGAAAAAAGACGGCGGTTTTTCCCTGCGATCTTCCACAATTTCAGGAGGCGATTATGAGACGATTTCCCAGTTTGTGACTCACAAAATCAGACAATTTGGAAAGCAGATTCTGGAAGGGAATATAGAGATGAACCCCTGCAAACAGGGGATAAGAGAGTCTTGTACCTATTGCGCTTATAAAGGAGTCTGCGAATTTGAAGAAAAACTTCCGGGATGTAATGTGCGCAATCTGCCTTCTTTGCCCGATGATTTCCTTTTGGAAAAAATGCGCGAGGAAATGCAGGAAAACACGCAGGAGAATATGCACAAGAAGATATAATCCGGCAGCTGCCTATCAATGTGAAAAATGTTACGAAAATAAATAACACGACAAACTTTTATTTTTTTTACTTTGGATAAAACAGGGTACCAAAGGTTTTGCAAGCACATGAATATAATTTCTTGCGTTATTTAATTTAAGAATAAGGTTGAAGAAGGAGAAAACAAATGGCAATTGCATTTACCCCCGAGCAGCAAAAGGTAATAGATGTGCGGGATAGAAATATACTGGTTTCAGCGGCGGCGGGTTCCGGGAAAACGGCGGTGCTGGTGGAGCGGATTATCGGTATGATCACGGACGAAAAACGTCCGGTGGATATTGACCGTCTTTTGGTGGTGACTTTTACCAATGCGGCGGCGGCGGAGATGCGTGAGAGAATTGGGCTTGCCATCGACAAAAGGCTCGAGGAGGAACCGGAGAATTTACACCTGCAAAAACAGGCGTCTCTGCTTCACAATGCTCAGATCACCACCATTGACAGCTTTTGTCTTTTTGTGATCAGGAATAATTTTAACGATATCGGTCTTGATCCGGGATTCCGTGTGGCGGATGAAGGGGAGCTGCGTTTACTGAGACAGGACGTGATGCAGGCGTTTTTGGAGGAAAAGTACGGGGAAAAAGAGCAGGCGTTTTTTGACTGTGTTGAATACTTTACCGGAGGAAGCAACGACAGACTTTTGCCGGAATATATAGAAAAACTGTACGGTTTTTCCATGAGTTGCCCCTGGCCAAAAGACTGGATCGGTCAATGCATGGAGGACTATAAAATATCAGATGTTTCAGAGCTGGAAAATACGGATTGGTGTAAATATTTGCTGCATTATTTCGGTATGGTGATAGAGGAGTGCAAGTCAGGTCTGGATACGGCGGCCAGTATTATTGACAGGCCGGACGGCCCGTATATGTATGGGAGCGTGGTGGAGCAGGAACGTGAAATGGTAGAGCGCCTTTTAAAAAGCAAAAGCCTGTCAGATTATTACGAGGCATTTGAAAGGATTTCTTTCGGGCGGCTTCCCTCTAAAAAGGATGATACGGTAAACCAGGCGTGCAGGGAAAAGGTTCGGCAGATACGAAAGGATGTAAAAAAGAAGCTTGAGGATCTAAAAGAATCCTATCTCATCCTTTCGCCGCAGCAGGTAGTGGAGCGGATGGAGAAAGCGGCGCCTTTTGTGGAGACGCTTTTGTCGTTAACGCTTGCTTATCAGGAAAGGCTGGATAATAAAAAGCGTGAGGAAAATATCATAGATTTCTATGATATGGAACATTTTGCTTTAAACATTCTTTTGAAAAGGCAGGAGGACGGCGGTATAAGTCCCACCCCGGCGGCAATAGAATACCGGCAGTTTTTTGCGGAGATATTAATTGACGAATATCAGGACAGCAATCTGGTACAGGAGCTGCTTTTAAAGAGCATATCGGGGGAGGATGAGGGAAACTTTAACCGATTTATGGTGGGGGATGTGAAGCAGAGCATTTATAAGTTCCGTTTAGCACGACCTGAGTTATTTATGGAAAAATACAACTGTTATTCGAAAGAAGACGGGAGTTGTCAGCGAATTGATTTACATAAAAATTTCAGAAGCCGTCCGCAGGTGCTTAATAGTGTTAATAAACTCTTTCAAAGAATTATGAGTACAAAGCTTGGCGGCATAGCGTATGACGACGAGGCGGCTCTTTATGAGGGAGCGGTTTATCCGGAACCGGCTATTTGGGAGGATGCGTCATATCATGAGATATCATTAGGCGACCCATCATTAAACAGCGCGTCCTTAGAAAAAGAAAATGTGTTTGATGCCGAACCGGTTTCTCCTTATGAGACGGAATATATCGTTATAGGGAAAGATGCGGAGTCTTCCTTAAGCGCAAGGGAGCAGGAAGCGTCTGTCATTGCGGACAAAATATGGCGGCTTCGCCAAAGTCTTAAAGTGACGGACAAGGCCACAGGATGCCTTCGCCCTTTAAAATATGGGGATATTGTTATTTTACTTCGGACTGCGGCCGGCTGGGCGCAGGATTTTAAAAGAGTTCTGGAAAGGGAAGGGATTCCTGCTTACGTACCTTCACAGACCGGCTATTTTCAGGCAGTGGAAATAAGAACATTGCTTCAGCTTCTACATGTAATGGATAATCCGCTCCAGGATATTCCGCTCTATGGTACGCTAATCTCCTTTTTCGGAGGGTTCACGAAGGAGGAAATAGCCTGCGTGCGTGCGATGGATAAAAAGCTTCCGTTATACGAATTGTTAAATTCCTACGAGGGCCCTTTGCGGGAAAGGATACGGGAATTTTTAGACCGGCTTTCTTATTATAGAAAAAAGACGGCCTACACGCCTATTCATAAACTGATTCAGGAGATTTTAAGCGATACCGGTTATCTTGATTATGTAACGGCCCGTCCCGGAGGAGAGCAGCGCAGGGCAAATGTGGAAATGCTGCTGACCAGGGCGGCGGCGTTTGAAAATACCAGCTATTACGGCCTGTTTCATTTTCTGCGGTATGTGGAGCAGTTGGAAAAGTATGAGGTGGATTATGGGGAGGCGGATGTGCTGGATGAAAATGCGGATGTGGTGCGCATTATGAGCATTCACAAAAGCAAAGGGCTGGAATTTCCGGTCTGCTTTGTGGCGGGCCTTTCCAAAAAGTTTAATATGCAGGATATCAGCGGCAGATTGATTGCGGATATAGATATGGGAATTGGAGTGGATTATATAGACAGCGATCTGCGTCTTAAGAGCCACACCTTAAAGAAAAACGTAGCGGCACTGAAAATGAAATTAGATGCTCTGGGGGAGGAAATGCGGGTGCTTTACGTGGCAATGACCAGGGCAAAGGAGAAGCTGATTCTCACAGCCATGACGGATGACGGGGAAAAGTTTCGCGAGAAATTAAATCAGGAAAAGGAATTTGGAGCACAGATTTGGCGTGAAGATGGAAAGGTTCCTTTTTCCGCGCTGGCAGACGCCGGGAGCTATCTGGATTTTATTTTTCCCTGCCTTAAGGATGTTCAAATTCTTGATGTCAGGGACAGACTGGCGAAGGATATAGAGGACGCTGCCCTGCAGAGGCGCCGCAGGGAGAGTATGAGGATGACCGAAGTGGACAATGAGCTTATGGCGGAGCTGTCAAAACAGTTTGACAGAACCTATCCTTATCAGTATCTTTCCGAGCTTTATGTAAAGACGACGGTGTCAGAACTGAAAAAGAAGGGGATGCATGATTTATCGGAGCGGTCAACAGATGATTTGGAGTTCGGCCCGGGAGAGGGAAAGCGTCTTGAACAGGCATTTGCAAAAGAACTGTTTGAAGAGCCGGAGATTGTGCCTTATATTCCTTCTTTTATCAAATCAAAGGAAGGGCTGTCCGGTTCTGACAGGGGAAGCGCCTACCACAAGGTGATGGAGCTGATTGATTTTGAGGCGGTATTGGAGAAAGGCCGGTCGCCAAAAGAGATAAAAGCGGAATGTAACCGTCAGCTTGACGGGTTTGTAAAGCAGGGACTGCTGGATCAGACCTGGCGGGACGGTATTTCCGATACAAAGCTTTGCGTTTTTTTTGAAACCGGCCTTGCAAGGCGGATGGCGCAGGCTGAAAAAACAGGGAAGCTGTGGCGGGAGCAGCCTTTTGTGTTAGGGCTTGCGGCAAGCAGGCTTAAGGAGGAATTTCCGGCAGGGGAGCAGGTTCTGATACAGGGGATCATCGACGTTTTTTTTGAGGAGGAAGGGAAAATTGTGGTGGCCGACTACAAAACGGACGCGGTTACCGCTTCCGAAGAGCTGATTAACAGATATCAGATCCAGCTGGATTATTATGCGGAGGCTCTTACACGGCTTACCGGTAAAGACGTAGCACAAAAAATCATATATTCTTTTGCACTTGGACAGGAAATTGTGTTATACTGACTTTGTTACAGAGGGAGCTAGTGTGAAGAAAAGTTCTAAGGCGTCAAAAAACGCCGCCTAAGAACAATTAAAACTTCACACTCAGAAGAGTGCCTCGGAAAACAGGCATTCTTCATCAGGATTTGTGATTCCGCAGGGCGGCATGTGTAAGGAAAGCATGTGGGAACGGGCTCCCGGAAAACAAAGCAAATGAAAAGTGGAGGCTGCGGCCGCGCGGCATTGGCAGGCTCCATAAAAATGAAATGCCGCGCAGAAATGAGGGAAAAATGAAGTCTAAATTTGGCATCAAAGAAGTTGTTGCAATTGGTATTGGTACGGCCTTGTTTGTGGCTCTGACAGAGATTCAGATTCCCACGCCGATTCCCAATACCTATTTACAGCCCCGTATGGCAATTATGGCCTTTCTTGCAGCTGTATTTGGCCCGATAGTAGGCGGCCTGGTTGGTCTTTTGGGACATGCTCTTGGAGATGCAATGTTTTATGGCAGCGTATGGTGGAGCTGGGTTGTGCCGGAGGCGGTTGTGGGCGGCGTAATTGGTCTTTTAGCAGCGAAATATGCTGTGAAAGAGGGCGGATTTACGAATACAAAGACGATTGTACTGTTTAACGTAATGCAGATCATTGCTAACGCTGCCGCATGGATTTTGGTAGCGCCTGTTTTAGACATAGTGATTTATGCGGAGCCTGCCAATAAAGTATTTGTCCAGGGCGCATTTGCATTTATAGGAAACATTTTGATTATTGGTATTTTAGGTACCCTGCTGTGCGTGGGCTATTCTAAGATCGGAGCGAAATCATCAAGCCTTAGCAAAGAGGACTAATGCATGGAGCCTGTGATTGAGTTTAAAGATTTTTCATTTAAATATCGGGCACAGACAGAGCCGACTCTCCGGGATATTAACCTTTCCATTATGCCCGGAGAGAAGGTATTAATCGTAGGGCCTTCCGGTTCGGGGAAATCAACTCTTGCCCACTGTATCAATGGTCTGGCGCCTTTTTCTTATCCGGGGGATATGACAGGAACCTTGCGGGTGGATGGGAAGGATCCGGCAAAGTTGGGTCTGTTTGGCATTTCCCAGATTGTGGGAACGGTGCTTCAGGATACGGACGGACAGTTTATCGGCCTTACCGTGGCGGAGGATTTGGCTTTTTCGCTGGAAAATAATCTGGTGCCCCAGGAGGAAATGTTTGTCAAAGTAGATGAAGTGGCGGAACTGGTGGATGTGAAAAAGCTCCTTGACAATGCGCCCAGAGAGCTTTCCGGGGGACAAAAACAGCGTGTGTCCATGGGCGGCGTTATGGTGGACGATGTGAAAATCCTACTTTTTGACGAGCCTTTGGCCAATTTGGATCCGGCCACCGGCAAACGTGCCATCGCCTTAATCGATCAGATTCAAAAAAACAGAAAATCCACAATTATCATTATTGAGCATCGCCTGGAGGATGCTCTCTATCGGGATGTGGACAGAATTATCGTGGTGGGAGAGGGACGGATTGTGGCGGATACCGTGCCCGACGAATTGCTGGTAACGGATGTTCTTTTAAGGCAGGGAATCAGGGAACCGCTTTACATAACGGCGTTAAAACATGCAGGATGCAGCATTTCGGCGTCCGACCTGCCTCAGCATATCGAGACCATGAAACTGGAAAACTACAAAACTCCTCTGAAAGAATGGTTTAACAAGGCGGAGCGGAAAAAGGAAAAAGAAGAATCCGCCTCGGCTCTTAAAGTGGAGGACTTATATTTTTCCTATGTGGAGGGAAAGCCCATTCTCCAACACATACATTTTGATATCAAAAAAGGAGAAATGGTCAGCATTGTAGGGAAAAACGGCGCCGGCAAGTCAACTCTTTCCAATTTAATCTGCGGTTTTTATAAGCCCACGAAAGGGCGCATTCTCTTAAATGGGGAGGATGTGGCTCCCTTGTCTATCAAAGAGCGGGGAGAAAAAATTGGTCTTGTGATGCAAAGTCCCAACCAGATGATATCCAAGCCTATGATTTATGAGGAGGTAGCCTTAGGGCTGAGCGTCCGGGGCGTGCCGGAGGACGAGATAAAAGAAAGGGTTTACGAGACCTTAAAGATTTGCGGCCTTTATCCTTTTAGAAACTGGCCGGTATCGGCTTTAAGCTTTGGGCAGAAAAAAAGAGTGTCCATAGCCTCCATATTGGTCATGAATCCCGAAGTACTGATTCTGGACGAACCTACGGCGGGACAGGACTACAGACACTATACGGAAATTATGGAGTTTCTGAAGAATATCAATGAAAATCTTGGAATAACAGTAATCATGATAACACATGATATGCATTTGATGCTGGAATATACGGATCGCGCGATTGTGATATCGGACGGACATTTGATTGCGGATGATGCGCCTGCTAAGATATTGACCAATGAACAGATTGCGGACAAGGCATACCTTAAGAAGACTTCCTTATATGATTTGGCGGTGAACTGCCAGATTGACAATCCTTCGGAGTTTGTGGAGCGTTTTATTACCTATGAAAGACAGCAGCGCAAACTACGGATAGAAAAAGGAAAGGAGAATCCGGCATATGTCTAAGATATTATCCTATGAAGAAAAAGATACCTGGATTCATCAGTTAAGCGGCGTCACCAAGCTTATTTTTTTCCTGCTGTGGTGCGTGGTGAGCATGATGACCTACGATACCAGAATTCTGATTTTTATGGTAGCGTTCAGCCTGATCGTCTTTAAAATTTCGAAAACACGCTGGGAACAGGTCGGCTCCGTGTTTAAAGTGGTCATGGTTTTTCTTATCTTTAATGTGGTTGCTATTTTTCTTTTTTCTCCGGATCAGGGAACTCATATTTATGGCACAAGAACAGTGCTTTTTCATTTGGCAGGGCGTTATGATATGACATTGGAGCAGCTTTTTTATGAGCTGAATGTAGTGATAAAGTATTTTACCATTATTCCAACGGTTTTTATGTTCCTTGTAACCACCAATCCCAGCGAGTTTGCGGCTTCCATGAATAAGATTGGGATTAGCTATAATGTAGGATATGCCATTTCCATTGCGCTCCGGTATATTCCGGATGTGCAGGGTGAGTTTACGAAAATTAAGCATGCCCAGGAGGCGAGAGGAATTGAAATGTCGGGGAAGGCATCCTTTTTTAATAGGATAAAAAGTACCGCGTCTATTATATTTCCTTTGATTTTTTCCAGCATGGACAGGATTGATACCGTGAGCAATGCTATGGAACTGCGGGGGTTTGGGAAGCACAGGAAAAGAACCTGGTACATGGCAAAAGAGCTGAAAAGAAATGATTATCTCACCATTTTGTTTACGGTAATATTTGCAATTGTAGCGCTGACAATCACATTTGCGGATGGAAACAGATTTTACAATCCGTTTGTGTAAGGTTTAAACTGTTGTCCGTGAATAGTAACTAACAAAGTTATTTTGAGTAACTATAAAGTGTCTTGACAAGTAGGCATATCGGAAGTATTTTATTATTAATTAAATATCGCTAGGGGAGCGCAAGCTGAGAGTGCGTGTGGACGAAGATGAGCCGCGCGCAGACCCTCATTACCTGAACCGGACAATACCGGCGTAGGGAAGCTGATTTTCATAAATGGTATGTTCTAATTCCATAAGTTATATCGTGAAGCGTTTGGAGAATGGCCGAACCGTGAAGCGCGTGGTGTGGCAGCGTTGGCGGCGCCGAATCCGTCGTTTTGCCGGTTTGATATAGTTTTCAGGGTTTTATGGGATTAGATAAAAAATATTTGTGAAACGCAACTCCTCCTGTGATGTCATCATAATGATAAGGAGGTTTTTTTATGTCTTTTTTTGTGAAAGAAATTGTGGATGAACAGTGGGGCAGCTATTTTGAACTGACGGGGGCCGGGTATGGGGCATTTATTGCGCTTATGCTTGTAGTGCTCATATTGGGCTGTCTTGTGGGGGAGGATAAAAAGAAAAAAGTCGGCACAAAGCAGCTGGTGTTTTCCGCGGCGGCTATGGCTCTTGGCATGGTGACCAGTATGATTAAGCTGGCGGATATGCCTATGGGCGGTTCCGTTACCCTGTGCAGCATGTTGTTTATCTGTCTTATTGGATACATGTTTGGGCTGCGGGCGGGGCTTATGTCGGCGATTGCCTATGGGCTGCTGCAGCTGATAGTGGACCCTTACATCATTGGCATTGCACAGCTTTTTATGGATTACATTTTTGGCTTCGGAGCTTTGGGGCTTTCCGGTGTGTTTGCAAATAAAAAGAGGGGGCTGCTATGGGGCTATATTTTGGGGGTTTTGGGAAGATATTTCTTTACTTTTTTGTCAGGTATGATTTTCTTTGGAAGCAATGGGGTCTATTACGATATGTCAGCGCCCGTTTATTCCCTTATTTACAACGGAGCCTATTTGGGGCCGGAGGCTGTTATCACGGTAATGCTCTTAATGCTGCCGCCGGTTGAGAAAGGGCTGGCAAAAGTGAAGGCGATGGCGAAAGAATAATCCGGAGCATGAAATAGTTTCTGTAAAAATTAAGAATAAAGCTATTGACAAAACAATATTATATGGCATATAGTATGTGTATCAAATACAATACTATATGCCATATAATATTATAAAGGAAATATAAGGAGGGAGCTATGGTCTTTAACACAGGAGCAGCGCTCTTGGACGCCATTGTGCTGGCAGTTGTATCCAGGGAGCCGGAGGGAGCCTACGGATATAAAATTACGCAGGATGTAAGACAGGCGATTGAGCTTTCGGAATCCACTCTGTACCCGGTACTTAGAAGGCTGCAAAAGGATGAATGCCTTGAGGTTTACGATATGGAGTGTGCCGGCAGGAACAGAAGGTATTACAAGGCTACGGAAAAAGGGCGCTTGCAGCTTAATTTATATGAAAGTGAATGGAGAAAATATTCTGCTAAAATTAACAGTATATTTGAGGGAGGAATGAAAGAATGAGCAGATGGGAATTTATGCGGCAATTGGAGGAATTACTCTCTGATATTTCGCCAAGCGAGAAGGAGGAGGCGCTTCAATATTATAATGACTATTTCAACGACGCGGGAAGGGAAAATGAGCAGGAGGTTATAAAAGCCCTTGGATCGCCTGCGCAGGTGGCAGGAATTGTCAGGGATGGCTTAAGCGACAATTCCGGTTCCGGTGAGTTTACGGAAAACGGGTTTACAAGCACGCCGTCGTCCCAGCAAAATCCTGTAATAAAAAGAGAATATCAGGCAAACGCCGGGGAAAAGGATATCTTTGCAGGACAGGAAAAGAATATGTCTGCCGGTAAAAACAAGGGTGAAAGTTCGGCATATTATGAGAATCCCCAAAAAGAAGGCTGCGGGGAAAGCCGGTCAGGCGCTTATGGGGAAAGTCAAAAGAGCGCTTACGGACAAAGCGGTCAGGCAGGATATGACAATTCCCGTACCGGCGGTTATCAAGAAAACGGTACCGGTGGAGCCGGCGCTTATACGGGCGAGATAAAAACCAGTTCCGGAGAAAAGAAAAAAGGGATGTCGACCTGGGCGATTGCGCTTATTATAATCGGCTGCGTTCTCTTAGCGCCGGCCATTTTAGGCGGCATAGGGGGAATTGTAGGCACTCTGTTTGGCATAGTTGCCACCATAGCGGCAGCGGCTATTGCCATAGCCGCATCGGCTTTTGTTCTTTATTTTGCGGCGGTTCTTTTGGTGGTAACGGGAATCGGCTGCCTTTTTGTCTCCCCGATTAAGGGAATCGGTCTTTTGGGAGCGGGCTTTATTTGCGGGGCCTTAGGGATTTTTTGTATGCTCTTTACGTATTTTCTGGCAACAAAAGCGATGCCTGGCGCTTGGCGTGGTATTAAGTATCTTTATAAAAAGGTGACGAATATGATAGGAGGGGGAAAGTAATGAATAAATTTGTGAAGGGAAGTTTTATTGCGGCAGGTATTTTGATGGTAGTAGGAATCGTTTTTTGCCTTATCAGCGGGGCTGTTGGCGGCATCAATGCGCTGCATATAATCAAAAATGACGCATACCTGGACGGAAAGCTGGAGACGGCGGAGAATGTGTTTGAAAGCTTTGCAGACAGGATAACCGGCGGCGGATGGCACCATAATTGGGGAACAAATCCTACTCATCTTACGGTAAATGGTAAAAAGGCAAAAGCCGAAGTGTGGGAAGACAGGATATCCGTAGAAGATATCAGAAATCTGGAGCTTGAATTAGGAGCGGGAGATTTTTATATCAGGGAGAAAGAAGCGGCGGACGGCATGGTGGATATTACCATAGAAGGTGTTGGAGGCTGCAATTACCGGGTGAAGGATAAAACCTTACATCTGGAAGGATTTACAGGAATTAAGACATTTGGAACAAATACCAATAAAAATATTTTTACTTTGACTTTTCCGGCGGGAAGCCATTTTAACGAGGCGGATATCGAAATCGGGGCGGGCAGGATGGAGCTTGCGTCCCTGCAGGCGGAAGAAGTGTCGGTACAGATAGGGGCCGGGGAATGCGTCATGAACCAGGTGGAGGCAAAGGAGCTTTCGGCGGATATTGGAGCGGGGAATTTTAATGCCAATCAAATGCGCGCTCAGGATCTTTCTCTGGCGGTTGGAATGGGAGAATGTTTTTATGAAGGGGCTGTGGAAAATGATCTGAACGCGGAATGCGGCATGGGAAATATAGAGCTTTTTCTTAACGGAGAAGAAAGTGATTACAATTATGAACTTGAATGCAGCGCCGGGAATATTGATATAAATGGAAGCAGTGTTTCAGCCCTTGCGGCGGAAAGAACGATTCAAAACGGCGCTTCAAAGACAATCGAACTGGAATGCAGCATGGGAAACATTTCCATATATTTTAATAAATAAGCTGTCCCGCGAAGCGTGGCGGCGCTTGATGAACAGGAGGAATGAGAATGGTTACCTTAATCGTATTATTGACTTTATTGATACTGTTTTTGGTATTGGGATTTTGCTTTCATCTTTTGGGCGGTGTGTTGAAGCTGGTGTTTAAACTGGCGGTTTGTCTCCCCTGCGCTATTTTGTGCGGCGTAATTGGCGTGATTTTTTGCTGTACCTTGCTGCTGATTCCTTTGGGGATTTCCTGTTTCAAACTGGCCGGGTTTTTGCTGCATCCGCTTAAACCATGCGGTATCTGAACACAGATTTAACAGAGGGACAAAAACAAGCTGGATCTCAAATTGAGACCAGCTTGTTTTAATTAATAAGCTGTCTCGCGAAGCGTGGCAGCGTTTGATATACAGGCCCTCGCAGAGGAAATATGCCGCTAAAGAGGCGCACGGGCCGCGCGGCGGGCAGGGAGAAATCTTCCCTGCCCGATGAAATAAGAGGATTCGCACTTACAAATATGCTTCGGCTTCCTCATCGGTAAGAGAATACTTGCGTATAATCATTTCTTTTATCTCATCATCTCCACGCCCGAACTCTCTCATTGTATCTACTGTTCCTTCAATTCTTCCTTCGATTCTTCCTTCTTTTTCCCTGAGCAGCAACTGCGGCTCCATAATCTCCATCAACGCCTGACACATACTATCCTCTCCCATCAACTTTTGAATCATATGTTTATTTGCTCCAATGCTTACTTCCAGGACGGAATCCGCAAATTCTTTATCTGCTTTCCCTGATAATTTTCCGGCACTTTCCAGCAGCCTGACCATTTCCTGCTCTTCCATCCGCTCTGACAATGCGCTCAGCCAGATATGCGACACTTCGTCCAATTCCCCTGTAACAACGATTTGGGTCGGAAATAAGACTGCTCCTTCAACATAGTATATTCCACGGTAGGGATTCAATACCGTATAATGATGTTCTGTGAAATACCGGAATAAGCCCGTCGGTCTGGCTTCCCTTACGAGGGATACCGTCACATCGTCGGCTTTTATCGCATCCGTAGTCTCGCCATAAGATTTATAGAGTCCCGCGTAAGCTCCCGCCTTATAAAATGCATCTATATCAAGTCCGTCTTCCGGAGACTTATATTCCATGATATTATGCCCCCTGAAAAGATTTCCTATTTCGTTGGATATCTTCACGGCAGGGTCTTTTTTTATCACCAGCAAGTCTATTTCTAACGGCTTTGTGTTCAGGTTGTACTCTTTTTCAAATATCAGCCCTGGCCTGTCTTGCGCAAATTCCAGATTCATGGCCGCCACAAATCCCGGATGCCATTGTATTTTTTTGTCTTTCATAGGAATCCTCCATGTTTCCAATGGCCCGCAAATTTGGGCGTAAGCACAAATTTGCCTGTAAAAAATTTATTTTTCACAGTAGTTCCTTTGTATATAAAAATTATAACATACACTTCCGGATTATCACAACCTTGTACAGCCGACATAAATAGGAAATTAAAAATTCTGTTTCTGCTCCATCAACCATTCTTTCAGGCATTGACAGATTAGTTCGCCCCCTTCTCCTTCCCGATAACAAAGAAAAGTCCTGCCTTCTTCAAAGCGGGCCGGAGGGCCAGATACACAAGGGAAGCCACAATGGTGGAGGTAACCGCATTGATGGAGGTGGAAGCCACATTCCATGCAAGGGTAAGTTCCGCCGCAGGTTTTCCTAAAATAGCAAGCTTGTAAAAGTATCCGATTAAGGGGTCAAAAATTACGTTAAACAACAGTCCGCCCACAGCGGCGAGAACTGTCAGGATTGCAACCTTTTTATGGTCGGTTTCCAGGGTAATCCTGCCAATTTTGTGAGCAATCAGCCCTGTAACCAAACCGATGCACAGCTTTAAGAAAAAGGTCTTGGGAGCATACACCACATAAACAGGGTCAAGCAGATCGCCGATGGTCATTCCGATAGCGCCCCCAAGGCCGCCGTAGAAACCTCCGAGAATCAAAGCCCCAAGCACGCACACGGCGTTTCCTAAATGGATGGATGTGGCGTCGCCTCCGGGAAGGGGAATTTTAATCTGCAGAAAAGTAAATACTACGTAGGATAAAGCGGCCATGAGTCCGGTCATTGCAATTTTTTGTACATTTTGGTTTTTCATAAGTTTAGTCCTCCTGAAATGCTTAAGTGAATTGTTGTATCTTATTATATGCGTAAGTGGCACTGCTAAAAGTGCCAAATTAAAACTTTTTAACCATACCAGTATGAAAAGGAGACTGTTGAAAGAAGATAAAAAATCGTGTATGATGGAGAAGTTGTAGTAAAAGAAGCTGCGTCATGAAGCGCTGCCGGGCTATTGAAGGAAGGTCAAAGATCCCGCAGCAAGCTGACGTGGCATCAAACTTGTAGCACAGCAAGATGCGGGGCAAAGGACCCTCGCGGGAATAAAGAGAATGGGTACAAGAATGCGAAAGACCATAGGGATAAGCGGAAGCACATTAAAAATAATAGCGGTAATATCCATGTTAATCGATCATACCGGCGCTGTTTTGCTGGGTCAGTTTTTGGCGCATAATTCCCAGGGACTGACCTTTAAAGTGGATTTTTCCATTGCCTATATTCAGGAAATGCTTCAGGCGGGGGTCACAGGGCAGGTCTATGTGGCTTATCTGATAATGCGGAATGTGATAGGCAGGCTTGCCTTTCCAATCTACTGCTTTTTGCTGGTAGAAGGATTTGAAAAGACGCATAACAGGGTAAGGTATGCGGAACGTCTTTTTCTGTTTGCTCTCCTTTCGGAGCTGCCCTTTGATTTGGCCTTTTATGGAAAAATAAGCGACCATACGGGTCAAAATGTTTTCTTTACCCTTTTTCTTGGTTTTTTGATGATGTGGGGGATGGAAAAAACAGAGGAGCTTGCAGGCGGGCTCTGGGTGAAGTGGGCCGGTATGGGCGCATGTTTTTTGACGGCGGCTTTTGTGGCGGAGAAAATATGCTGCGATTATGGGGCAAACGGGATCATAGCAATTGCCCTGCTGTTCCTTTTCAGAAAGAACAGGGCGGGGCAGATAATAGCAGGCTGCGCGGCCTTTTTGTATGAGATTACGGCTCCCCTGGCTTTTATTTTTGTGGCAATGTACAACGGGCAAAGAGGAATGAAGCTGAAATATATTTTTTATGCCTTTTACCCGATACATTTGGCGCTGCTGTATATTTTAGGGGCGGCGTTTTTCCGGTAAAGACTCACTCTAAAAAATGCTTAAAAATTTGCTTCTAATTTGTGAAATTATAAAATTGTGAAAGCTAAAACTGTGAAACTATGAAATTGGTAAAATCCGTCTTGACATTCATTTTTAAGAAATGTATAATGCTAAATAGTTAACTAGTTAAATATTAACAAATTAACTATTAACTAATTAAAGAATTAAGCGCTATCGTGTGAAGAAAAGTTCTAAGGCGTTAAAAAACGCCTTAAAAGGCGCGCATTCTTTGTCAGGATTGGGGAGAGCTGAACTATCATTGTAAAAGGAGAAGATTATGGAAAAGAATATACAGTACCGGCTGGTAAATCTTTTTCGGCAGTTGGATCAATTTTTTAAGAGGGCAATTGGCAAGAAAGTCTCAAGTACGGGAGTGTACAGGAGCCAGCATAGAATATTAATGATGTTAAGCGAACATCCGGATTGCTCTCAGACGGAACTTGCCGATGAACTGGATATTTCGTCGGCTGCGGTGGCGGTTACGCTTAAGAAGCTGGAAAAGGCAGGGTATATCAGCAGACAATGCAGCGCGGAGGATAACCGCATGAATCATGTGGTTATGACGGATAAAGGAAAAAGAATCATCGACATAAGCCACAGCTACTTTCAGGAGGTGGAAAACGCTTTGTTTGTAGGATTTTCAGAGGAGGAGATGGCGCTTTTGGAGAAATTCTTTTTAAGAATAATCCAAAATTGCGAAAGATATTATCAGAATCTTTGACTATTATAGTCAGGAGATAAATGACACAAGTATAATATTGCAGGTGTTTCCTGCGTCAGGAGGTATAAACAATGAAAAGATATTGGAAGTATGTAAAGCCATACCTGTCAGCATTTATTTTAGGGCCAATTTTTATGATAGTTGAAGTGATTGGCGAAGTGGTGCTGCCTAAGCTTATGGCGAATATTATTAATGTGGGAGCGGCTGACAGAAATGTCGGCTACATAATCGGGATGGGAATTGCCATGATTTTTACGGCTTTTCTTATGCTGCTAGGAGGCGTTCTGGGCGCTTATTTCGGCGCAAAAGCGGCAATCAATTTTGCATCGGATTTAAGGAGCGATGTGTTCGACAAGGTGCAGAAATTTTCCTTCGCAAATCTTGACCAGTTCAGTACCGGTTCTCTTGTGACCAGGCTGACCAACGATATTACTCAGGTGCAGAATCTGGTTAATATGGCGCTGCGCATGATGCTGAGGGGGCCCGGAATGCTGATAGGAGGGCTGATTATGGCCTTTGTAATGAACGCTCAGCTTGCTTTGGTGGTGCTGGTGGTGATACCGGTTCTGGCGCTGCTGATTGGCCTTGTAATTAAAACGGCTTTCCCCAAATTTGATATTATGCAAAAGAAGCTGGACGCGCTGAACTCCACCATTCAGGAGGTGCTCACCAATGTACGGGTGATCAAATCCTTTGTGAGGGGTGATTATGAGGAGGAACGTTTTGCAAAGGCAAACGAAGAACTGAAGGAGTCAAGTCTTGGAGCTTTTAAGATTGTCATTTTGAATATGCCAATCATGATGTGTATGATGAATATTACGACGCTGGGTGTCGTGTGGTTTGGGGGAAAACAGATTCTGGCAGGAACAATGCCGGTAGGCGACCTGACAGCCTTTACTACTTATATTGTGCAGATTCTGATGTCCCTTATGATGCTGGCCATGGTTCTTTTGCAGAGCTCAAGGGCGCTTGCGTCCCTGCGCCGTATCACGCAGGTGCTGGATACGGAAGTGGATCTCACTGACGAAGGCTGCGGAAATCCTGAAAAAACCGTAAACAGCGGCAGAGTGGAATTTAGGGACGTTACTTTCAGATATTATAAGGAAAGTAAGGAAGCGGTGCTCTCCCACATCAGTTTCAAGGTGGAAAGCGGACAGATTCTGGGCATTATCGGAGGCACGGGCAGCGGCAAGACCACGCTGGTTCAGATGATTCCAAGGCTCTACGACGTAGATGGGGGAGAGGTTTTGGTGGACGGCGTTAACGTAAAGGATTATTCCTTGAAGAACCTGCGGGACGGCGTTGGAATGGTTTTGCAGAAAAACATCCTGTTTTCGGGCACGATTATGGAAAATCTGATGTGGGGAGACGCGGAGGCTTCCGTTGACGAGACGGTTGCGGCCGCTAAGGCAGCTCAGGCGGACGACTTTGTCAGCTCCTTCACGCAGGGGTATGAGACGGAATTAGGACAGGGCGGTGTAAATGTGTCAGGCGGACAAAAGCAAAGGCTCTGCATTGCCAGAGCGCTCCTGAAAAAGCCCAAAATCCTCATTCTGGATGATTCCACCAGCGCGGTGGATACGGCTACCGAGGCAAAAATCAGGGAAAGCTTTACCGGCACGCTGAAAAGTACCACGAAGATTATCATTGCCCAGAGAATCACTTCCGTGATGGATGCGGACCAGATTTTAGTGCTGGACGAAGGCAGGATTGTGGGTATGGGCAGCCATGAAAAGCTCCTCAGGGAGTGCGGGCCTTATCAGGAAATTTATTATTCTCAGATGGATAAGGAGGCGTGTGCGTCATGAGACAGGAAAAACTGGAATATTTTCGGAAAAAATATGAAAGCAGGCTCAACCCTGCGAATGAAGCGGCGGTGGCGGGGCCTCCCGGCGGCATGCCAAAAGGCCCCGGAGGCCACGGGCCGGGAAGAAGGGGCGGCAGAGGCATGGCCGGCGGAAAGCCTAAAAATATGCGCATGACCGTCGGAAGGCTGTTTGCCTACATTGCGGATGAAAAGTGGAAGCTGGGAATCGTATTTTTCTGTGTGATTTGCGGTACGATTGCCAATCTGGCCGGCTCTTACATGCTCAGGCCCATTATCAACGGGCTTACCTCGGAAAACGGAAGTGTTGCTTTGCTGTTTCGGGGAATCCTCACCATGGCAGTAATTTATTTAGTGGGCGTGGCGGCCCAGTACTTTCAGATGAGAATCATGGTGGGCGTATCCCAAAACGCAATCATGAAGCTGAGAAACGACCTGTTTTGCAAGCTGCAAAAGCTGCCGGTGCGCTATTATGACACCAACAATCACGGCGATGTGATGAGCCGTTTTACCAACGATGTGGACGCTGTGGGGGAAATGGTAAACAATACGGTGGTTCAGCTGATTTCAGGGGCAATCAACATTATAGGCACATTTGCCCTTATGATATATACCAATGTGTGGCTGACGCTGATTACCGTATTCATGGTTCCGGTGATGCTAAAGGCCGCGCAGATTGTGGCAGGCAGAAGCCGGAAATACTACCGGGCCCAGCAGGCGGCCATCGGCGCCATGAACGGATATATCGAGGAGACGGTAACCGGACAGAAGGTGGTTAAGGTCTTTACCCATGAGGAGGATGCAAAGGAAGAATTTGCATACTTAAACAATGATTTGAAGGGCAAGCAGATAAAAGCCCAGTTTTTCGGCGGCATCATGGGGCCGGTTGTGGGGAACTTAAGTCAGGTGAGCTACTCCCTGACCGCCTGCATCGGCGGAATCTTATGCGTGCTGCGCGGCTTTGACATAGGCGGTCTTACGGTGTTTGTGAACTATTCAAGGCAGTTTTCCAGGCCGCTCAACGAGGTGGCCATGCAGGTAAACACACTCTTTTCCGCACTGGCCGGTGCGGAGCGGGTTTTTGCCGTGATGGACGCGGAGCCGGAAAAAGAGGATGCCAGGTCAGCCGTCCGCATTGTGGAAGATAAGGAGCAGGAAAAGAGCTTTTATGCAATTCCAAAGACCAGCCCCGTCGCCGGTGCGGACGGGTTTATGGAGGATGTACTGAGGCAGGATGAGAGCTTCTATTATAAAGAAGTAAAAGGTGCGGTCACCTTAAAGGATGTCACCTTTGGCTATAATCCGGATAAAACCATCCTGAAAAATGTTTCCCTGTATGCGAAGCCGGGACAGAAGATTGCCTTTGTGGGCTCTACGGGAGCAGGGAAAACTACCATCACAAATCTGATTATCAGATTTTACGATATTGACGAAGGCAGTATTACTGTGGATAATATACCTATATCGGAGCTCGAGAGGGATTCCCTCCGGAAAAATATTGCCATGGTTTTGCAGGATACCCATTTATTTACGGGAACGGTCAGGGAAAACATACGCTATGGCAGGTTAGACGCAACGGATGAAGAGGTGGAACAGGCGGCAAGGACGGCCAGCGCCCATTCCTTCATTATGCGGTTAGAGCATGGATATGACACCATGTTGGAGGGGGACGGCGCAAACTTAAGCCAGGGGCAAAGGCAGCTGATCAACATTGCAAGGGCGGCTATCTCCAAAGCGCCCGTCCTGATTCTGGATGAAGCTACCAGCTCCGTAGATACCAGGACGGAGAAACATATTGAAAAGGGAATGGACCGCCTGATGGCAACAAGAACCACGCTGGTGATTGCCCACAGGTTGTCCACCGTTCGAAATGCAAATGCGATTATGGTTTTGGAAAACGGAGAGATTATCGAGCGTGGCGACCATGACGATTTGCTTTCACAAAAAGGGCGTTACTATGAGTTGTACACGGGACTCAGCGAGCTGGATTAAACGGAAATTGGGAAACAGGCATTCTTCATCGAGATTTGTGTTGCCGCAGAGCGGCAACATGGGGGTTAGCGTGAAGAAAAGTTCCTAGGCGTCAAAAAACGCCGCCTAAGAACAACTAAAATTTGTGCCCCGGCCCAAATTTGCAGGCTATTGAAGAAACGGAGGATTAATATGCGAAAAATATTGGTGGTAGTCGACATGCAAAATGATTTTATTGACGGCGCTCTTGGGACGAAGGAGGCTCAGGGGATAGTAAAAAATGTAGTGGAAAAAATTCGTAGTTATAAGGGGTGCAAGGTGTTTGCAACCAGGGACACCCACGGCAGCGATTATATGGAAACCTTGGAAGGGAAACATTTACCGGTTCCCCACTGTATCAAGGGGACAAAGGGCTGGGAAATTAGGGCGGAGGTTGCGGACGCCCTTTTGGAAGTGGAAGCCGAGGTAATGGATAAGGAGAGCTTTGGATCAAACGCCCTTGCGGAGCGGCTATATGAGGTGGTAGGAGAGGAAGAGAGCGAAATTGAGCTGGTCGGCCTGTGCACGGATATCTGCGTGATATCCAACGGGCTGCTTATCAAGGCAAAGCTGCCTGAAACGCCTGTTAAGGTGGATCCCGCCTGCTGCGCCGGCGTGACGAAAGAAAGCCATGAGGCGGCGCTGCTTACCATGAAGATGTGCCAGATTGATTTTGCATAGGATAGTCTTTAGAGGAGACGTTTTGAAAACGCCTGAAAAGACGGGCGCCCTTTTAGCGGGGTTGAACTGGCACCAGGGGGCAGGAGGGGTTAAGGCAATAATAATTTTGCCGGCTATAGGAATAACCTATAACCGGCAAAATTTTTTCCATATTGTACAAATGGGAAAAGGGATGCTATACTTCTTTTTGTGATAAAGATAAACAAGTTTTCACAAAAGAACTTGAATGTTTTGCAGATATTGCGCCTACAGTTAGATTTGCGGCCAAATTTGCAGACAACTTAAGAATGGAGGATAATTTATGAAAAAGTTTTTAGCGGTATTACTTACAGGCGCGGCTTTGGTAAGCGTGCTTGGAGGCTGCGCCGGAAAGGGCGGCTCCGGTGACAAAGTAATTAAGGTGGCGGCATCCGCAACGCCCCATGCGGAAATTTTGGAGCAGGCAAAGCCTCTTTTGGAAGAAAAAGGTTATCAGCTGGAAGTAACGGTTTTTGACGACTATGTACAGCCCAATGAAGTGGTGGAGAGCGGCGATTTTGACGCCAATTATTTTCAGCATATTCCTTATCTTGACAGCTTCAATGCGGAAAAAGGCACGCACCTTGTAAATGCGGGCGGCATTCATTATGAACCTTTTGGCATTTACCCCGGCGTCAAAAAAAGTCTTGGAGACGTGGCGGAGGGCGACAGCATCGCGGTTCCCAACGACACAACCAATGAGGCGAGGGCCCTTCTTCTGCTGCAGGACAACGGTCTGATTACCTTAAAGGATGGGGCCGGCCTGGAAGCGACCGTAAACGATATCGAGGAAAATACATATAACCTTGAAATTGTGGAGTTAGAGGCTGCTCAGGTACCAAGGGTGGTGGACGAGGTTGCTTTTGTGGTATTAAACGGCAACTATGCTCTGGAAGCAGGTTATTCCGTTGCAAAGGATGCACTGGCCTATGAAAGTTCGGATTCGGAGGCAGCCAAAACTTACGTGAATGTCATTGCAGTGAAGGAAGGCAATGAAGGGGCGGAAAAAATCAAGGCATTGGTGGACGTGCTGAAATCCGACGAAATAAAAAGCTATATCACGGAAACTTATGATGGAGCGGTAATACCTTTTGCATAATCGGTAATAGCTTTTACAAAAAGAATATGGTAGTATAAAATAGGTAGCCTTGAAGTGACAACCCCTTATCACTTCAGGGTTGCTTTCGGTATAAACATTTTCAGAAAGCTTATTATAAGCATGAGCGTAGTGTGAAGAAAAGTTCTAAGGCGTCAAAAAACGCCGCCTAAGAACAATTAAAACTTCACACTCAGAAGAATGCCTTGAAAAACAGGCATTCTTCATCAGGATTTGTGATTCCGCAGAGCGGAATCATGGGGGATAGTGTGAAGAAAAGTTCTAAGGCGTCAAAAAATGCCGCCTAAGAACAATTAAAACTTCACACTCAGAAGAATACCTTGAGAAACAGGTATTCTTCATCAGGATTTGTGATAGCATTTTAATTGAGGGCTTCCCGGCAAGAACGAGGGACAGGTATGACACTGACACAATTAAAGTATGTGATTACAATTGCAGATACAAATTCCATGAACGAAGCGGCCAGAATGCTTTTTATTGCCCAGCCCAGCCTTTCCCAGGCCGTAAAGGATCTTGAGGAAGAAATTGGCATTACCCTGTTTAACAGAAGTAACAGGGGGGTTAAGGTTACGCCGGAGGGAGCGGAATTTTTAGGCTATGCCAGGCAGGTGACGGAGCAGTATCGTCTGATTCAGGATAGGTATATTGAAAAGAAAAACAGTAAAAAACGTTTTAGCGTGTCTATGCAGCATTATACCTTTGCTGTGAAAGCCTTTGTGGAGCTGGTCAGGCAGTTTGGGATGGATGAGTACGAGTTTGCCGTTCATGAGACAAAAACATATGAAGTGATTGAAAATGTGAAAAATTTCAAAAGCGAAATAGGTATTCTTTATCTGAACGATTTTAACAGGGCGGTGCTCGCCAAGTTGTTTCAGGAGTCGGAACTTGAGTTTCACGAGCTGTTCAATTGTGGAATTTATGTGTACATGTGGAAGGGACATCCCCTGGCCTGGCAAGAAGAGATAGGCTTAGAGGAACTGGATGAATATCCCTGTCTTTCTTTCGAACAGGGCGAGAACAATTCTTTCTATTTTGCGGAGGAGGTGCTTAGTACATACGCTTATAAGAGACTGATTAAGGCAAACGACAGGGCGACGCTTCTTAATTTGATGGTGGGCTTAAATGCCTATACACTGTGCTCCGGCATCATATGTGAGAATCTGAACGGGTCGGATTTTTGCGCCGTTAAGCTAAAATCAGAGGAAATTATGACTATTGGTTATCTGAAGCGAAAAGGGGCGGCCCTAAGCACCCTGGGGCAGAAATACCTCGATGAAATTAGAAAATTCAAAGAGAGTATAGTGTGAAGAAAAGTTCTAAGATGTCAGAAAACGCCATCTAAGAACTTTTAAAGCTTCACACTTAGAAGAATGCCTTGGAAAACAGGCATTCTTCCCACATATTTGTGTCGCGGCAAAG
>CAJUKV010000037.1 GCA_910587305.1 uncultured Lachnospiraceae bacterium | reverse complement strand
TATCGCTTGTTTTTATCGCTTGTTTTTTATCGCTTGTTTTTATCGCTTGTTTTTTGATAAATTTTAATGTCAGCGAAGTCCTGTCCGGATCGAAACTTTCTTCTATGACAGGTTCCTCCCAACCTTCATCTTCCCACACGTTAAAAATATTGGGTACTCCACTTCCCGCATGCTCACCAATATCTATTAGGTTAAACATTTTCATCAGGCTTTTATTTCTGGGATCAGACCTTCCTCCTTTGCGCATCTGTTCTTTTCCGAGTCTGATATAACCGGGATTCTCCAATTTAATTTTATCATTCTCTTTGATTATCAGGACGCCATACTTTCCGTGAAAATCCGTATTGATAATACAGTTCGCCAACGCTTCCCTCAGCGCCCTGTGAACCGGGGTATCGTCAATCCGGAAACCTCCCTGTATTTTAAATGGAACCTTGATATCCTTAATTATCTTATTGTAAACTCGAAAGTAAAAATCAAATAAATTTCCTGACCATTCACCGGAGGACGACTGCAGCCTGTCCGTCCATCGAATCACGGTATCCGGATTTTCCCTGTAATCTAAAAAGTATTCCGGAAAGTACCTCACAATGTCGTATTCATTTCCAAACATAAGCATTCCGGCGGCAGTGGGATGGAGCCTTTTATCCTCTCTGGAAAAGCCTGCGGCACCAATTACCCTAAGATACTCGCTGTCTTCTAATCGCTCAAAGGGGTGCCCCGGCTTAAAAGATTTGTGGCTGTTACGGTAACCCCGGATGGAATCCTGGTTCAAACCTGCAATTTCAGCCTCATCAAGCACTTCCATATCCATGGTTTCCTCTGTCTGATCCCTTAATAAGAGTATCCCAGAAAGCTTTCTTTACTTCCCTGCGGTTATCTTCTTTGTAAGAATCAAAATTGGCAAGATTAAACAATTCTTCCATGCCTACTCCCTTTAAAATATGTATTTTAGTTGTATGTTAGTTAAATTAAAAACTATGTTCATATTATATCAGGTTTTCAGAAAAATTCCCATTCAAAATAAACAGCAGGCTGACGAATGCCGGCAATTCGTCAACCTGTTCATGATACCTGTTTTTTATCCTTTCTTTTGTTTCTCCGAACCGGACCAAATTGGAAATTCAATTTGACATTTAACGTAAGACTTCACCGTCAAACGCCTACAATATCCCGAAACACTTACCAATCCAGTATAAAAGCCCCAGCGCCCAGCTTGTAAAGATGCCGTACAAAATTACAGGGCCTGCAATGGTGAAAATTTTGCATCCGATTCCAAATACCTGTCCCTCTTTCTTAAATTCCACGGCGGGGGCGGCCACGGAATTGGCAAATCCGGTGATGGGCACCAGCGCGCCTGCGCCGCCAAACTTTACAATGGACGGATAAAGGTTAAAGCCTGTTGCCAGGACGCTTAAAAGGATTAAGATAAGGGAGCAGAAGCTGCCCGCCGTGTCTTTGTCCATCCCCATTCGGCTGCCCGCAAAATTAAGCAAAATCTGGCCGATGACACAAATGATGCCGCCTGTGATAAAGGCTTTTAGCATCTGTAAGTACAGATTGTGGGTGGGGGTTATCATTTTGACATATTCTTCATAATCTTTTTCCAGATTTATTTGTTCTTCGCTTTTTGGTTCGCTCATATTTATCACATGTTCCTTTCCCGGCCTGCAAATTCATGATTTCTTACCGACAATATGCTTTACATAGTGTGTGTATTTGAAAAAAATTTATACATAAAAAATAAACTGATAAAACATCCTTGTAGAATGAAAATAGGAATGCTAAAATGGATATCACAAGTCAAAGGATAAATACAGAGGTATGTTATGGTCAGTTTTTCAAGCCTTGCATTTTTATTCCGGTTTTTACCGGTATTTCTAATTTTGTATTTTGTAATGCCTGTCAAGTACAGGGATATGGTGCTGCTTATCGGAAGCATTATTTTTTATGCGGTGGGGGAGCCTGTTTTTATTTTGGCGCTCATGGCCGCTACGTTGTTTAACTATTTTATGGGAGAGCGGATGTGGAAGCTGAACGAAGGCTTCCAGCTTAGCGACTGGCAGAAAAAAAGGCGAAAAAGGTGTATGATAGAGGCGGTCATTTTGGACGTGGCGATTCTCGCGGCGTTCAAGGGGCTTGCCGTTTTCGTGGACAATAGCCTGCTTCCCATGGGACTTAGTTTTTATATTTTTAAAATGATATCCTATCAGGCGGACACCCTTCGCGGGGAGATTTGGAGCAGGCCGAAATTCCGGCAGGCCGCGCTGTATTTTACCATGTTTCCCCAGGTGGTATCAGGCCCGATTATGCGGTATAATGAAGGAGGGTTTGACGGGAAAAGGATGTACGACCCGGAACAGTTTGAGGAGGGCCTTAAATTGTTTGTGATAGGGCTTGGCATGAAGGTACTTTTGGCGGATCGGCTTGCGATTTTGTGGAATGATTTGCAGATGATTGGATTTCAAAGTATCTCTACGGCGCTGGCATGGTTTGGGGCCTTTGGGTATTCCTTACGTTTATATTTTGACTTTTGGGGGTATTCTCTGATGGCGTCGGGACTTATGGTAATGCTGGGTTTTGACTTTATAGAAAACTTTGACCATCCTTATGCCTCTAAGAGCATTTCGGAATTTTACAGAAGATGGCACGTGACCCTTGGAAACTGGTTCCGGGACTATGTATATATTCCTCTTGGAGGGAGCAGATGCAGGAAGGGCAGGCTTATCTTTAACCTTGCCGTTGTGTGGCTGCTTACGGGGATTTGGCACGGGAACGGTTTCAACTATGTGATTTGGGGCGCGGTTCTTGGCCTTTTGATCATTTTGGAAAAACTGTTTTACGGGGAGATTTTAAAGAAAGTGCCCGTTTTGGGAAACCTTTATGTGCTGGCGCTTATTCCCCTTACCTGGGTTGTCTTTGCTATAACGGATTTAAAACAGCTGGGAATTTATTTTGGCCGCCTTTTTCCTTTTATAGGCGGGGCGGGGATTGCCGTTAATCAGCAGGATATTGTCAAATATTCCCAAAATTACAGTGTTTATTTTATTGCCGGGATTTTGCTGTGCATTCCGGCGGTGTCGGAGTTTTACATAAAGCATAAAAATAACCCCTTAATTGTGCTTTCACTGGCAGGGATCTTTTGGCTGTCCATTTATTTTTTGTCCAGCAGCGCGGGGAATCCGTTTATGTACCTGAACTTTTAATGCACAGGCCCATGCAGAGGGAGTATGCCGCTAAAGTGGCGCAAGACTTTATTTGTTAAGCATCTAAGAAACTGCACGGAAATAACTTGCAGACAGTTCTTTGCGGTCTGACCGAAGGGGTGACGCTGTCATTGCTGTTTAAGAGTAAAGTGTGAAGAGAAGTTCTAAGGCGTCAGAAAACGCCGCCTAAGAACAACTAAAGCTTCACACTCAGAAGAATGCCCTGACGGTCATTCTTCACACATTGTTTGTGCCGCAAGGCGGCATGTCAGGAAGTTTGAAAGATAAACTGTTTCAAAAAACAAAAGAAAATAAGTGAGCCTGTGAGGACGGGGTATATGGCAAACGTCGAAATAAATTTTGCTGTTGTTCGCGAAAAAATGTCCGGTTTTACAGGCGGAGTGGAGTAACGAATGAAATTTATCAAGAAATGTCCGGTTTTTGTGCTTTTGTTAAGTACGGGGCTGCTTTTTACCATTATAGCCCTTGGGGGCAGGAATACCATATATGCAAATCAGGAATACGACCCGGCCACCGCGCCGCTTTTGTCGGTGATGTTTACGGCGGTTAATGATGAGATTTATCCATGGCAGCTTTTTGAAAGGCAAAACGCGCCGGTTATGGCACAAGCGCCGGAGCCGGGAGAAAAGGAGCCGGAAGAACTGTACTTTGACGATCAGGAGGAAATGCCGGAAGAGGTGGAAAGTGCAACTGCCGATGGCGCGGACAACACCGGAGAGACAGACGGGAAAGAGAACGATACGGAGAAAGAAGATACGGAGAGCCAGGGGGTAAATCTTGGGGAGAAAGAAGGCGTAAATGAACAGAGCGGAGAAAATGCAAACGATAGTTTGGCAAAAGACGCTGGCAAAGACAATGGAGCGGAGCCTGGGTCTGGCGGAGCATCAGATGAAGGAGAAGAGCATAAAGGACAGGGAGCCGAGGGACAAGACCAGGCGGAAAACCTGATAGGGAGCGAAGTAAAAGGCGCGGATGCCGGAACGATTGGTGCGGATGCTTTGCTGAACGCTTCAAAGACTTATAAAGAAGGAAGCTTTGAACGTCTGGAGCCTCTTCGTGAAAGCACCCGTGAGGAGTATCTCAATCATATTTCCGCGGATATCTATGGCGATGCAGGCGTTATCAGGGCGTCGTCCTATGAATTTGAGACGGTGGACGAAAGCTATTTTGACGATGCAATGTTTATTGGAGATTCCCGGTTTGTGGGTCTTAAGGATTACACGGATTTGGCGGAACACGCCGACTTTTTCTGTGAAACTTCTCTCACCATTTATAAGGCGCTTGAAGAGAATTTCAGCAAGGCGGGCACGGTGCAGGAGGCGTTAGCGGGCAAGGATTACAAAAAGATTTACATGATGCTGGGAATCAATGAGCTTGGCAGAGGGACCACGGAAGATTTTATGGGGCAGTATACGGAAGTGGTCGATACCCTCAGGGAGCTCGAGCCGGAGGCAAAAATCTTTATCATGGGAATTATGCGGGTGTCGGAAAAGAAAAGCAGCTCGGACGCTATTTTTAACAACAGCAATATCAACGCAAGGAATAACGCCATTGCAACCTTAGCGGACAACAAAAATATCTTTTACATAGATGTAAACGAGGTGGTATGCGATGAAGGAGGGAATCTGAACGAGGAATACACCTTTGACCAGATTCACCTGTTAGGCGCACGCAATGATTTGGTGAAACAGTTTTTGCTAGAGCATGGGGTGACGGAATAACGGTATATGAGCAGAAAGTATTTTTTAGACATACTTTGACACAAATTAAGGGAAAAAGTGAAAAGAAGGAGGAAAGAGTTATGGAAGAGACAATGAAAGACTATGAAAGGGAGCTGGAAGCGTCCTTTCGAAAAATCAACGAAGGGGACGTGATTACAGGAACGGTGATTGACGTCAACGAAGACGAGGTAACCCTGGATTTAAAGTACTACACCCAGGGAATTATCAAGGCGGCGGAGATGAGCGACGATCCCAAATTTTCCGTGAAAGAGGATGTAAAGATAGGAGATGTGATTGAGGCTACTGTGGTGCGCATGGACGACGGGCAGGGCAATATCCTCCTTTCCAAAAAGGAAGCAAATGCGGTGTTGGCATGGGATGTCTTAAAACAGTACATGGAGGAAAAGAAAAATTTAGAGGTGCAGGTTGGCGAGATTGTGAAAGCCGGAGCGGTAGCCTTTGTGGAAGGCATCAGGGGATTTATACCGGCTTCCCAGCTGTCCCTTTCTTATGTGGAGGATTTGGAGCCTTACAAGGGAAAGAAACTGACGGTGCGGGTCATAACCGTTGACCAGGAAAAGAAGAAACTGGTTCTCTCAGCCAAAGAAGTTTTAAGAGAGCAGGAAAAAGAGGCGCATGACCACAAGGTGGCAATGCTAGTGCCCGGAACCATTTTGGAAGGTACGGTGGAAAGCCTGCAGACCTACGGGGCTTTTGTTGATTTGTCTGACGGCTTAAGCGGTCTGGTGCATATTTCCCAAATCAGCCAAAAGCGCATCAAGAAGCCCTCCGAGGTACTGAAAGTGGGCGATAAAGTTAAAGTCAAGGTTTTGAATACTCGGGACGGGAAGATTTCTTTGAGCATAAAAGCAGCCCAGGATGGACAGGAAGCCGAGGAAATTGAAAAAACGGACGTAAAGAATTACAGTTCAGGGGAAAGACTTGGAACCAGTTTAGGCGATATCTTCGCAAAGCTGGACATCCATGTTTAAACCGGACGCCCACAGGGGTGCCTTTGCCCGTAAGGGCGCTGCTGCCCCTGGAGATACCTTAAAGCATAAGGGCGCAGTTTCCGGAGATGCCCTAAACAATAAGGGCTCTATTGCCTCCGGGGATACCGTAAACCATCAAGGCGTCTCTGACAGGGAAAAGCATAGAGTCTCTCAGCCGCTCAACAATCCAAATGCGAGCGCGCCAATAAAAAGCTGGCCATCCTTTAAAAAGACGGCTTATTTGCTGTTGCCGCTTTTCATCTATTTTGTGGCGCACGACATAGCGCAGTTCCTTCTATGGGCGGTTATGGAGAAAATTTTATCCTCCGGCAGTCAGAGCGTTACCGCATTTTGCAGCAGATATGCGGGCACCCTGCAAGGAGCCATAAATGGCCTTGCCATGTTAATCGGAGCCGCCTTCATCTATAAGACAGCCCAAAAGGAGGTAAAGGCTCAGACATATGAAAAGGGAGATGTGACCTCATACTGTTTTTTAGCGGCGTTTGCTGCCTGTGTGTCTGTGACAATCAACATCTTGTTTGCGCAGACCGGTCTTTCGGAGCGTTCCGGGGCCTATAACAGGGTACGCGAGATACAGTACGGAGTGGAGTTTGCGGCAGGGCTGATTCTGTACGGAATCATTTCCCCGCTGACGGAAGAAGCCGTCTTTCGGGGAATCCTGTACAACAGAATGAAACGATGCTTTAACTATCCGATTGCACTGATTTTATCCTCCCTGTTCTTCGGCCTTTACCATGGAAATATGATACAGGCCGCTTATGGTACGTTGTTGGGCTTATTGATTGCTTATGCGTATGAAAAATATCATAACTTTACAGTGCCTGTGCTATTCCATGCCGTGGCAAATATCAGCGTTTTTACACTGACTTACCATAACTGGTTCAATCAGGTAAGCAGGGCAGTCATGATGGGAACCATGGCAGTCCTTTTGGCAGTGGGTGGGATATGCCTGTGGCAGATGCGAAAGGTTTTTCAACCTTGATTTGAGGGTCAAATGAACATACGAGCATGTTCGCCTGACCCATGGATACAAAAATGAAAAAGTATGATTTCACCTTAATATTTAACGCACAAAAGGAGCGAAGACTGACTGCTGCAGATATAAAATAAAATTGTCTGATTATCTGACAATTTCGAAAAAAGTTTTTATTTACAACATGATAAAATGGGTGTATATTATAACACGTGAATCGCAATGGGGCGAAAAAGGCCTTATTGCGATTTTTTTATGCAATAAGCCGATTCGCGAAGCGTGTCGGCGTTTGATGCACAGGCCCGCACACGGAAATTTGCTGCCAAGGCAGCATGCGGGCTGCGCGGCGAGCAGGAAGAAAATCTTCCCTGCTTGATTGCAATAAGCTGATTTGCGAAATGAGTCAGCGTTTGATACATAGACCCGTGGGGCAACAGTAAAGTTGGATACGGCAGAATTTATTTCCGCGGACAATGAGCCAAGTGGCTGCCTAAAGCCAACCGTTGGTTAGCTTAGACATTCAGCAATAGGTAATTGCGAAATTCAAAAACCTGGCTGAATATTCTTGCAAAACATTCTGTGAAAATCCTTATGCGCCATGGAAACAAAACCATAGAAGGCAGGAGGGCCGTTGCCCGACTGACTTCTGCTTTACTGGGTTTGTTGGAATGCCTGGCGCAACAGGATTTGAGCAGAATGTTTTGCAAGAATATTCTCACAACCTACTATTTCGCAATTACCCGGCGCATAACATAAAGAAAGGAGAATACTATGTTTGATGTAAAAAGAACCCGCCCCGAAGCCCCTCTATACCGTCCGGAATTCGAGCATGACAATTGCGGAATCGGCGCCTGCGTCAACATCAAGGGCGTAAAAAGCAGAGCGACGGTAGAGAATGCTCTTAAAATTGTGGAGAATCTGGAGCACCGCGCCGGCAAGGACGCGGAGGGCAAGACAGGCGACGGCGTCGGCATTTTAACCCAGATCCCTCATAAATTTTTCAAAAAAGTAACCCAACCTCTTGGTATATCCATAGGCGAGGAGCGGGAATACGGCGTGGGAATGTTTTTCTTCCCACAGGATGAACTGCAAAAAAATCAGGCAAGAAAAATGTTTGAAATCATTGTGGAAAAGGAAGGCCTCACCTTTTTGGGCTGGCGCGAGGTACCCACCAACCCAACCGTATTAGGCCACAAAGCCGTTGAATGCATGCCCCACATTATGCAGGCTTTCGTGAAGAAACCGGCGCAGGTGGAAAAGGGCGTTGCCTTTGACCGTCTTTTGTATGTGGCAAGGCGCGTGTTTGAGCAGTCCTCGGATAACACCTATGTGGTATCCTTATCCAGCAGGACGATTGTGTATAAAGGCATGTTTCTGGTGGGACAGCTGCGCACCTTCTTTGCGGATTTGCAGGACAAAGACTATGAATCCGCTATTGCAATGGTGCATTCCCGTTTTTCCACCAACACCAACCCCAGCTGGGAGCGGGCCCATCCCAACCGGTTTATCGTACATAACGGCGAGATTAACACCATCAGAGGAAACGTGGATAAGATGCTTGCCCGGGAGGAAAATATGGAATCGGAGCATCTGCACGGCCTGCTTCATAAGGTGCTTCCTGTGGTGAACGCCTCCGGCTCCGATTCGGCCATGCTGGACAACACACTGGAATTTCTGGTGATGAGCGGCATGGATTTACCCCTTGCGGTGATGATAACCATTCCGGAGCCCTGGGCCAACAATAAGACCATGTCCCAGCACAAAAAAGATTTTTATCAGTATTATGCGACCATGATGGAGCCATGGGACGGCCCGGCTTCCATTCTGTTTTGCGACGGGGATGTGATGGGGGCTGTGCTTGACCGGAACGGCCTGCGTCCTTCCCGGTATATGATTACGGACGACGACCAGCTGATTCTTTCCTCGGAAGTCGGCGTTTTGGACATTGCCCCTGAAAAGATTCTTGTAAAAGAGAGGCTGCGTCCCGGCAAGATGCTGCTGGTGGATACGGTAAGGGGAAAGGTGATTGACGACGACGAGTTAAAAGAAACCTACGCCTCCGGGCAGCCTTACGGCGAGTGGCTTGACAGCAACCTGGTTCATTTGCACGATTTGAAAATCCCCAATGAGCGTGTGCCGGAGTTTACGGAGGAAGAAAGACAGCGCATGCAAAAAGCCTTCGGGTATGCTTACGAGGAACTCAAAAACAGTATCCTGCCCATGGCGAAAAACGGCGGGGAAGCCATTGCGGCCATGGGAGTGGATACGCCCCTTCCGGTTCTTAGCAAGACCTATCATCCGCTGTTTCATTATTTTAAGCAGCTCTTTGCCCAGGTGACCAATCCGCCTATCGACGCCATCCGGGAGGAAGTGGTAACCTCCACCACCGTTTATGTGGGGACGGACGGGAACATTTTGGAACAGATACCCAAGAACTGCAACATGCTCCGGGTGAACAATCCTATTTTGACCAATACGGACATTATGAAAATAAAAAGCATGAAAAAGGACGGCTTTAAGGTGGAGGTAATCCCCATTACCTATTACAAAAATACCAGCCTGGAGAGGGCCATCGACAGGCTTTTCGTGGAAGTGGACAGGGCGTACCGGGACGGGGCCAACATTATCATTCTCTCCGACAGAGGGGTGGACGAAAATCATGTGGCAATTCCCTCCCTGCTCGCGGTTTCCGCCCTGAACCGGCATCTGGTGGTGACCAAGAAAAAGACCAGCGTAGCCCTTATTCTGGAATCAGGGGAGCCAAGGGAAGTGCACCATTTTGCAACCCTGCTCGGATACGGCGCCTGCGCCATCAACCCTTATCTGGCGTTGGAATCCATCAAAGAACTGATTGACAGTCATATGCTGGATAAAGATTATTACGCGGCGGTGGAGGATTACAACAATGCAATTCTTCACGGCATTGTAAAGATTGCCTCCAAAATGGGAATCAGCACCATTCAGTCCTATGAGGGTTCCCAGATTTTTGAGGCCATCGGCATTGACAAAGAGGTAATTGACAAATATTTCCCTCACACGGTCTGCCGTGTGGGCGGTATCACGATTAAGGATATTGAGAAGCAGGTGGACGCGCTGCATTCGCGGGCTTTTGACCCCTTAGGGCTTGCAAACGACCTGACGTTAGACAGCCTTGGACATCACAAAATGAGAAGCGGAGCGGACGAACACCTTTATAACCCCGCCACCATTCACCTGTTACAGGAGTCCACAAAGCGCGGGGATTATGAGCTGTTTAAACAGTACACCGCTCTGGTCAACGACGAAACTTCCATCAAAAACCTGCGCGGCCTTATGGACTTTCAATACCCGGAAAAAGGCGTTCCCATTGAGGAAGTGGAGAGCGTGGAATCCATTGTCACAAGATTTAAAACGGGGGCCATGTCCTACGGCTCCATTTCCAAGGAGGCCCACGAGACCATGGCCATTGCCATGAACCGCCTTCACGCCCGTTCCAACTCAGGGGAGGGCGGCGAGGATTTAGACCGGCTTTCCGTAGGGACGGACGGGGTAAACAGATGCTCCGCCATCAAGCAGGTGGCCTCCGGGCGGTTCGGCGTCACCAGCAGATATCTGGTAAGCGCAAATGAAATTCAGATTAAGATGGCTCAGGGGGCGAAACCCGGAGAAGGGGGGCACCTCCCCGGCGGCAAGGTTTACCCGTGGATTGCAAAAACCAGACATTCCACGCCGGGCGTGGGCCTGATTTCGCCCCCGCCTCACCATGATATTTATTCCATCGAGGATTTGGCGGAGCTGATTTACGATTTGAAAAATGCCAACAAGGACGCAAGAATCAGCGTCAAGCTGGTTTCCGAGGCAGGCGTGGGCACCGTTGCGGCAGGGGTTGCCAAGGCGGGGGCGCAGGTGATTTTGGTGTCCGGCTATGACGGAGGCACCGGGGCGGCTCCCAGAAATTCCATCCACAATGCGGGCCTTCCCTGGGAACTGGGCCTAGCGGAAACCCACCAGACCCTGATTATGAACGGCCTTCGAAATAAAGTGCGGATTGAGACGGACGGAAAGCTCATGAGCGGCCGGGATGTGGCCATTGCCGCCATCCTGGGGGCGGAGGAGTTTGGCTTTGCCACTGCGCCCCTTGTGACCATGGGCTGCGTGATGATGCGCGTCTGCAATCTGGATACCTGCCCTGTGGGCGTGGCGACGCAGAATCCGGAGCTTCGCAAAAACTTTAAGGGAAAACCGGAATATGTGATGAATTTTATGCGGTTTATCGCACAGGAGCTTCGGGAGTACATGGCAAAGCTGGGTGTGCGCACGGTGGATGAGCTGGTAGGGCACACGGAGCTGTTAAAAATAAAGGACAGTTTAAGCGAGAGTCAAAGACAGATTGATTTAAGCCTTATCCTTACAAATCCCTATGCAGGGGGCAGGGAAAAGGTAACCTTTGACCCGAAACAGGTTTATGATTTTAAGCTGGAAAACACCATGGATGAAAAAGTGCTCTTAAAGCAGCTTCGCAGAGTCATGAGCGAGGGCGGCAAACGCAGCATAGAAGTGGATGTGAAAAATACGGACAGAGCCTTCGGCACAATTTTAGGAGCGGAAATCACCAAAACGCTGGGAGACGAACTGGAGGAGGATACCTACCATGTGCTTTGCAGGGGCGCGGGAGGACAGAGCTTCGGCGCTTTTATACCCAAGGGCCTTACCCTTGAGCTTGTGGGGGACAGCAACGATTACTTTGGAAAAGGACTTTCCGGCGGCAAGCTGGTGGTTTATCCTCCAAGGGGAAGCCGTTTTCATGCGGAAAACAATATTATTATAGGAAACGTCGCTCTCTATGGGGCTACCAGCGGCAAAGCTTTTATAAACGGCGTGGCGGGCGAGCGCTTCTGCGTGCGCAATTCAGGGGCCATCGCGGTTGTGGAGGGCGTAGGCGACCATGGCTGCGAGTACATGACAGGCGGGCGCGTGGTGGTGCTCGGCAGAACCGGCAAAAACTTTGCGGCGGGCATGAGCGGCGGAATCGCTTACGTGCTGGACGAGGACAACGACCTTTATATCCGTCTGAACAAAGAAATGGTTTCCTCCTATGAAGTGACCTCCAAGTATGACGTCATTGAGCTGAAAGAAATGATTAAAGAGCATGTGGCCCTGACCAACTCGGAGAAGGGGAAAGAGGTGTTAGATAATTTTAAGGACTATCTGCCTAAGTTTAAGAAGATTATTCCCCACGACTATGAGAAGATGCTCACGGCGATTGTACAGATGGAGGAAAAGGGACTGAGCGCGGAGCAGGCGCAGATTGAAGCTTTTTACGCAGCGAAAGAAAGCGGCAAATAGATTTTGCAAATGCCGCGTTATAGAGTAAGAATTTTGTAGGCATCTGTGACGCGCTGGAATATGGAAGCGGCAGCAGGACAGCAATAGAAAAGCCATAGATGGCCGATGGAGTGAGAATGTTTGGAAGCAAACTTCCAAACTTCTATTGATGGCAGTATCGCAAGCATGGCTTGCGATATGCAGGAGGTATAATATGGGAAAGCCAACAGGATTTATGGAATATAAAAGAGAGGTATCAAAGGACGAGTCGCCTAAGGAGAGAATCAAACATTTTAACGAATTTCACGAACACCTCCCCAAAGAAAGACAGCAGCTTCAGGGGGCGCGATGTATGGAGTGCGGGGTTCCCTTTTGCCAGTCGGGAATGAACCTTGGGGGCATGGCAAGCGGATGCCCTCTGCATAATCTGGTGCCCGAGTGGAACGACCTTGTGTATATGGGCAACTGGAAGCAGGCTTACAATCGCCTTAAGAAAACCAACAGTTTCCCGGAGTTTACGTCCCGGGTGTGCCCGGCCCTTTGCGAGGCGGCCTGCACCTGCGGCCTGAACGGAGACCCGGTTGCCACCAAAGAAAATGAGTATGCCATTATTGAAAACGCTTATCAGGAAGGCTATGCGGCTCCTAAGCCTCCCAAAGTGAGAACCGGCAAAACCGTGGCGGTGGTGGGCAGCGGACCCTCCGGCCTTGCGGTGGCGGATCAGCTGAACAAAAGAGGACACAGCGTCACGGTGTTCGAGCGTTCGGACAGGATTGGCGGGCTTTTGATGTATGGCATCCCCAATATGAAGCTGGAAAAACACATTGTGGAGCGGAAAGTGAAAGTGATGGAGGACGAGGGCGTCACCTTTGTGACAGGCGCGGATGTGGGAAAGGATTTAAAGGCCGAAAAACTTTTGAAGGATTTCGACAGGGTGGTGCTTGCCTGCGGCGCGTCCAATCCCCGCGATATTAACGCGCCGGGAAGAGATGCAAAAGGGATTTATTTTGCGGTGGATTTCCTGAAAGCAAATACCAAAAGCCTGCTGGATTCAGGTTTTGCGGATGGAAAATTTGTAAACGTGAAGGGCAAAAACGTGGTGATTATCGGCGGCGGCGACACCGGGAACGACTGCGTGGGAACCAGCATCCGCCACGGCTGCAAATCCGTCACCCAGATTGAAATGATGCCCAAAGCGCCGGATACGCGGGCGGAAAATAATCCTTGGCCCCAATGGCCGAAAGTTTTAAAGACGGACTACGGCCAGGAGGAGGCAATTGCGGTGTTTGGCCACGACCCAAGAATTTACGAATCCACGGTAAAAGAGTTTGTGAAGGATAAAAACGGGAACCTGAAAGCGGTTAAGATTGTGAAGCTCTCCTGGGAGAAGGACGATACGGGACGAATGAGCATGAAAGAGGTGGCAGGTTCGGAGAAGATACTTCCGGCGGAGATTGTGCTGATTGCGGCAGGATTCTTAGGGAGCCAGAAGTATGTGACGGACGCTTTTAAAGTGGAAGTGAATCAGCGCACCAATGTAAATACGGCGCCGGGCAGGTATGAGACCTCCGTTAAAAACGTCTTTACCGCAGGGGATATGCACAGAGGCCAGTCCCTGGTGGTGTGGGCAATCAGAGAAGGGCGGGAAGCGGCCAGGGCCGTGGACGAGAGCCTGATGGGGTATACAAATTTAATGGTACATTGAAGGGGAGTTTTTTATCCTGATGTACTTCAAATTTTCCTGACGGCGCAAAAAATTTTTCTTAAAGGAAATTCTCCCGAAGGAAATTTTACGAAGAAAAAGGAGAAAAACCCTGCGGCTACTTCGGTAATTGCAGGGTTTTTCTTATGCACAGGCCCGCATAAGGAAATTTGCTGCCAGGGCAGCATGCGGGCCGCGCGGCGAGTAGGGAGAAAAGTTTCCCTGCTTGATTACGGGGGCGGGTTGCGGATGGAAACGGAAAAAGCATAAAATAGTATCAAAACGATGTGTTGAATTTAACTTTATATAATAGTAATGTATAAATGAGATTTGGGAAGGAAGTGGCAGGTATGCATGGGAAAACAGCCTTTCAGGGGAAGAGTATAAAAGGAAATCCGAATGTCACGCCTATATCGGAATTGATTGATAAGGTTACAAAGATATGCAAAGCAAATGGTGTTAAGCGTTTGGATTTGTTTGGCTCCTTTGCAACTGGCACAGCGTCGGCAACGAGCGATATTGATTTTGTGGTTTATGGATGTGAAGATATTTTGCAGCTGGAAAATGAGCTTTTGGAGATAGATACTCTTCGGAAAATAGATATTTTTGATTATGACGGTATTAACAATGAATTTTTGCCGGAGGATATAAGAAAATATGGAATACAAATCTATTAATCGATACCGCACATTTTGTAAGAGCCTGAAAAATCTGGGAAAGAGTCTGAACGCCGATGCAAAGGCTGACTTTGTGCTGGAAGGGACGGTTTTGAATTATAACTTTACATTTGACATTGCGTGGAAGGTGATGAAGGATATATTGACAAAAGAGCTTGAAATTCTTGACTTTGCGCTTGGGTCGCCGCGGGAAACTCTGCAGCAGGCATTTGCCAATGGAATTATTGATGATGACACGTGGATGAAGATGCTTCGGGTGCGGAACCAGTTAGCGCATGATTATGACGGAACCCTTGCGGAAGAGCAGTTTCAAAACATTGTCAAAGTGTATTATCCGTTGTTTGAGAAATTAAAAGAGCGTGTTGAAAAATATTACAGGTAAATGTGTCTTACGGTTTCTTTTTTAATCTGACTTTTCATTTCCGTATAAAACTCCGTTATTTCTCTATCATTATATATACACGTTTTTCGTTGTAAAAAATGTGTATCAGATACAATTTTCGTTGCTATTTTTGTACTTGCGTGGCATAATATAATGTATAAAAGGTTCGGAGGTATGCATATGTATCGCTGCGCAATAGAAAATCTAAAAAAATGGAAAGAAAGTAAATACCGTAAACCTCTTATTATTGAAGGCGCAAGGCAGGTAGGGAAAACCTGGCTGATGAAAGAATTTGGACGCCTGTTTTATTCTGACACGGTATATATCAATTTTGATTCAAATGCAAGAATGGCGGAGCTTTTTTCGTCCGATCTGCAGACGGGCAGACTTATCATGGGCCTGGAGCTTTATGCCGGCAAAAAAATAAATTCTGAAAATACATTGCTCATCTTTGATGAAGTGCAGGAAGTGCCAAGAGCGCTTACAAGCCTGAAATATTTTTGCGAGGATTCCCCTGAATACCACATCATTTGTGCGGGATCACTTCTTGGAATTGCCCTTCACAGTGGAACTTCTTTTCCCGTAGGGAAGGTTGATTTTTTGAAACTGTATCCATTATCCTATAAGGAATTTCTCATGGCAACAGGAAATGAGCGGTTTGCCGGTTTGCTTGAAAACTGTGATTTTCAGATGATAACGAATTTCAAACAATTTTATATCGACGCATTAAAGCAATACTATTTTGTCGGGGGAATGCCCGAAGCTGTTTTGCGGTTTTCGGAGAATCATGATTTTAATGAGGTCAGGGAAGTCCAGAAGCGGATACTTGATGCGTATGAGCAGGACTTTTCCAAACATGCGCCAAATGAAATCGTGCCCAAAATCAGAATGGTTTGGAACAGCGTCCCTTCCCAGCTTGCAAAAGAAAACAAAAAATTTGTTTATGGCCTTGTGCGTGAAGGAGGAAGGGCAAAGGACTATGAGACGGCAATTATGTGGCTTTCCGACTGCGGCCTTGTCCATAAAGTGGGCAGGGTGAATGCGCCGTATCTTCCGCTTAAAGCGTATGAAGATTTGAAAGCGTTTAAATTGTTTTTGGTGGACATAGGCCTGCTTGGGTGTATGGCGGGACTGAAAGCAGGCTGTCTTCTTGACGGAAACGATATGTTTAAAGAGTTTAAAGGCGCGTTAACAGAGCAATATGTGATGCAGCAGTTTGCAACAAATTCAAATTTTAATGTCTATTATTACACCAATGACCGGGGCTCCTGCGAAGTGGACTTTGTGGTAGACAACGGAGAGCTGGCAGTGCCTGTTGAAGTAAAGGCGGAGATCAATTTAAAGGCAAAGAGCCTGAAGACTTACCGTGAGAAATTTGGTCCGCAGATAGCTGTTCGTACGGCAATGACTGATTATAAAGTGGAAAAAGAACTGGTTAATTTACCCCTTTATGCGATTGAAGAGTTGGAGACTGTGATGATTCATTCCTAACTCGGATAAACCGGAACCAAAATTTTGCCATTTTGTACAAGATTTCGTTGTTAAGCGCCTGAGACAGTCGATTGAATGCAATTCAGGGTCGATTTATGATAAAAGAGCCATTATGATTCATTGCTACTGTACACTACTTTTCGAAATATTTACAACACTGCCTGAACTGTTGTAAATAAAAACTGTTAAAATGAGGAGAGGTGCAATGAAAAAGAATTTTGTAGCAATTGTATTGACTGCTCTAATGGTGTTATTATTGTCTACGGCCTGCGGCGGTGAGGCAACTTCAAAAACAAAAGCGTTCGCATCTGCTAAAACAGCAGAGGCAGAAGTTCCGGCAGAGTCGGGAAAGAATTTGGATGCCGATACAGAGGCAAAGTCGGAAACAGAAGGTGTGGAGGATTCCGTCGACGAATCGGAGAAATTTACGCTTCTTGACGTTTCCGCCGAAATGATAGATGCAGGCGTTTACGCTGCCGGCGAAGACGGGACAGAGTTTATATTTTCAATATTTAAGGATCCATCAAGAACCCCGATGGCGTCCCTCATTATAATGAGGGGGGAGGGCAGCGGCGATATGCTCTGGGGTACATACACTTTCGAGAGCGGGACAAAAGAGGATGGGATTACCCGGACTGTGTTCACTATTTCCGATGTATACACAGGCGGCGAGGTTGATATTTGCTTTGGCGAGTCGGAAAACAACGAGATTTATATTTTTGACAGTGAGGGGTGCGCTTATGCAGGAGAGTATCTCACAAAGGATGATACAATAACCTATATTAAAACAGCCATAACTTTACTTCCCAGCCATTGACAATACCGCATTTTAGAGCTATAACTGTGTATGGAAAATTGCGACGGTCAAAGCCGGGACGAACAGTTTGTCCAAAGGCCGGACCGATACATATGCAGGAGGTATAATGATGGAAACGATTGATATTTTAAGAGATCTTGCAATTATTCTGCTATTTGCCAAATGTCTGGGTATTCTTGCAAGAAAATTTAAAGCGCCCCAGGTGGTGGGACAAATTTTGGCAGGTTTGCTTGTGGGACCGTGCGTGCTTGGCTGGATTTCACAAAACGATTTTATTACACAGATGGCAGAAGTGGGCGTCATCATTTTAATGTTTTCCGTGGGACTTGAATCAGACTTAAAAGAACTGCTTAAAACAGGCCCCATTGCCTTTCTGATCGCCTGTGCGGGCGTTCTTACGCCCCTGATTGCGGGTGCGCTTTTGTATATGGGATTCTACGGCGTGGCTCCCTGGGGAAGTGAAAATTTTTACAAGGCTGTTTTTATAGGCACAATTATGACCGCAACCAGCGTCAGTATCACAGTGGCTTCCTTGCAGGAGCTGGGAAAGATTAAGAGTAAGGTTGGCACTACGATTGTAAGCGCGGCGATTATTGATGATGTTATCGGTATTATTGTCCTGACCTTTGTGGTGGGCTTCAAAAATCCGGATTCCAATCCCGGAATGGTGGTGATAAAAACAATTGCTTTTTTTGTTGTGGCGATTGTGGGCGGCTTTTTGATTTACAAAATATTCCTCACCCTGGATAACCGTTATCCTCATACGCGGCGTATTCCCATTGTCAGCGTAGCTTTTTGTTTTGGTCTTTCTTATATTGCAGAGAGGTATTTTGGCATAGCGGACATAACGGGAGCTTATGTTGCAGGTCTTGTGCTGTGCAATTTAAGTGATAATAAATACATAGAAAGAAAAGTGGATGTGAGCTCCTATATGTTTTTCGGACCTATTTTCTTTGCCAGTATCGGATTGAAAACTTCTTTTGACAGTATAAACGGCAAGATGGTTGCGTTCTGCGTCTGCTTTGTGATAGTGGCGCTTTTATCGAAGATAGTAGGCTGCGGGCTGGTGGGCAGGCTATGCAAGTACAACACTGCCGATTCCCTGAAGATAGGCGTGGGTATGATGACCAGAGGAGAGGTCGCGCTGATTGTGGCACAAAAAGGATTGGCTGCCGGGATGTTGACGGCGGATTACTTTACGGCGGTTATCCTGCTGATCATCGTATCGTCCATCATGACGCCGATTATCTTAAAGCTGCTTTACAGCAGGGATGATAAAAAGGAGATTGCGCAGGCTTAACAAGATATGATTTTACGGAAACACTCTCTCTGACGGGAATTTATTCCCGTGAGCGAGCCTGGAGGACATGCCCGCATGCCCATTTGAGCTTCGCGGCAGAGAGAGTTTCTTTTTTATGCACAGGCCGTGCAGAGAAAGTATGCCGCTAAAACGGCGCACGGGCCGCGCGGCGAGTAGGGAGAAAATCTTCCCTACTCGGTTAAAATGCATTCCAGCATTTGACCCGGATTATCCGCCGCCTTCACATTTCCAAAGGCTTTTACAATGACGCCTTCCTCGTCAATCAGATAAGTGGTTCTCACCACGCCCATGCTCACCTTTCCATAATTTTTCTTTTCCTGCCAGACATCATAAGCCCGGATACAGGAAAGTTCCGTATCGGAGAGCAGGGTAAAGGGAAGGGAATATTTTTCTTCAAACTTTTTGTGGGAGGCGACGGAGTCTTTGCTCACCCCAAGGATCACTGCGCCTTTTTCCTGAAACTGCGGATAGAGCTCTCCAAAATTGCAGGCCTGTTTGGTGCAGCCTGGGGTATTATCCTTCGGATAGAAATATAAAATTACTTTTTTTCCTTTGTATTCCTCTAAAGAGTGCATTTGCCCATTCTGGTCGGGCAGTGAAAACGACGGCGCTTTTGTTCCGGTTTCTAACATTTTTTCCTCCATTCCGAAGCGTTTTATGCTGAGGAGGCGAGCGAAACGTCAGATTTCGCTCTGCCATCATGGAATTTGTGGCGCTTCGGCACAAATTCTCACCAAACTGGTTTGGTGTGTTGAACTAAATTGCTATCAAGGAATTTATTCAACCTTATCCTCCTTACTTCTTTTTCCATGTTACAAGGATACCTCTAACGGAAGGAAATGTCGAGATAAAACTTCTTCATGAAAAATGATATTGTATCTTTAAGTGTCCGCAAATTATGCGGCGCTGTCCTGCTTTTATATTGAGAAAAAGCATCTCCGATTTATATTTTGAAATTTGATTGTATTCCCGGTATTTCCATATTATAATCAGGATAAGCAAATGCAAAATTCATAAACCCATTTAATATTCTCATATTTTCGGTTATGCAATTAAGGAACTATTTGGAGATTTTTTTCAAAAATTTCCAAATGATCCAAAAAAGATAACAGGCGAAAGAGCGCGTGGGAAAGGAGCGCATAGATGCCACGGACGGTAAGCATAGGATGTCAGGATTTTGAAACCCTTCGGAAGGAAGGATATTTTTATATAGATAAGACACGGTTCATCAGGGAATGGTGGGAGCAGGGAGACAGTGTAACGCTGATTACCCGTCCCAGAAGATTTGGAAAAACCCTTACCATGAACATGACAGAGAAATTTTTTTCTGTGGATTATCAGAAAAGAGAGGAGCTGTTTGAGGGGCTGTCCATATGGCAGGAGCCCGGATACAGGGATTTGCAGGGGACTTATCCCGTGATGGCGTTAAGCTTTGCCGATGTGAAAGAAACTTCATTTGCACAGGCCCGCAAGGCTATCTGCAATGTGATACGGGAGGTATATAACAGATATGATTTTCTGCTGAAAACCGACCTGCTAAACGAAGGGGAGAAAAAGGAGTTTCGAAAAATTTCAGCGGACATGGAAGACTATAAAGCTTCTGTTTCGCTAAAGGCTCTGTCGGGCTATCTTTACCGTTATTATGGAAAAAAGGTGATTATTCTGCTGGATGAATACGACACGCCCATGCAGGAAGCTTATGTAAACGGATACTGGGCGGAATTGACGGTATTTATCAGAAGCCTGTTTAACGCGACATTTAAAACCAATCCTTATCTTGAGCGTGCAATTATGACGGGAATAACCAGAATCAGCAGGGAGTCGATTTTTTCCGATTTGAATAATCTGGAAGTAGTGACAACGACTTCTGACAAGTACGCAAGTTGCTTTGGTTTTACGGAAGAAGAGGTTTTTGCGGCGCTGGATGAATTTGCACTGTCCGGGAAAAGAGCGGAGGTAAAAAGCTGGTATGACGGCTTTATATTTGGAAAACGACGGGATATTTACAATCCATGGTCTATCCTGAATTATCTGGATAAAAAGAACGTAGGCGCATATTGGGCAAATTCGAGCTCCAATAATCTTGTGGGCAAATTGCTCAGAGAGGGAAACAAAAATATTAAGCAGGAATTTGAGACGCTTTTACAGGGAAAATCCATATGTGCGGAAATCGACGAGCAGATTATTTATGATCAATTGGATTATGACGAACAGGCAATCTGGAGTCTGTTACTTGCCAGCGGCTATTTGAAGGTGAGGAATGTTGAAAACCGCGCGTCAGGTTCGGAAGAATGGAAATTAATATATGAATTGGAAATCACAAATTTAGAAGTAAAGATTATGTTCCGCGGCATGGTGCGAAGGTGGTTTGGCAATGCGTCGCCCGCATATAATGATTTCATCAAAGCGCTGCTGGCCGATGACCTTAGGGCTATGAACGCTTATATGAATGAGGTCGCCATGGCAATATTCAGTTATTTTGATACGGGGAAAAATCCTGCCCGTACGGAACCGGAACGGTTTTACCATGGGTTTGTGCTGGGACTGCTGGTGGAACTCTCCGACAGATATGTGCTTATGTCCAACCGGGAAAGCGGTTTTGGAAGGTATGATGTGATGCTTGAGGCGATAAACAGGGAAGGCGGCGTGATGGACGACTGCATTATTATTGAGTTTAAGGTGCAGGATGCCAATGAGAAGGAACTGAGCGATACGGTGGAGAAAGCTTTAGAGCAGATAGAGAAAAAGGGTTATGAATCCATCATTGCAGCAAAAGGCATTCCAAAAGACAAGATTCGAAAATATGGTTTTGCTTTTTGCGGGAAAAAGGTTTTGATTGGAAGACAGGAGGTAGAACAATGAAGATAACGGTAATTGGCGGCGGGGGCGTGCGCTCCATGTTTCTGGCAAAAAGTCTTGCGCAAAGCAGTGGGGAGCTGGACTTTCGGGAAGTTGTTTTTATGGATAATGACGAGAGGAAGCTTAATATTTTCGGAAGGATGGCAGCCCAGGTATCGAAACGGATTGCCCCCGATTTGAAATTCCGGCTGACAACGGACGCCGTGGACGCGGTAAAGAATGCGGACTATATCATCACGACCATCCGTGTGGGCGGAGACGATATGCGGATTCAGGACGAGAGAACCGCCCTTAACCTGGGCATTTTGGGGCAGGAGACCACAGGGGCGGCAGGCTTTTCTTTTGCTATGCGTTCCGTTCCGGCGCTTGCGGAGTACTGCGAGCTGGCGAAAAAATATGCCTCCCCCAGGGTAAAAATCTTTAATTTTACCAACCCGGCAGGGGTGGTATCCCAAACCCTCAGGGATATGGGCTATGATTTTACCTATGGGATATGCGACGCGCCCAGCGGATTCCTTCATTCTGTGGCAAAGCTTTACGGGGTGTCCCAGGAACAGGTGACGGGGGAATGCTACGGGCTGAATCATCTTTCCTTTTTCAGCAGCATTAAGCTGGATGGGAAAGAGATTATGCCGGAGCTTTTAGAGGATCCAAGGCTTTATACGGATACCGACATGCGCTTTTTCGGAAAAGATCTGGTGGAGCATTTCGGGTGCGCTTTGAATGAGTATTTGTACTACTTTTTCTATCGGGAGGAAGCGGTTAAAAATATTTTGAATGCAAAGGTGACCAGAGGCGAAGTGATACGGGACGTAAACCGCCACATGATGGACGAGCTTTCGGGAATGGATATTGAAAATGATTTTGAGAATTGTTTAAAGGTTTTTGAACACTGGTATGGGCGTCGGGAAAATGCCTATATGTCAAATGAAACGGGTATGCCGGGCAAAACCAAACCGTATCGATTCGATATATACGAGAAGGATGCGGGAGGGTACGCCGGCGTGGCGCTGCAGTATATCAGGGCGCGGCAAAATAAAACGGAGTCGGAAATGATATTATGCCTGCCAAACCAGGGCGCTATTGAGGGGCTTTTGGACGACGATGTGGTGGAGGTTACCTGTACCCTTAAGGGAGAGAGCCTTCTTCCTAACAGGATAAACCGGCCGGGGGATTTGCAGATGGAGCTGATCCGAAGGGTGAAAATGTATGAGAGGCTCTCCTCACAGGCGCTTCGGGAAAAAAGTGTGGCAAAGGCACTTAGGTGCCTGATGGTGCATCCTCTTGTGAACTCTTATTCTCTGGCGAAAAAGCTGACGGAGGAGTATCTGAAAGCAAATGAGGCGTACACAAAAGGATGGAAATAGTCCCTATGCAGGAAGAAATTCGTTCATGTAGAGAACTATTCATGTAGGAACTGCTTCCGAAGGGAGCCGTTCACGGTGAGAAATGGCTAGGACGTGTGGGAAAATGCGGCCCTGAATTGTTCCTGTGAGAGGTATGGGTGGGAATGGAAACAGGCCGGCCGGGTATCTGTTTAGAAGGAAAGAGGTGGTGTGATATGGGATTTGCAGGGGGAGCGGGTTTTGCCAATCTTGATTTGTTATATGCAGGGTTATCGAGACTGCCTGAGAGCGGTCAGGAGATTTATGCCAGGGGATTTGACATTCAGTTGGGCGGCGGTGTTCCCGCCACGATGATCAACTTAAACAGGCTGGGCGTCCCCTCGAAACTGCTCACCTTTATGGGGGAGGATTTTATCTCCGAATTTGTGAAAAAGGCTTTTGAGGGCTATGGGATAGAGGCAGTCAATTTGTACGAAGGAAAAGGCCGGCCGGTAACCGTTTCATCCGCCCTGATTTGTCAGGGGGACAGAAGCTTTGTCTCCTATCAGGATGAAATAGAGATAACGCCCCGGCATGTTGAGGAAGTATACAGGCAGCTTAAGGGAGCGAAAGTGGTGGATATGCAGGACGGCTTTTTGGAGGCATATCAAAAATTAAGCGCGGAAGGCGTGATCCACGTGTTTGACACCGGATGGGAAGAGGACCTTTCCATTGAAAAATACCGGGATTATCTGGAGATTGCGGATTATTATGTGCCCAACCAAAAGGAAGCGCTCAAGATTACGGGGGAGAGCACCGTGGAGAATGCGGCCCGGCAGTTGAGCAGATATTTTAAGGATGTGATTATTAAGCTGGACAAGGACGGGTGTCTTTTGCAAAACAGCGATGGAATAAAAATCATTCCTCCGCTGCCGGGTGTTACGGCGGTGGACGCCACCGGAGCCGGGGACGCGTTTATGAGCGGATTTTTGTACGGACTGTATTATGATTATCCCGTGGAGCAGTGCATCCGGTTTGGAAATGTGACGGGAGGCGTCTGCGTGCAGGGAGTGGGGTGTCTGGCCAAATATGTGGGCGAGGAGGAACTGCTCCGCTTAGCCGGCGCTTTGCAAGGATAATTTAAATCCTCCTTTTGGTGATATTATCAGGCGCTTAACAACGGAATCCCGCGCAAAATGGCAAAATTTTGGTTTGCCGTGAAGAATTAATTATTTACTTGTAGATGTGAAAAGGTTTTGGTACAATAAAAATAGACTGAAAAATAAAGAAATTTTCAAACAACAATTTTTATATCAAAAAGCTGACGCGCTAAGTGTAACGGCGTTTGATGAAAAGCAAAAGGAAGGAGAAAGAAAATGGCGTCAAAAGTATTTTTTTCCAAAGAAATCACTCCTGAAAAAGTGGTAGAGTTGTATAAGCTTTTAGGGAAAAGTCTGGAAGGAAAAGTTGCCGTAAAGGTTCACTCAGGGGAAGAAGGAAACCAGAACTTTTTAAAGCCTGAGTTCTGGAAACCTATGGTGGAACATGTAGGAGGAACGGTGGTAGAGTGTAATACTGCTTATGAAGGAAGCAGAAATACAACAAAAAAGCACTTGGAAACATTAAAAAAGCATGGCTGGAGCGAGCATTTTGAAACGGCTCTTTTGGATGCGGAGGGCCCGGATTTGGAGCTTCCTATTCCAAATGGCAAGAAAATCAAGAAAAATTTTGTGGGGAAAGATATTGTAAACTATGATTCCATGCTGGTGCTTTCCCACTTTAAAGGGCATCCCATGGGCGGATACGGCGGAGCCATCAAGCAATTGTCCATAGGTGTGGCGTCTTCAAAAGGAAAGCAGTACATTCACGGAGTAGGCGTGATGGAGGACTTCTGGACCTCAGACCATGATTCTTTCCTGGAGTCCATGGCGGATGCGGCATCTTCCGTTATTGAGTTTTTCAAAGGGAATGTGGTATACATCAATGTAATGAAAAACATGTCCGTTGACTGCGACTGCTGTGCGGTGGCAGAAGACCCTTGTATGGGGGATATTGGAATTTTGGCTTCCCTTGATCCGGTTGCAATTGACCAGGCGTGCCTTGATTTGGTATATGCGTCAGACGACCCGGGCAAAGACCACCTGATTGAGCGAATTGAATCACGCAATGGCGTGCATACGATCGAAACGGCGGCTGAGCTGGGATATGGTACGCGGGAATATGAATTGATTGAAGTATAGACGGTCTATAAAATCCGGGCAATGATCTCTGTTGGAGATTGGGCGCCCGGATTTTTTATGTACAGGCCCGTGCAGAGGAAGTATGCCGCTAAAACGGCGCACGGGCCGCGCGGCGAGCAGGGAGAAAATCTTCCCTGCTTGATTGCAATAGGCTGATTCGCGAAGCGAGTCGGCGTTTGATGGAAATATATCGCTAAAGTAGCGCAAGGGCCGCATGACAGACCGGCATTTGCGGCGGGATCAGAGATTTGTCCCCTTTAAAACATTTGCCATGGCATGCATTAATTTTACAGGATCAATAGGTTTGGCAATGTGTCCGTTCATACCAAGTGCAATTGCTTTCTCACGGTCTTCCTGAAAGGCGTTTGCGGTCATGGCAAGAATTGGGATATCGGCTTTTTCCCGATCCATAAAGGAACGGATGGTTTGTGTGGCTTGATAACCGTCCATGTTGGGCATTTGAATATCCATGAGAACCAGATCATAGTAGCCGTCTTTTGCTTTGAGCAGCATACTGACGCATTCCACGCCGTCTTTTGCCCGTTCGGTGAGACATTCATATTTGGTAAGAATCTTGGTGGCAACCAGAGCATTGACATCAATATCCTCTGCCAGCAAGATTCGTTTGCCTTTCAGCAGAGCAGCGTCAAGGATATTAGAGTTTTCCTGATCTCTTGTGGCGCAGACCTCACCCAGCCTGTGGGGAAGGCGGATTGTCACCGTAGTGCCCTGACCCTGCCGGCTTTCAATCTGAATGGTGCCTTTCATCAAATCCACAAGATTTTTCACAATCGCCAATCCCAGTCCGGAACCGGGGGCGCCGCTGATAGTGGAAGTACGCTCTCTGGAAAAAGATTCATAGGCATGTTCCAGAAATTCATCGGACATCCCGATGCCATTGTCACTGATTGTGGTTTCCAAGATGCAGGTATTTGGCACATCGGAGGGCTCTTCCTTTATTGAAACCGTGATTGTGCCGCCGGTGGGAGTATATTTGATGGCATTGTTGATAATATTTAAAAAGATCTGCGTGTAGTGCGTTACGTCTATATGCAGGCAGGGATGCGCTACATCCAGGCTGGCGGAATATGTCAGTTCCTTTTGGGTTAAATCATTGTTAAATACGGTGAACAGTCTGTCATAAACATCATTTATGTTTGCAAGTTCCTCTTCAATGACAGTCTTGTGATTTTCGATCTTGGACAATTCCAGAATATTATTTACAAGATCTAAAAGCTGTTTGGAGGAAAGGTCAATGTTTTTCAGATAATGTTGCCGCAGCTCCGGTTCCTGGTTTTCCAATGCCAGGTTGGTAAAACCGATGATGGCATTCATGGGGGTACGGATATCGTGGGACATATTAAACAGAAATTCCGTTTTGACCCTGTTGGCTTTTTCGGCCCGCTCCACCGCCTCCTCCAGCTGCTCGCGCTGCCGTTCTAATTCTTCTTTTTGGCTTTTGATTTGCCGGGCCATTTCCAGTTTCTGGGAGGTCTGCAAAAGGCTTGCCACCATACTGTTGATATGGGCGCTTACCTCTTGAAACTCTTTGCTGTCGTTGACCGCTACTTGTGTGGTAAGGTCTCCCTCCTGAATAGAGCGAAGAGCCGTATTGATCTGCTTGATTGGATTGATCACTGCTTTGTCCATATTGCCCGCTACTGCATGAACCAAAATCAGGGCAATCAAAACAAGCCCGGACAAAAGCAGCAATTCGCTTGCCGCAATGGAACGGACGAATTTGGACAAAGGAGCTGCCCATACGATGTAATTTCCACCGATTTGTCTGGAAAAGCAGTGAAACATGACTCCGTTTATATCTGCATGAAAAGCTTTTGCGGAGCTTAACTGTTCCGCCGTAAGGCCAATTTCCGATATTTTTTTGTTGGTATCGGAAAGAGTAGTTGATCCGGCAACTGTCCACGTGTCGGGATCAATGGCGTACAGATTATAACCGATACCTGTCCTTAGAAGAGAAAAGATATAGGACAGCTCATTTTTTTCTGTTACGCGAAGTACCGTTGTAGGGGACATACCAACCTGTACGATAAAACTCCTATCCTCGCTCCAGAGGGCCGAATACTGTACCGGTTTGCCTTCCGCCGTATTCGGCGTTATTTCCTGTATCAGCTCTAAGGACTTGTTTGTTAATAATGGCTTGAAAAAGTTAATTTGTTCCCCGGAGTCAAAATCCATGCCATAATAAATGGGATGCGTGCCTCCCACAATCACGCCTTCGGAGTTGAAAATATGAATCTCGTCTACTTCCACGCCTGCGGCAATCTTATCGAGTTCATCCTTATCATATCGTGCCTGCGGGTTACATTCTAAAATATACGCCACTGTTCGGGCATTGTTCAGACAGGTGGCGTTATATTCCGAGCGGATTCTCTGTAGTTCAATGGAGTTCTCCTCCAGAATCTGCCCCACCTGCAGAAAAATACGCTCGGCATCCTGCCTGGAGTCCTGCAAGGCGTTAGATACCTGAAGGACAGTAGAAAGAAGAAGGATTACAATAATCATGATGAAGGTGATCCTCTTCATATTTTCTATGATAATTTTTTTGATAGTCAACAAAATCTGTTCCGCCTTTCCCGGGGATTGAGGTCAAGTTATATCCTGTCTGAAAATTGTTTTATTCCAATATTCATTATAACATGCCTGAAAATAAAAACAATGTTACTTTAAGATATGAGGAAAGAAAAAGGTTGTGGGTGAGAACAAATTTTGATACAATGATGTAAACAGGCTGCCGTATAGAAAGAAAGTATATATGAAAATTCTGATATAAATGCAATAAAAGTGAAATACTGTTGCATTTCTTTTATTTAAAATGAAATGATAAATTAGAGCATGAAAGAATGGAGGACTAATATGATTGATATGCAAAGTATGCCTAAGCTTGGATTTGGACTGATGCGTCTGCCGGAGGAAAATGGGGAAATTGATCTTGCCCATGTCAGCCGGATGGTGGATGCATACATGGAAAAAGGGTTTCGCTATTTTGATACCGCATACGTTTACCACGGAGGAAAATCAGAGACCGCAATTAGAGAAACCCTGGTAAAGCGTTATCCAAGGGAATCCTTTTATCTGGCTACAAAGCTTCCGGCATGGATGATGTCAGGCCCTGAGGACAGGGAGCGGATTTTTAATGAACAGCTGGCTCGATGCGGCGTGGATTATTTTGATTTTTATCTGTTACATAGCATTGAAGATGGCGGAAACCATGACGCTTATGTAAAGTATGACTGTTTTAAGTGGGGAATGCGGAAAAAAGAGGAAGGAAAAATAAAACACTTTGGATTTTCTTTCCATGGAACGCCTGAATTGCTGGAACAGGTGCTTGATGAACATCCCGAAATTGAATTTGTTCAGATACAGCTTAATTATGCGGACTGGAACAATCCTCTGGTGTATTCCGGCAGGCTTTATGAGATTCTGCACAGCCGGAAGATTCCGGTTATTGTAATGGAGCCTGTAAAGGGCGGAACGCTGGCGAATTTACAGCCGGAGCTCGAAGGGATGTTAAAGGACTTACGCCCGGATGCAAGCGCCGCATCGTGGGCTTTGCGGTTTGCAGGCTCATTAGACGGTGTCATGACCATACTAAGCGGAATGTCCAATGAAGAGCAGATGGAGGATAACCTTCGTACCTTTACGGAGTTTGAGCCTTTGTCTGAAAAAGAAAAACAGGTAATTGATCAGGTGGTAAATAAGATGCTTGATATGCCGCTGATCCCCTGTACTTCCTGTCGCTATTGCTGCGACGGATGTCCGGCGAAAATCCGTATCCCCGATGTATTCAGGGCTCTTAATACGGTACGGATGTATCCGGGGGATAACAGGCCCCAAATGTTTTACAATGGGCTGACCGGCGATTCCGGCAAAGCCAGCGCCTGCATTGCCTGCGGCCAGTGCGAGCGCGTATGTCCCCAGCACTTGCAGATTATCGATCTGATGAAAGAAGCTGCCGAAAAATTGGACAATAATTAAGATATTTTCCAACATGTATAATGATGTGCTGTGAATGCCTGCTGACAGGATTTGCAGCACATTTTGTATAAACATATTTTAGTGAGGCGCTGCATCCACAAACTTGATATGCGCAAATAAAGCAAAGGTGAACTTTGTTCACCTGGCAGAAATGAGGAAAAATTTTCTAAGGCGTCAGTACCGCAAGCACGGCTTACGGTATGTGGGAGGGATAGAAATGAATGAGTTTGAATTTTATTTGACAGATAGTCTGGAAAAGGTATTTCCCGATAAGAGACCTGCGGCAATGGAGAAAAACACTGTCATTTCAATTTTAAGAGGAGAAAAGGCCGCCCTGCAGCTGGTATGTGGAAAGGTGAAATCCGGTCCGAAGTGCCGGATGGAGTTGTTTTATGAAATAAAGGGAAGCCCGGTAAAGGCGCGTGTGCGCAATGTGGAACCTGTTCCCTCGGCTTTTCCATGCTATGAGAAAAATGATGACAATTATTTAACCACTATGCCGGGGCTTTTTCCTGATTTGTTGAAACCAAAGAGGGATAACAAAATTGTGCCTTTAATGGGGCAATACCGGTCTTTGTGGATAGATTTCCCGGATACACAAACAGGGGCGGCGGGAGTTTACCCTGTTGAGATTGTTATTTTGGCAAGAACATCCGGGACGGAAAAGGGCGCTTTAGGAGAAACAGGGAATGCCGCGCCGGAAGAAAAAGTGGTAGAAAGACTTTCTTTTTTTCTGGAAATAGTGGATGTTCCCCAGCCTGAACAGACATTGATACATACGGAGTGGTTTCACTGCGACTGTCTGGCCAATTATTATCATACGGAGATATTTGACGATCGGCACTTTAAAGCGATAGAAAGTCAGATGATGTATGCGGGGCGGGAGCTGGGCGTTAATATGATTTTGACCCCTGTGTTTACGCCGCCTCTTGATACGGCCGTAGGAGGAGAGCGCAGAACCGTTCAGCTTGTGGATATCTCCCTTCGGGGAAATCAGTATGCTTTTCGGTTCGAAAAATTGAGAAGATGGTGTGAGCTTTGTAAAAAATGTGGTATATTATATCTTGAAATCCCGCATTTGTTTACCCAGTGGGGCGCTTTGGCAACGCCGAAAATTGTGGCGGAGGTAAACGGGGCCAGGGAAAAGATTTTCGGCTGGCATGTTCCGGCGCAAAGTCCCACGTACAAAGAATTTCTGGAACAGTTTCTCCCGGCTCTTTGCAGGGAACTGGAAAAGCAGGGATTCGACAGGGAGCACGTATATTTTCATATATCGGATGAACCCACTGCGGAAAATTGGGAAAGCTATGAGAAAGCAAAAAGCATGACGGCTAAGCTGCTGGAGGGCCGGAATGTGATTGACGCTTTAAGCGATTTTCTTTTTTATGAAAAAGGACTTGTGGAGCATCCGGTGGTTGCCAATGACCATATAGGTCAATTTATCAGTCAGGGAGTCGGGGATTTGTGGGTATACTATTGCTGTGGGCAGTGCCATAAAGTCCCCAACCGGTTTTTCGCAATGCCCAGCGCAAGAAACAGGATCATGGGCGTTTTGATGTATTTATACCGCATAAAAGGCTTTCTCCATTGGGGGTACAATTTTTATAATTCCCAATTTTCAAAGGAGGCGGTGGACCCGTTTTTCGATACCCATGCGGGCTATGCGTTTCCTTCCGGAGATCCTTTTCTTGTGTATCCCGGAACTGACGGCGAGACATGGTCTTCCGTCAGGGGAGAGGTGCAGAGGGAAGGGCTTTCCGATTTGCAGGCTTTGTATGCCTTAGAGAAGGCGGTGGGCAGAGAGCGGACGGAAGAAATTATTTATGAAGGTGAGGACGGCCCCTTTACCTTCACCCATTATCCCACTCATAAGGAGTATTTCTTCAGGCTGCGCAGAAGGATTGCGGACGAACTGAAAACGCTTTGCGGTTTGGATGGCAGTAAGTCCGGCACCCTTTGAAATTGCCGCGGAGGTTGGGAACAAAAGGCCGGCCTGTCAGTGAAATATGCCTGCTTTGAAGTAAAAAGCCGGATTGCCGGTGAAATATGTCTGTTTTGAAGTAAAAAGCCGGACCGCGGATGAAATATGCCTGCTTTAAAGTAATAAGCCGTGCTGTCGGGGAAACATGACTGCATGGAAGTAACGGGCCCTGCGAAAGGACAGGCAGGTTTGCAGCGCTGATTATAAAACAGGGCCGACGATACATGGAGGTAAGGATATGAAGGAAGTAAAACAACCCAAAAAACCATTGATTTTTTATTACATTATGGTGTTGCTTGTGATGTGGCTGCTCAATACGCTGCTCTTTCCCAAGCTCATGAAGCGGCAGATTGAGAATGTGGATTACGGCACTTTTCTCAATATGGTGGCGGAAAAACAGGTTGGAATTGTTCAGATAGAAGGGGAATATATCTATTTTGTGGATAAACAGGAGGAACCGGGATATTATCGAACGACCACCTTTGACGATCCGGAGCTGGTGGAGAGGCTGATACAATCGGAATGTACTTTCGGCAGGGTAGTGCAGGAGGAAATGTCGCCAATCTTGAGATTTATCTTAAGCTGGATACTTCCGATTGTCATTTTCATCTTTTTGGGACAATGGCTGTCCTCCAAGCTGATGAGCAAAATGGGCGGCGGCATTCCTTCCATGCAGTTTGGAAAGAGCAATGCAAAAATCTATGTGGAATCAACCACAGGCATAAAATTTAACGATGTGGCGGGGGAGGACGAGGCCAAAGAGGTTTTGACGGAGATAGTGGATTTCCTTCACAATCCACAGAAATATCAGGAAATCGGCGCGTCCATGCCAAAAGGCGCTCTGTTAGTGGGCCCTCCCGGAACCGGAAAAACGCTCCTTGCCAAGGCCGTGGCAGGAGAGTCCGGCGTTCCCTTTTTCTCTATTTCGGGTTCGGAATTTGTGGAAATGTTTGTGGGAATGGGGGCCGCAAAGGTTAGGGATTTATTTAAACAGGCGAACGAGAAAGCGCCCTGTATCGTGTTCATTGACGAGATTGACACCATCGGCAAAAAGCGCGATGGCGGCGGCATGGGCGGAAATGACGAGAGAGAGCAGACCTTAAACCAGCTGCTCACGGAGATGGACGGCTTTGACGGTTCCAAAGGGGTTGTGATTCTAGCCGCAACCAACCGGCCGGAATCCCTCGACCCGGCTCTTTTGCGGCCGGGGCGGTTTGACAGGAGAGTCCCTGTGGAGCTGCCGGATTTGGCAGGAAGGGAAGCCATCTTAAAGGTACACGCCAAGAAAGTAAAGCTGGGGGATGATATTGATTTTAACGCCATTGCAAGAGCCGCTTCCGGGGCCTCCGGCGCGGAGCTTGCCAACATGATAAACGAGGCGGCCCTGCGCGCGGTCAGGGAAGGGCGTCAGTACGTTATTCAGGCGGATTTGGAAGAGAGCATCGAAGTGGTGATAGCAGGCTACCAGAAGAAAAATAAAGTGCTGTCGGATAAAGAAAGGCTGACTGTGTCCTACCATGAAATCGGCCACGCCCTGGTAGCGGCGCTGCAGAGCCATTCGGCGCCCGTTACCAAGATCACGATCATCCCAAGAACCTCGGGAGCCCTGGGCTACACCATGCAGGTGGAGGAAGGGGAACGCAATCTCATGAGCAAAGAAGAAATTGAAAATAAGATTGCCACCTTTACCGGAGGGCGTGTGGCGGAGGAACTGATTTTCCATTCCATTACAACAGGGGCCTCTAACGATATCGAGCAGGCCACAAAGCTGGCCCGGGCCATGATTACCCGGTACGGTATGAGCGATGAGTTTGGCATGGTAGCCCTTGAGACCGTAAAGAATCAGTACCTGGGAGGAGACGCTTCCCTTGCATGCTCCGAAGATACCGCAAGAGAAATTGACCGTAAAGTGGTGGAAACGGTGAAAAAGCAGTATGAAAAGGCAAAGAAACTCCTTTCGGAAAATATGGATAAACTTCATGAACTGTCGAAATACCTGTATGAGAAGGAGACGATTACAGGGGAAGAATTTATGAAAATTTTAGGGGCATAGTGTGAAGAAAAGTTCTAAGATGTCAAAAAACGCCATCTAAGAACTTTTAAA
>CAJUKV010000036.1 GCA_910587305.1 uncultured Lachnospiraceae bacterium | reverse complement strand
GAAGCCGGTGATAGAGCTTGCGAAGAAAGAGCTGGGGTGGGAGCCTTCCATACCGCTGGAAGAGGGGCTTGTAAAGACGATTGCGTACTTTAAGGAGGCCATAGAGAGGGACTGTGGCATAAATGGATAGCCGGCCGGAAGGTCCGGTCTGGCCGTAAAAAATAGTCCGGAAGTGCAAAACCCCTGCGGCTGTCGAATGCTGATTTTAAAAGATTTATGCCTGCAGCCGCGGAGCTACCAAACAGTGATATAAAATTTCAAGCAGCAGATAAAAGCAGAAAAACGCGGGAGGAAAAGAAAATGAAGATAGCGGTAGCGGGAACCGGCTATGTAGGGCTGTCAAACGCCGTACTGCTGGCCCGGCACAACGAGGTATGGGCGGTGGACATCCTGCCGGAGAAGGTAGAGATGATAAACCGGCGCAGATCCCCCATCCGGGATAAAGAGCTGGAAGAATACCTGGCGCATAAAGCTTTGAATTTAAGGGCCGTCACGGAGGGAAAACAGGCATATAAGGACGCCGATTTTGTGATTGTGTCAACGCCCACCAACTACGACCCGGAGAAAAACTATTTTGACACATCGTCCGTGGAGTCCGTCATCGGACAGGCGCTGGAAGTAACCCCATCCGCCTGCATCGTAATCAAATCCACGGTGCCCGTAGGCTTTACGGAACAGATGGGGAAAAAATACAGCGGAGCCCATATCCTGTTCTCCCCCGAATTCCTAAGGGAGGGAAGGGCGTTATACGACAACCTTTATCCCTCAAGGATCATTGCAGGGGCCCACAAGGATGATAAGGAATCCTTAAAGAAGGCGGAGCAGTTCACCGCCCTGCTGGCACAGGGGGCGCTGAAAAAAGACATAGACATCCTGATTATGGAGCCCACCGAGGCGGAGGCGGTGAAACTCTTTGCCAACACCTACTTAGCGCTCCGGGTGGCCTACTTTAACGAGCTGGACACCTATGCGGAGGTGAGGGGGCTTAACACGGAACAGATAATAAGGGGAGTCTGCCTTGACCCCAGAATAGGCGCCCACTATAACAACCCGTCCTTTGGATACGGGGGCTACTGCCTGCCCAAGGACACCAAACAGCTTTTGGCAAACTACAGCCATGTGCCCAACAACATCATAGGGGCAATCGTGGAGGCCAACAGGACAAGGAAGGATTTCATAGCGGAGCAAATCCTGAAAAAAATACATTTTCAGGAAAAAAGCGCATCCGGGCAGAAATGCACGGCGGGGATATACAGGCTGACCATGAAAGCCCATTCCGACAACTTCCGGCAGTCCTCCATCCAGGGGATCATGAAGCGGCTTAAGGCGAAAGGGGTGGAGATAATCGTCTATGAGCCGTCCTTAAAGGAGGACACATTTTTCGGGAGCCGGGTGGAGAGAAATTTAGAGGAATTCAAAAATCAATGCGAACTGATCATATCCAACAGAAGGGAAAAGGAGCTGGAGGATGTGATGGAGAAGGTGTATACGCGGGATATATTTCTGACGGATTAATTTTTACAGGCAGCAGGCCGGGCGAAATTTCATAGAGAATTTCTTAGGGACTTTGATATAAGGCAGATTATTTTTATCTTGTATCGAAAGTCCTTTTTTGTGCGATTAAAGTGCGGTTAAAGCGGAAAAGGCGGTACAGGGAGGCATTGTCCTTTCCGGGCAGATACGCTATAATTTTATAAGACAAATTTGTGTCCCGGCCCAAATTCGAGGGCTGTCGGCGAGGACGGAGGATAGATATGAGTAAAAAAGTTATGACGTTTCAAATTTTTATTGACGATTCCCAGGTTTCCAATATGGAAGGACCCTATGGGGCCGTATCAATTATACCGTTTACAGGCAAAGTCGAGTCGGATATCTTTACAGGAGAAATTCTGCCCGGAGCTGTGGACGTGCAGGTGGAAAATGTGGCTGGCAGCAGGAATATGTGTGCAAAGTATATGTTCCGCGGAAGGGACGGTAAGGGGATGGAGTGTCATCTTTTTGTAGAAAATAATGGATATTTTTCTGCGGAAAATAAGAATGCTCCGTATTTCAATGCCTGTCCGCAGTTTATCACAGACAGCGAGGCTTTAGGAGAATATTTATGTCAGAAGCGTTTCCGCTCGGAAGTACAGGGAACAGATTGGGGTGTTGAGATTAGAATCTATGATGTGCTTTTATAAAATGATGGAAGCAGAGTACAAAGGTCTATTTTTGAGGCGCTTTTTTATGAAGACTTTATTGCGGAACGTGTTACTTGCCGTGCTTTACCGAAAATTTGAAATGAGATGAAGAACGTGGTCTGCCCATAACCCCGATGCGTAAAGAAGGAAGAAGGATACAGGCAAGCGGGCGAAGAAACAAAAAGAAAAGCAGGAGGGCGCTTACTTTCATTCGATATAAATATTTAGAATAAAGAAATTGGAAAATAAAATTATCAGGAGGAAACGAAAAATGTATGAATTGGTGCAGATTAGCGAGAAATGTTATTATATAAATTGTCCGGCTAAGATAGGCGTCTATGTGGCGGACAGGGAAAATGTCTATCTGGTTGACAGCGGGAATGACAAGGATGCCGGGCGGAAGGTCAGGCAGATTTTGGATAAAAATGGCTGGCGTCTTACGGCGATCCTGAATACCCACTCCAACGCGGATCATATCGGCGGCAACAAATACTTGCAGGGGCAGACGGGATGTAAGATTTACTCCGGCGGCATAGAGGCGGCTTTTACGAAGTACCCGGTACTGGAGCCGTCCTTCCTTTATGGCGGTTACCCGTGCAAGGATTTGCGGCACAAATTTTTGATGGCACAGGAAAGCGATGTGACGGATTTTTCAGATGAAAGTTTCCCGAAAGAGATTGAAGAGATACCGCTGCCGGGACATTTTTTTAATATGGTGGGATTTCGTATGCCGGATAATGTGGTATTCCTTGCGGACTGTATCAGCAGCAGGGAGACGCTGGATAAGTATGCCGTTTCTTTCATTTATGATGTGGGCGCATATCTGGAAACGCTGGATAAGGTGGAGAAGATGGAGGCGGCCATGTTTGTTCCGGCCCATGCAAAAGCCTGTGCCGATGTGAAAGAACTTGTCCGCTATAACAGGGATAAGGTGTATGAGGTTGCGGAGAGGATTCTGTCTGTTTGCAGGGAGCCGATTTGCTTTGAGAGGATTTTGCAGGAAGTGTTTAAAGGTTATGGACTTTCTATGAATTTTGAGCAGTATGTACTGGCTGGCAGCACGGTCCGCTCTTACCTTTCATGGATGAAGGATACGGGGAAATTGTCGGCTGAGTTTCAGGACAGTATGCTGCTGTGGAAAAAGGCATCGTTTTGAAAATGCAGTTTATCATTCGTTTCAAATGAGGGGACAGATATTTCAAAAGCGTTGACTTTTTCGCTGCCGGGACATAAACTTTAATCAAAGGAAGGACAATCCCGAGCCATACAATCATAGGAGGACGACTGTGAAAAATAAATTTTTCACAGACAAATTTCTGCTTGGCGCCCAAATTTACGGGCTTTTGGAAACATGGAGGATTATCATGGGAATTTTAGCAGGATTCATGACGCCGCACCCGCCGCTCATCATACCCGATGTGGGCAGGGGCGAGGAGAAAAAGATTCAAAAGACGATTGATGCATACCAAAAGGTGGCGGAGGCAATAGGCCGTCTGCAGCCGGAGACGATTGTGCTCCTTTCCCCTCACCAGACCCTGTATGCTGACTATTTTCACATATCGCCCGGAGAAGGTGCAAGAGGCGATTTCGGGCAGTTTCGCGCCGGACAGGTTTCCATGAAAGTCGCCTACGATACGGAATTTGTCCGAGCGCTTTGCGAAGCGGCGGATGCGGTCGGTTTACCGGCAGGGACTCTGGGAGAGAGGGAGAGGAAGCTGGATCATGGCACTATGGTGCCCCTATACTTTGTGAATCAGTACTGGACGGGATACCGTCTGGTAAGAGTCGGCCTGTCGGGACTACCTCTGTCGGCCCACTATCGGCTGGGACAGTGTATCAGGGAGACGGCGCAGACCCTTGAGCGAAAAATGGTACTAATTGCCAGCGGCGATTTGTCTCATAAATTGAAAGAAGACGGACCCTACGGCTATCAGGAGGAGGGGCCTTCTTACGATACGCGGATCATGGATGTAATGGGCAGGGGCGCCTTTGGGGAACTGTTGGATTTTAAAGAGGATTTCTGCGAGAAGGCGGCGGAATGCGGACATCGCTCCTTTACCATTCTGGCGGGCGCGTTTGACAGGACTGCCGTGGAAGCAAAGCAGCTTTCCTATGAAGGCCCCTTTGGGGTGGGATACGGTGTCTGCGCTTTTGAACCCCGGGGCAATGACGGGACACGGAATTTTCTGGATCAGTATGAGGAGAAGGAGCGAAAGCGTCTCCTTGCCCTGCGGGAACAGGAAGACCCTTATGTCAGGCTGGCCAGGTACACCATCGAGGCGTTTACGGAAACGGGGAAGCTTCCCGAGATGCCTTCGGGGTTGCCGGAGGAATTGTATAGCAGCAGGGCAGGCGCATTTGTATCCTTAAAGGAAGACGGGAATCTCAGAGGCTGTATCGGTACGACTCAGGCGGTTCGGAGCTCTCTTGGGGAAGAAATTATGTATAATGCCGTCAGCGCCTGTTCCGAGGACCCAAGATTTCCTCCGGTGGAAGACTGGGAGGTGGAGCGCCTTACAATCAGCGTTGACGTGCTGGGGAAGACGGAGAAGATTTCTTCCCCCGAGGAGCTTGATACGGTGCGGTATGGAGTCATTGTGACAAAGGGAGCCAGACGTGGACTACTGCTGCCGAATTTAGAGGGCGTGGATACGGTCAGGCAGCAAATTTCCATAGCCAAACAGAAGGCGGGAATCAAAGACCATGAGAGCGTAGAGCTGGAACGTTTTGAAGTAATACGACATTATTAGTCTGGTATAACTCACACTAATTACCGCTACCTTTCGCGCAGGATCAATTTTCAGCCTGCAAGGCGGAGGAATGAGGCGTAGCGGTGGCTGCGTCGATTGATGACAACGCAGCAGATGAAAATTTAGACAAGCGAAAGGTGTGGATAATTAGTGTGGGGTATACTAGGGCCCCCGCGGCAGCTGCCAAATGGACATGCCGGCATTCGCCAAATGTTTATGAGATGTTCTGCATCTCTATGAGCGGACACTTGGCTCGTTGCCGTGGGAATAACAGGAGCTTATATTGCGATGAAAACAATTTGTCAGGTATGTATACATCACTGCGCGATGGAGCCCGGACAGACGGGATTGTGCGGAGCCAGAAAAAACGAGGGTGGGGAGATCATCTGTGAAAACTACGGACAGATTACGTCCATGGCGCTTGACCCCATCGAAAAAAAGCCGCTGCGGGATTTCCATCCCGGAAGCATGATTCTGTCCGTGGGGAGTTATGGCTGTAACTTAAGGTGCCCTTTCTGCCAGAATCATGAGATTTCCATGGCGGACAGGGGAGCTTTATATTCGGAGTACGTCTCTCCAGAGGAGCTTGCAAAAACGGCGCTGATTCAGAAGGATAGGAAAAAGGCGGGGAACATCGGCGTAGCCTTTACCTACAATGAACCGCTGGTGGGCTGGGAGTATGTCCGTGATACGGCGCGGCTGGTGAGAGAATACGGCATGGTGAATGTCCTTGTAACGAACGGCACTGCTTCGCAGAATGTACTGAAGGAGCTGCTGCCCTTCATAGACGCCATGAACATTGACCTGAAAGGCTTTCGGGAGGAATATTATCGAAAGCTTGGCGGGGAGCTGGAAACGGTGAAAGCCTTTATCGCGAAGGCGGCGGAAAGCTGCCATGTGGAACTGACTACCCTGATTGTGCCCGGAGAAAATGATTCCCCTGAGGAGATGGAGGCACAGGCAAAATGGATTGCAGGATTAGATTCGTCGATTCCCCTCCATATTACCCGCTTTTTCCCAAGATTCCGTATGAAAGATAAAGAAGCTACGGACGTGAAACAGCTGTACGGCCTTGCCAGGACGGCCGGGAAGTATCTGGAAAAGGTGTATGTGGGGAATGTATGACGAATGAAAAGGAATCTTTGATTGTCAATTCAAAAAAGGCAGTAGAGGGAGACTTGGATAAATGGGAAAAATTAGTCGCGAGGACATGCTGGAACTTACCAGACGTATGACGCTGAAGAGAAATTGTTTTGACAGGATTGCCGGGGCATATCTGGACGAGGAGGGGTTTATAGACGGAACCTTTAACAAGCATTTCCAAAAACTGTCGCAAAAGGACCAGCAGGCAAATCTTGAAATTGCAAAAGCGGTTCCTTTTTCAGATACAAATATACAGTTAAAGGAGTATGCTTTCGGGGAAGGGGACAGGAAGCCGGGGAGCATGTGGCAGCTGCTTATGGCGTTACGGGAGTGCGGGCTGAAAAATGACGCGATGCTGGATACATTCTACGAAGAATTTGGGCGGAAATACCGGTCGGACGGCAATTATGCCGTTTACTTTTTCCATGGCAGTTATGACATCCCTTTAAAAGCCAGTGACAAAGAAAGCCTGTGGGAATCGGAGGAGGTTTATCGGTTCCTGATCTGTGTGGTATGTCCGGTAAGAGGCGATTACGAGCCCGGGGAACCGGAATGCGGTTTCCTGTTTCCGGCGTTTAAAGACAGAAGCGGCGACGTACATAGAATCAATGTTTTTGCGTCAGGCGGTCAGAGTCGCCAAGCGGATGACTTGGGTAAAATCCTGTTTGCAAAACGTTCCATATGAAACAGCGCAATATGGTATTTCCTTTAGCCCAAAGGCGCAGAATGAATTTTCAGTTTGCAAGGAAATAGAATCGTAACGGACAAATTTGTATTTACGCCCGAATTTGAGGGCTATTGGATGAAGTGAGGATTCCTATGAGATCAGATAAACAAATATATGATATTATTTTAAATTTTGCAAAAGGGGATGAGCGCATCCGTATGGTAACCCTGGAAGGCTCCCGGACCAACGTCAATATACCGCCGGATGATTTTCAGGATTTTGATATTACTTTTTTTGTCACGGACATGGAGAGCTTTACGGAGGACGATAAGTGGCTGGATGTATTTGGAGAAAGGCTGATTTTACAAAAGCCCGAGGATATGGAGCTTTTTCCGGCGGTGGAAAAAGGATATTCTTATTTGATGTTGTTTAGCGATGATGTTAAAATAGATTTAACTTTATTGCCGCTTAATTTGACAGAGGAATATTTCACATGGGATAAGCTGGTAAAGGTGCTGCTGGATAAAGATGACCGCATTCATGAGCCGCCGGTACCGACAGATATAGATTATCATTTACAGCGTCCCACGGAGAGAATGTTTGACGATTGCTGTAACGAGTTTTGGAATACGGTGCCGTATGTGGTGAAGGGGCTGTGCCGCAGGGAAATTTTGTTTGCCATTGACCACATGAACGATATCGTGCGCAAAGAGTTGCTGCGCATGATTTCATGGCTGGTGGGAACGGAAAAGGGGTTCTGCTTTAGTCTGGGCAAAAATTATAAATTTTTGGATCATTACGTTTCGGAAAAATTATGGAATCGTCTTATGGCCACCTACAAAATGGATTCTTATGAGCAGATGTGGGATTCTTTAGAGATTTGTATGGAGCTGTTTCGGGAAACATCGGCCGAGGCAGCGAAACGGCTGGGATACTCTTATCCGCCCTATGATGAAAAAATTACTGCCTATGTGAAACGTCAAAAAGAGAAATTTTCGGCTTGAAAGTGCGAAAAAGAGATGAAGACTTTCTAAGGCGTCAAAAGATGCCGCCTAAGAAAATCCAAGTCATCTCTCGAAGAATCGATTTAAGGCGATTGTCCTGAAATGGTTCATGCATTATTTGTGCCGCAAAGCGGCATGTTTGGAAGTAAGAAGGACTATCAAAGATGGAGGGTAAAAGTTTGAAAGTTCCTTTCAAACTATTTATTGGTGGCAGTACCGCAAGCACGGCTTGCGGTATGCGGAAAGGAGAAAAATGGTAAAAGAATTTCGTTACGACGACGTACCGGTGCTTGAGACAACCGGCGGTAAGCTGAAAGGTTATTTTTATAATGGGGAATACATTTTTAAAGGTGTTCCCTATGCGGAGGCGGACAGATTCAGGATGCCCCGCCCGGCGAAATGGGAAGGGGTAAAGGATGCATGTTCGTATGGATTTGTATGCCCGCTCATGAAGGAGGAGACGCCAGCCGCGGAGCTGATGGTGCCCCATCGCTACTGGCCGCAGAATGAGCACTGTCAGAACCTGAATATCTGGACGAAAGCTTTGGATGATGAAAAGAAAATGCCTGTGGTGGTATGGCTTCACGGAGGCGGTTACTTTGCGGGCTCGTCTATAGAGCAGGTTTCCTATGACGGTTTTAACATGTGCATGAACGGAGACGTTGTGGTGGTATCGGTTAACCACCGGCTTAACATTCTTGGATACCTTGATCTTTCTCCTTTTGGTGAAAAATATAAAAATTCAGGCAATGCGGGCCACGCGGATATGGTTGCCGCCCTTAAATGGATTCACGATAACATTGCATTGTTTGGCGGAGACCCTGAAAATGTGACGATTTTCGGACAGTCAGGGGGCGGAATGAAGGTTGCGGATTTGATGCAGATTGCAGACGCCGACGGGCTTTTCCAAAAAGGGCTAATTATGAGCGGCGTGGGGGACAAGAATATCATGCCTTCCTGCACGGGAAACGGACGGGCAATTGTCACGGAAATCTTAAAAGAGCTCTCCATACCTGAGAATCAGGTGGAAAAATTGGAGACGATTCCCTATTATGAGCTTGTAACGGCATACACAAAAGTGAGCCCGGCGGTTGCGGCCAAAGGGGAATATATTGGCGGCTGTCCATTGGTCAACGATTATTTCAAGGGGAACCCTTTGGACTACGGATTCAGGGATCATGCATTTGAAATTCCTGTGATGGTGGGAAGCGTGTTTGGAGAATTTTCTTTTGCGCCCGCATCCTATAACAAAAATGAATTGGACGAAGGGCAGATGAAGGAAATTATCAGAGAAGTCTATGGGGAACATACGGACGAGATGGCGGATTTGTTTAAGGAGACTTATCCCGGGAAAAAACTGACGGATTTGCTTTTGGTTGACCGGGTAATGAGGCAGCCTTCCAAGCGTCTTGCAAAGCTCCATGCGAAAGGCAAAAAAGCGAAAGCATATTTATATGATTTTACATTGGAATTTCCATACCAGCATAATAAGATTGCATGGCATTGTTCGGACATCCCGTTCTTTTTCCACAATACGGAACTGGTGGAGGTGTGCCAGATTCCGGATGTTGCCGAGAAGCTTGAAAAGCAGATATTCGGAGCTTTTATGGCGTTTGCCAAAACAGGAAAACCGGAATGCGCCGAGCTTCCTTCCTGGGAGGAGGTGACGCCGGATGTGGAACCTACCATGATTTTCGATAGAAAATGTGAGATTCGGTATAATTTTGACGACAAATTATTTGAAAAGATTGACAGCATTCTCCCGCCCTTTAACCTGATGGAAATGATGGCTAACGATGAGAACGCTATTCAGCACTAAGAAAATCTATCGTAAACGAACATAACATTCGGGGCGGTTCTTACAAAATACGTGGCCTGTGCGCATTTCCGGGCCATGAAAACAAATTCCCGCTTTCGGTTCTTGCAAAGCCATATACAAAGGCCTTGGCAAGACCGAAAGCGAACTTTCTATTGCGGATTGTGATAAGGAACTGCCCGGATTTCAAAATCCCATTTCTTTTAACTCCGCCACAATTTTCACATAGGCCTCAATCACATCAAAGCCCTTATAATCCTCCCTTTTCAAATCGATCATATCCCCGTGAGAGATACCCCGGCTTCCCGCGCTGACAAAGGTCTTTTTAAAATGCCCCCACTTAGCCGACGTGACGTTTACCAGCCCGTCGTTTTTAGCGGCTCCCGACAGGGCCATAAGCAGGTTGGGAATACCCAGCATGGGATCTCCAAAAGGATGCTTAACATAGGAAGCGTAGCTTTGATAATAAACCATGGGAGAGTCCGGATATTTTGCATTGAAATCCTCACAAAATGCACGGGAAAGCTGCTTGCTTGCGTGATAGCAGTCAGGATTCAAATCTCCAAACCTTGCGTAAGACTTATCAAAAAGGGAAGAGACAAAATGATAAACGCCGTCAGGAAGCCTGTTTAGAATATCCAAAAGCTCCGAACCCCGGTGAGGCGTGGATATGGTGGTCAGGGAGGCCACCTGCCCCTCCATGTGAAGGCCGGAAATCAGATAACGGGCGTCTAAGCCGCCCTTGGAATGGGCAATAATGTTTACCTTATCACAATTATTTTCCGCAAGCACCTCTTTTATCTTTTTCCTGATAACCTGACCATTGTTTTCTATCGTACCCCAGGCCTCCTGGTGGCCGTAATAGATAGTGGCGCCGTTTCGCACCAGCTCCTTTGGAATGCGCCCCCAATAGTTAAAATATTGCAGATCCCGAAAGCCGATTCCGTGAAGCAGAAGAATAGGATACTTAGTGGCGCAAATCATAGCGCCGTCCCGTTTCTTATGATTTTCAAAACGGCAGATTTCAGCGTCCAACTCAATTTTCGCCCGTTTGCTCAAATATTTCAGCGGAAAAAGATGGACAATCGGTATCCATAAAAAACAAAAGAACAACACCCTTTTCCACACGCCAAGACTCCGGCAGGTGCACAAAATCCGCAGAGACCCGTTTAAAATCAGCAGATAAAAAAAGAGAAAGGTTAAAATACCGTCAACAATGAGCAAAAGCATCCACAATTTCGTGTCGCTCACGGAAGAAAGCGGATAACGATAAAGCCCTGTAAGATACAAAAAAGGCTGCGCCAGAATCCCCCAAAAACAAAGCCGGAGAATCCGCCTTCCCCCCTTCATAATCTTTAACCGCACAGGAAGCCTCTCCTGCCGCTGCCGCCGGGTAACGGAAATAAAATCAAAGGGCCTTATATGAAGCAGACACAGAAAGACGCCATAAACAAGAAGAACCTGAATGTTAAAAGAAACATCCGCCGCCCAGTCAGGCATAAGCCAGCCAAAGTCATAACCATATAACTGACCATAGTGTTCCAAAGCGGAATGAGAAAGCGAGTGTATCCAAATCAGCAAAAGATATATGTGAGGTAAAAAAATCATTTTCTTGGGTTCCTTTGTTTTTTAACGATAGTTTTTTATGGTTGCTTATACAATTTGATTCTATCACAACGCATTTCATTTTTCGACTTTAATTTATGTATCTATACTTTTTCGGAAAGACCAAAGATTTTTTATACCTGATTCCGAAAAAAGGAGGCAATTCAAGGGGTTTTTACAGAGAGAAAGTGGATACCGGGCAGAAATGTGCCGGTCAGAGGGGAGGTGGCATGGATGGCCAGGGGAAAGGAAAAGGTGCGGGCCAGTTTCTGCATCGAACAGTGGCTGGCAGGCTGCTCTGTAGCTGTCTGTGCGGGATCATTTTTTATCTTTTGGAGAGAGCCGATCATACTGGACCTGTACGGCTCCGGTGTCGGTGTTAATCTTTTCTTTTTTCAGAAGGGTATATGCAGCCTGTCCTTTTGAGTAATCTATCTCCTCCTTTGGAAAAAAAGAGCGACAGAAAAAATTCCCGGCCTCGTCTTTTTTGTCGAGAAAGATATACACATCGGCATATTCATGAGGTGTAGAGAGCAGGTACTCTGCTTTGATAAGGGAAAGGGCCTGAAGCTTTCGGTTATAGCGGAAGACCAGGTCATTTTTATCGAAAAGCGCCTCAATCTTTTGAAAAGGCTCCAGCCGGTTTTGGATGTTGCAGAAGTAGCGGCTCTTTTTGATATCATTCAAAGTAATCTGGCCGGAAAGAATCTGGGAAAATACTTTTTCACGACTGGCTCTGGAGAGACGCAGATCGTGCAGCTTATGCAGCCCCACAAGGTGATGAAATTCTACGGCTTCAAAGCTGACCGTCAGCTCCACGGACTTTCCTTTTCGTCCAATGATGATATGGTATTTTACAGGGAGCAGATCTTCAAATGCTTTCGCACAGGTCAGTAATCCATCCATAAGGAATCCTCCGTAAAAGAAAACCGTCCTGACGATACAGGACGGTCTCTGAGCATTTTCTTTCGGCTGTTGCCTACTCCGGCTTGAGGTTTCGCTGCACAACCCCTCTCGAAGGCTCCGCATAACAAGGCTCTCCGGTACGCTGTTATGCTTCATCGCCTGGACAGACACACGCCGTTGCCTGTCTGGTACTATTATTATACGGAGAGAAAAAAAATATGTCAATGAAAATTTGTACTTGAGCAGGTTAAACTTATAAACTAACACCGGAGTGGAACTTGGACTTGGCAGCCATGAAGGAAAACTATGTGGACTACTTAGGCAATGCTGTACTAGCCAACTGTCCCCATATGGAATGGATTGGTGAGCATAGCCTGTTTACGGATGCGGGAAGGCCGGTGATTCTTTCGAAAGTACGGAAAGCCCTACCCCCATAATGAAAATAGTAGACACCAATCCGCAAAAGTAGTAAATTATAGATTAGAAATTTTTTACCTGTTAAATGCAGGCAAATGAACCTTACAAATCAATCATAGAAAGGAACCAGTGATGGCAAATATCATTTCCGATGAAACCATTGAATATGTAGGAATCCTTGCCAAGCTCGAACTCTCCCCGGAGGAAAAGGAGCAGGCCAAAAAGGATATGGGCAGTATGTTAGACTATATAGACAAGTTAGGCGAGCTTGACACGGAGGGCGTTGAACCAATGTCCCATGTCTTCCCGGTAAAAAACGTATTTCGTGAGGACATCGTAACAAACGGGGACATGCGGGAGGATATTTTAAAGAATGCTCCCGGCCAAAAGGACGGCATGTTTGTAGTGCCGCGCACATTTGAATAGGAGGGCGGCGTATGGGATTGCTCAATAGGACTGCCGTAGAGCTTGCGGCAGCAATCAGAAAAGGGGAAGTGACGGCCATAGAAGCGACAAAAGCCGTCCTTACCCAAATGGAAGAAAAAGAAGACAAGTATCACTGCTATGTGACCGTGGATAAGGAAGGGGCCCTTGCTAGGGCGCAGGCGGTGCAGAAAAAGATTGAGGAGGGCTTTGAAAGTCCCCTGGCAGGGGTGCCTGTTGCCATCAAGGACAATATGTGTACCGAAGGAATGCTCACCACATGCTCGTCCAAAATTTTAGGAAATTTTATCCCCACATTTTCCTCGGAAGCGGTATTGAACCTTGAGAGGGCAGGGGCGGTAATTCTTGGCAAAACCAATATGGATGAGTTTGCCATGGGTTCCACCACGGAAACCTCCGCTTTTGGCGTCACGAAAAATCCATGGAATACCGACCATGTGCCGGGGGGATCATCAGGCGGCAGTGCGGCGGCGGTGGCGGCAGGGGAGTGTTTTTACGCCTTGGGCTCGGATACCGGCGGCTCCATCCGTCAGCCTGCGTCTTTCTGCGGGGTGGTTGGGCTAAAGCCCACCTACGGAACCGTATCCCGCTATGGGCTGATTGCTTACGGCTCTTCGCTGGATCAGATTGGCCCTTTGTGCAAGGATGTGACCGACTGCGCGACCGTCATGGAGGTGATTTCTTCCTATGATGAGAAGGACTCTACTTCGATTAAAAGAGAGGACACAGATTTCACTTCGGCGCTCAAAGAGGACGTTAAGGGGATGCGGATTGGCCTTCCCAGAGACTATTTTGGGGAAGGTCTTGATTCGGAAGTGAAAGGAGCCGTTCTGAAAGCGGCGGAGACGTTACGGGAAAAAGGCGCTGTGGTGGAAGAATTTGACTTGAGTCTGGTGGAATATGCCATCCCCACTTACTATACCATTGCGGCGGCGGAGGCGAGCTCTAATTTGGAGCGTTTTGACGGCATCAAGTACGGCTACCGCACGGAAAATTACGAGGGACTTCACAACATGTACAAAAAGTCCCGTTCGGAAGGTTTTGGACCGGAGGTAAAACGCAGGATTATGTTAGGCAGCTTTGTGTTAAGCTCCGGTTATTACGACGCTTACTATTTAAAGGCATTGCGGGTAAAGGCCCTGATTAAGAAAGCCTTTGATGAGGCATTTGCCAAATATGACGTGATTTTGGGGCCGGTGGCGCCCACCACCGCGCCGAAACTTGGGGAGAGCCTTTCCGACCCGATTAAGATGTACCTGGGCGATATTTATACGATTTCCATCAATCTGGCAGGATTGCCGGGCTTAAGCATGCCCTGCGGCATGGATTTTAAGGGCCTGCCCATCGGGCTGCAGCTGATCGGAGACTGTTTTCAGGAAAAGAAGCTGATTCAGACGGCTTACACCTACGAAAAAGCAAGAGGTGTATTTGGCGGAAAGGAGGCGTAAGCGTATGGCAAAGCAATATGAGACGGTGATAGGGCTTGAGGTGCATGTGGAGCTGGCCACAAAAACCAAGATTTTCTGCGGATGCTCCACGGCTTTTGGCGGGGAGCCTAACACCCATACTTGTCCGGTCTGTACCGGAATGCCGGGTTCCCTCCCGGTGTTAAACAAACAGGTGCTGGAATATGCGGTGGCGGTGGGACTGGCAACAAACTGTACCATCAGCAGATATTGTAAATTCGACCGTAAAAATTATTTTTATCCGGATAATCCGCAAAACTATCAGATTTCCCAGCTTTATCTCCCAATCTGTCAAAACGGCAGGGTGGAAATCGAGACGGAGGAGGGCAAAAAGTTTGTAGGAATCCATGAAATCCATATGGAGGAGGATGCGGGCAAGCTGATTCACGATGAATGGGACGATTGTTCGCTGGTGGACTATAACCGTTCCGGCGTGCCTTTAATCGAGATTGTATCGGAACCGGATATGCGAAACGCTCAGGAAGTGATCGCTTATCTGGAAAAGTTGCGGATGATCATTCAGTATCTGGGAGCTTCCGACTGTAAGCTGCAGGAAGGCTCCATGCGCGCCGACGTAAACTTGTCCGTAAGGGAAGCGGGCGCTAAAGAATTTGGCACCCGGACGGAGATGAAAAATTTAAATTCCTTCCGTGCCATTGCAAGGGCGATTGAAGGGGAACGGGAGCGTCAGATTGATCTTTTGGAGGAAGGAAAGAAAGTGGTGCAGGAGACCAGAAGGTGGGATGACGGCAAGGGAGAGTCTTATGCCATGAGGAGCAAGGAGGACGCCCAGGATTACCGCTACTTCCCGGATCCGGATCTTGTGCCTGTTGTGCTTTCCGATGCCTTCCTTGCGGCAATCCGGGAAAAGCAGCCGGAGTTTCGTGAGGATAAGATGCGCCGCTACAAAGAAGAGTTTGACATCCCTGAATACGACATTGAAATTATCACGGGAAGTAAGCATATGGCGGATATATTTGAGGCGACGGTGGCTCTTGGAAGCCAGCCCAAGAAGGTCTCTAACTGGCTGATGGGGGAAACTTTAAGACTGCTTAAAGAAAAAGGCATGGATTCGGAGGATGTGAGATTTTCACCGGAGAACCTTGCAAAACTGATTTCACTTGTGGACGCTAAGGCTATCAACGGTTCCGTGGCGAAGGAAGTGTTTGAGGCGATGTTTGCACAGGATATGGATCCTGAAAAGTATGTGGAGGAGCACGGCCTGAAAACCGTAAACGATGAAGGGGCCCTTCGCCGGACGGTGGAGGAAGTTCTTGCTAAAAATCCCCAATCTGTGGAAGATTACCGCAATGGCAAGGAAAAAGCAATTGGATTTTTGGTGGGACAGACCATGAAGGCCATGAAGGGAAAGGCTGACCCGGGTATGGTAAATAAGCTGTTAAAAGAGCTTTTATAATGGCCTCAAAGGAGCCTTAAGCCGCTGAGGCCCGCTGAGGCGGCGCTCAGGCGTGAGCTTTTATGTACACGGGCGTCCAAAGGAAATATGTCAGCAAGCTGACGGACGCCTGGCGCGGGGGCAGGGGGAATCTTCCCTGCTCGATTATGCAGGAAAGGAAATGATATGCAGGAGGAAAGTAAAACAGCTTTATTTGAAAACATACCGATTCCCAGAGCGGTGGCAAAGCTGGCGGTACCCACGATTATCAGTTCACTGGTGATGGTAATTTATAATCTGGCGGATACCTACTTTGTGGGAATGATCAACGACCCTGTACAAAATGCGGCGGTTACGCTGGCGGCTCCGGTGCTTTTGGCGTTCAATGCGGTGAACAATCTGTTTGGCGTGGGCACGTCAAGCATGATGAGCCGGGCCCTTGGAAGAAGAGATTACGAGACTGTGTACAGGAGCTCGGCTTTTGGATTTTACTGTGCGCTGTTTAGCGGCCTTCTTTTTTCACTGGCGTGCACGATTTTTAAGGCGCCTCTTTTGAGACTGCTTGGGGCGGATGTGGACACGCTTACGGCCACGGCGGACTATCTGAAATGGACGGTGAATTTTGGGGCGGTGCCGGCTATCTTAAATGTGGTGATGGCTTATATGGTACGGTCGGAAGGGTCATCCTTGCATGCCAGTATCGGAACCATGAGCGGATGTATTTTAAATATGATATTAGACCCGATTTTTATCCTCCCATGGGGATTTAATTTGGGGGCGGCAGGGGCAGGGCTTGCAACCTTCCTTTCCAACTGCGTGGCGTTCCTTTATTTTATGGTGCTGATTTTTGTCAGAAGGAAAAAAACATTTGTCTGCATCCGGCCTCAAAAATTCTGCCTGCGAAAGGAGATTGTGCTGGGAATATGCGGCGTGGGAATACCGGCTTCCATCCAAAACCTTTTAAACGTAACAGGGATGACGATTTTGAACAACTTTACGGCGGGCTTTGGCGCGGACGCGGTGGCGGCCATGGGAATTACACAGAAGATCAACATGGTTCCCATGAACATTGCGATGGGTTTGTCACAGGGCATTATGCCGCTTGTCAGCTATAATTATTCCAGTGGAAACCATAAACGGATGAAGGACACGATTTTGTTCACCACGAAGGTGAGCCTTGGGTTTATTGTTGTGGTAGTGGCAGGCTATTATATAGGCGCAGGCTCTCTTATCGCCATGTTTATGGATAATCAGGTGATTGTGGCTTACGGAAGCAGATTTTTACGGGGCTTTTGCATCGGACTGCCTTTTTTGTGTATGGATTTTCTGGCTGTGGGCGTTTTCCAGGCTGTGGGAATGGGAAAGAACGCGCTTATTTTTGCCATTATGAGGAAAATATTGCTGGAGATTCCGGCAATCTATATTTTAAACGCGCTGTTTCCTTTGTACGGACTTGCCTATACACAATTTACGGCGGAAGTGGTGTTGGCAGCGGCAGCAGTTATTGTACTTGGAAGGTTATTTAAAAGTCTGGAGAAGGAACGGGGAAAATAAGTTACTTTTTCCATGTTCGGTGTCCATCCGTTTTGGCACGAATAAAAATTCGGTCGCCATAGCGCTTTCGTCCTATAATAATAGAGCAGAAAAAACTTGCCATAGAGTCAGGTTTGTGATACAATATCCCTCGTTGGCACACAAGTGTCCGCGCTGTGGAGAACTAAAAGACAGAACATGGCAGTGTGGGAAGTACAGGTGTAACTATGGGAACCAGATTTTTTGTAATGAAAGAACGGGCGGTACCGGAGGTCCTTTTGAAGGTGGTGGAGGCCAAAAGGCTCTTAGAGTCAGGTAAGGTGCATACGGTGAACGAGGCGGTCGATCAGGTTGGCATCAGCCGGAGTTCCTTCTATAAGTATAAAGATGATATCTTTCAGTTTCATGAGCATTCTCAGGGAACCACGATTACGTTGACCTTTCAGATGGAGGATGAACCGGGGCTGTTATCGGATGTGCTTAGGATTATCGCGGAGTGCGGGGCCAATATTTTGACCATACATCAAAGTATTCCGATTAACGCAGTGGCATCTCTAAGTTTAAGTATGCAGGTGCTCCCGACGACAGGAAATGTTTCCGAGATGCTGGAAAAGTTAAGAGAAAAGCAAGGCGTTATGAATGTAAAGATACTGGCGGAGTCAAAGGAAATCCAAATTTAAGGGCGTCCAAAATCCGGATATTCTTCATCCGGATTTATGTCTGAGGACAAAATACACAGGCTGAGAAAGGAGCATGGTTGTTAAAATGATTCAGGTAGCGGTAATGGGATACGGCACGGTGGGAAGCGGCGTCGTGGAGGTAATTGAAAAGAATAAGGAAGAAATCAATAAAAAATGTGGCGCCGGTGAGGCTGTCAACATTAAATATATATTGGATTTAAGGGATTTTCCCGGAGACCCTTATGAAAATAAGGTAATCCATGACGTGGAGCAGATTTTAAATGATCCTGAGGTAAAAATCATCTGTGAAACCATGGGAGGATTAAAGCCCGCCTATGATTTTACAAAAAGGGCTCTTATGCTGGGGAAAAGCGTCTGTACTTCCAATAAGGAGCTGGTGGCGGCCCATGGTCCGGAGCTTATCAGGATTGCTCATGAAAACCAGTGTAACTACCTGTTTGAAGCCAGCGTAGGCGGCGGCATTCCGATTATCCGGCCTTTAAATTATTCTTTGACGGCCGAAAAGATAGACGCTATTACCGGAATTTTAAACGGAACCACTAACTATATCCTTTCCCGTATGGAAAAAGAAGGGGCTGATTTTGCAGATGTGCTGAAGGACGCTCAGGATAAGGGATATGCGGAACGCAACCCCGAGGCGGACGTGGAAGGGTATGACGCCTGCCGCAAAATTGCGATCCTTTCCTCACTTATGTGCGGTAAAAATGTTAAATATCAGGATATCTACACGGAAGGCATCACAAAAATTACCCCCACTGATTTTGTGTATGCCCATGCAATGGGAAAAACCATCAAGTTGTTGGCCCTCAGCCGTGAGGAGGAGGGACAGTTTTATGCAATGGTGGCCCCTTTCCTTATCAGCAAATCCCATCCTTTATATATGGTAAACGATGTGTTTAACGCAGTGTGCGTTCACGGAAATATGTTGGGGGATTCCATGTATTACGGCCGCGGGGCCGGGAAGCTGCCTACGGCAAGCGCGGTGGTATCCGATGTGGTGGACTGCGCAAGGCATATTGGCAAGGTCATTATGTGCTTCTGGGACGGGCAGGATGTGGAACTCACCGGAATTGACCGGATAAGTCACAGATTTTTTGTGAGGGTGGCGTCTGAAAATGAGAAAAAGGCAATACACACCTTTGAGCGGGTAAGTGTGATAGAGGCGGATGTGCCCGGGGAATTTGCCTTTGTGACAGAGAAAATGACAGAGGAAGAATTTAACAGGAAGGCTGAGACGGCCGGAATTTTAAGCCGCATTCGGATAAACGAATAAAAGCAGTAAGTACGGTTTTGGAAATCAAACAACGAAATTTTGCGCAAAATGGCAAAATTTTGGTTCCGGTTTATCCGGATTATAGGATACAGGGATAAAGTTTGGTATATCTAATGTATTTCAATATTAGGCCGGAGCGGTATAACGCTGCGCGAAAGTGAAGGAAATTATGTCAGAGAAAAAATATATCATAGTGCTTGGAGACGGAATGGCGGACGAACCCATTGATACGCTGGGAGGAAAAACACCTCTTGCCTATGCGGATACGCCTGCTATGGACAGATTAATTAAAATATCGGAAATCGGGCTTGTGCATACCATCCCGGAGGGAATGAAGCCGGGTTCGGATACGGCAAACCTTTCGGTGTTAGGGTATGATCCGAAGATTTATTATTCGGGCCGATCGCCCCTGGAAGCGCTTAGCATCGGCGTTCCTATGTTGGATACGGATGTGGCGCTTCGGTGCAATATTGTGACCATTTCCGAGGAGGATATTCCTTTTGAAGAAAGAACCATTATCGATCACAGTTCCGGGGAAATCAGTACACAGGAGTGTACGGTTTTACTTGAGGCAGTGAAGGCGGAGCTGGAAAACGAAACCTATCGGTTTTATGCGGGTACCAGCTACAGGCATTGTCTGATTTGGAAGAACGGACAGGTGATAGACCTTTCCCAGCCGCATGATGTGTTAGGACAGGTGATTGGACAATATCTTCCCCACGATGAGAAGCTTCTTTCCATGATGAAAAGAAGCCATGAAATTTTGGTAAATCACCCTATTAATATAGAAAGAAAGAAAAAGGGCCTTAACCCTGCCAACTGCTGTTGGTTCTGGGGAGCCGGTACGAGACCCGCCCTTTCTTCCTTTGAGGAAAAGAACGGCCTGAAAGGAATGATGGTTTCAGCGGTTGATCTTTTAAAAGGAATAGCGGTGGGAGCAGGAATGGGAGTAGCCAGGGTGGAGGGCGCAAATGGCGGACTGAACACCAATTATGAAGGCAAAGTACAGGCGGCCTTAGACGCGCTGAAAAACGGATATGATTTTGCCTATATCCATGTGGAGGCCCCGGACGAGATGGGACATCAGGGCAGTGTGGAAAAGAAAGTACAGGCCATTGAATATTTGGATAAGAGAGTGATAGGGCCCTTAGTGAAAGCGCTCGATGAAGAGAAAATGAATTACCGGATGCTTGTAATGCCGGATCATCCCACGCCTATCAGAGTGCGGACCCACACATCGGACAGTGTTCCTTATCTTTTATATGACAGCGCCGCGCCAAAAAAAGAAAGTCATAATTATAATGAAAAAGAAGCCGGCGAAAGTGGGAATTTTATCTCCATGGGGCATACAATAATAAATAAGCTGTTAGAAAAATAATGTGAAGAAAAATTCTAAAGCTTGTTAAACACCCTGACCCGGACAGAAGGGAACGAAGACTTTGCCATTTTGCGCAGGATTTTGTTGTCAGGTATTTAAAAGGCGGACGCCCTTTATCAGGATTTGGGATACCCTAAAAGTAAAATCTAAAATCAGTGCCGGTGGTTTTGAGCCGGCAGATGACCGGTAAGAATGAGGAGAATGATATCATTATGAAAAAAGTTGTAAAATTTGGCGGAAGTTCTCTTGCCAGTGCGGAGCAGTTTAAAAAGGCGGGAGAAATTATTCATAAAGACCCGGAGAGGCGCTATGTGATACCGTCCGCACCCGGAAAAAGGTTTTCGGAGGATGCAAAGGTTACGGATATGCTTTACGAATGCTGCCATTTAGCACAGGCAGGCGAGGATTTCACGGAGAAGCTTTCCTGCATTCGGGAGCGTTATCAGGAAATTATTGACGGACTTTCGCTTACTATTTCCCTGAAAGAAGAATTTGAGATTATCGAAAAAAATTTAAAGGAAAACGCGGGAGAAAATTACGGGGCTTCCAGAGGCGAATACTTAAACGGTATTATTATGGCAGCTTATCTGGGATATGAATTTGTGGATGCGGCTGAGGTCATCCGCTTTAAAGAGAACGGAGAATTTGATTCCGAGCTGACCAATCAGATTCTTGGGCAGCGGCTTGCGGGTATTCAAAATGCCGTTATACCCGGTTTTTACGGAGCGTATGAGGACGGCAGGGTCAAAACTTTTTCAAGAGGCGGCTCGGATATCACAGGCTCTATTGTTGCCAGGGCAGTGAAAGCGGACGTATATGAGAACTGGACGGATGTGTCGGGATTTTTGATTGCCGATCCAAGAATCATCGACAATCCGGAAGGAATTGATACCATCACCTATAGGGAGCTTCGGGAGCTGTCCTACATGGGCGCCAGCGTACTCCACGAGGATGCAATTTTCCCGGTAAGGAGAGAAGGGATCCCCATCAACATCCGCAATACCAACCAGCCTGAGGATAACGGCACATGGATTGTGGAGAGCACCTGCCAGAAATCAAAATATGTGATTACCGGCATTGCGGGGAAAAAGGGTTTCTGTTCCATCAACATAGAAAAAGCCATGATGAACTCGGAAATCGGGTTCGGCAGAAAAGTGCTGCAGGCATTTGAGGATAACGGAATTTCCTTTGAACATATCCCCTCCGGCATTGATACGCTGACCGTATTTGTACATCAGGACGAGTTTGTCGATAAGGAACAGAAGGTGGTATCCGCCATTCACAGATTGGCGGACCCGGACAGCATAGACATTGAAGCCGACCTTGCGCTGATTGCAGTGGTGGGGCGGGGCATGAAATCCACAAGGGGAACGGCAGGACGTATCTTTTCCGCCCTGGCCCATGTGAATGTGAATGTAAAAATGATTGACCAGGGGTCAAGCGAGTTAAACATTATAATCGGTGTTGCCAACAATGATTTCGAGGCGGCAATCAGCGCCATTTATAACATCTTTGTGGTTGCTCAGCTTTAAGAGACCGGCAGCAGCTCCACAGGCAGCCAGAGAGCACTTCGTGCATCTGCAATACCCTGTCGGTTGGCAGCAAGGTTTTTGACTGCCCGGACCGTAAGATCAAGAAGCGGCAATTTGATATTAATAAGCTGTGGCGGCGTCTGCTATTTGCGAAAAATCAATTGTTTCATCCCATAGAAATTCCAGATACTTTTTGCCGACATCGGTTCTGTGGGAGGTGGCAATGATACCAAAAACCGGGACTTTCTGCGGATAGGACCCGGTTTTTACTGCAAAAGGAGAGTCCTTTAGAATTACGCCCACAGGAATGGGACTTTCCATATTTTCAGGATGGCGGTGGCGCTCGGTTTCTTCAGCCAGAGACTTGTCTAATTCCGCTTCCGAAGGCCGATTGTCAGAGAGCGCTTCAAGTTCGTAATCAGCTTCTTCCTCCTGCATTTTCAGTACCTGGGCATAATCTATGTAGTAAAGATATCCGTCATATTGTGAAAGTTCCTGCTGCGTAAAAACAGTGCGCAAATCCAGAAACATTTCATGATTAGAATAATTGTTGAAAACTTCCGAATCATATACCACCGCATCAAGATCTCCCGTCTGGATGGTGGCCAGAATTTTTTGCACGGCCACGGCGTCATATTGCCCCATGGAGCGCAGGGAAAGAGAGGTGGAGGTATCGATAAAGCAGTCATAGGTCTCCAAATCAAGATCCGCATATTCGGCAAAAGCAGCCGAAAGCTCATCGGACGGCAGCTGATAGGAGTTGAGCATAAGTCCGTTAAAAATATAGTCCTTTGAGGCGGCGACATCATGGATAAGAGCGACAATGGCAAAGACGGCGCAGATTAAAACCAGCGTATGGACTTTATAATAGTACCAGAAATATGCCAGCCGTTCTTTAAAAGTCATATCTTTCGCTTTCATATGCTGCTGTCTGATTTCATCGCGGACGCCCCGGTAGGTACGGGGCTTTTTTTCGTTTTGGGCCATTGCTTTTTCCTCCGGCTTAAATTACAATAAGATAAATTTGCATATCTAATATCTTAGTCGCATGGCGGAAGTGTGTCAATGAATGAGGAATAAAATTTTTATTAAATAGATAATGTATTAAGGAACTGTCGTAAAATAACTTGAAGGTAATGTGTTTTTTTACTTTTAATAGATAATTAAATGGATATTAGAATAAATGAAATAAGGTATGGTATAGGAAAGGGATAATGAGTATATGAGATGGTATAAAATGATGAAAAAAAATGTTTATATTTTATACACAGTATTATTCGTTGCAATTTGGAGCATTATAACACTCCCCTTTTTTCTGCGTGGTAATAGTCTGATTGGAGCAGCTGATAGTTTTAATCAGTCTTTCCCTGTTTTTGTCTACATTGGAAATTATATACGTGAATTATTGAAAGGTAATTTTATGCAATTTGATTTTCGGCTGGGTCTTGGAGATGATGTGTTAGAGACGCTTAATGTACATGGATTTGGTGATATTACGCAAATCCTCTCCGCATTTATATCGCCGGAAAAAGCAGAAACGGCTTATGAATTTATTGTGGCATCTAAATTTTATTTGAGCGGAATTGCTTTTCTGATCTATAGTAAAACTTATCTACAAAACATTTGCTATCGGGCGGCAGGCGCTTTGGTGTATGCATTGAGCGTTTTTACTATGTTTTGGGGGCTTAATTGTTGGATGTTTTTAAATCCTATCATTACTTTACCCCTTATTCTCTATGGAATAGACCAAATCCTGTTAAAACCCAGGAAGCTTTCTTGTATAATGGTACTTTCTCTTTTTTACCAGGCTTTAAACGGATTCTATTATCTTTATATGGAAATTCTAATTGCGGTCATATATTTTCTGATAGTTTCTTTTTCCAGAACCCAAATTTGCAAAGATACTTTAAAGAGCATTGCAAGTAATGCGGTGGCTGTTGCTATTCAAGGTATGCTTGGCGTTCTGATGGGCAGTGTTTTGCTTATCCCTTCAATTATAGGGTTTTTGTCAAGTACCAGGACGGACGGCGCAAAAGGATTCCCATCTATTATTCAGTTATTTTTCTTTAACAATCCTGAATATTATGTACATAGCTTTGCTAATCTGCTGGTGCCGGATGCTTATACGTCTATTATTACTATACCTATCATACTTCTTTTGGGAGGTACTATATTGATAACGAAAAAAAGCAAAAGGAAAGATTTGAGGATACTGGCAATCTTTTTTTGCGTTGCTTTTTGGATACCTTTTACAGGATATTTGATGAATGGGCTGTCTTATTGGGCGGATAGATGGTATTTTGCGGTGCTGTTATTTTTGACGCTGGGCGTTTTTCAGGTGGCGGAAGAGAGGATTTTGGCGGGAAAATCAGAAATTATTATTTTTGAAATAATTACCTTTTTATCAATTTTTCTGCATGCTTTACGAGGTGAAAAAACGCTGGGGCTGGCGATACAGATTGTCTTATTTTCCTTGCAGGCATTGCTTATGCCATATATATGGAATTATGTAGAAAAACGAGAGAAGATAATATTAGGTTGTGTAGTCTTGCTGGTAACCATGAATGGACTGTTGGTGTTCGGGCCTAAAGCGTTGGGAGGCTCGGGGTATAGTGCAGCTTTTAAGGCAAAAGGAAGCAGTTATGGAGAAATTTGTGAGAGCATGGAAAAAGTGGAAACGCAGGACACGGAATTTCAAAGATTGGATATCTATGCTTCTTCTTTAGGCTCATCTCTGGTTATGGATTATTATGGTACAACAGAATATTTTAGTATACTGAATTCTTATGTCTCGGAGTTTTATCGAGAAATGGCTATTTCTCCTGGAGTGCGTTCTGCCACATGGATTTTAAAAGGGCTGGATGGACGCTATGAACTGGAAGCATTGCTATCTGCCTCACAGTATATGGACTTTGAAACGGACACGGCTGGAGAACCACATGCGTTTGTGCGCAAAACTTCAGATATGCTGCCTCTTGGTTTTACTTATACGAAATATATAAGCCGTGAAGAATTTGATAAGCTTGATACTATGGGAAAACACAGCGCGATTGTAAATGGCCTGGTGATAGAAAATTTCCATGAAGAAACAGCAGAGCTGGAAGAAATCCCGATCAGCCGGTTTGAAAATAATAAAATAGACAGGGAAATTCCGATTAGTTTAGAAGAACAGGGAATAGAACATATTGGACAATCCTTTAAGGCGAAAGAAGATGCCAGAATTAGAGTATATTTAGAAAATGTTGATGAAGATGAGGATGCGGAATATTATGTAAAATTATCTGATTTTCTTCTTCTGGATGAAGGCAGGCAGGACATATATGTTGGAAATAAGAATATTCAGTTAAGGAACAGGGAAGATGATTACTACATGGGGGTAGATGAGTTTTGGGTCAATGTAACGGAATTAAAGAAAGAAAATGATATCTGTTATTTTGATATTTTATTAGGGGGGGGGTATAAGTCTTTCGCCCTGGGAGAGCTACAGGTTTTTTCCCACATACCGGACAAAAAGGCTATCACGGAAAGAAAAAGTAATGTGCTGGAAAATTTGAAAATTGAGACGAATAAAGTCAGCGGTACAATTACGACGGATGAAGTCGAAGCACTATTTTTATCTATCCCATATAGTAAAGGATGGAAGGCATATATTGATGGTGTAGAAACGGATATTGAAAGGGCTAACATTGCATTTATGGGATTTATTTTGGAGCCGGGCGAACACGATATTGTTCTTATTTACACAACGCCCGGAATCAAAATAGGATTACTGTTGTCTCTTATGAGTATATTGATTGTAATAGGATGGAAGGTTAGAGAAAAGGTAATGGATATTACTTGAAAGTTTCAACAAAATATACTATCATAAGATAAATATAAAATCAGCGGAGGAAAAGTGAAATAATTATGAACGAAACTTATGTGGAATGTCTTGTAAAAAAGAAAACCCCGATGTATATGGCATTTTTGAAAATCCTGTCAATGGTTCTGGCCGTTTGCTTTGTGTTGGTGGGATTTGTTTTTATCCCGGCGTTAATCCTTGGAATTGTTATTGGCGTCGGCGCATATTTTCTTTATTTAAATGCGGATCTGGAATATGAGTATCTTTATGTGGACAAGGAGATCACGGTAGACAAGGTCATGGCGAAGACAAAGCGCAAAAGGGTTGCGGTTTTTGATGTGGGCAAGATGGAAATTTTAGCGCCCATCAAATCATGGCATCTGGATAATTATAAAAACAGGAATGATAAAGTAGTAGATTACAGCTCCGGGGAAGAAAAACAGCCGGACAAAAGATATGTATTTTTTTATGAGGGTTCGAAAAAGGTTATATTTGAGCCCAATGAGGAGATGGTTAAGGCAATACAGTTTGTAGTGCCAAGAAAGGTGTTTAAAGATTAAATTTGGTAACAATAGCTGACACGCTTCGCGAGCCAGCTTATTTTTAAAAATTTTATAAATAAACTAACTATAGGAGGAGAGAAAATGGGTCAGATAATTGGCGAAGGAATTACTTTTGATGATGTACTTTTGGTGCCGTCTTTCTCGAAAGTGATTCCTAATGAAGTGGATCTGTCAACCTGGTTAACCAAAAAAATCAAGCTCCATATCCCTATGATGAGTGCAGGGATGGACACAGTTACGGAAAACAGGATGGCAATAGCCATGGCCAGACAGGGCGGAATTGGTATCATTCACAAGAACATGTCTATTGAGGCGCAGGCGGAAGAGGTAGATAAGGTTAAACGATCTGAGAACGGTGTTATTACGGATCCATTCTCTTTATCTCCGGATCATACACTTGCAGATGCGGATGTACTGATGGCAAAATTCAGGATTTCAGGCGTGCCAATTACACAGGGGCGTAAACTGGTAGGTATTATTACCAACAGGGACTTAAAGTTCGAAACGGATTTCACAAAGAAAATCAAAGAATCCATGACTTCGGATGGGCTTATAACCGCGAAAGCAGGGACTACTCTTGAGGAGGCAAAGCAGATTCTTGCCAAAGCAAGAAAGGAAAAGCTTCCTATCGTAGATGATGACTACAATCTTGTAGGACTGATTACCATTAAAGATATTGAGAAAACGATTAAATATCCATTGGCGGCAAAGGACAGTCAGGGAAGGCTCCTATGTGGCGCAGGTGTGGGAATTACGGCAAATGTGTTAGACAGAGTAGGTGCATTAGTTGACGCGAAAGTGGATGTGATTGTCCTTGACAGCGCTCATGGCCATTCCGAGAATGTGCTCCACTGTCTTAAAATGATCAAAGATAAATATCCGGATGTGCAGGTGATTGCAGGTAATGTTGCCACCGGCGAGGGTACGAAGGACTTGATAGAAGCAGGAGCAGATGCGGTTAAGGTAGGTATTGGCCCTGGCTCTATCTGTACCACCCGTGTGGTTGCAGGCATCGGTGTACCGCAGATTACCGCCATTATGGACGCATATTCCGTTGCAAAGGAATACGGTATTCCGATTATTGCAGACGGCGGCATTAAATATTCAGGGGATATGACAAAGGCAATTGCAGCAGGCGGGAATGTCTGTATGATGGGGAGTATTTTTGCAGGCTGTGATGAAAGTCCCGGTACTTTTGAATTATATCAGGGACGGAAATATAAGGTTTACAGAGGTATGGGATCGATTGCTGCCATGGAAAACGGAAGTAAAGACCGCTATTTCCAGGAAAATGCAAAGAAACTGGTGCCGGAAGGAGTAGAAGGACGTGTGGCTTACAAAGGAACGGTGGAAGATACCGTATTCCAGCTGATTGGCGGCTTGCGCTCCGGTATGGGTTATTGCGGAACAAAAACAGTAGAGGAGTTAAAGGAAAAGGGAAGATTCATAAGGATTTCCGCTGCTTCTTTAAAGGAAAGCCATCCCCATGATATTCACATTACAAAGGAAGCGCCTAACTATAGTTTGGATGAGTAGCAATTTGTGTCCGGCCCATAGATTGGCGGATTACAAGAAAATGGCATTGCAATATAGCGGATGTTATAAATAAAACAAATATGATGGAAGCCATATTTGCAAAGCGAGAAAACATAAAATTCTCCCCGTTATTTTACGGGGAGAAATCTTAGCAAGTAAGCTGTCCCGCAGAGTCGAAGGGTTTGGAGTGGGCGGGCGAAGAGCCAAAAGAATTTGTCAGGAAACGTATGAAGTAAGGGGGAAAAGGGTGAGCCATTTGAACAATCAGGAACGTGTCTTTGGTATGCAGGATGTGGTACCGTTAATTCAAAGCCTTAAAGACGGCGGCGTGTTGGAAAATTTACAGCGCTGTTTTTGTAAAATGGCAAATGTTTTCTTATATTGTGTGGATAAAGACGGTTTTCCTCTTACGGAATTTAGCGGAAAAGAGGATGAAATTTTAAGAATAAAAGAACTCATTGACAGAGAACAGCTTCAAAATATGCTGGCCCGTATAGGGGAAAGCACATTAGAGGATCAGGCGATAGAGACCACGGCTTATCCCAATTTTCGTTTGGCCGTAGCCACGGTCAGAGTGGATAAAAAGCCGGTGCTCAGCTGGGTAGGGTGCGGAGTGCTTTTTGACGAGGAGGATATGGAAGACTATGAGAATGCTCCTCTTGAGGGCTTTACGAGCGTAATCAGCGAGAGGCAGCTGGCAAGAACCATAGATGCTTTGCGGGATATGACAGATGCTTTGTTAAAAGAAAGGCTTTCGGTAGTAAATGCTCAGGCAGCAGATCGAAGAAGCAGGTATCTGGAAAAAGAAATGGAAGAAAAGCTTACCCGCGAACAGACACTCAGCCGGTTGATGCAGGTTATGATAGATGGCAAAGAGCCTGAGGAAAAGACCATTTATAAATATTTAAAAATAGTTGGAGAATTTCTGGAGCTAAGCGTTGCGGCGCTTTACCGCACATCTAAAAATAACAATTGTATTGAAATGATATCCAAATGGTGTGCAAAGATGGTAAACTGGGAGATAGAAGAAAACATTGACAGCCCGGTTTTTTCACTTTTGCGAACTGAAAAAACACTTGTTTTGTCCGCTAAATCCATGTTGGGGGCAAAAGAAAAGGAAACAATACAGGCCCTTGGCCTGAAAGCGCTTATTTTGATCCCTGTAGAAACAAGTGTCTTAGGAAATATGTATGCCTGCTTTGGAGCGAAAGAGAAGGACAGAGTGTGGGAGCTGTCGGAAATCAGGTTTTTAAGTGACGCCGTTAAAATACTCCAATACAGCATGGCCGGACGCGCCCAAAGTGATTTATTGGAAGCAAAATTGGAAAGAATATTGGAGCATGTAGGAGCTGCGGTGTGTGTAAGAAGTTTAAAAACGGGCGATATTTTATATGCGAACAAGGAAATGTATCAGATATTTGACAAGGAGCCGGATATGCTGGATGCAGGAGAGGTAAACGGTGTTCTTGGCCTGGCAGTGCAGGCGGAGGGAAACAGAGAGTTTTATTTTACGAAAAAGAAACGCTGGTATGATTTGCATTATGAGGAAATTGAATGGATGGATGGAAGTCCTGCCTCCTTAAGTACTTTACGCGACTGTACGGGCAGGAAAAAGAATGGAAGGAAAAAAACAACCTGATATTAAAATAATAGTCTTTGTTATTTATAAAACATGCTTTATTAATTTTAGGTGATGTGATATGATAATTCGTGTATTTTTGATATAAAATTAACTGATTACAAAAAGGCTTCACAATCCAATTTGTGCCGCCGCAGTATGGCAACATGGGGGCTAGTGTGAAGAAAAGTTCTAAGGCGTCAAAAAACGTCGCCTAAGAACAGTTAAAACTTCACACTTAGAAGAATTTGTGATTCCGCAGAGCGGAATCATGGGGGCTAGTGTGAAAGCGAAAATTAATTTCTGAAAATTTTTCATACGCAAGTTTTGGTTGAGAGCATAAATTTGCGGAATGAGAAGGGAGCATGGTTATTATGAAAATGGATCAGAATAATAATGGAAAGAACGAATATGTAAAGGAACAGGTAAGGGCAAGTGAAATGGACTGCGTAGAAACAGCAGGAGCAGAGGGCGGCGAAGGAGAGAAAACAGTAGTTTCCAGAAACTTTATTGAACAGATGATTGATAAAGACTTGGCAGAGGGCGTATACGACCATGTACACACCAGATTTCCGCCCGAACCTAACGGGTATCTCCATATCGGGCACGCCAAAAGCATTCTTTTAAATTATGGATTGGCGAAGGCTTATAACGGTCAGTTTAATATGCGCTTTGACGATACCAATCCTACCAAGGAAAAAACAGAGTTTGTGGAATCTATTTTGGAGGATATTAAATGGCTGGGGGCTGACTGGGAAGACAGGCTTTTCTTTGCCTCAGATTATTTTGAGCAGATGTATGAGGGGGCGGTTAAGCTGATTCATAAAGGGAAAGCTTACGTGTCAGATCTTTCCGCAGAAGAAATGAGGGAATACAGAGGAACCTTAACTGAGCCGGGGAAAAATGACCCTAACCGCGACAGGAGCGTAGAAGAGAATCTGGCTCTTTTTGAAAAAATGAAAAACGGTGAATTTAAGGACGGGGAGAAAACGCTCCGGGCTAAGATTGATATGGCGTCTCCTAACATTAATATGCGGGATCCGGTGATTTACCGGGTGGCTCATATGAGTCATCACAATACGGGCGATAAATGGTGCATTTATCCTATGTATGACTTTGCCCATCCCATAGAGGACGCTATAGAGGGGATTACCCATTCTATCTGTACCCTGGAATTTGAGGATCACAGGCCGCTGTATGACTGGGTGGTGAGAGAATTAGAGTATAAGATTCCCCCCAGACAAATTGAATTTGCCAAAATGTACTTGACCAATGTGGTTACGGGAAAAAGATATATTAAGAAGCTGGTAGAGGATCAAATTGTGGATGGCTGGGATGATCCCAGGCTTGTTTCCATAGCTGCGCTGCGAAGAAGAGGTTTTACACCGGAATCCATTAAAATGTTCGTGGATCTTTGCGGCGTGTCAAAGAGCAATTCCTCTGCGGATTATGCAATGCTTGAGTACTGCATCAGGGAGGATTTGAAGCTAAAACGTCCCCGCATGATGGCGGTGTTAGATCCAATTAAGCTGATTATTGACAATTATCCGGAAGACAAAAGCGAGATGCTTGAGGTTGCCAACAATCTTGAAAATGAGAGCATGGGCGTCCGGCAGGTCCCTTTTGGAAGGGAGCTTTATATTGAGAGGGAAGACTTTATGGAGGAGCCTCCTAAAAAGTATTTCCGTCTTTTCCCAGGAAATGAAGTGCGGCTTATGAACGCTTATTTTGTAACCTGCGTGGGCTGTGTGAAGGATGAAAACGGCAGTGTGAGTGAGGTACATTGTACCTATGACCCTGAAACAAAATGTGGCACAGGCTTTACCGGACGGAAGGTAAAGGGAACCATTCACTGGGTTCCTGCCAAGGAAGCTGTTAAAGCTGAGGTAAGGCTTTATGAAAATATCATTGATGAGGATAAAGGTGTTTACAATGAGGACGGAAGTCTTAATTTAAATCCCAATTCTCTTATTGTAAGAAAGGAATGCTATTTAGAGCCCGGGCTTAAGGATGCAAAGCCATACGATAGCTTCCAGTTTGTCCGCCAGGGGTATTTCTGCGTAGATGCAAAGGATTCAAAGGAGGATAGCCTTGTATTTAACAGGATTGTATCCTTAAAAAGCTCTTATGTATTGCCAAAAAAATAGTTTATCGGCTGCCGGAAGCATGGAGGTATGAGGAATGCTTGGACTGTTGAAAGGCCTTGGGAAATTTGGCCTGAATGAATTGGAAAATCTGAATATATATGAGGATGAAAAAAAGACGACGGCCCAGGAAAAAGATGTAAAAGAAACTGTACGTATTATGCAGGAAGAGGATTATCTTTTTGATAAGACCTATGAATGCCCCGTATGCTATCAGAAGATTAAGGCAAGGACCATGCGGACAGGACGGGCAAAGCTGGTGCGCACGGATATTTATTTAAGGCCGGTCTATGAAAATATCGAGCCTTTAAAATATGAAGTGATTAGCTGTCCATGCTGTGGTTATTCGGTTCATAGCCGTTATTTTAGCGGACTTACTGCGTTACAAATCAAGGCAATCAGAGAGACGATTTCCGTGTCGTTTCAGTCGCCCACAGAAGAAAAGCTCACATATACTTACGAAGAAGCGCTTGGGCGATATAAGCTCAGCCTTGCATGCGCTATTGTGCGCCATGCCAAAGCCAGCGAAAAAGCTTATATTTGTCTGAAAGCGGGATGGCTTTTGATAAGTATGGAAGAAAACCTGAAATCCCGGGAGGCGGATAAGGCCGGCAGTCAGGAATATGAACAGAAGCTAAAGGAAATCCGGGCGGAACAGTATGAATTTCTTAAAAACGCGTTAGACGGATTCCTTACGGCAAGGCAGACAGAAGGGACTTTTGCCGGACTGGATGAATCTACGATAGAGTATATTATTGCGGTGCTTGCCGTTCGGTTTGGGCAGTATGAGGTTGCATCCCGCATTCTCTCCGGTATTTTAACGTCCCCGTCAACAGGCAGCCGCATGAAGGACAGAGCCGGAGAGCTGAAACAGATATTGGTTGTAAAAATGAAAGAAAAGAAAGAAGAACAGAAGTAAAGAACAATCTGGCAACATGGGGTTAGTGTGAAGAAAATTTCTAAGATGTCAGAAAACGCCATCTAAGAAATTTTAAAGCTTCACACTCAGAAGAATGCCTTGAAAAACAGGCATTCTTCATCAAGATTTGTGTTGCCGCAGAGCGGCAACATGGGGGTTAGGGTGAATGATTTGACAATACGGCTGACAGAGACAGGAGGTAAATGTCTTTATCAGCAGATTTATGAATATATACGGGATGAGATAAGGAGGGGGGAGCTTTTAGAGGGTGAAAAGCTCCCCTCAACCCGTTCTTTGTCCGAATATTTACAGGTGGCCAGGAGTACGGTGGATTTTGCCTATGGGCAGCTTGTGGCGGAGGGGTATGTGGAGGCTCGTCCATGCAAAGGATATTTCGTGAGCCATGTGGAGGAACTTTTTCATTTCCCGGAGAAAGCCCTTCTAGAAGAGGGTATAGGAGTGGGTGCAGGGAAGGAAAGGGCGGGGGAAAAAGGAATTTTATATGATTTTTCTCCCCATGCCGTCAGCCTTAAGGATTTTCCTTATGCCACATGGAAAAAGATTACAAAGGATATTTTAGTGGACGCCAATAGTGAAATGTTTGCATTAGGAGACGCCCAGGGGGATATACAGCTGCGGGAAACCATAAGCAGATACCTCCATTCCTCCAGAGGGGTGAATTGCAGGCCGGAGCAGATCGTGGTGGGGGCCGGAACAGATTATCTTTTTATGCTCCTTGAAAAGATTTTAGGACGACATGTGCCTATCGCAATGGAAAATCCAACTTATAAAAGGGCCTACAGAGTTTTTCAGTCTTTTGCCTATGAAATTAAGGCAATTCCTATGGACAGCAGCGGAATGGACGTAAAGAAATTGAGAAAGACAAGTGCAAGGGTCGCTTATGTGATGCCCTCCCACCAATATCCTACAGGAGTGGTGATGCCCATTGGAAGGCGGATTGAACTTCTCAAATGGGCGCAGGAAGAAAATGACAGATATTTAATAGAGGATGATTACGACAGCGAATTCAGGTACAAGGGAAAGCCGGTGCCTTCCCTGCAGGCTTCGGATGGAGACGGCAGGGTAATTTATATGGGGACCTTTTCAAAATCTATTGCGCCTGCAATCCGCGTGGGTTATATGGTACTGCCGCCAAAACTTTTGCAGATATATAAGGAACAGTGCGGCTTTTATGCATCCACGGTATCCCGTATCGATCAGCGCATTTTAAATGAGTTTATCAGAGACGGATATTTTGAGCGGTATTTGAACAAAATGAGGAAAATTTACAGAGCGCGGCATGATTTTTTGCTAAGCCATCTTTCCCCCTTTGAGGAAGAATTTATGGTTTCAGGGGAGAACGCCGGTCTTCATATTTTGCTGACAAGCCGGAGCAAAATACCGGAAAGGGAGCTGATTATGGCAGCGGCCCGGGAGAGGATAAAGCTTTACGGAATATCGGACGCATGTATGGGACAGGACAGTATTAAAAATACTTCCTTTGAAAATACAATTCTGCTGGGATACGGAGCGTTGGAAGAGCAGGAATTGGAGAAGGGGCTTATGTTATTGGAAAAAGCCTGGACGCCTTATCTGAAAAGGGCGCGATGACTTCGCTATTACCTGCGTAGAAATTGTTTCAACAAAGTGTGAAGAGAAGTTCTAAGGCGTCAGAAAACGCCGCCTAAGAACAACTAAA
>CAJUKV010000035.1 GCA_910587305.1 uncultured Lachnospiraceae bacterium | reverse complement strand
ACTGACACAAATATCAAGCACTGTATTCACTGTTATTTAAGCAATGCTGTACTAGCCAATAGCCGGTTAAAGCGGCGTTTTGCCCAAAGGATGTCGGACAATGGATTGGAAAAAATGAGGTCAGAAAAAATAAGATCAGGAAAAATTAAGGAGGTTTCGGTTGCGTCATTTCCCATAGTTGCCGTATAATACATTTTTGGAAAGAGGCAAAGCAAGTTACAAAAGCGAAAGCTTTATATGGGAAAGGATATGATTTTATGAACAAAGATTTGACAGTGGGGAAACCGGAGACGGTTTTATGGAGATTCTGCCTTCCACTGTTCGGCAGCATTATTTTTCAGCAGCTTTACAACATAGCGGACAGTCTGGTGGCGGGCAAATTCATCGGGGAAAACGCTTTGGCGGCTGTGGGCAACAGTTATGAAATCACGCTGATTTTCATAGCTTTTGCCTTCGGCTGTAATATGGGATGCTCCGTAATCGTTTCGCAGCTGTTTGGGGCGAAAGACTATGGCCGGCTGAAAACCGCCGTTTCTACGTCCTGTATTTTCAGCGGCATCCTGTGCATGGCGCTTATGTTTGCAGGTATTTTAGGGTGCGGCCCTTTGCTTGCGCTAATCAGGACGCCGGAGGAAGTGTTTGCGGACTCAAGGCTGTATCTGGATATTTACATCTGGGGGCTTCCCTTTGTATTTTTTTACAACATTGCAACCGGAATTTTTTCCGCGCTGGGAGATTCCAAAACGCCTTTTTATTTTCTGGCGGTATCCTCGGTATCTAATATTGCGGTGGACATTTTATTTGTAAAAGCGTTTCACATGGGGGTGGCGGGCGTTGCGTGGGCAACCTTTTTGTGCCAGGGAATCAGTTGTGTGCTGGCCGTTGCCACCGTGTGGCGGAGGATGAAACAAATTCAGGTGGAGAAAAGGCCGCCGCTCTTCGATTGGGGCCTCTTGAAAAAGATTCTGATTATTGCCATCCCAAGTATATTACAGCAGAGCTTTATTTCGGTAGGAAATATCCTGATTCAAAGTGTGATTAACGGATTTGGCGCTTCGGTCATGGCCGGTTATTCCGCCGCGGTGAAGCTGAATAATATGGTAATCACATCCTTTACCACAATCGGCAACGGAATTTCGAACTTTGCGGCACAGAACCTGGGGGCCAATCAATTCGGACGGATCAAAGAAGGATTTCGGGCGGGAATTAAAATGGTCTGGTGCCTGTGCGTTCCCTTCTGCATCCTTTACATTTTCTTTGGAAAGTACCTGCTTCTTTTATTCATGGAAGAAACTTCCGCCGGCGCGCTGGCGGCCGGAAGAGAATTTTTGTATATATTGTCGCCTTTTTATTTTATTGTGTCAGCCAAGTTGGCGGCGGACGGTATCCTTCGGGGTATCAGCGCCATGGGCCAGTTCATGGCGGCTACTTTTACGGATTTGATTCTGCGCGTGGTTTTGGCCTTTGTTCTTTCCGATTGGTTAAACGCCGCAACGGGCATATGGTGCGCGTGGCCCGTGGGCTGGACCATTGCCATGGCCCTTTCCGTATTCTTTTACCGGAGAGCCTGCAAAAAATTTAAAATGGCCGATTTATAACAGCCTGCATTCAAAAGTCACAATGATACATTGCAAATAAAAGGTAGCTGATTTAAAATCGAATATAGAAATAATAAAAGGATAAATACCGTCTGGCGGAAAGGGGAAAGATATATGATTATTTTGATAACAGGCGCGTCCCACACGGGCAAAACAGCGCTTGCACAAAGATTGCTTGAAAGCTGTCACTATCCATATCTGTCCATCGATCACCTGAAAATGGGGCTGATTCGAAGCGGCAACACAACGCTTACGCCCTTAAGCGACGACAGATTATTGACGGATTATCTGTGGCCGATTGTGCGGGAAATGATAAAGACCGCCATTGAAAACGAGCAGAACCTTGTGGTGGAGGGATGCTATATCCCCTTTGACTGGCAAAAGGATTTTGAGGAGGAATACTTAAACAACATCAAATATTACTGCCTGGTTATGAGCGAAAACTATATTAAAAACCACTTCGACGATATTAAGAAGTATGCAAATGTTGTGGAAAACCGGGTGGAGGACGAGGGGTGCACGATGGAAACGGTGTGCCAGGAGAACGCCAGAGTGCTCGGGCAGTGCCGGGACCATGGCGTTCCTTATATCCTTATCGATGAGGAATACAATCTTGATTTCCGCGAGCAATGAGCCAAGCGGCTGCCCATAGAGACGCATAGCGTCTCATAGACATTTGGCGAATGCCGCGAGGGTCTTTTGCCCCGCAGCTTGCTGCGGGGTCCTTGACTTTTAAGGCAATGTTTTTGCGGCGGTAATAATTGTGGCATTGTCAGGATTGCGAAGTACCTCCTCAATCGTAAATCCGACATTTTGCAGCAAATCCTTTTCATGATCTAAGGTGAGCGGAATATCAAAATGAACGAAACAATTTTCCGCTATTGGAGAGAGCGTTCTCTTTTTCAGGTATACGCCGCGCAAAAGTTCTTCCTCCTCGTCACAACAGGCAATATAATCTCCCAAAATGAAAATGCCGCCGTCCTTAAGGCTATGGAAAATTTTCCGATACAGATCGATTTTTCGCTCCGGCAGAAAATGGTGGAGACTTTCAAAGGAAATGACAGCGTCCCACTTGCCGTTTCCGAAATCATATTGAAAATAATCCTGACATATTGTGGTGAGAGGTTTGTCAGAATGCTTTTCCTGAAGCTTATTTAACATACTTTGGCATAAATCAACGCCCGTTACCTCTATGTCAGGATTTTTTTGCCATATTTTGTCAAGCTCCAGGCCGGTGCCGCACCCTAAATCTAAAACTTTCCGACATTTGAGAGGCAGGATATCGGCAAACATCTGATAGGATTTTTCCAAATCAGACATGTGTTCCTCGTAGCCATCTAAGCGTTTTGTAAAAAAATCGGACATTTCCTCCAGCGGGGAATCCGATGTATCCTTAAGCCATTGCTTTAATTCCTGCATATATGTTTCTTTTGACTTCATGCTAATCCTCCATCTTTCCATCTTTGGGGCTGATTTTCTGGGAGCGCTTCTTATAAATGAGTGTAACATAGAAAGAGACTGTTTTTCCACCTTATATTTTTTTACTAAAAAGTATGGGTCTTGCCTTTATTAATAGGTACGCCAAAACATATTTGATTCCGGGTAAAAAAGATGGAGTATAAGCGAGATTACCGCAATCAGGCATATCAGGATGCAGCTGCCCGCCATAAACCACATGACTCCTTTTATGACGCCCTTCAAGGTTTCGTTTTGAAGAATCGAATCCACGTTATGGGAAACCCGATATATGGAGTCTATTTTTTCATTTGTAAGGGAATTGTCCCTTACCTCCTGTACGTCAATGTCTTTCACAAGTTCATCCAGGGTCATATCAAAAAAGTCGCTCAGCATAACCAATCTGGTAAAGTCCGGGTACGATTGTCCTGCCTCCCACTTTGAAACGGTCTGCCGGGATACCTGTATTTCCATTCCCAGTTCTTCCTGGGAAAGGCCTTTTTCTTTTCTCAGCTTTAATAATTTTTCATTAAAATTCATTTTGCAATACCTCCTTTTTTTCAGTCTATGATAAAATATATTTGGATGCAAGCAACTGAGGTTGTCAATTTGTCAATAAGAGTATACATTTTGGATGAAACAGTTTACCTGGCGATATTATATGATATTTTGGAGAGCACAATCTCTCTTTTTCGTGCAGAGATTGAGAGGAAAAAAGCGGAACCGTAAGATATACTGAAAACTGTCAGGAGTTTGTGCCTGCGGCCCGACGCCGCAGGTCACGGAAAGGTGAGGGAGTACGATGGAATGGATTGAACGGCTCAATGATGCAATTGGTTATATTGAAGAACATTTGACAGAGACAATTGATTATGAACGGCTGGGGCAGATTGCCTGCTGTTCTTCCTATCATTTTCAGAGAATGTTCACCTATATGGCGGGGATTCCCCTGTCCGAATATATCCGCAGGAGGAAAATGTCTCTTGCCGCCGTAGATTTACAGGGCAAAGACATGAAAATCATTGATGTGGCCGGGAAATACGGGTATCATTCCCCTACCGCATTTAACAGGGCCTTTCAGTCTGTTCACGGAATCGCCCCGTCCGCTGTAAAAAATGAGGGCGTGTCCGTAAAATCCTTTCCGCCCATCCTGTTCAAAATTACGGTGAAAGGAGTGGAGGAAATGAATTATCGAATTGAAACAAAGGAGGCTTTCCGCATTGTAGGCGTATCGGTACCGCTGTATAAGGATATTGAAAAGAATTTTACGGTTATACCGCCAAAGTGGCAGGAAATATCTATGAACGGAACGCTGCAGAGATTGATTGGCATGATGGACAGTCAGCCCATGGGAGTGCTTGGCATCAGCACCTGTAATGATACGGAACCATGGAGGTATTATATTGCGGTGGCCACTTCACAGGAAAAGAATGACCTGGAAGAATACGTCGTGCCGGCGGCTACCTGGGCAATCTTTCCCGGGGAGGGTACGAATCAGTCCATTCAGGAACTGGAGCGGCGCATCGTAACGGAATGGCTGCCCACTTCGGGATACGAGTACGGCAATGCGCCCGATGTGGAGGTTTACTTAAATCCGGACCCGCAAAATGCAAAGTATGAGGTATGGATACCTGTTGTGAAAAAGTAGTCAGGGGTAGTTTTATGCAGTCGTTACTATCCGCGGCCCGGCGTCCGCAGCCGCTGACTTCATGACAGAGACTGGGAATAGAGACAAGCAGTCGTGTACCCGGCCCGCTGCCTGCGGGAAATTTTGACGAACAAAAAATAAAATGATACAATAAACATGACACACTGTTGTCATGTTTATTTTGTTATGATAATAAATGTAATGGAAAGCAGGGAGAGTTCATATGAAAATAGACAGGCTGATTGGAATCCTTTCGGTACTGCTTCAGGAAGAAAAAGTCACGGCTCCACAGCTGGCCGAAAAATTTGAGGTATCGCGAAGGACAATTAACAGAGATATCGAGGAACTTTGCAGGGCCGGGATACCAATTTATACTTCCCAGGGAACGGGCGGCGGAATCGGCATAATGGAGGGATACCGGATGGACAGGACGCTCCTTTCCTCAAAGGATATGCAGATGATTTTGGCGGGGCTGCGGAGTCTGGACAGTGTCAGCGGAAGCCATTACTATGGACAGCTTATGGAAAAAATTAAATCCGGTTCCTCTGATTTTGTCAGCGGCAGAGATTCTATTTTGATCGATTTGTCTTCCTGGTATAAGGAATCCCTTGCCCCTAAGATAGAGCTGATTCAGGACGCCATCGAGGAGAGGAAGCTCCTTACATTTCACTATTATGCGCCGGCCGGGGACCAGACCCGGGAAATTGAACCTTATTATCTGGTTTTTAAATGGTCCTCCTGGTATGTGTGGGGATGGTGTATGGAGCGAAAGGATTTCCGGATGTTTAAGCTCAACAGAATGGAAGAGATTTTTAAGACGCAGACAGGCTTTGTCCCCAGACAGGCGCCGATGCCGGATTTGGAAATCCAAAAGATATATCCGGGCAAAATAAAAGTAAAGGCGTTGTTTCAAGGAGAGGTAAAGTGGAGGATTGTGGAGGAGTTTGGAAGGAACTGCTTTACGGAGAGGGAAGACGGAACCCTGCTTTTTGCCGCCGATTATTCCGACAAGGAAAATCTGGTGGCATGGCTGCTCACCTTTGGGGATAAAGTGAAAGTATTGGAGCCTGCTGACGTGAAGGATGAACTGCTTCAAATTGCAGAAAATGTTGTAGAAAGATATAAGGAACTTTCATGAAAGTTATTTCAGGACAGTTCCTAAGGAGCCAATGTAGCGGACAGATGAATAGTGGAGGACAATTATGCCAAGACCAAGAAGCAAGGAAGAACTGCTGAAAGCAGCGGAAGAAAATTTCCAAAAATTAAACCAACTGATAGATTCCCTTTCGGAAAAAGAACAAAGTACGCCCTTTGACTTTAGCGGGGATGAAAAGAAAAAGGAGGCCCACTGGAAACGGGATAAAAATGTGAGGGACGTGCTCGTCCATTTATACGAGTGGCATCAGCTCATGATTCACTTTGTGGATGAAAACAGGAGTGGCAAAAACGTGCAGTTTCTGCCTAAAATGTACACATGGAGGACGATTGCTTCCATGAATCAGTTGTTCTGGCAGAAGCACCAACAGACAGGGTTTGAGGAAGCAAGGGAATTGCTTTCGGCCTCCCACAAAGAGGTGGTAAAGAGGATAGAGCAGTTTACAAATGAAGAATTGTTTATGGAAAAAGTATTTCCGGCTGTGGGCGGCTCGGTTCTCGGCTCTTATTTTGTAAGCAGCACTTCAAGCCATTATGACTGGGCAATGAAAAAGATAAAGGCCCATCGGAAAAACTGTAAATCGTGCGCCTGATGAATCAATTTAAGGGAGAAGTGTGAAGAAGAGATGAAGATTTTCTAAGGCGTCAAAGGACGCCGCCTAAGAAAATCTAAGTCATCTTGAAATAATTCATGTATTGTTTGTGCCGCAAAGCGGCATGTCGGGAAGTGTGAAAGATTTTCAATCTTTCACTCACAAGTTTGTGTCTGCGCTGCATCCACAAACTTAATATGCGCAAATAAAACAAAGGTGAACTTCGTTCACCTCGCAGAAATGAGGAAAAATATGGCATTTGATTATAAAAAAGAATATAAGGAATTTTATATGCCGAAAAACAGGCCGGAGCTTGTGGATATACCGGAGATGAACTTTATTGCGGTAAGGGGAAAAGGGAACCCCAACGAGGAAGGCGGCGCGTACAAAGCGGCTATCGGCCTGCTTTATGGGATTGCTTTTACAATCAAAATGAGCAAAAAAGGAAATCACAAGATTGACGGATATTTTGATTATGTGGTGCCGCCACTGGAGGGATTTTGGTGGCAGGAGAATACTTACGGGGCGGAGGATGGCTCCTTCCATAACAGTTCAGGCAATTATAACATGGGCAATCGCCCGGAAAATCATAGCCCGGGCTATAGTCTGTCCCATAGCCCGTGTTATGGGATAGACTATAACAGGAAAGAGGATTTTTGCTGGATATCCGTGATACGGCTGCCGGATTTTGTGACGGAAGACGATGTCAGGTGGGCAGTTAAGGAAGCTGAGAAGAAAAAGCAGCAGGATTTTTCCAAGGTGGAATTTCTCACAATCCGCGAGGGGCTTTGTGTTCAGTGTATGCACATAGGCGCCTATGACGACGAGCCCGCCACGGTAGCGGCTATGGATGCGTTTCTTAAGGAAAAGGGATATGTGAATGATTTTAACGAGGAGAGAAGGCACCATGAAATTTATTTGTCAGATGCAAGACGTACAGCGCCGGAAAGATTAAAAACTGTCATCAGACACCCTGTAAAAAAGGGGTAAACGAAAGTATTTGAAAGAACGGAGGATTAGGGTAAATGGCGACTTCTAAGGAATTTCACGATTATGTTGTGGAAAATCTTCAAAAGGCCGGGGAGATTTCCACCAGAAAAATGATGGGAGAATACCTTGTCTATTACCAAAAGAAGCTGGTGGGGGACATCTGCGATAACTGCCTGTTTCTAAAACCCACGGAAGCTGTGCTAAGGCTGTTGCCGGATGCGGACAGGGCATACCCCTATGAAGGCTCGAAGACATTGATGGTGGTTGTGGACGATGTGGAAAATACAAAGCTCTTGGCGGAAGTTTTAAGCGAAATGTACAAAGAACTGCCGGAGCCTAAGAAAAAGGTTAAGAGCTAACAAGGTTAGAAAATAAAGAAGTCTGACTCAGGTAATGGCATTATTGTAAGTCATATCCAAAAGTAGTAACTTAACATTTAAAAAAGGCAGCTTACTGCAGAAAACTTGCGGTAGACTGCCTTTTCCTTTATTCTTATCATGAAAAACAAAGAACCGCGGGCGCCGAAGCGTCACAAATTCCATGATGGCAGAGTGAAACCTGATATTTTGCTCGTCTCCTTCGCGGAAAACACTTCGGAACAGACTTTGCTTATTGTATGCAAGGGATATAAGTTTGGAAGGAAACTTCCCAACTTTTTATCGGTGGCAGTACCGCAAGCACGGCTTGCGGTATGCGGGGGGATAAGTTTGGAAGTAAACTTCCAAACTCTTTATCGGTGGCAGTACCGCAAGCAGAGCTTGCGGTATGCAAGGGGTATAAAAATGGAACAAGTGATAAGAGTAAAAGGGTTAAAAAAGTATTTTAAGGATGTGAAGGCGGTGGACGATATCAGCTTTCAGGTTGAGAAGGAGGAGCTGTTCGGGTTCCTTGGGGTCAATGGCGCGGGAAAATCCACCACCATCAATATGCTGTGTTCGCTGTATACGCCGACAGCGGGCGAAGTGGAAATCTGCGGATTTTGGTCCGGCAGGGAGGATGAGTCAATCCGGCGAAAAATCGGCGTAGTCTGGCAGAGCAACTGTCTGGATGATAAGCTGACGGTAAAAGAAAACCTGTATGTGCGGGGCTCTTTGTACGGGCAGAACAAAACAGAGCTGAAAGAAAGCATTGACCGGGTATGTGAACGACTGAATCTGCACGATATTTTCAACAGATATTACGAAAAGCTTTCGGGTGGACAGAAAAGACGGTGTGAAATTGCGGCGGCGCTTGTCAATGCGCCGGAAATCCTATTTCTGGATGAGCCTACTACGGGGCTTGATCCGGCCACCAGGCAGTTGGTATGGGAGAGCCTTAAGCTGTTGCAGAAAGAGGATGGCATGACGATTTTCCTGACCACCCATTACATGGAGGAAGCCGCAAGGGCAAATCATATTGCCGTAATGGACGGCGGCAAGATAAAGGAATTTGGAACACCATTTGAACTGAAAGAACGGTTTGCCAGGGATAAACTCAGGCTGATTCCGAAAGAAGGGGCGGCGGAAGATCTTAAGGAAGCGCTGATGAATTGCTGCAATACGGATAACAAGGACAAATCCATGGTGGTAGAGTGGAAGGGAGATTTCTTTTTGGTGACACTGCCTGACAGCCTGTCTGCGCTGCCTATTCTGAAGGAAACGGAAAGCAGCCTGCAAGGCTTCGAGATGGTACAGGGCTCTATGGATGATGTGTTTTTGAATATTACGGGAAAGAATTTGGAGTAACAGTTCGGACATGCAGAAATGATTATGCAAAATGTACGTGGGAACTTGCTCCCTGAGGACAATTTACATAATCATTTCCATAGGGCGAACGCCCGACCTGAAATAAGTCGCCGGCAGGTTCATTACAGGGTCAGGTATAATGTATATTCTGGTGACTTATGAATGGCATGTCAGAACTGTTACAACTTGGAGGTAAAGAAAAAATATGATGGAAGTATTTTATTTGACAAAGAGGAATTGTCTGATATTTGTAAGGGAAAAATCCGCCGTATTTTTCTCCGTGTTGTCCATGTTGATTGTGCTGGGGTTGATGGTGCTTTATTTGGGGCGCATGAACAGCATAAGCCTGCTAAATATGCTGGCGGAATTTGGCGGGGAACGGGATACCGTAAAGGACGAAGAAAATGCCGCCTATCTGATCCGGCTCTGGACGCTGGCGGGGATATTGGTGGTAAATGCGGTAACTGTCACACTGACGGTAACAGGCACTATGGTACAGGATGAAACGGAGAAAAGAATCATGGCGTTTTATGTGACGCCGGTAAGCCGCTTAAAACTGTCGCTTGGCTATATTCTGGCATCATGGCTGGTTGGCTTCGGAATGTGTCTTGTGACACTGACAGCGGGAGAGGGGTATTTTCTGATACAGGGATATCCGCTGCTTGCCCCGGATAATCTGATTAAGCTGTGCGGAATGATTGCCCTCAATACATTTACTTTCTCGGCACTGGGATATCTGCTGGCGCTATTTGTGCACGGCGCAAAGGCATGGAGCGGAATGCTTACCATAATCGGAACGCTGGTAGGCTTTGCGGGAGGGATATATCTGCCTATGGATTCATTATCCGAACAGGTACGGAATGTGCTGAAATGTCTGCCCGTGATACATGGCGCGTCCATGATGCGCAAGGTCTGCACGGATGAAGCTATCCGTGTTACTTTTGAGGGGCTGCCGGATGTGGCGGGAGATATGTTTCGGGAAGCAATGGGAATTACGCTGACAGCCGGGGCCGGGGAAGACATAATTACTTTGGGCGGACAGGTATGCATTTTGCTTTTGTATGCTATAATAGCCATTATAATTGCAGTATTGCTGAACAGGCGACGTAAATTGGTCTAGAAAGCATTGCACAAATATCAGGCACTGTATTCACTGTTATTTAGAATGCTGTACTAGAGCATTTTTCAAACACGCTCTGAGGAGAAAGCTATGAAGATTACGATACAGGACTTGCCGGAGGGAGAGGAGGATGAAATCATCATCCGCTGCCGGGCAATGGACGAACAGCTTATGAAGTTCATTTATGCTTTAAGGGCCGGACGGGAAAAGATAACGGTGTCAAAAGGCGACAGGCTGTTTCAGATACCGCCCATGGGCATTTACTATTTTGAGGCAGTGGACAATAAGGTATTTGCCTATCTGGAAAAGGATGTCTATGAAACAAAGTACAAGCTTTATGAGCTGGAGCAAAGGCTGTCAGGAACGGATTTTTTCAGGGCATCCAAATCCACGATTATCAATCTTTCCAAAATGGAGAGCGTATGCCCTGACTTTAACGGGCGTTTTGAGGCTTGCATGAAAAACGGGGAAAGACTGATCATCTCAAGGCAATACGTACCATTATTAAAAGAAAAACTGGGGTTATAGTCCGGCTGAGAACTGTCCGGAGGAAAATAAAACGGTCACGAAGCGGAAAGCGCCTGGCCGGGCGCTGAAGCTAAGAGACGAAGCCGGAATAGGAGGACGGCATTATGAGAAAATTGCGATTTCTGTTTCAAGTCTTTTGTATGGCGACTACCTGTGTGGTAATCGCGGTGGCGCTGTTTACCACAGTGATTAATCCGGTGAAATCCGTAGACCCTGTGATAATGTGGCAGATACCGGCGGTATCTCTGCTCATTACACTTGGCAGTCTGATATACGCATGGGACAGGAAGATGGGGAAATTGGAACTGAAAATCAGGATAGGGGTTCATTATCTGTGGGTGAATCTGGTTGTGCTTGGGGCAGGATTTTTGTTTGACTGGTATCAGATCACTAAGCCGGGTAGTGTGATTTCCATGGTATTTGCCATAGCGGTAACTTATGCGATAGCGTCGATTGGTTCACGGACAATCTCAGCCAGAGACGCAAAACAGATGAATGAGAGGCTGAAGGAATATCAAAACGGGAACAAATTACAGGAAACTCCCCACTATCCGAGCACATGATAAATTTGCGACAAACAATCTCTATTAAAACCTTCTAAACTAAATGACATTGCGTCTAAAGTCCGGAAAGAATTTGACATGTTGACGCACAGTTAATACCCGGATTCTATAAACCGAGAAACATTTCCTGTGCATATGACCGGATATCGTTAGGCGTGACCATGTTATATTTTGTTTTGACGGCGGAAAAATATTCATGAATAGATTCCTTTGTAATGATGCGTTCTGACGGCGCGGAAACAGGCAAATTACCCCTGGCGGATATCCATGGCGTTTCATTGTGAGTAAAGCGCTCTAAAACCTTCCCGCTATAACAACAAAGGTATTTAATGACACTATCATATATTGCTTTTTCCTGGGTGGTCAATGTGTTGCTGTCGAATTCTTCACAGGAAGATATGGGGTCAAAATGATAATCACGATAACGGAAATAAATATCTCTGTAAACCGGACCGTGAACCCAGGATTCGCAATCTTCCGGAAAGATAAAAATGTTGTAAAATGCACTATAAAATCCCTGAATATAGTACAGGGCTTTTTGAAGAGCCAATGGGGTAATATCTTCACATTGGTTTAACAAGTATCTTACCGCACAGGAAATTTTTGATTTATTGGACGTATCCGAGGCCAAATTCAGTAATGCGTCAACAGCTTTCCTGCTTTTGTCATATGCCGATATTGATTGAAGGCCTGCTTTTCCTGATTCTAATATTTCAGAATAATATTTTGGATCATCATAGATTTTGCTTAATACTTCCGAATATTGTTTTGTGGGCATGTCGCCATCACAGTAGCGTGAGAATGTTTGCTCGCCCCAGCCAAGTAAACGGGAAAGAGGGCGTTTGCCAATGGCATATTTTTCCGGAAGGGCTAAAATATGCTCCAAAGAAATAATACCATTTGCAGTACGGTATTCATCATAAAGGGCTTTGAGATTAAAGTCATTGATTTCCGGTATATAAACAAGAGCGCCACAGTCAGCACAACGAACTTCCTTCCCTATATATTGGTACAGTGTGCCTTTGATGGTTCCGTTCATGGAAACAGATGTAACAATATAAGAAACATCATCTCTGCAACTTTCACAAAATACAAGATTTTTCGTCATATTCGGCTCCTCCTTTTAAAAACTTTTATCGAAATAAGTAATCAACAGGTTTGTTGCGTTTATGGAATGAAATTACAATTGTGCGGCTGCCTGTGGGAAGGTCAATTATATTAAATTTGGTATAAATGTCAACAATCTTAGCTTTCCCGTCAGCGTTAAACAGTTTAACATAAAATTGATATTCTCTTTGCGCTTGTCGTTCAGGGAGATAGTATATTTCCCAGATGCTATACATTTATGAATTTTATCCAAAACTTCTTTAATTTCTTCCAGTGTATAATTCTGGTTATAGTGTTGATTCATTCGCACCACCTCAATAATATAATATGCAAAATGTATTAAGATATTAATAATAAATGCATTAATTGATACATTTTTTGCTATAATTAACTAAATCAACTGCTCTTAATCTGATTAATCGCATATTTCATCAGCATTTCTTACTTGAATAATAATTTAATTGATATTCACCAATAAATTAGGTACAATATCAAGTATCAATGGATAAAAGGTGATGATATTGGCATTAGTAAATATTGGTTTTGAAACAGAACAAATTGAATATAAAAAAGCGTTGGCGAGCTAAAGGAAGCGGTGCTTTCCATTGTTGCAATTTTGAATAAGCACCAGAAGGGCGAGCTGTATTTTGGTGTAAAAAACGATGGAACGGTAATCGGACAGGAAATCAGTGATGAATCTTTGCGGAAAGTAAGTCAGGCAATTGGAAATCATATTAAACCTGCTATTTATCCTGAAATAAAAATCATGCAATTTGGCGACAGAGAGACTATCTTAGTGCGCTTTGAAGGTATGAGGCGTCCGTATCTTGCCTACAATGTTCCGAGAATAAGAGTGGCTGACGAAGATCTTGTTATGGATCAGGATACTTATGATACTATGATACGAAAACGTGATAATACTGAATATTCATGGGAGAAAAGAGTGTCTGAGTATACAATTGACGATGTAAATGAGGAAGCTTTTTTGGGGTATTTAAAGAAAGCAAAAGAAGCCGGACGAATTGATTTTGAGGATACGGATGTAAAAACTGTTTTAGACAAGCTGGAGCTGATAGAGGGCAATTATTTTTTAAATGCAGGTGCCGCGCTTTTTTGCAATTGTGGTATTGTCAATGAATTACAGATTGCAAAGTTTGCGTCTGATGAACGTCTGACATTTACTGATATACGCAGATACAGCGGTTCTGTGATGGAATTAAAGAAAAAAGCTGAACAGTATATTATTGATGCGATGGATTGGCGTGTTGAGTTTGGAAATTTAACCAGACAGGAAATACCGGAAATTCCATTGGATGCACTTAGGGAGGCAATTACAAATTCTTTCGGGCATAGAATGTTCGATAGTGGTCAAAGCAATGAAATCTCTATTTTCAAAAACAGAATTGAGATTTATAATCCTGGCGCTTTTCCTGCAAATAAAACTCCGGAAAGTTATGTGGCTGGAAATCAAAGGCCAATTCGCAGAAATCCTTTAATTGCCCGTACATTGTATTATTCTAAAGACATGGAAAGCTTTGCAACAGGTTTAAAGCGTATTAAAGATGCCTGCGACAAGGCCGGATGCAGGGTGGAATTTGAAACGCCGGATGACGGTTTTATTGTCATTTTTTATCGGCATGGTACTCCCAAATTGAGCGGTATCGCTCAAAAAACCGCTCAAAAAGAAAAAAAGACCGCTCAAAAAAAAGAAAGGATCGACGCGTTGCTTGAATACTGCAAAGAGCCGAGAGACAGAGAGGAAATGATGGGATTTCTTGGTATAAAGCATAGGACCACGTTCAGAAACGATTACCTGAATCCATTATTGCTTGAAGGGAAAATTGCAATGACAATGCCCGATAAGCCGCGAAGCAAGAGTCAAAAATTTTATTCCATTTAACTTTTGCAGAAGTTTTTGATAAATAAATTTTGTAATTTGTAGCAATAGGAGTAACTTCAAAAACATTTTTTTACGGTGGACTTCAAGGAGCCATAATAAGTTAACAAAGAAAAAATTTTTTTAAGCTCACAGGAGGTAGAAACATGAGCTACGGCGTCATAGGGGGTGCGGATGGCCCAACATCCATTTTCTTAGCCGGAAAGATAGGTTTTCATTGGATAAACATATTTGGACTTATTTTTGTGGTATTACTGCTGATTCCCAACATAATTTACGCCATGAAATTCAGGAATCAAACAAATAAATGCCCCAATAAGGCTATGAATATCCTGGAGCAAATCGGAAGATATGCCTCCATGTTTTTTATGGTTTTCAATATAGGTATTGCGGAATCCGGTTTTTCCTCCGTTGGCGCATTTCTTTTATACGGGATAGGCAATGCCCTTTTGACGCTGCTTTACTGGGTGGTGTGGATGTTGTATTTTTATAAACAGGATTCCAAAAAGGCGCTTACGCTTGCCGTTCTTCCGGCCTGTATATTTGTGCTCAGCGGCATTACGTCTGGACATGTTTTGCTGGTGATAAGCGGCGTGATTTTCGCTGTTGGGCACATATATGTTACTAGTACGGCCTTGCCCAAATAACGGTGAATACAGCATCTGCCTTTCGAGCCGGTGCTGCGTTGTCATCAGTCAACGATGCACCGCATCGCCTCCTTCTTCCGCCTTGCCCTGACACGAAAATCAGACGCTGAATTTCACCATTATTTCTGCAAGGCTGTACCAGACAAAATCATGCATGATAAGAGCAGCCATATAACCGGAACTGTGTATTTTTATGGACAGTGAGGGTATGATGCAGGGGATTTTATCGTCATTCGCATCGTTAGGTATAGCCTGCGGTATATGAAAATAGATTTTATTTATTGCCTGTAAGGGGGATACAGATGAAAAAGGGGATACAGATGGAAAATCCGGGTTTTGAAACGTTTCGGAAAGTGAAAATTCAGGCGGCCGTAATCACCAGTTTACTGGCGGCGGCAGTTTTCACCATCAGGGCGGCGATCACAGGAATTACATATGATGAAGCCTTTACCTATCTGGCTTATGCAAGGCCGCTTATGGACAGTCCCACGATTTCCATGTTGGGAAGTATTTTCTGGGGAAGCGTTGCGAACAATCACTGGCTCAATACGTTCTTAATTGCCCTGGTCTGCGGCACGCTGAAAATACAGTACAGTGAATTTTTGATACGCCTTCCTTCCGTTATAATGGGGTGCGCATATTTAGGACTGGTTTTGTGGGAATTTTGCAAAGGGAGATTTACCGGGATACAGTATGCTGTTTTGACCTTTTGTTATTATGCGGCGGAATTTTTTGGTCTGGCAAGAGGGTATGGGATGGCCACCATGCTTGTGCTGGGAGGCATCCTTTTGTATAACCGGTGGAAAATGGGGAAATATGAAAAACATTACCTGCTTTTGCTGTCAGTCGGCGTATTCATCTTATCGGCCTACGCCAATTCCGTTACGCTGGCGATCTGTTTTTGCATGGGAATCGTGATGGCGGAGCATTTGATTTTGGAAAGAAAGCTGATTCCATTTATCAGGAAATGCTGGCCCGTTCTGATTGTTTATGCAGGGGCGGGACTTGTGATTGTGAAATATCACTTTCGGGTGTCAGGCGAGGGGATGCCCCTGTGGGCCTCGTCGGGAAGCAGTATATACGGCATTATGGCGGAGTATGTGAGCATGCTGCTTTACGGGGATGGGGTAATTCGGCTTGTCAGCTTTTTGCTTTTGGTTTTGACGGCGGCAGCGGTCGTTTATCTGGCCGTTAGAAAGAAGCTTTTGGAATGTGATTTGGGGATTGCCTGCCTTGTCTATTTTCTCTTTTTGGTAAGCATGGACGTGGTATTTAAAAGAGGCGGTTTTTATGGGAGAACGCTTCTGCCGGCTTATCCTTTGGTGGCGCTGGGAATTTATGAGCTGCTTGGCGCGGCGGTACGGGATTTGCAGGAAAAAATTCATGGGCTTAATCGAAAAATGCATTTTGCGGGAAAGATTTTTGGGATATTGTTTGTCCTGACGCTTTTCTTTATGTATGTGGGAAAAATTAATCTGCTAAGGACCAGAGACTGGTACGATGATTATAATATAAAAGTTGATTTTTACTGTAATCCGGATTTTTCTTCGGAAGGTGATCATGCCAGCGTTATTTTTTATCGGGAAAAGAAAGAATGGGATAAGGAGAATCTGTTCCGGGAATATCTTGGGGAAGAGAAAAATAGCTATATGTTAGAGTGACGCTTTGATGTTACTTTTCACGGCCAATGAGTAAGGCGGCAGGAAAACGGACATTTGACGAACGCCGCTTAAGAACTTTTAAGATTTTAGGGGTAAAAGAACATGTGTGCATGTTCGCTTTACCCATGGAGACAAAAATGGATACATTCATAATTATAGCAATATTTCTTGGTGCGGGCCTTTTTTTAAATCGGCTGATTGATTTGATATTCAGGCTTATAGCAAAGAAAAGAAACAGCAGTCACCTGCATTTTTTTAAAAGCATGGCGAACGCTGTGGTGGTTGTACTTGTAATTTATTCATTGGCACAGCAGTTTTCCGTTACCAAGGATTTAAGTACCACTATTTTGCAAAGCGGTTCTTTGATTGTGGCGATTGCAACCTTTGCCGCACAGCAGGCGTTGTCGAATGTGATAAGCGGTATTTCTTTATCCGCCACCAGACCTTATGATGTGGACGATAAAATAAAGGTGGTGCAGGGCGGCAGCGTTGTGGCGGAAGGAATTGTAAAGGATATTACTTTAAGGCATACCATTATCCGCCAGTACAATGGGGAGAGCTGTATTGTCCCTAATTCGGTGATGGATTTGGCGGTTATCACAAACACTAATTTTACGGAAAATATCGGAAATTTCATAGAGGTAACCGTCAGCTACGATGCGGATCTGCAGGAGGCCATGGATATCGTGCAGAGAATATGTGTCGATCACGAGTTGACGTTAAATACCATGGAAAATAAAGTTTTTGTAAAAGGTTATTCGGAAAATGGCGTGACATTAAAAACAACCGTTTGGACGAAAACCTTAGACGAAAGCTTTCGGGCGTGCAGCGAGATAAGAGTGAGGATTATAGAGCGGTTCAGGGAGAGAAATATAAAGATATCCTACCATATTATCACCATAAGCAACGAATAAGGATGCACGGTGTCTGTCAGACATATAAAAAAGCCCAAAGATCTTAAAGATAAGGAAATAAAGAAAAAGAACGAAAAGCCGGATAATTGAAAAGTGAAGCAATTGAAAAGAAAAGGCTATCGGAGAAATGGAGGATTGACATGAACAGGGAAGAAGCAAGAGAGCGCGCCAGGGAGCTGGTGGGGAAAATGACTTTGGAGGAAAAAGCGTCGCAGCTAAGGTATGACGCGCCTGCCATAGAGCGTTTGGGCATACCGGCGTACAACTGGTGGAATGAAGCGCTCCACGGGGTGGCAAGAGCCGGACAGGCCACGGTATTTCCGCAGGCGATTGGTCTGGGAGCAACGTTTGATGAAGAACTGCTCCACGAGATAGGAGGCGTGATTGCCGAGGAAGGCCGGGCAAAATTTAATGCCTATTCGAAGCAGGGGGACAGGGATATTTATAAGGGCCTCACATTTTGGGCGCCCAACATCAATATTTTCCGAGACCCCAGATGGGGAAGGGGACATGAGACTTACGGGGAAGACCCTTATCTGACCGGCAGGATGGGCGTCAATTTCGTAAAAGGCATTCAGGGCGACGGGCCTTACATGAAAGCGGCGGCCTGCGCAAAGCACTTTGCGGTGCATTCGGGGCCGGAAGAGCTGCGCCATGAATTTGACGCGTCGGTTTCGGCTAAGGATATGGAGGAAACTTATTTCCCCGCCTTTGAAGCGCTGGTAAAAGAGGGGAAAGTGGAAGCGGTGATGGGCGCATACAACCGCACCAATGGAGAGCCCTGCTGCGGCAGCAAAACCTTGATAGAGGATACTTTGAGAAAAAAATGGGGCTTTGAGGGACATTTTGTGTCGGACTGCGGAGCCATCCAGGACTTTCATATGAGCCACGGCATAACGGCCTCGCCCAAAGAGTCCGCCGCCATGGCGCTTAACGCGGGATGCGACGTGAACTGTGGAAATACCTATCTCCATATATTAAGCGCCCTTCAGGACGGACTTGTGACGGAGGAAGCCATTACTGACGCGGCTGTCAGGCTTTTTACCACCAGATATCTGCTGGGATTGTTTGAGGAGACGGAATATGACAGGATTGCCTATGACAAAGTGGAGTGCCGGGAGCATCTTCATCTGGCGTTAAAGGCGGCCGAAAAGAGTTTTGTTCTGCTGAAAAACGATGGGATTTTACCTCTCCGAAAGGATAAGCTGAAAACCATAGGGGTGATTGGGCCTAACGCGGACAGCCGTCAGGCTCTGATTGGAAATTATCACGGGACAGCCACGGAGTACGTGACGATTTTAGACGGAATCCGGGAGTATGCGGGGGAGGATATCAGGGTTTATTATTCCGTTGGGGCCGGACTTTTCCAGGACAAAACGGAGCAGATAGCCCTTCCTCATGACAGACTTTCCGAGGCAAAAATAGTTGCGCAGCACAGCGATGTGGTGATTTTGTGCGTGGGACTTGACGAGACCTTAGAGGGAGAGGAGGGGGATTCCAACAACAGCTATGCTTCCGGGGATAAAGTATCGCTCAAGTTGCCGGATTCACAGTTAGCGCTTATGGAGGCCGTGGCGGAAACCGGGAAACCTGTGATTCTGTGCCTGTGTGCGGGAAGCGATATTGATTTAAGCTTTGCCGGCGAGCATTTTAACGCGGTGCTGCAGCTCTGGTATCCGGGGGCCCAGGGAGGAAGGGCGGCTGCCAAAACGCTCTTTGGGGAAGTATCCGCCTTTGGAAAGCTGCCTGTTACCTTTTATGAAACTTTGGAGGAACTGCCCGAATTTACGGACTATTCCATGAAAGGGAGAACCTACCGCTATATGGAGAAAAAGGCGCAATATCCCTTCGGCTTTGGCCTAAACTATGGGAAGACCGCCGTAAAGGAAGCGGTGTTAAAGGACGGACAGATTGAGGCAACAGTGGAAAACAAAGGAGAATTTGATACGGAGGAAGTGGTACAGGTATATATCAGGTGCGAGGATTCCCAATTCGCGCCTCCCAATCCCCAGTTGTGCGGGTTTAAGAGGGTTTTTGTGAAGGCAAAGGAAAGCGTAAGTGTGGAAATTCCAATTTCACCCCGTGCCTACACGGTGGTGGACGAGGAGGGAAACAGGTTTACCCCCGGCGGCGCGTATACCTTGTACGTGGGCCTTGGACAGCCTGACGGGAGAACGGAAGAACTGATCGGGTCAAAACCGGTGGCGCTTCAAAAGAATATGGATAAAGAGGTATAAAAGATTATCCGCTTAAAATGAAAAAAATTTTTTGGGCTGATGTGACGGCGTCGGACTTTTTTGAGGCTGTTGCAAAATGAGACGTTCTACAAGATATAGTTCATACCTATGCGACAATGAAACTATATCTTGTAGATAACGCTTGTTTTGCGGCAGCCATATTTGTTGTAAACAGTGGGTTTGCAGGGCCTTGGAGGCATTTGCGCCTTATTGACAAAAAGTCAGTAATGAATATAATAAAACTTACATTATGTGAGGACGAATTTTACCGGGAAATAATCCGGCGGTTGACCAAATTGGTTAACAAACGAAAGGCAGAGCGTTACTTTCGAAGAAAGAAACGCAGCGGTGCGCCGGTGAAAATACATGAATGACTTATATGGTCAATCATTTAACAACCGCTAATAACTAAACGGCTGCCAAATGATAAACGGAGAGAAAAGGAGAAAATGTTTATGAAACGAATGATGGCATGGATGATGACAATTTGTCTGATTGCGGCATGGGTTCTTCCGGTTCATGCGGGAGAAATAAACACACCCGGGCAGGGCACGGTGGGTTTGTCTTCATCGACTCCGGGGAGTTCGGATGTAAACAGTCCGACGAGCGATGGAGGAAATCCGAATCAACCGGGAAATATGGATGAGGCACAAAAGAAGGAACAGGTATCGCCTTCTACGGAAACGCCTGCGCCTGCTTCACCGGAGAAAACGGCGGAAGTGTCAGAAAAACCGGAGAAAACGGCGGAGGCGTCAGAAAAACCGGAAAAGACGCCCGAGGCATCCGAAACGCCAAAAGAGACGCCCTCAACGGAACCGACGGAGAAACCGTCACAGATTCCTACGGAGGCGCCCGGCGAATTGCCGTCAACATCGCCTGAGGGAACGCCGGAGGCATCTGCTGCCGTATCCGGTTCTCCCTCAGGAACGCCCACAGCGACGCCTTCCGTTTCCCCTACGGCCTCGGCAACCCCTTCCGCTTCTCCTGTGCTTATGAATAACAGAAGCTGGAATAACCGACAGGCGTCATCCGGCGATACGGGCGGCGTGGAAGTGATTTTGATGAACGCCCTTCCTATCCACGATAACAGCACGATCACATTAAATGTATCACTGGAAAATGCGGGCAGCGAAGAGGTATATCTGAAAAATAATTCGGACAAGCATCCGGTTTTGTTTGAAGGACTGCCGGCGGGAACCTATCGTTTAAGAATAACGGAGAAAGATACCGGCAGCTCCGGCTTTGGCTTCCTTCCCTATGAACAGGACATTACGGTGGAAAGGGATACAAAGGTTGCGGAAGTTTATACCGGCTTTGTAGAATTAGATGGAGTGAAATATGAGCAGGGCGCGCCCCATCCCGGCGCTATGCTGATTGGAGACGTGAACAGGGACGGCAAGATTGACGACGGGGATAAGGACGCCATTATGGAGGCCGTAAGCCGGGGAACGAACGGTGCGTTTGTGGGAAACGCAAATGAAAACCCTACGGATTTAAACAAGGACGGTCAGACGGATCTTGTGGATTTGCAGTACTATGCAAACAGCAAGGAAAAAATTGACGGAAATGCCAATACCACTGCGACCCTGTACGGCAGACTTTCTTCTAATGCCGTTCAGGTAAATATTGAAAATAATACCCAGGTGGTGGAAGGAAAGCCGGAGAATCTTTTAAAGAATAACGGCGAAGGGGTGACACTAAAGTGCCAGGGATCGGACGGCCCGATTTCTAAGGACGCACCGGTTGAGATAGGCTTTAACCTGGAAAGCGACAGTCAGTCATCTCAGGAGGCGGCGGAAATCACTTTTGATATGAAGGAAACGCCTGTTGAGAGCGGACTGGTGACTGTGCTGCCAAAAGATGGGGAGGAAGGCAAAGACGAGATATATTTTCATATCGTAAATGGCGAAGCAGTGCGTGCCAAGGGGGCAGAAGGATTTGCCCTATATGCGGGAACAGAAGGGAAAAACGGCGTACTGACCATTGATTTAGGCGGAAAAATTGCCATAAAGAAAGTGACGTTTAAAATTACCGGGATAAAGTCCGGTGAGAATTTAAATCTGGCAAAGATATCTAAGGTGGAATTTTTAAATGACACGGAAAACAGAATTCCTGAACCGGAAATGAATGTGCCCACAGGATTTAACGGGACGCCTGGGAATAAATCCTTCCGATTAACCTGGAATGGACAGGTTAATATAACCGGTTACGAGGTGAAGATCAGCTATCAGGGACAGGAGCAGGTGGTACGCGTAGCTTCCAATCAGTTAGAGGTAAAGTCCTTTAACGGCAGTAAGCTGAAAAATGGCGAAGCCTATGAGGTAAGCGTTCAGTCGGTAAACGGTACATGGAGCAGCGGCTATTGCGCTTCCGAGAATGTAAGTCCGGTTATTACGAGTCGGCCGGATGCGCCGGATAATTTAAAAGCCACAGGCGGATACCGCCGTATCAGCCTCACGTGGAAAAACATGGAGGACACGGATACTTACAATGTTTATTACAAGGCGGAGGGCGAGAGCTCTTACACCCGGATTACCGGCATAGATCAAAACCGCCATGTGCTCCATGATCTCAAGGACGAAACTTTATACGAAATTTATGTGACCGGTGTAAACGAGCTGGGGGAAAGCAACCCGTCTATCCATTCCGAGGCCCGTACAATCACCATTAAACCGGCGCAGATGCCGAATTATAAGCTGATTAACGAGTCCAATGGAAAGGGAAAGGTGAGCGCCCATATTACAAACGTCACCCATGGCAGAGGGTCGATGGAGAACAGCTCTTTAGATACGGATAAAAACAGCGCCCTTGGCACTGTGGATAAGGACGCAGCTTCTTATTATCAAATACTTGACTGGGACGATGGGGCGCAGTACCCTTCCGCTTCCAAAGGATTACTTTTTACACTGGATGATTATTATGAGATGAGCTACATTGCCTTTGCGGAGGCTGAGGACATCGGATGGTACAGCGGCGCATATGTTTACTATTATGACGAAGAACACCAGAATGAAGGAGTCACGGCCCAAAATGTATCTTTGCTGCAAAAGACAGATGAAAACGGGCGGAAATACTATATGATCAAATTGGCGCAGCCTATCAGGGCAAATAAGATAAGGCTGGGCTTTACAAGAGGAAATAACCTGTATAACATTGTGATTTCCGAAGTAAATTTTTACTATTACGACAGTCTGGAAAATGACATTCTTGCTCTTTACGCGGACGATTTACATACAACACTTAAGTCGGACGTGACGGAAGAAACCATAAACGAACTGCAAAAACGTCTGGATACGAAGGATGCAAAGAGCGGGGAATACCATCCGGAGAGAGATATGCTGCAAAGAGAGCTGGATAATGCTAAAGGACTTTTATCTTCAGGTTTTCAGGATGTGGTGGAAATAAGTCCTACAATCACCGCATCCAAAGACGGACATCTGGGATTTGGCGGGCTGAACGCATGGCAGCCTCTTGGCGTTACCGCCTATGAAGGAGAGCAGATCGTGGTATATGTGGGACATAACCAGCTAAAGACCGGTTCCAATTCGGCCCTTAAGCTAATTGCCACCCAATACCATGCGGAGTCGGGTTCCTTTGCCAAAGAGGTGGCGACGCTTAAAGTGGGGCGCAATGAAATTACCATCCCCTCAATACAGAGCCTTGCCTGCGAAGGTGGCGGCGCTCTTTACGTTCAGTATACGGGAAACAATGAAAACGACAGGTACGCGGTGCGGGTAAGCGGCGGTGCAAAGGAGCCTGTGCTGAACCTGTACGGCATTACCGATTCCGCCATAAGAAAAGAACGCATCACGGCCTATGTGGAAGAATTAGACGCCCACGTGGCGGCTTTGGAGGAAAACCATAAAAATATCCACCAAATGGCTGGGGAGAACAATAAAGTAAACCGCAGCTATGAGGAAACCAACTGTATTTTAGGCGCTACGGATATTATGCTGGATCAGATGATGCTGTCCGTATCCGCAAAACAGATCCTGTCAGGGCTTGGAAAGGGCACGGTTTCGGAGCGGGTCGATAAGCTGGATCAGTCCCTTACGGCTATGGAAAAGATGATGGAACTGTTTTACCAGCATAAAGGGCTCAGCAATGAGGCCGGTGCGCCGGCTTCGGATCGACTGCCGGTCCAGCATTTAAACATTCGTTATATGAGAATGTTTGCCGGAGCTTTTATGTATGCGGCCGGAAACCACATCGGAATTGAATGGGGCTCCGTACCCGGATTAGCCGGCGCGGTGCCGGTTCGGACCGATGCAGATGGCAAGTATCTGAGCGGAAACTATTTTGGGTGGGGAATCAGCCATGAAATAGGGCATAACATTAACCAGGGCAGTTATGCCATAGCGGAGGTAACCAACAATTACTTTGCCCAGCTGACCAAATCAAGGGACAGCAACGACACCGTGCGTTTTACTTATGACAATGTTTATAAAAAGGTGACCTCCAATACGGTGGGAATCCCCTCCAATGTGTTTACCCACCTTGCTATGTACTGGCAGCTTCACCTTGCCTATGACAGAGGCTACAACTATCAGACCTATAACAGTTATGCGGATCAGCAGGCGAATCTGTTCTACGCAAGAGTGGATTCCTACAGCAGGGATACCTCCCGGGCGAAAGGGAACTTGAAGCTTGACGGCGACAAGAACCAGAATATTATGCGCCTTGCCTGCGCCGCGGCGGAAAAGGATTTGACGGAATTTTTCATGCGGTGGGGTCTTATTCCCGACGAAGAAACATTCCGCTATGCGGGACAGTTTGATAAAGAGGAGAGGGCAATCTATTATCTGACGGACGATGCAAGAGTATATGAAATAGAAAACGGAACCGGCGCGACCATAAAGGGAAGGGATGTCGTAAGTTCCGACAGCAAGGCGACGGTCAGCAAAAATGTGCCCAACGAGGTAACCGTTTCCATCGAAACAACAGCGAATCAGGAAGTGATTTTAGGCTACGAAATCGCCAGATACTCCTACGAAAACGGTATGCCGGTTCGTCAGGTGGTCGGATTTGCCACGGAAAATACTTATGTGGATCATGTGGCGACCATTAACAACAGGGTATTGACTTATGAAGTTACTGCAGTGGATAAATTTGGTTACCGGTCAGAGGCGCGGAAAATCGGAGACGTGAGAATATCCCATGACGGCAGTCAGGATAAATCCATGTGGGATGTGACCACCAATATGCTTTCAAATGCGGATAAAGCCGACGAGGCGGTAGAGGATGATCCTTGCGAACCGGAGACAGTTTCGGATATTTACAGGGTCATTGACAACGAGTACGGCAAAGACTACGAAGGACAGACCACAGGCGCCGATGCGGAAATCGTAATTGAAATGAAGCGGATTCTGGAAGTGTGCGGACTGAAAATCACTTCGAAGTCCGGCGCGCCCATAGGCAATTATACCGTTGAGGTAAGCCTGGACGGCAGCAGCTGGACGACCGTAAAGACGGGAAGCTTTGAAGATAAGAGCGGAAGCCAGGTAGCCTATTTTGAAAACGCGGATAAAGATCCATGGGTATGCACCTACGACGCCGCTTACGTAAGGCTCAGAGCGCCGGGACAGATGAAAATGTCCCTTGCGGAGGTAGACTTGCTTGGGCCTTCGGGCGACAGCATTTCCTTTGGGGTAAAGGAAGACAGTACCCAGGGGGCGGTAGGAATTTTAAGTGCGGATTACACCTATGCGGCGGGTAAGAAAATTCCGAAGGGCTCTATGATTTTTACCGGAAGCTACAAAGGAAATCCGGCCTACAATGTAGTGGTTCTCTATGATGAAGATGGAAATGTGGTAGGCGGCGTGGATGAAAATAATGTGCTGAAATCCGAGCAGATTATCCTGGCGGATGTGCCTGAGAACGGAATGCTGGGCGAAGTCAGCGACGGGATTTGGATTTACTGGATTGAGCCTGACTTCATACCGGAGGATTTGAAAGGAAAAATCGTGCGCGCGCAGCTTTACAGGGTAGACCAGGCGCTGACCAATGAAGGGCAAAGGCTTGTGAGCGATACCCTTCCTCTTCGGATACCAAATACGCTGGAAAATATCACCCTTCAAAGCGGTACAAAAGAAGACGGCGCCAAAGACAGTAACACAAAAGCAGTAACAAGCACCCCGTTGCAATAAAGCTTGTTTGAAAATTTCTGTTCGGAGGCTTTCTATAAAGACAAAGCCCCGGACAGAAATGTTACCATTTATCTTACGTGGATTCAGTTAAAAATAAATTTTCTTAGGACAAATTTGTGCCTGACGCCCAAATTTGCAGGCGATTGGAAGCATGGAGGATTACCATGTAAAATATACGGGGGATATGAAAGTGAAATGGATGCAAAATAAATTATATCTGGGAATGGCGATACTTGGCCTGTCAGTTCCCCTTAAGGTATGCGCAGCAGGGCAGGACGCCGTGAACCTTGGCCAGGATGGAAATCAGGTGTCCGTATCCTTAGAGATGAGCAATGCCTCGGAAGAAAAAATTACTACGGTATCCGTATCCTTAGAGGTTAAGACGGAGGACTTAAACCAGGTAAAGGTGGATTTTCAGTTTTCTCCGGCGCTTTCGGAAACGGAGCACGGCTTTATCTATCATGAGGATACCGGCAGGTTGGACATTTATGTATCTTCCGGCAAAAGCGAAAGCCTGTTTCTTGATGAAAAATTAAGCCTTGGAAATGTGCAGGTACAGCCGGTTAATCCACAGCAAAGCTTATCGGCGGATATTGGCTATTGCCAAAATTCTTTTCATACGGCCAACAGCGCCTACGGAAATAAAAGTCCTGTGGTGGAGAATGGGGTTGAAAGCGTAACCATACAGATTGGCAACGGAAGCCTTACCCCGCCTTTACCGGAGCCGGATACCGAAAATCCGGACAGCACGGACAACGGGAATCACACCAATACAGGGACAGGGTCAAATGGAAATGACGGAAATTCTCATGGGGGTGGCCGGGATGAAGGTCTGTATGATGAGACCACCCGTTTTACAAACGACCCCGCCGGGGCACAGCCAATCACAACCACTGTTGTAAAGCGGGAAGGAAAAGAGACGCAGCCTGTCAATCTAACCACAGGGACGGCGGCTTCAATCGCTGGTAAAAATCCAGCGGGAACGGGCAGTGTGGCGCTTCCCGGAACGAGGGGAAAAGTGTCCGTGATTTCACCAAAGAACGGGCCTTCCGGCATTCTTGTGTCCAAAGAAAAAGGCGAAGCGGCAGGCGAGGAGATGCCGGACGGGCTTTTAGCCGGAAGAGAGGAAGGAAGTCTCAGCGAAAAAGCAGGCGGAATTTTTGGAAAAGATACTTCACAGGAAAATGATTCGGGAGAGATTTTGCTGGATCAGGAAAAGGGCGGCGCCGTAGAAGATAGAAAGAAAGAGGCGCGCAGCCGGATCATTCGGATTATTTCATTCATCGCGGCCATAGCGGCAGGAGTAACCGCAGCCGGAACGGTGGCAGTGCTTCTGATAAAGAAAGGCCAGGGAGCGCCTGCTGCGGAAAGGCGGAAAAAGAAAAGGAAAAAACGCAAAGGGAATAAAAAAACTGTGAGAAAACCTTCGAGAGAACTCTCGGGAAAGCCTTCAAGGGAACCCCTGAGAAACCCTTCAAGAGGGGGAAGAAGACGGCCTTCTAATAGACGGCCTTCGTAATCCACTTAGATTTTTTCGCTTTAAAATAGGAAGATTTGACAGGGAGATGTTGCAAAAGATAGCAGTTCTGCAGTGGGTATCCAACTCTTTGGGGGATGGAAGCCATATATTGTTTGAATCTGCTATTTTGCAACAGCTCCCTGTTTTCATGCGCTGGGATTACCAAAAGAAGACTGCCGGAAAGCTTAAGGCGGCCCTGCTTCTTTAAGAGGTTGACCAGGGAAATCTCACAATCTGGCCCGGATAAATCAGATTGGGATTATTCTGAAAGTTATAATCGATAAAATAGGTAAAGGGATATAGGTAAGGCGCTTCCGTTATATATTTATCATAAATGCTCCAAAGACTTTCCCCTTCCTTTACCACATGAACGTAAGGGGCGGCATGGAAGGTCTGCATCATGGTAGATAGGGTGTGGCGGCAGATTTCCTTATTGGCCGCCTGCTTCTTGATGCGGGAAGCCAGATACCATCCGCCGGCGCCCTCCTCCATAAGAGGAATGGCCAAAGTGATATCATAAGTATCGGTGGCCCCGGACCATACCAGGTAATCGTACCAGATACTTTCTTCTTTGTGAAAAGTAAAGTCCACGTCTTTGTCTGCGCCGGGAGGCAGAAGGTATTCGAAATTCCCTCCCTTTTTTTCCACATAAGAAAGGATTTTTTCCTCCGTGGAGAAATCTTCATCGGGCAGCTGGCTTACCCAGGTTTTGCCCAGATCCTGGGAAGGGTCTTCAAGCAGGTGCCAGTAAGCGCTTTCGGCAGACCAGATTCGATAGTGAGTATCATCATAGGTGACAGGGCTTCCCTGAGCAAGAAATACCCTGGTGACGTCTATGTAAGCCATGGGGATGAGCTCTCCGTTTTCCGCAGTGGTTTCCAGCCGGTAATCCAGATCCCACCAGCTGGTATTGTCGGAAGCTCTGTCGGTTCGCCCGCCGCCCATAAGGCGCAGAACATATTCCCGCTTAGCAGGATTTAATTCAGGATAGTGCATCAAAAATTTTTCCAAAGGCTTTTGAAAATATCCGTCCATAATCATTTGACGGGCCACATCTATTCCCTGGTTAAAATCAGAGCTGTCTCCCCCTACAACATCATGCCATTGCTTTCGTGCCGTTTTCTCCTCATCGGAATAATTTTCCGTGGAAAAAATAGGTACGCCAAAATCCCTGGTTCCGCCCTCGGGCACGGAAAACAGCACATTGTTTAATCGGGCGGTAAATACTTCCTCTTCCCTAAAACTTCCGTCCAATTGGCGAATAAGCCGAACCTCCGAAGACGTGTCCTTTATATTGCAGACCAGCCCGGTATATCCCTGATTGGCAGGCAGTTCGGCTCCATCGTCTATCACCTGAATCAGAGGAAATTCCTGTTCCTGCTCCTTATTTTTTTGCTTGATCTGTTCGGTCAGCTCCTGTACGGCCTGCGTTTCCTCCGCGCTTGTTTGGAGGGAGCTTTTCTTTTGAGCGCCCGGAGACCTGAGAGAGAAAGGCAACTCTACAATATGCAATATCATACCCCGTCCCGCGGGCGTTATGACAAAAGCAAGGAAAATGAGAAGTAAGAAAGCTATTATTTTGGGAATGTGTTTTTTCATAAGTTCTTTCACCGTCCTTTATAAAATGAAAAGCATTTGGAAATCTTCTTCTATCTCATAGCACAGCTATCCTGACGGACTGTGCCGGGTATCGCTAAAATGTGTTTACAGGAAATAGTATATACTGCTTTTGGACATTGGGCAATGAGCTTAGAAATGAACCGAATTAACGTATAATGGGTCGAATAATAATTTTATAATATATTTTTATCGTTTTATTAAGATATCAAGTAAAGGAGACATGTCCGCTAAGGGGTATGGCGCGGATACTGTCTGCATCTATGTATCGTATCATTTCTTCCACTTCGAATTGTGTTTCCGGTTACCCTAAAAAAATAATTACATAAAAACTTACACCATGCTTTTTTTTGGAAAAAAATGGGAAAAATATTAAAGAATAATTTCGTAGAATTACATATTTTACGAAATGCAAAAAGAAAGAAAAACTGCAAATCAATGCAAATATTACAAAAAACGCTAAAAGAACTATACTACAAAACATTCAAAAAATCAACTATCTATTTTATTTTATCTATTTTTACCTTATTTTGATAAATTGTGATTTCTTTTTCACGCATGATAAGATCCGGGGCAGCGCTGACGGCATATTTTTATGAAATTTCTGCTCTTAAAATTTTTTTAGGCCGTCAAATTTCTGGTCAAAAATTTTGGAAAGGAAGGAAACGTTTATGTCAAGAAGAGGAGCCAATATTTATAAGAGAAAAGACGGCCGTTGGGAGGGCCGTATTGTGGATGAGGGAGCGGAAAAAGGAGAGCGAAAATATAGATCTGTTTATGGGGAAAATTACAATGATGTGAAAGCAAAACTGGATCTGATGAAAAAATCCTGGAAGCCGGAGGGGGAGCCTGTGAAAGGGAGTATGGCGGATGTGATGTACACATGGATGAAAGAGAAAGGGCCTTTATGGAAGAAATCCACTTATGCCGCCTACCGTCAGGTTACGGATAAGTATATTATTCCCTGCCTGGGAAACGTCAGGGCCGATAAAGTAGACGGAAGGGCGCTTATGGATTTTGCGGAAAGCATACGCAGAGAAGCGGAGGATGAGCCGGTTTCCGAGGAATATATCAGGAATATCTGTGGAATTGCGCTTCGGGCTCTAAGGTATGTAAAAAAGAAATATCACTATGCCATAGAGATTCCGGAAAACCAGATAATGCCTATAAAACGAGGGCAGGTAATGCTGCCGGGGGAGAAGGATATGGCGGTTTTGGAGAAATATCTTTTGGAAAATGCACAGGATAATACCTGTCTGGGGATATTGATTGCCTTTTATACAGGCATGCGGATTGGGGAAATATGCGCTCTTACCTGGGAAGATGTAAGCCTTACGGAGGGAGTCATTTACATCAGGAGAAACCTGCAGCGGGTGAAGACGGGAGCGGGGGATGTGGGGAAAAGCAGTACGGAAATCCTGGTGCAGGCCCCAAAAACAAGCGCCTCCTTTCGGATAATCCCCATTCCGCCCGTGCTTGCCCCCTTGCTAAAAAAGTACCGAAGGGAAGATGGGGAGTATATCATAAAGGGAAAGAAAAAAGCCTGGGTGGAGCCGAGAACCTTACAGTACCGTTTTGCCAGGATACTGGAAAGCTGTGGGATAGAGGGCTTTCACTTTCATATGCTGCGCCATGCCTTTGCTACCAGATGCATGGATAAAGGGTTTGATGCCAAGAGCCTTAGCGAGATTTTAGGACACAGTAGCGTGCAGGTAACTTTAAACCTGTATGTCCATTCCAGTTTGCAGCATAAAAAGGAGCTTATGGAGAAGTTTGATATATGCTGTTATTAAGGTAAAGATTGAATGTGTGATATAATGAATGAATATTATCGATATATGGTGTTGCCGAGACTCAATATGAGGTGCGCAATTGAATTAATAAATATATTTAAAAACGATTATTATAAAGTAGTTTTTTAATAGAAAATCAAACCTCGATAAGACGGTTAAACGATATAAAGTAATATAAAATAAAATACAATTTGAGGGGCTGAAAAAATTATAAAATTTTTTTAGGCCGTCAAAAAAATGGTCAAAGGAGCAGGGCATAAGTCCTGCTTTCTTGTATTTACAAGGGTTTTGGGGGATATTTTTTCTTATTTCGTAAATTATGTAAATTTACGAAATAAGAAAATGCAAATCCGGGGTAAAACCCGGCGCTTTCTGTTACCGAAAGTCCGGCCCGTTAAGTTGGGAGGCGATGGGCGTTTATGCCGCCGTTTGGCGGCATGGCGGAAAGCGTGTAAAGGCAGCATAGGCCGCAGCTTTACAGTGCTTGCAGGCTTTATCCCGCCTGCTAAGGCATTTTTCAAAAACCCTTTAGGGCACGGCGGAAAACGTACAGGGAGGAAGGTGAAAAAGTTGGATTCCTACATAGATATTCATTCCCACATTCTGCCTGAAATAGACGACGGAGCGGAAAATTTTGAAACAGCCATGGAAATGCTGCGCACCGCATGGAATGACGGGATAAGGGAGATCATCTTAACGCCCCACAATAAACCTTCCCACCACAACGCAGATCCTGAAAAAATAAAACGGCTTATGGAAATTTTGCAGGACAAAGCCTGCGGAGAGGGAATGGACATAAAGTTCTACACAGGGAACGAAATGTACTATGGCAGCGACATGACTAAAAAGCTGGAGGAAGGAAGGGCCTTAACCCTTGCCGGGTCCGCATATGTGCTGGTGGAGTTCGGTATGGGAGAGGATATCGACCACATCCGGTACGGGCTGTACGAAGCCCTATCCCACGGCTATCGCCCTATCCTTGCCCATGTGGAAAGATACGGCCGGATGCTTACAAGAGCGGACCGGGTGGAAGATTTCATCAGGATGGGCTGTTACATACAGGTGAATGCAGGGAGTATTATGGGGACTTTTGGATTTAGCGCAAAGCAGTTCACAAAAAAGCTTCTGGCACAGGGGCTGGTGCATTTCGTGGCCACGGACGCCCACGACATGGGGAAAAGGAAGCCGGCTCTTTCCGACTGCGCAGGATATGTAAGCAGGAAATACGGCGAAGGGTACGCGGAGAGGCTTTTTTATGAAAACCCTATGAGAGTGATAAGAGACGAATATATTTGAGAAGGTTTGCGGGAGAAAGCTTTTTCATCAGGATATTTTTCAGCAAGAGGATTTCCGATAAGAATGCTTTTCAGGAAGGGAGTTTTTAGTTAAAAACTTTTTTCATGCAATAAACCGATTGACGAAGCATGCCGGTGTTTGATCAGGAAACTTTCCGGCAAAAAAGCTTTCCCAAAAGCCTTATGACGGAATGAAAAGAAGTTTTTATATAGAGAAACTTAAAAGCAAGAAAAGCTTTTTGAAAAAGATTTTCAGAGAAAAAAATTTTCAAAAGAGAAAATTTCTGAAATATTTTTTACAGAAAATTTTGTAAGAGAAAACTTTCCATAAAGAGAGGGAATGAGATGGGCAACGATGAAATAGAAATAGACCTGCTGGAGGTCTTTGGCATACTGCTTGGGAGGGCGTGGCTTATCATAAGCGCCGGGTTGTTTACGGCCCTTATCTGCCTGCTTTTAAGCAGCTTTGTATTGACGCCTTATTATGAATCAACCACAAGGATCTATATATTAAATAAAACGGAAAATGCGGCGGTAAGCTACAGCGACGTGCAGATTGGCACCCAGCTGACCAAGGACTACGCGGAGCTGATCAGCAGCCGCTACGTGTTAGAAGAAGTGATTCAGAAGCTTTCTATGGATATGGAATACAAGGAGCTGCTGAAAAAAGTCAGTGTGGAGACGCCTACGGACACCCGAATCGTGGCAATCACGGTGGAAAACACGGATCCGGTAAAGGCCATGGAGACGGCCAACTGCATCAGGGAAGTTGCCAGCAGCCATATCCAGAACGTAATGGATATAGAGGCTGTGAACGTGGTGGAGCAGGCCAACATGCCAACGGAAAAGGCGGGCCCAAGCGTAATGAAGTGGACGGCAGTGGGCGGAATGGCAGGGGTACTGCTGGTATGCGCCGTTATCTTAATCCGATACCTGATGGATGACACCATCAAGTCGTCGGAGGATGTGGAAAAGTATTTATCCTTAAGCACCTTGGCGCTGATACCGGCGGCATCAGATGAAATGGATCGCAAAAAGAAGAAAAAGGGAGGTAGAAAATGGCTTCCGGATATTTACAGGAAAAGCCGGCAGAAACCAAAGCACCGGTAACAGAGAGAAGGCAGACACTGCCGGAATACCTAAGGCAGCTGCGGATATCCAGTCACTACAGACAGAACTTCGTGGCCTCCCACCTGAACATATCGAGGCAGACCTACTCCCACTATGAGACAGGGAGGATCAGGCCCCCGGCAGGAGCGCTGTACGGCCTTGCAAGACTGTACGGGATCCCGGTAGAGAACCTGCTCTCCCGCATGATGCTCGGCAGATACGGATTAGAAAACCGGGAGGAAGACGGGGAACGCCGCCCGGAACAGAATCATGAAAATTCAGGAGATGGAAACCCTGCGGAAAGTAAGGAAAGCAGGAAGGACCTGAAAAAGGACAGTGCAGAAGGGGAAAGGGGAAGCAGCCTTGAAATACGCCTCCTTGCCCGTTTCCGCAGCCTGACCCAAAGAGAGCAGGAAGACATCCTTTCCATCATGGAATTAAAAATAAAAGACAAAGAGGAAAAAGAAAACCAGGATGCAGAGCGTAAAGTTACAGTTTAGCAGACAGAGGGAAGACTACCGGATGAAGGAAGCCTTCAAGACCTTAAGGACCAACATAGAATTCTGCGGGAGGGACGTAAAGGTGGTGGCGGTCACCAGCTGCACCCCCAACGAAGGGAAATCCAGCGTTGCCATGGAGATGGCAAGGGCCTTTGCGGAAGCAGGGAGCAGGACAATCCTGATCGACGCGGACATGAGAAAATCCGTGCTTGTGGGCCGATACCGGACAGGGGCCGTAAGGCAGGGGATGACCCACTGCTTATCGGGCAGGGCGGAATACAGGGACGTGCTGTGCGAGACCAACATCAAAAACCTGTACGTGATATTTTCAGGCCCCGTGCCCCCCAACCCCAGCGAGCTCCTTGGAGGAGAAAAGTTTGCCTCCTTAATAGCAGGGCTTCGGAATTCCTTTGACTACGTGATCATAGACACCCCGCCCTTAGGGAGCGTGATAGACGCGGCTGTTGCGGCGAAAAACTGTGACGGGACGGTGCTGGTGGTGGAGAGCAACGCGGTAAGCTACCGGTTCGTACAGAGCGTAAAAGACCAGCTTGACAAAGCGGGAAGCCGGATATTGGGAGTGGTATTAAACAAAGTGGACATGAGCAGCAAAGGCTGCTACGGCCACTATGGAAGATATTATGGGAAATATTACGGAAAATACTACGGGAAATACGGAGAAGATAACAGCGTGGAGAGTGCAGTACGGCATACGGGGCATTCTTACAAAAAGGATGTGTACGAAGATGAGGATACGGATATAGAAGAAATCACAGAAGCGGACGGGGATACGGATGCAGACGGAGCCGTAGATGAAAACAGGGCAGAAAAAGAAGAGGCGGAAGGCACTGGAAAAAAGGAGAAAGAAAGCCTCATGGAAGAAGGCGGCAAAGACATGGAGGGATACATAGACAGAATCACCCCGGACGACATAGCCGACTTTGAAAATAAAGCTGCAGGGAAACTTTATGAGGAAGACAGCGAGGAAGACAGGGGAAGGGCGGCGGCAGAGAGAAAAACGCCAAGGAGCGTTCCCACTGTAAAAGAGTGGCGCGCCAAACACAAAAAAGGGCGTAAGGAAGAAGACATTGAATACCTGGAAAATATATAAACATCGCAGGCAGAGCCTGCAGTATATGGCAGCAAGTTTTGGCTGCTGCCTGCAGGGGGTATAAATATGAGATGGAACAGGATAATGGGCATACTGCTTGCCGCGGCCAACGGGATACTGCTTTTCCTGTGCGCCATCCTGTACTTTGGGAAAGACAGGGAAGGCCCGGAGCTTACATTTGAAGCGGTAGAGACAGTGTACAGGGAAGAAATGGAATCTCAAGAACTGCTTAAGGGCGTAAGCGCCTATGATACAAAAGACGGGGACATCAGCGGACGGATTGTAGTAGAGAAGATCAGCGAAAACAGGGGAGAAAACACGGCGGTGGTATTTTACGCTGTCAGCGACAGGGCCGGAAATGTGGCAAGGGCGTCAAGAGTATTTACGGCAGTTTATACGGAACAGGGAGAGGAAAGTGTGGAGAACCGGTTCCTTGACGCAGGGATAGAAGCTGAGCTGAAAGAAGGAAACATTGTAAACAGCAGTGCAGAAGATGAAGAGCCGGAAGAAGAAACAGAAAATGACGGCGGAGGTGGAAACGAGGAAAGCAAAATGGGGGGAACAGGGGGAAGAACGCCGGAACCATCATCGGAACCTGATACCCCAAGCCCATCCTCATCAGGACAGGGGCAGCCGTCCCCCGTACCCGCCCAAGGAAGGGAAGCAGGCCGGGAGCCGGAAGCCGTAAGGGAGCCGGGAGGCATGCCCCGGGAAACGCCGGAGAGGGAAGCGGAACAGGGGCCGGAAACAGAACCGGAGCCGGATCAGGAAACCGGAAATACAGCCGCCGGCCAGGCGCCGGTGCTTACCC
>CAJUKV010000034.1 GCA_910587305.1 uncultured Lachnospiraceae bacterium | reverse complement strand
ATCCATTTATCAAAATGCTGGTATACCATGGAGCAGATTGCATAGCATATAAATCCGGATATTTATGAAAATGCCAATATTTATATAGTCCTAAGCCAATGAACACACCAATAAAAGAGCCCATGATAATATTCAGTATCTGATTTATCTTCTTTTTCATGGTTATCCTCCTTTCTTTTCAAATAGTTCCCTGTATTTGTTACAATGCGGTAAATGAAAAAAAGGGTTACTCAAAAAATTCCTCTCAAGCGGCGAAAGTCCGTCTGCTTAAGAGGAATTTTCAACATTTAACTTTGCAAAATCCGCACCATCTTATGAGGTGTTCTATAGTTATAGGAAGAAATCTTGATGCCCGTCTTAGGGCTGCTGGCATGGATTACCTGTCCGGCTCCAATGTAAAGCGCCACATGATTTATGGTACCGCCCTTCGCATAGAAAACCAAATCGCCCGGCTGCAGTTCGGAAGCGCTTATGCTTGTCCCCATGTTGGCCTGAGCTCTTGAGGAATGCGGCAGTGAAACGCCATACTTTGCAAAAACGCTGAGCACAAACCCGGAACAATCCGCGCCGTTTGTAAGGCTGGTGCCGCCCCACACATAAGGATTTCCCAAAAACTGTTTCGCGTACTGGCATATATCTACGCGGACATCGGAAACGCCCTGCCCATATAAAAGCTCCGTCATGGTAATCGCCGTTTCCAAATCCGATTTCACTTCCACATAATCGGCGGAGACGAATACTTCCTCGTCATCCAGATATACCTTAATCCAGCCGTCATCCTGTATTTCAACGATGTCAAGGGACTCTCCTTCGGCCACCTGGGTAACCACCTCCGCGTCCAAAGTGGGAAATTCCCTGATGTTAAGGCCGTCCGTGGTAGCCACCGCGATAGCGCTTGCCAGCTCTGTCCCTCGCTTTTTCGCCTCGTAGCCGGTGAGAAGATATTCCTCCTTCACATATCCCTCCACCTTGCCGGAGGTTATGTAGGCCCAGCCGTCCTCACTGCTAACAATCTCGCAGGCCGCATTTTTAGGGAGCTTGCCGACCATCTTTCCCGATTCGTCCGGCTCCTGCCTGATATTCAAATTGTTTTCCTGCACATTACAGATTCCAAGATGGGTATATCCCCACAAAGCGCCTTCCGCATCCTTGGCAATCTCCACATACTCTATCTTTGACAGCTCCGAAATAAAAAGATCTCCTATTCCGGCGGTGAGCAATTCCTCCGTCTCCGGCGCAACCGTATTATCTGCTACCAGCAAATCGCCAGTCGTTTTGTTATGTACGTTTGCGCTGCGCGCATTTGTATTCTTTTCCCGTGCATTTGCACTTTCAGATGCTTTATCACTTGAAACTCTATTTCCGGCCGTGGCCTGCGTATTTTTCCCATTTAATTCCGCCGCCTGCACGCCAAGGGGCTCTCCTAAAAGAAGCAAAGATGCAAGCACGCAAATTCCATATCTGATTTGTCTTTTCAAAATAAAACCTCCCAGGTTGTTACAAATTTATTACAAATCTTTACGTAATCATTATAACAACTTCTCCTGGGAGTGTCAATTTCCTATTTTTATTTTTTTTTGAAAAATATGGCATGTTACTTTTACCGGATAGCCAAAAGCCCAGCTCGGAGCGAATAGAAATTCAGGGAGGAACCCTTATAAAAACGCCAGCGCTTAACGAGGTTTTTCATGAGTTTAGCGTCTGTTGCGTTTTTATAGAGCGAAAGCGCGGTGACGACTGAATTTCTATTCGCTCCGAGCGGACGGTTAGCCAACATGTAAAAAGTAACCTGCCCCCTCCTGAATATCCCTCTCCATCTGTCTTTTCAGCGCTTCCACATTTTCAAACTTTTGTTCCGGTCTTTTAAATTGTAATAATTCCGTCACAATTTCTTTCCCGTACAAGTCTCCCGTAAACCCATACAGGTAGGTTTCTACGCTGATATCCGCATTTTCCTTAACCGTAGGTTTTTGCCCTATATTGGTGATGCCCTGATAGATACGGTCCTGATAAATCACCTGAGAAAAGTAAACGCCTTTAGGAGGCAGCAATTTTTCCTTCACCGGATAAAGATTTACGGTGGGCATCCCAAGCCGCCTTCCAAGTCTGTTCCCCGGCTCCACCTCCCCGTCAAAGCTGTAGGGCCTTCCCAAAAGTTCCCTTACCGTGGTCATATCGCCTTTTTCCACCATTTTCCGCACAAGGCTTGAGCTGATTTCCTTATCGCCGCAGTAAACCTTGTCGATAATCCTGACCTGATAATTAAGCTCTCCTGCCAGTTTGCAAAGCAGCTCCTTATTTCCAAGACCTTTATACCCAAAAGACAAGTCCTCCCCTGCCGCGATATACCCTGCCTTCATCTGATGAACCAGAATTTTCCTTACAAATTCTTCCGGCGGTGTCGCCGCCGTCTCCCTGTTTAACGGAAATTCAATTAAAATGTCAATCCCCATTTTCTCAAACATTTTCCGCTTTTCCTGGCGGGTTGTCAGCTCCGCGCCTTTGGCCTGTCCAAAAAAGACCGCCGCCGAGGGGTGAAAAGTAAAGACCACCGCCTTTAGCCCCTGCTCCTTCTGCTTTAAAATATGGGAGAGAAGCTCCACGTGCCCTCTGTGGACGCCGTCAAACTTTCCGATTGCAACAGCGCTCCTTTTCTTTAATTGAAAATCAATTGAATCCTGAATAATTTCCATTTTTATACCCCCGGCATACCGCAAGCTTTGCTTGCGGTACTGCCACCAATAAGTAGTTTGGAAGTTTACTTCCAAACTTATACCCCCGCATACCGCAAGAAAAAATTTCATATCATGGCAAAAACATTTTCACCGCACGGAAGATTCCGTCCTTTTCCTCATAGTCATAAACCCCGAAAAAAACTTCCCCGTGGCTGTATATTCTGAATCTTTTCCCCTCGGATAAAGATACGCTTTCTTCTCCTTTTTCCGAAAAATCGGACATAATATCCTCTCTCCTGAGTTGATTGCCATTTTGCAGCCTGCCAAAAGCTTCCTTCTTCACAGTCAAAGCCGGCAATTCCTGAAACATCCGCTCCGTGGGAATAATCGCCTTAGAAAGCTCTCCTTCCCCCGCCATCTTCTCCAGCAGGTCAAGCTTATACGCCTTTTCTATTTCAAATTCCCCGACTTTCGTCCTTTGAAGACTTACCATTACTCCGCCGCAGCCCAACGCCTGTCCTATATCATGGCATAACGTTCTGATATAAGTTCCCTTAGAGCATACCACTTTTATTTTGTACGCCGGATGCTCTTTTTCAAGGATTTCAAGCTTATAAATAGAAATCGGCCTTTGGGCGCGCTCCACTTCCTGCCCCTGCCTTGCCAGCTCGTAGAGTTTTTTTCCGTTCACCTTTAGGGCGGAATACATAGGCGGCGTCTGCATGGAATCCCCCAAAAAGGACAAAATGGCCTTTTCCGCCTCCTGAGGAGACGCTTTTACTTCCCTCTCTTCCAGAACCTTCCCGGAAATATCCTGGGTATCCGTCACTATGCCAAGTTTCAGCTCCGCAACATATTCCTTTCTCATATCCGTCAACATGCCGCACAGCTTTGTGGCGTTCCCAAGACATACAGGAAGAACCCCTGCCGCATCCGGGTCAAGGGTTCCTGTGTGCCCAATCTTTTTCTGTTTGCAAATACCGCGCAGCCGGGCCACCGCATCGTGTGAAGTATACCCGGCCTCCTTATAAACATTTATTATCCCATGGTACATATATATGAATCCCTCATATTACAATAATCGACACTTTTCAAATACTATCTCTTATTATTTTGCAAACCGGTACCAGTTGCTTTTCCATTATCTTCATATCTTTACGACAGCCGGTCAACAGCCCAGCGCGTACCCGTCAGCATCCGAAAAAACTATTTCTTACCCTTCAGCTGTACTGCAATCTGCGCCGACAAGTTGTTCACAATATCGTAAAAGGTTCCCTGCATGGTAACCCCTGCCGCTCTCACATGTCCGCCGCCTCCAAAGAAGCATGCCACCTTTGCCACATCCACCTTTCCGTTTGAGCGCAGGCTGACCTTGTATTCCAAAGTGTTGGTCTGATACATAAAAATAGCGCACTCCACGCCTTTGGTGTTTCTAAGCTGGTTTACAATACCATTTAAATCCTGTGGCTCCGCCCGGTAAAATTTCATGGTTTTTCTGTCAATCATGCTGACCACGCACTTACCGTCCATAAACAGAAAGCTCTCGAGCAAAGCCCTGCCAAGTATCTGGTTCTGCACATAAGTCTTTTCATAAAAAGTCTCGTCAATCAGCCTGGGAAAGTCAAACCCATAGGAAATTAAATCCGCTGCCGCCGTCAAAGTCGCCGGGGAAGTGTTGGAATATTGAAACACTCCCGTATCATGTATGATTCCTATGTAAAGGGCTTTGGCAATCTCCTCATCCAGCATGGTTTTATCGGCAATCCCATTGTAAATCAGTTCGCTGGTGGAGCTCGCCTCCGGCACAATGTAGTTCACATCCCCACAGCCTTTGTTGCTGATATGATGATCGATATTGATCTTTTTCTTTGCCCTGTCAAAGTATTTTTCCGCTTCCCCCATCCGATCCTTTGCCGCATCCAATGCAAAAAACACGTCAAAACAATCTATCTCTGTGGCAAAGTCCGTATGTATTTCTTCCACGTCCTTAATACAGGAAAAAATTTCCGCCGGCTTTTCTAACATAACCTGCACCTTAGCGCCGGGGCATACCTTTTTTAAATAAAGGTAAAGCCCCATCACCGCCCCGACACAGTCGCCGTCCGGCCTTATATGGCTGCTGATTCCAATTGAACCGGCGTCTTTTACTTCTTCATATATATTCATTCACATATCCTTTCACGCATAAAGGCGATCTGTCTTTTAAGATTCCTCCTTGCTAAGCCCTTCGCTTACTTCATCAATCAGCTTAGACATTCTCACTCCATATGCAATGGACTGATCAACAATAAAGCGTATTTCAGGGGTGTTTCTTAAATTAATCCTGCCGGCAAGCTCTCTGCGAATATAGCCTTCCGCGCTCTTTAATCCCTCCACGGTGTCTTTCAGAATCTTTTCATTGTCGTCGCCATACACGCTAATCCATGCCTTACAGGTCTTTAAATCCGGCGCAACCTCTACGGAAACCACAGAGGTAAGAGGGCTGATTCTTGGATCCTTTAAATCCCTTATAATCTCGGCCAAAACTCTTTGCACCTCTCCGTTAATCCGGATGTTTTTCACACTGTTTTTTCTCACCTGGGAACCTCCACCATAATATATGCCTCTACAATGTCAAGCTCCTGCATCTGGTCAAAGCCCTCAAATACAAGTCCGCACTCGAATCCTGCTCTGACCTCCTTCACATCGTCCTTGAAGCGTTTTAAGGAAGCTAAGCTGCCTTCATAAATCTGATTTCCTTCTCTGCTGATTCGTATCTTACAGTCTCTCTGGAAGGTACCGTCAAGCACATAGGAGCCGGCAATATTTCCAACTGCGGAAGCCTTGAAAATCTGTCTTACCTCCGCATGGCCAATCACCTTTTCCTCGAAAATCGGATCCAGCATGCCCTTCATAGCCGCTTCAATATCTTCAATTGCCTGGTAAATTACCTTGTAGAGCCTTATGTCAACGCCTTCCCTCTCCGCAATGGTCTTTGCCATGGCGTCGGGACGGACATTAAAGCCGATAATAATTGCCGATGACGCGGAAGCTAAGGATACGTCGGATTCGTTGATTGCGCCCACGCCGCCGTGGATGCATTTCACCACCACTTCCTCATTGGAAAGCTTCATCAGGCTCTGTTTCACGGCCTCCACGCTGCCCTGCACATCCGCTTTTACAATAATGTTCAGTTCCTTCAAATTACCCGCCTGGATCTGGCTGAAAAGATCGTCAAGGGACATCTTTGCCTTGGTTTCTTCCAGCATTTTCTCTTTGTTCTGGGCAAGATAGGTTTCCGCGTAGGACTTGGCTGTCTTATCGTTTTCATGGGCGATAAATACCTCCCCTGCGCTTGGCACATCGGAAAGTCCCAGAATTTCAACAGGGGTTGAGGGAAGGGCTTCCTTTACCCTTCTTCCCTTATCGTCTATCATTGCCCTTACCTTGCCATGGCTGGCCCCTGCGGAAATGAAATCTCCCACATGGAGGGTTCCCTTCTGTACCAGCACGGTAGCCACAGGGCCGCGCCCTTTATCGAGCTCCGCCTCAATGACAAGGCCCCTTGCCCGTCTGTCGGGATTCGCCCGAAGCTCCATAATTTCCGCCGTAAGCAAAATGGTCTCAAGGAGGGTGTCGATGCCTTCGCCGGATTTAGCGGACACAGGCACAAACTCCGTGCTTCCGCCCCAGTCTACCGGGATGAGCTCGTATTCCGTCATTTCCTGCTTCACCCTGTCAACGTTAGCTCCCGGCTTATCAATCTTATTCACCGCCACGATGATTTCCGTTCCCGCCGCTTTCGCGTGGTTGATGGCTTCCACCGTCTGAGGCATAACGCCGTCGTCCGCCGCCACCACCAAAATGGCGATATCCGTAGAATTTGCCCCCCGCATACGCATGGCCGTGAACGCTTCGTGTCCCGGCGTATCTAAGAAGGTAATGGACTGATCATTAACATTTACAGTATACGCACCTATGTGCTGTGTAATACCTCCCGCTTCCTTATCCGTCACATTTGTCTTACGGATCGCGTCGAGCAGGGATGTTTTTCCGTGATCCACATGGCCCATTACGCAGATAACGGGCGGTCTGCTCATCATCTTTTCGGTTTCCTCGTCCTCCTCTTTTAAGAGCTCTTCGATTACGTCCACTTTCTTTTCTTTTTCACAGATAATGTCGTATTCAATGGCAATATTTTCCGCATCCTCAAAAGGAATTTCCGAGTTTACCGTCACAATCCTGCCCTGAAGGAAAAGCTTTTTGATAATAGCGGAAGGCTGCATTTTCATCTTATCGGCCAGCTCCTTGATGGTGAGGGATTCGGGGATAACAATCACCTTAATCTGCTCCTCTATCTTTTCCTCCACCTTCTTTTCAGGCTTAATGAACCGGCCGGCTTTGTTCTTATTCTTTACAACCGCCTCGTCCTCTTCATAGATGAAGTCTTTCTTAGATCTTCTATCCTTCTCCTGGCCAATTCTGCGCTTTTCTTCATCCCTGCGCTTTTCTTCCTTAACGGGGGCATCCACAGCGAAACCCTTACCCGGCTTTTCGGGCCGCTTAAATCTACCTTCCTGCCCCTGGCCGCCTCTTTCACTGCGGTTATTACTGTTGCCAAATCTTGTGCCACCTTTATCAGGCCCATTGCCGCGGAAATCATTCCTGCCGCCCTGATTCCTGTCACGATTAGAGCCATCAAATCGGCGGGAGTCATTTCGGTTATTCCTTTCGCCCTGACCGCTTCCAAAGTTGCCCTGGCTTCTTTCATTTCTTTGACGCCTTTCATCCCTTGCACCTGCCGTTTTCGTATTGTTATTATCCCTTCCGGCATGTGCGGGCCGATCTCCTGACCGTTCTCCCGTCTTTCTTGCCGGTCTGTTCGCCTGGTTACCGGTCTGCGCCGTCCCGTCCGCTCTCCTGTTTGCGGACACATTTGTCCCCTCAAAAGAAGATGCGCCCGTACCGGACACCCCGTTTGAAGACGCGCCGCTCTTTGTATTTGCAGACACATTTGCTCCGGATCCTGCTGTGGCTTGCGTTACCTTCTCCGCCGCAGCTACCGCTTCGGCTTCCATTTCCGCTGCCCTGACTGCAGCCTCTTTCGCCGCTGCTTCCGCCTCCGCCGCCTTTTGCGCCTTTACCGCAGCATTTTTTGCTGCTATTCTTTCGTTCTCCATTTTCCGTACATTCTGTTTAAAATCAACATTCATGCTCTCAGGCAAAGACGGCGCTGTCAGCGGTCTGATAATCTTGTGGGGCGCTTCCTGCTGGGGTCTTCCCTGTCCCTGACGGTTAGCGCCTCCTGACTTATTTCCCTGCTGTTGGCGTCTCTCACCCTGAGCCGGACGCCTTTCACCCTGGGCCGGGCGTCTCTCGCCCTGATTAGCGCGCTGGCTCATAATATTACTATTATGAGGATTGCTCACAAAAATAATTTTCTTCTTTTTCTTAACCGGTTCCACCGGTTTGGGTTCTACCGGTTTTAATTCCTTTGCCTTAGGCTGTTCCCCTGTCTTAGGCTGTTCCGTCCCATTTTGACCGGCTTTCCCTTCCTTCTTCTCCCTGGCCTGCAAAGATTTTTCAACGCCTTTTTCGCCATTTGCAGCCCCATTTACTTCCACTGTCGTCTTTTTCGTGCCTGCACTTTGATTTTCTTCCACTGGCTTCTTTTCCTCTTTCTTCCCCTCTGTTTCTTTTGCAGGTTTTGCTTCCGCCGCCGCACCTGCCTTTATAGCCGTTTCTGTTCCCGCAGTCTTTTCTCCTCTCCCAAAGGTCTTTCTGACCATATCGGCCACTTCCGCCTCCAAAGAGCTCTGCGCCGCTTTCACTTCAATTCCTTTATTCTGTAAAAAAGCAATCACTTCCTTGCTCTGCTTTCCCAGTTCCTTCGCTATCTCATGCACTTTAATTTTGGCCATCCTACTCCTCCAATGCTACCAACTGCCCTCATTTTTAATATACGTCTTAATTCCTATGAATCTTCCAACCGTTTTATTATTGTTTCCGCCAATCCTTTGTCCATAACCGCTACGGATGAGCGCACATCCTTGCCGATTGCCTTTCCCAGCTCTTCCTTGCTTGCGTATAAATAAAAAGGGATATGATAAAATCTGCATTTATCTGTAAACAGCTTTTTGGTATTGTCAGAAGCGTCGCCGCTGACAATTACCAACTCCGCTTTCCCTGCTTTGACCGCCTTTTCCGTAGAAAACTCGCCGCTTACCAAATTTCTGCTTCTCACAGCCAGCCCCAACAGGGATAAAATTCTGTCATTTTTCAAGCCCATCAAACTCCTTTTCCAGATTGTCGTAAACTTCGTTTGGAATTTTCATCTTAAAAGACCGTTCCAATCCTTTATTCTTGCGCGCCCTCACGAGGCATTCCTTTTCCTTACAAAGATAAGCGCCTCTTCCGTTCTTTTTCCCGGTTGCATCTAACACGATTTCGTCCTCGGGGGTTTTCAGCACACGCATCATTTCCTTCTTGCTCTTCATCTCCCCGCATCCCACGCACTGTCTTAAGGGAATTTTTTTTGCCATTCACATTCCCCCTTATTCCGTCGGCTCGGAAGGCTCTTCCTCTTTTTGGGATTCCGGAAGCCCGGAAATTTCATCTTCGTAGCTTTCCTCATATTCTCCGGTCTCATCCTCCTCATATTCCGGTTCCCGGGCCTCAAATTCTTCTTCATCCCCGTACTGCGGTTCTTCGCCCTCTAAGCCTTCTTCATACTCTGCTTCACCGTCATACTCCTCATACTCGTCGTATTCGTCTTCCTCAAACTCATCCATATAATCCTCATAACGAAATCCGGGAGCATCCTTGGCCTGAGTCTCGCTCTTAATATCGATTTTGTAGCCGGTGAGCCTTGCCGCCAGTCTGGCGTTTTGTCCCTCCTTACCGATTGCAAGGGAGAGCTGATAGTCAGGCACCACCACTTTGGCCGTCTTCTCATCCGGATCCGCAAATACCGCAACTATTTTAGCGGGAGAAAGTGCGTTTTGTATCAGATTGCCGGGGTTGTCGTCCCAATTGATAATATCAATTTTTTCTCCCCGAAGCTCCTCCACAATGGAGTTTACCCTGGCTCCATTCAAGCCTACGCACGCTCCCACCGCGTCCACGTTTGGGTTATTGGATCTTACCGCCATCTTCGTACGGCTTCCCGCCTCTCTGGCTATACTCATAATCTCCACGGTTCCATCCTTAATCTCCGTAACCTCCGCCTCAAAAAGACGTTTTACCAATTCGGGATGGGTACGGCTGACCAAAATTCTAGGTCCCCTTGGGGTGCTCTTTACCTCCAGAATATAGACCTTAATTCTCTCCGTAGGTCTGAATATCTCCCCTTTTACCTGTTCGCTTTCATTTAAAATCCCATCTGCTTTTCCTAAGTTAATGCTGATATTTTTGCCGATATAGCGCTGAACGATACCGGTTACAATGTCTTTCTCCTTCTCGAAATACTGGTTATAAATAACGCTCCGCTCTTCCTCGCGGATTTTCTGTAAAATCACATTTTTGGCATTTTGTGTGGCGATACGTCCAAATTCCTTTGACTTTATCTCCACATGAATCATATCTCCAAGAGCTGCGTCCCCTTTTATCTCCTGAGCGTCCGGCAGGGAAATCTGTAAGCAGTCGTCCTCCACTTCTTCCACCACTTCTTTTTCCGCATAACACAGGAAATCGCAAGTGTCCCTGTCAATTTCCACTTTTACATTGTCAGCTTTTCCAAAATGGTTTTTGCATGCCGTAAGCAAAGAATTTTCAATTGCCTCAAAGAGGGTCTCTTTGCTGATCTCCTTCTCCTTCTCCAAAATATCTAACGCTTCCATTAATTCTTTGTTCATTTTCCCTTATCCCTTTCTACCCCTTATTCTCTTTTAGGCCGGCCAAACTTTTATGATTTTTAAAAGTCCAGCGCCAATTTTACCGTAGCAATATCTTTTCTTTCAAACACCATGTCCGTTTCGACATTCCCCTGCATTCCAAGGGTAAGCGTATTTTCATCAAAATCTTTCAAAATGCCTGTAAACTCCTTAGCCCCATTGACCGGCTTGTAGCACTTGATATCCACCTCACACAAAAGGCTTTTCCTAAGGTGCTTATCCTTTTTCAGCTGCCGCCCCAGCCCAGGGGAACTCACCTCCAAAATATAAGCGTCCTCAATAAAATCCGTTCTGTCAAGCTCCTCTGACAGGGCTCTGCTGACGCTTTCACAGTCGCCGATGGTAACGCCTTCTTCCTTGTCAATGTAGCATCTTAAATACCAGTCGCTGCCCTCCTTAACGTATTCCACATCATATATTTCCACATGGTTCGCCTCCGCTATAGGCCCCAGCAGCTCTTCCGCTCTTGCTTCATAACTTTCCCTTTTCGTCATTCATATACCCCCTGCCTGCTAAAAAGCTATGCTTTCGATACTGTCTTAATAGAAAGTTTATTCCCTGCATATGGTAGACATATACCATTTAATCTCTAAAAAAGAGTGGACCGGCAAGTCCACTCTAGATTAGTAAGTATCTTTATATCCTCTGTATTGTAGCACTATGCCATCAAAATTGCAATAGTCTTTTTTGCTTTTCTTCCTTATATAAAAGATAAAAAAGTCCTGACGCCACAATGATGAATCCTGCCCCGCCTATTATTCCTACGGGCATAGGTCCCAGAAATACATTATAGGGATTTTCAAGGGATGTGCACAAAATCCCCGCCGAGGCAAGACCATTCATCGTCCCATGCCCCAGCACCGCCGGAATGCAGCTTTTGGTTTTAATCGTCACATAGGACAGAATAATTCCAAGCGCCGTGCAGAAAATGCACATTGCAAAAATGCCCAAATAGGGAAATCCCCTGTACCCTACGCCGTAATTATGCCCCATGATAGTCAAAGGAGCATGCCAAAGCCCCCAAATAATCCCCCCAATCAATAAAGCGGGCGCCACCTTAAAACGCTTTAACAACCTAGGTAACAGATATCCCCGCCATCCCCACTCTTCTCCAAAGCAAGTCAAAAAATTGACGAAAGGAGCAAACAAAACCCCCGTTAAAATCTGTACATAAACCACCATTTTAATCTGCTCGTCGGAAAGCTCCCCTGCCCCCGTCTGAGCCTGGGCTTCCAGCAGCGCTCTGACATAATGAAACTCCGGGTCAAATTGCTTTGGAAAAATAAGAAAGTACAAAAAAGCACCAAAAAATATTAAAAAGGCAACCCCAAACCAGGACAGGGCATAGTATTTCAGATTCCCTTTTAGCTTTAAGTTAAGCATCAAATCTTTTATATGAAATCCTTCCTTTGTGATAAGCCGGGTAAAAACTACCCCCAGAGCCGGAATAAACATCACTCCCGCCACCAATGTCTGGGCCAGATAAGCCTTGTTAATGTCCACATCTCCTACCATAGGCATAATCACAAAAATTTCAATCGCAAAAGTAAGGATAAAGGTAAAAGCAAGATACAGGATCATACGTCTGTCATCAACATTTTTGCTTTCTTTTACTTGATTGCTTTCTTTTACTTGATTGCTCTCTTTTATTTGATTGTTTTCTTTCATTTCATTATCTTCATTTCTAACGATATTCATAAATGTCCTCTGAACTTTCCAATATGCTGTCTTTTGATACACCGGACTAATATAAGTAAGTATGTCCGGCATGATGCAAAGTTTATCTCGAAAGGCGCGTCAGGTCTGCGTGGAATCCGTACCCGGTACGGGGAACGCCGCACTCTGCGACCATGGAAATTTCCGTTTATCCTGTACGCTGATTTCCCTGCCCATCTGCACTTCAATCACCTTAAGTTCCGTATCTGCAATAATCGTATGCTTACATTCCGCCGGCGTCTTAATCACATCTCCCGCCGCCACGGCCCTTTCCACACCGTCCACAATTGTCCTTCCCCGGCCGGAAACAACCGTCCACACCTCGTCCCGCAGGTGGTGGCTGTGATAATTCATTTTATGCCCGGGATTTAAGGTTACCTTGATGGTCAGGCTCTCATCCTCCACATCCAGAACCCGAAAGCTCCCCCAGGACTTTTCCGCAAACATAATCTGCTGGCTGATTTTATCCACGAAGGGCTTAATATAACTGGACTGCTCTTTGTCGGAAACCAGGATTCCCTCAGGGCTTGCCGAGACCACCGCGTCCTTTAGCCCCATACAGAGCACCGGCACATTTAACTCATTGACCACATGGACGTTCTCACATGTTTCATTCAGAATAGCCTCCCCAACGCAGGGCTCCTCCATGGCTTCCGTCAGGGTATTCCATGTGCCCAAATCCTTCCACTGCCCCTGAAAATGCATCACCTTAATATTCTTTTCCTTTTCTCCCACCGCATAGTCAAAGCTTATTTTGTCCAAAGTATCATATTTTACAAACAAGTCCTCATAATTTTTAAAATCAATCAGCTCATGAGCCTTTTCCAGCATGTAGGACAGCCTGAAAGCAAACACGCCGCCGTTCCAAAGCGCACCCTGGCCGATATACTGGCGGGCCGTCTTAGCATCCGGCTTTTCTTTAAAGGCAGCCACACGGCTTACCTTTTCCTGATTTTCGGGGAGCACATATCCGTATTTTTCACTTGGGTATGTGGGCTCCATTCCCAAAATGGCAAGATTTACACTATCCCGCAAGACAATTTCTCCAAGCTCCTTTATGGCTTCAAAATACTCCTTTTCCACATAAGGATCCACCGGACACACAATCACCGCTTCCTGTCCCGAAACTTTTTTTACATCATGCAGATAAGATGCAGCCAGCGCAATTGCAGGAAAAGTGTCCCTCCTGCAGGGTTCCACACAAACCCCTACCTCCTCTCCTAACTGGTTATGAATAGAGGATGTCTGGGTCTTAGAGGTGGCTATGGTAACCTCCGCATCCTTATCCACCTCACGTATCTGGCGGTAAATGCGCTGCACCATAGACTCATACTCTCCGTCTTCTTTTTTAAAAATTTTAATAAACTGTTTGGAACGAATGTCATTGGAAAGAGGCCACAAACGTTTTCCGGACCCGCCCGACAATAAAATTATATGCATTTTAACTCCCATTCTCCTTTCACCTGTTACGACAGTTACCGCCTATTTCGCGCCCTTTCCCCGAAACACTGCAAAGGCGGTTTTAAACAGGATTTTCACGTCCAGCATAAAGGACCAATTATCGATATATTCCACATCCAGTTTCACAATTTCCTCAAAATCCGTAATATCGCTTCTGCCGCTGACCTGCCACATGCCGGTAAGCCCCGGCCGGAAGCTGAGACGCTTTTTGTGGTAAGGGCTGTACTGGGCAAACTCGTCTAATGTAGGCGGCCTGGTTCCCACCAGGCTCATATCTCCCTTTATGATATTCAGAAACTGCGGGAACTCGTCTAAGCTGGTCTTTCGCATAAACCGGCCGATTTTCGTAATTCTGGGGTCGTTTTCCATTTTAAACATAAGACCGTTCATCTCGTTTTGATCCATCAGCTCTTTTTTCCGCTCCTCCGCGTCCGCATACATGGAGCGGAACTTGTACATTTTGAAAATACGCCCGTTACGCCCCACTCTCTTTTGGGAAAAGAATACGGGCCCCGGGGATTCCAGCTTGATAAGCGGCCCCACCACTATTGTAACGAGCAAAAGCGCAATGCATCCAACGACGCCCCCGCACAAGTCCAACAGCCTTTTTAAAAGAATCTGTCCTACCGGCGCAACTCTGTTGGCGTAAGTCACCGTATAAAAACGCCCGAACTGAGAAAGCACTTTTTGCCTTGCGCCGCTTAGCTCCGGCACCGGAATCTGGTAATGTATGGTAATCCCCATCTCTGCCATAAGCTCCATTTTGGAAAGGATGCTTTTCTTTTTTGCGGATCCCACCGCCACAATAATTTCATCCAGGGAAGCCCCTTTACAGTATTCCACCAGATGGTCTTCATCCGTCACTGCCAAAACGTCCCCCAAATTATCCGGCGTATCCTTCCTTCCCACCAGGGCAATCCCGGTAATCTCATACCGGAAATCCTTCATCCCCTTCACGTCCTGCACCAAATCGGCCGCGTACTCTTCATCCGCCACCAGCAAAAGCTTTCTGGTCTCTCCAAAATGCAGGTAAAGAAAGGGCAGCATCTTTTTCCAGAGCTGATGCAATAAAAACATCAGCCCGCAGTCAATCAAAAGGAAATACAAAAATGCAAGACGGGAATAGGCGTCTATCAGGTTCAGGAAGTATAAAATGATAGCCACGCCTGCAAACATCAGAATATTATTTTGTATTATATGGACTATCTCATGCAAAGGCCCTCTTAAAAAAATATCCCTGTTTGTATTGCGGAACAAATTCATGGCAAGAAAAACCGTAAGGCTCCCTACAAGAAGCATACCAAAATCCATACGGGCGTTATCGCTGACGAAGAGCCTGCCATTTCTGATATAATTGGCAAGCACCAGACTGACTGTAATACAGATACAATCCAGCATCAGTATAATTAAGCTCTGCAGCCTTGATCTCCTTTGGTACATTTATAATCCCTCCACGCTTCCAAAAGCCCGCAAAATCATAGTTTTTCAATTTATTTTTCCTTGTGGCAGCTACTGATGGCCGCGCCGCAGGCGGCTTCTTCCTTATATTTTGCCATAAACAGCCTTGCTTCAAACAATTCTTCAAAAATATGCCGTAACACCGTATTTTTCCGCACTCCGTTTCCGGAACCAATGAGCCTGTCCGCCTTAATGCCCGTATAGCCCCGCATCACTTGAAACATATCGTGCAGTTCCTCTGCAATTCCCCTTAAAACGCCATAAATCAGTCCCTCCGGTGTAAAATTATCTTTACTGATATTATGGATGCTCCCCCTAAGCGAAGGGTTTGTGCGAGTGCCGTTAAAGGTGGTCGTTACCTCCATGCCATCCTGTAATTTCATACCTTTACCAGCTAACTTTTCCATTATATCATATTGTGGGACATCTTCAATACCTGCCGCCGTCCCGTAGCTTCTAAAAAAGTTTTCCAAAATAGCATAGGCTCTTCCGCCGCAAAGGGAAGAACCCACCAAAAGATATTTATCCGCGCTCAGCGGCCTTGCCTCGATACCTTCCGCCTCAATGAATCGATCGGAGACCACGGAAACCTGTCCGCCTGTCCCTACGTTTAATAATACCGTATTTTCCCTGACTCCCACCGCTCCAAGAAAGCTTGCCTGATTATCCCCAATTGCAACCGTAACCGGCCTTCCCTGATAAGCGCCAATTGCGGAAAAAGTATCCGTTACCTCTGGCAGCATATCCGTATCCATCCCAAGCCCTTCAAGCTTTTCCTTTAAAAACTCCTTTTTTCTTCCGTCAAAAAAACCAAGGCTGGCAGCCATACTGATATGTAAAAGCGGCTCCTTCCTGCCTGTAATTACCATACCAAGATAATCGGGAACCGTGCAAAACGATACGGCCTTTTGGGGAACCTGCCCCTTTCTTTGCTGATATAAATGGGTTATCGTTCCGTATCCGGTAAACACCTGCACACCGCTCTTTTGGCTAACCCACTGCGCCAGGGATAAGCCCTCAAACTCAGGAAGATTCCCCCGCTGATCCTGCCATGTATAAAGAGGGCTGCAGCATTTCCCCCCGTCATCCACATACAAGATACCATGCATCTGTCCTGTAAGTCCAATTGTTCCGGTATCCGGATACAATTTCAGCAATTCGTCCAGTACATTTTTCGCTTTTTCTATTATGATTTCCACATCCTGTAACCGTTCCCATTCATGCTCTGTCCGGATAAAGCTTCCGTTTTGAATCGTGAGGGCCTTAAGCACTCTTTCCTGTGTATCATCAAACACCACCGCACTAATTGTAGTTGTACCAATATCGATTCCAATTGCTTTCATATAAATATCCATGTTCCTTTCTCAACCTGCGAATTTCCTACAACAAAGAGCGTAAACATTTTGTTGCAGGAAGCCCTCAAGCCAAAATTTGCTGATCAGAAAATCCTTTTTTATCCTGTGGGGCAGCAAATGCCACGCCTTGCCCCCATCCTTATGTTAAACAAGCGCCGCCACACTCTGCAAGTCATCTTATAATAAAAAAGGTGTAGAGCCCTGACATCTCATGAGACTTTACACCTTATTTGTGCGTTTGCCATATTTCGTCATCATTTTATTTTGTCAATATTGGTGAGAAAATATTTCTTATAACCTTTTATTATCCTTCAACGATTAAATATCTGCCATCTCCAATATCGAACACTTCGTCAGCCTCAAGGATTTCATCCCCTCTTGCTCCGTCCACATCAACCCCCGCTTCTTCAAAGTATTTCCATACCTCGTCAATAGAATTCACCACCACCGCCAGACTTTCCTCAAGAAACGCTTCGGCCTCCTCCAAATTGGAAGCCACATCCTCCTCCGGAAATAATTGACCCTGGTTGTCTAAAAAGCACTGTAATACAACATCATCAAACTCATGCATACCCGTTCCTCCCATGACAATATTTATTGGTACTTTTCACAACGTTACTGTTACTATTATTATGCTGTACCGCTGCCATATAAGTCAATACCTATTGAAAAAAATTGCTGAAATATCATAAAAATATATCATCCAATCCGGCCCCATGATTCCACTTTGCAAAATCACAAATCCGGATGAAAAATGCCGTATTTCAGGCATTTTTCCGAGTGGAAAGTTTTAGCAGTTCCCAGGCGGCGTTTTTTGACGCCTTAGAACTGCTCTTCACACTCTCCCTGTTAATATTCCAGACTCAAAACAAGGTCCTGGGGGTAATCGCCAAATTTTTTTCCAAAGATGTTGAATCCGCCCACATATTGTGCGTCGTCCTTATTTCCAATTCTCAGTATGATAGCTTTATCCGGCAAAATGCCCAACTCCTCTACGGTCACATCTCCGACTCGCTTTTCATTGATATAGCATCCGTCCCTCCGTACGCTCCAGCAGGTAAGCAAGCCGTACTGCGTAGCGCCCGCCGCCCATGCTTTCGGCGTGTAGCGCCCCCGTCTTGCCCCAAAATCCCCCGGCGAGAGAAACGTTCCGCATTCAATCCCATTTATCCAAAGTGTGATTTCCGATTTCCAGTCCTCCCGGTAGTTTGCCGCTTCCGAGCAGATTTCGGCGACAAAACTTATGGCCTGCAATTCTCTGTTTTTAGGGAGCTTATTGGGAAAACGGTATTCCACATAGCCGCCTGCGCTCCATAAAAGCTGTGCCTTAAACCGTTCCGGCATGTAAAAGCCTGTCATGGAATCCTCGTTTCCTATTGCGCCGTTTTCATCTGCAATTCCGCAGGTGGGCTTTACCTCGCAGATAGAATACGCACCAACCGGCATATCCACCGTCACCATATCATGTACATTCTGGGCCACATCCGTCAGCTCAATATTGATGGTATCTCTTTTCCTGCTGCAAAGCTTCACCGCCCCTCTTGTCCCGGGCTGTACCTCCGCATTGATAAGACCCGCCGCTTCTAACATTTTCACATGCAGCGCCGCGCTGGACGGCGCTATACAAAGCTTTTCGGAAATCTCCACAATGCTGAGGCTTTCCAGATAGAGCAATTTCAAAATATCGAGCCGAACAGGCGAAGAAAGAGCCTTTCCGATATTACATATTTCCTGCGTATCTGACAAATCCAACGATAGGGGTTTTGACATGGCGCACCTCCCTTTATTTTTTCCTATTTTAGCACAAAATTTTGTTTTCTGTCATCCCCTCTCACAATCCGCCTGAAATAATCTATCATAAAAAGAATCGTAAAAAATAATCCCACACTGTAAAACATACTTTTCCTGTAAAAGGCGGATGCCTTAAGGGAAAAAATAACCAGATTGCTGACTAACAGGTAAAACAAGCTGTTTTTTCCCACATTCATTAAATATCGCACCAAAAACGCACCCTCTTTTCTTTCCAAAGCCATAGACAAAAGATAATACAAATACAGAAAAAAGGCCGCTCCGATCAAATAAGAAAATGATAGTGGAAACCGGGAAGGCCGCATACCCGAAATCCATATATAGTCGATTGCATACCATATGGTTCCTGCCAGAGAGATGAAAAAAATACTTTTCCCGTATTCCTTCTTCTCCCCCGCCATCCAAACTCCTGCAATCAAATAAACACTATAAGGAATAACAGGAAAAAATGTACCCCCATAACCGCCGATTATACTTCCCGTAAGGCTTCCCACTTCCCTGTGCGGCAAAAAACACACAAAAAAAGACACCATGGCCATACCCAAAAACACCCGTTTGCTCCTTCCGGAAAACAACGGATAGAGCAACAGTTCCATTGCCATTACCAGTGCAAAGCTAAACAAAAATTCCGACCAGCCTGCCAGACGCTCAAAAAAGAGAAGCTCTCTTATCCTGTCTATTCTGAAAGGAAGCTTTTCTACAAAAATCGTATAACCAAAACAGGATATCAAGTAACCGGCCAGCAGTTTCCACCCATTATGAAAAAGGCGCCGGGAAGCTTCCCGGCGTTCTTTCGTAAAATAAGAAAGGTATGATGCATAACCAAAACAAAATAAAAACCCTGAAAAAGTAGTCAGATTAATATATTCCGAAATGTGTAACGCCAGAGTATTTTTTTCCAGGTCAGTATAAAACTGGATGCAATGGGCAAAAATCATCTGCAGCGTTAAGATTCCCTTCATAATGTCAATCTTCTTTGCATACATCGTCCCACTTACCCTCATTAATTTTTTTGATAACATCTACGGAAATCTTAGGTTTCCGATCATAGGTCAAAAGGCCGTTAATTTCCTGTTCCACATCCGTAAGTTCCGTGTAGCAGAATCCCTGCACGTACGGCGACTGTAAAATCGGTGATATTACATTATTATAGCGAATGGCAAAATCTTCGTCCGACACGGCATTCGAATATCCCCAGCCCTTCTTTTCATCTTTCTGGTAAGAAATACCGCCAAATTCCGTAACAAGAATCGGCTGTCCTTTATACTCCCACCCATTTGCCAAAAGAGGACGCCCGCTTGCACAGGATCTAAGGATATTTTCCACACTGCTATAGCGTTCCTTCAGGATCTCCCTCCTCCATTCATAGTCATGAATGGTGAGCAAATCCGTACAGGTGTGTTCCCATCCGTCATTTGAGATGACCGGACGGGTGGTATCCAAAGATTTTGTCAGATAAATCATAGCCGCACTGTGGCTTTGCTGCTCCACATTGTCTTTGATATTGTGAACTCCCCAGGATTCATTAAGCGGCGTCCATGCCACAATACAGGGATGGTTATAGTCCCTTAAAATTTCATCTATCCACTCCGCCGTGATTCTTTTTACATATTTACGGGAATAAACATAAGCGGCGGCGATTTCGCCCCACACCAAAAATCCAAGTTTGTCCGCATGATATAAAAACCGGGGATCTTCTATTTTCTGGTGCTTGCGCACACCGTTAAATCCCATTGATTTTGCCAGTTCAATGTCTTTTACGAAATCTTCGTCCTTTGGGGCCGTCAAAAGAGATTTGCGCCAATAGCCCTGATCCAGCAAAAGCTTCTGATAATAAGGGCGGTTATTTAATAAAAATCTCCCGTTCTCCACGGACACTTTTCTCATTCCAAAATAGGAAGTTACCCGATCCACCGCCTCGCCGTCCACGATCAATGTATAAACCACGTCAAATAGTCTTGGGTTTTCCGGCGTCCAGGTCATTTCCTCCTGAAAGCTCCATTTTGATAAAAGCTGCTGGTCAAGGGTAACGGAAAAACTTCCTTCTTCCCGTTTCGCATCAATGGTTATATCCGAAAGCGCAACTCCCCCGAAACTGATTTGCGTTCTTAGCTGCGCCTTTTTTACGCCCCGAATCTCATATTGAAAATCAGCGCTTCTGTGGTCTAAATCCGGCGTAATATACACATGATCCAGGTAGCCGCTTTTTACCCCTTCCAGCCATACGCTCTGCCAGATTCCTGTGGTTCTGGTATAAAAAATCCCTTCGCTTTCTTCCTTCCAGATCTGTTTTCCTCTGGGCATTTCCAGATCCTTTACCTTATCCTCGGCCATTACGGTGATGACGTTTTCCCCCTCGCACAGGGCCTCGGTAATCTCCGTCTCAAAACTGATGTGGCCGCCTTCATGGGTTGTCATGTGCTTTCCGTTCACCCATACCTTACACAGATAATCTACCGCGCCAAAGTGAAGCAGTATCCGCTCCCCTCGCATTTCTTCCGGTAAAACAAAGCTTTTGCGGTACCATACCACATCACACGCTTTGTTTAGCCCAATCCCTGAAAGCTGGGACTGGTATACATAGGGCACAATAATTTTCAGGTCAAATTGGTCCGTTTCAAAGGAAAAATCCCATTCTCCGTTTAAACTCATCCATGAATCCCGCACAAACTGCGGTCTCGGATACTCCCCTCTGGGAACCTTTGTATTTATTTCTGTCTCCATGCTGTTATTATTCCTTTCTAAAATCTACACGCTTGTGTCATGCTCTTATAAGATCGGCGGTAAGCGCGCGGTTTAAAAGAACTGTTACATAAGCTATCCCTTCACACCCGAAGAAAGCGATATTCCCTTCACAAAATACTTTTGGGTAAAAAGATATAGTATAATCATTGGTACAATTGCAACCGTTGCAATGGCGCTCATCTGCGGCACCTGGTTAGCGTACACGCCCTTTGCAAGCTGCAGCCCCGACGTCAAAGTCAGTCTGTCCAGATTGTTGATTGCAATGGAAGGCCAGAGGAAATCATTCCAACTTCCGGTAAACGTAAACAGTCCTACGGCAATCAAAATCGGTTTACAGCTTGGCAATACAATCTGTCCGTAAATCTTAAATTCACTTGCCCCGTCAATCCGTGCGGACTCTAAAATCACATCCGGAATTGCCAGCATAAACTGACGAATCAGGAAAATATTATAGATGCCTGCAAGACCGGGTACAATTAAAGCAATCGGCTTATTCAGCCAGTGAAACATATGCATCATCTTATACATTGGTATAATATTGGTAATCGCCGGGAAAGAGCACAGAAACATGATGCTGTAAAAAATAATGTCTCTCCCCTTAAAATGCAGCTTCGCATAAGCATAAGCCGCCATGGAATAAATGATAATCGCAAGCACGGTCTGGCTTCCCGAAACAATAACAGAATTTACAAACCAATAATAAATCGGAAGCTGTTTATTGTTTGCGGACAGCAGTTCCTTAAAGTTGTCTAACGTCCATGTCTTTGGCAGATATAAAAAACCGCCTGCCTGAACCACTTCCTGATGTACCTTAAAGGAGGAAATGATGATCCAAAGCAAAGGAATCAGGGCAATAAATGCCATCACGCACAGGATACCAAACGCAATCCAGGAGGTTTTTGCCGAATAATGAACCTGCTGTTCCATACTTTCATCCACTGTTTTTATTTTCTTCATATCTCATTACCTCCCTTAATCTTCCTGCCGGCGCATCATAACAAGCTGTACTACCGATACCACCCCGATTATCACACCCAGGCAGGTGGACATAGCGCTGGCCATGCCTGCTACGGATTTCCCTGTGCCGAAAGCCAGGTTACGGATATACATCAGAAGCACAAAGGTAGATTCACTGGGCCCGCCGCCGGTTAAAATCAGCGGCTGCCCGTAAATGTTAAACTGTGCGACAATGGATACGACAATCGTATAGGCAAGAGGAAACTTGATACTCGGCACAGTAATGTACCAGAATTTTTTAAGACCCGAAGCGCCGTCTAACGCCGCCGCTTCCAAAACGGATCTGTCGATTCCGGAAAGTGCCGCCACATAGATAATCAGATTTCCTCCTAACCCCCACCAGATAGTGGTAACCACAATCGTTATCCATGCCCATGGCTGTTCTCCATACCAGTTGATATCCGTCCCAAACATGTGGTTAAATAACCCCAGGGAACGGTTGAAAATAAACAGCCATGTAAGCGTTACGGAAGTAATGGAAAAGAGAGTCGGCATGTAGAAAATTCCCTGAAAAATATTCCGCCCTTTCGGTCTCTTATCCAGCAATATTGCTATAATAAGCGGAAGCAATACCTGGAACGGCACACAAATGATAACAAAAATAATCGTATTTTTAAGGCCGTTCCAAAACTGCCGGTAAAAGGTTGATTCCTTATTTGCAAAGATTGTCGCATAATTCTGCAGCCCCGCCCACTGTGGACTGCCAAACAGATCCCATTTCGTAAAGGACGCATAGATCCCGTAAAACATGGGAATCAAAAAGAATATCAGAAACATCAATAAATGCGGCGCTAAAAACAAATAGGGCGTCAGTTTATGTTTCCTTTTGTTTGCCATACCTTCTCCCTCCATTCCTTCCCGGCAGCTTTTATTCGCTCATTTCAATCTGGTCTTTGGTTTCCTGTACCGCCTGATCCAAAGCTTCCTGAGGTGTCATACGTCCGAACAATACCTCGCCCAATACTTTGTCAAGAGCCTCTACCGCATAACCGTAATACTTATAGTTATAAATCTTCAGTTCTTCATTTTCGTCCGCCACAAATGCCTGAGGCATATCCTGGAACTCCGCTACATCCTTGATGGATACGTGAGCGGGACTTTGACCGGCCTTTGCCCATTCCAGAGAGTTATTGCCCATAAAGTTGATAAAGTCTAAAACAGCCATGGTCTTTTCCTCATCTCTTGAATCATTTTTCGGAAGGACAAACTGATGGGAAGAAGTCCAGTTTCCTTTTGTACCGGCGTCAAAAACCGGATAGTCAAACATCTTTGCATTCAGGCCCGCTTCTTTTACGTTGTTATACATCCAGATTCCCTCAGGACAGAACATCACTTTGCCTGCAAGGAACATCTGCCAGGAGTCGTCTCCTTCCTTCTGGCAATATCCGGAATTGCTGAGGTCAACCCAGTTTTCCAGAACCTTGACTGCCGTTTCATTGTTAAAATCCGGTGTAGACCCGTCCGTGCTTAAAGTTCCGCCAAGCTGCGCATAGGAAGCAAGGAATTTCACACGAAGCCATGCCATTCCAATGGGAATGATTTCATCCGCCACGCACGCGTCGGCCACTTCTCTTACCTCATCCCATGTGAGGACGCCGTCGTCAAGCACGCCGTTTCCATATTTTTCATACAAATCCATATTCACATATAATATGTAAGAGTGTACGTCAAGGGGAATTCCATAGTGTCCGCCGTCCAAATCGGTCATCGCCCATGCCTTGGGGTTATAGTTATCCTTGCTGACCGGAGAGCCTTCCAGATAATCCGTGTAATCCACTAAAAATCCCTGTTCTTCAAAAAGAGGCACGCGCTCAACGTGATTGATACAAACGTCCGGCACATCTTCCCCCGACTGAATGGCCAACGGCATTTTAAGATAAAGGTCGTTTGCCTCTATAGCCCGGTGGTTTACCGTATAATCCGGGTCCGTAGCGTTATAAGCGTCCACCATCGCCTGCATGGATGTTCCGTCCGCTCCTGTAAATACGGTCCAAAACTCAATTGTGCCTTTCTTGCCCGGCGCTACCTGGGGCTGCGCTTCTTCTTCCTCTGCCCCCGTATCCGCCGCAGCCTCCGTAACCTCCGCCGACACATCATTATCGGATGTATCCGCGCCTGATGATTCCTTGCCGCCGCATCCCGCTAGAGATACTACCATAGCGGCTGTCATACATAATGCCATGAATTTTTTAAATCGCATCATTTTTCCTCCCAATAGATTTTTCTTTTTCTTGTTAACTTGTGCCTTTGCAAAGACTATTAAACAGAAACTCTGTTTATAAAATTATATTTAAACATTTTTTCTATTTAATTAATTCTTATAATACAGCATTTTGCCAATTATATCAATAGTATTTTTGAACAAATATAGACATTTTTTATTTTATTGGGCAATTATATATTTATTTATACATAATTAATGTTCAAATATGGCCAATTACCGCCTAACAGAAACAGCTATTTAGCAATTGAGCAGGGAAGATTTTCTCCCTGCTCGCCGCACGGCCCGTGCGCCGTTTTAGCGGCATGCTTCCTCTGCACGAGCCTGTGCATCAAACGCTGCCTCGCTTCGCGAATCGGCTTATTGCATAAAAATACCCCCGCATCAAACCCGATTGCGGGGGTAAGAATGAAAGATTTTCAACCTTTCATCCACAAACTTGATATGCACAAATAAAGTAAAGGCGAACTCTGTTCGTTACGCTTTTTACGGAGCAGGAGCGCGGCGACGGAGATTTTTTTACAATATGCGGACTCGCGAAGCGGGGCAGCGTTTGTTTTCCTCCCGGCGTCCGCAGCCGTTAACCGAATGACATTCGCCATGAATAGTAACCTTTGTTCACCCTGCAGAAATGAGGGGAAACATATACCCTGCTTTATAATCGCTTACCAAAAATTTTCTTTTGTATGATCTGATAGACTCCTTTTTCACGCCATCCGGGGCAAACCGCGCCTGCCGCCTTCTTCACATGATCCGGCGCAGTGTCCACCGCGTAGCTTTCTCCTGCTGCCTGCATCATGCCCATATCATTGTCATTGTCGCCAAAAGCCATGGTCTCCCATCTGTCAATCCCCAGGTAGTCTTCCAGGATTTTAAGCCCGTTTCCCTTATCCACCGACCTGTCCATGAAATCCACCCACTCCTCGCCCGCCATACACGCCTTGACATTTTTTTCCCAGGCGGGAATAAAACGGCTCTCGCCCAGTTCCCGGATGCTGTCTTTGCGGTAAACCGCAATCTTTATAATTTCGTCCTCCTGTTCAAGAACATCCCTCACCTTCCTAAAGGTATTGTGGTAGCCATAGGTTAGCAGGTCAATAAAGGTCTGGTTTCTACTTTCTACAAGACTCCCCTCAGGCGTAGAGATAACCGCCTCGCATTCTCCATAATAAGGACGCAGCATTTTAATAATTCCCTCAATATGTTCCCGCTTCATAGGGGTTACGGAAACATTCTGATGCCGGTAGCGGATATGGGCGCCGTTTTCCGCAATATAGGCAATGTCGTCCGCCACATTCCGAAAAACATTTTCAAGGCTTTGATACTGTCTGCCGCTGGCAGCACAGAATAAAATCCCTTTTTCTTTTAACCTTTTAATTGTATCCTCCATCTCCGGATATAAGTTTGGAGTGGAGTCCTGAATCAGCGTTCCATCCACGTCGGATGCTATCAATCGAATCGCCATTTTTTACCCCATTTCTGCGCTGCTTTGTTGCGCAAAGCCATATATGGCTTACGAGTTTGTGGCAAGCAACGCGCACACACAAATCTCGCGGTTGAAAATTCAAATTTTCAACCTCATCCCCCCTGCATACCGCAAGCTGTGCTTGCGGTACTGCTACCGATAAAGAGTCCGGAAGTTTACTTCCAAACTTACCGACATGCCGCTTTGCGGCACAAACAATACATGAATTATTTCAGAAGAATCGCCCAAGGCGATTCTTCGAGAGATGACTTAGATTTTCTTAGGCGGCGTCCTTTGACGCCTTAGAAAATCTTCATCTCTTCTTCACACTTCTCCCGTATATCGCAGGCTTTCCCGGAAAATCCTTTCATCCTTTTTATCTCCTGGTACAGTCTTGCCACCGGCAATCCCACCACGTTATAAAAATCCCCGCGTATCTCCCTGACATAAGCGGCGCATTTCCCCTGTATGCCATAAGCGCCCGCCTTATCCATAGGTTCCCCGCTCTCCACATAGGCGCAGATTTCCTCCTGACTCATGGGATACATGGTCACATCTGTCCTTTCATAGAAAGATGTCCGGCATATTCCCTCGCCATCCGCCCGGTTTTCGCATTTCTTCCATATTAAAGTAACGCCCGTATAGACCTGATGCGTCCGCCCCTGTAAAAGAGAAAGCATTTCCTGCGCTTCTCTTTTATTTTGGGGTTTTCCCAGAATTTTATTCTCCACAGCCACCACCGTATCGGCCCCTGCCACTATGGCCATACTTCTTTTTTCTTCGGAGAGCCTGTCAAAAACGTCTTTTGCCTTCCTTTCGGAAAGCTCCATCACCATCTCATAAGGCACTTTGCTTTGCGTCTCTTCCTCCACGCCGCTTGGCATTACCTCAAATTCCATTCCGATTTGGGAAAGCAGCTCCCGCCGCCTTGGGGAAGCGGAAGCCAAAATCAATTGATAACCCGATTTATTCATGATGTATTTCCGGGATAAAAACTCTGTTGTTTACCAAAAGCTCCTGTTGTTTGGCAGCCTGAACCGCCATATTACAGAACTCCAACTGAGAATTAAAATATCCCTTTCCTCTCTTATCTACTTTTTCATATGCGCCGCCGGGGGTAAGGATATGGGCCTTTACCGTGTCCCTAAGCTGCATGGAAAGAATCGTCATCAGCTTCTTTTGCAGCTCCGGCCGCTCTATGGGAAACATAATTTCCACCCGGCGCTCTAAATTCCTTGGCATCCAGTCGGCGCTGGCACAATAATATTCCGGTTTCCCGCCGTTTTCAAAATAAAAAATGCGGCTGTGCTCTAAAAAATTTCCCACGATGGAACGGACGGTGATGTTCTTGCCAATTCCGGGCAGTCCGGTTTTCAGACAGCAAATTCCTCTGATAATCAACTCAATTTTCACTCCCGCCTCTCCTGCCTGATAGAGGGCTTCAATCACGTCCTTATCGCATAAGCTGTTGATTTTTGCGATAATATGGCCTTCTTTTCCCGCCAGAACGTTTTCCTTTTCCCTGTTAATCAAAAATAAAAATCTATCCTTCAGCCACAGGGGAGCCAATGACAGTTTGTTCCAGCTAAGAGGCTCCGAGTAACCCGAAAGCATATTAAATACCGCGGTTGCATCCTCGCCTATGTAAGGCGCGCAGGTAAACAGCCCAACGTCCGTGTAGAGCTTGGCCGTGGCGTCATTGTAATTGCCGGTTCCCAAATGCACGTAGCGTCTGATGCCGTCTTCTTCCCTTCTCACCACCAGGGTAATCTTGCTGTGGGTCTTAAGGCCCACCAGCCCGTAGATTACATGACAGCCCGCTTTCTCCAGCTTCTTCGCCCACACAATGTTGTTCTCCTCGTCAAACCGGGCCTTTAATTCCACCAGCACGGAAACCTGCTTTCCGTTTTCCGCCGCCTGCGCAAGGGCCGCGATAATGGGCGAATTGCCGCTGACACGGTAAAGGGTCTGCTTGATGGCAAGCACATCCGGGTCTGCTGCCGCCTGCCGGATAAAGTCAACCACCGGCCGGAAAGTCTCATAAGGATGAAACAGCAGCAGATCCTGTTTCCTGATTTGTTCAAATATGTCACAGTCCGCAGGCAGCTCCGGCACAGGCTGAGGGCCCGCATAAGCCTTTTCCTTTAAATGGTCAAAGCCGGGCAGCCCGTACATTTTCATCAGAAAAGTCAAATCCAAAGGACCGTCTATCCTGTAAATATCCTCCTGCCTCACATGCAGATCCTGCTCTAAGATCTTTAAAAGCCTCCGGTCAATCCCTTCCTCCACCTCTAAGCGGATGGCCTGCCCCCACTGGCGTTTTTTCAGCTGCTTTTCAATTTCCTTTAACAAATCCTCCGCCTCGTCCTCCTCAATGGTAAGATCCGCATTGCGCATAATCCTGAAAGGATGGGCACAGACAATGTCATAATTCAAAAACAGCTTGTGGATATTCCGCTCTATGACTTCCTCTAAGAGGATTACTGTCTTTTCCTCCGAATCAGCGGAAGGATTTCTTGAGGGAATCTGCACAATCCTTGAAAGGACGCTGGGAACCTGCACGGTGGCGAACTCAAGCTCGTCCTCCCCGCCCTTCTTTTTCACAAGGGCGCCGATGTTCAGGGTTTTATTTCTGATAAGCGGAAAAGGCCGGGAAGAATCCACCGCCATGGGCGTTAAAACGGGATAAACGTTCTCCTCATAATATTCGTCAACATAGGCCGCTTCCTTCTCCGTCAAGTCCTCATGATGGGCAATCACACGAAGCCCGTTTGCCTGGAGCTGGGGAATCATGGACCTGTTATAAACCAGATACTGTTTGTTCACCAAATCATGGGTCACTTCGTTTAAAGCGGCAAGCTGCTCCGTGGGCGTCATGCCCGCAATATCCGGTTTCGTATAGCCGGCGTTTTCCATATCCTTTAAGGACGCCACCCGTACCATAAAAAACTCGTCCAGATTGGAAGCGGTAATACTCAAAAATTTTAACCGTTCAAACAAAGGATTGTTCTTATCCCTGGCTTCGCTGAGTACTCTCTTATTAAACAATACCCAGCTTAATTCCCTGTTGCTATAATTCTCCGGACTATCATACCCCGTCTTACTCATACCTTAACCTCCCCAAAATTCTTTTTCTCTTTCATAAATTATCTTTTATCTATTTCTTTTTTTAAATCCCCTTTTTGAAATTCTCTCTTCAAAATTTCCTTTTATACTTATACTCACAGGCAATTAGATTTTCCCTGCTGCCCGGTGCATTTTGTCCGCTTGGGCAAAAATAAATTTTTAGGGCACACGCTTCTTTCTGATAATGGGCCTTATGTGATACACCTCCCGGAAGAAATCGGCCCTGGCCCCAAACAGCCCCTTTTCCAGGGTAATATCCGCTTCCGTATCCACGGTGATGATCAAATCCTCATCCTTGAGCGCAATCTTTACATTTCTGAATTTCTGCTTGTGGGTCCGATCCAGTCCGTTGGCCAGACGAAGAATGGCCGTGAGCTTGGCCGTCTTTATATAAGAATCCTCGTTCAGCACGCTAAGGCTCTCATTTTCCCCATAATAATCAAATTCCAGATGATTATATTTCACCACGTTGGCCACAATCTCCCGCTCCGTGTGGGACAGGCCAATGATTTCCGTGGCCATGATGATGCTGTAGGAACATTCCCCCAGACTCACCATACTGATGTATTTGCCGCAGTCATGGAGAATCGTGGAAATCTGCAAAAGAAGCCGCTCCCTTTTTCCAAGCCCGTGAACCCTTTTCATGCTGTCAAAAATGGTGAGGGCAATCTTTTCAAGGGTTTCGCTCCTTTTCTTGCTGCCCCGGTAACGCTTGCTTATGTTCTGCGCACAGGCAATAATATCCTTCTCAAAATCGTGGGTGGACGTGATAATTTTATTTTTTTCCGCATACTCATAGGCAATGCCGTCGCAGAGCGTTACACCCGGCACCCAGAGCTGCTCCGCCCCCATTTCCTCCATAATCCCCTTCACCATCTGCAGGGCTATGAGCAGATGAGGCATATTTTCCTCCGGCATGTCAAGCGCTTTCGCAAGCTCCGTGAGGGTTTTGGTCTGGAAAATCTCTAAAAAATACGCCATCTTCGCTCTGTCCACATAACCGCTCACCGCGCCGGCGTCCTTCTTGCGCTTTACCAGTCTGGAAATATAGTCGTCCACTATGATAATGCTCTTAATCTGACGGTCCTTTAAATACAGCTTTTTATACACATTCATCTGGGGCGCAAGCATTTCCTCCACCAGCCTGTTATAATGCCGGATGCTTGCCCCAAGCTGATTTAAACGCTCCTGTATCCGCAAAACCCCAAGTTTCATATTCTGGGTGGAAACCAGCGTATCATTGTCAAAGAGGGAAATCTGAATGCTTCCCCCGCCGATATCCAAAATAGCGGTTCCGTTTTCTATGATTTTTAAGAAATCCTCGCCCTGAAAAGCAATGGACTTGTAATCTAAGAAACGCTGTTCCGAATTGTTGAGCACGCTTATGCGGATTCCGGTCCGCAGCTCAATCTGGTTTAAAAGAATTGACCTGTTTTCGGATTCCCTTATGGCGCTGGTGCCATAGGCCACATAATCCTCCACCTGATAGGATTTCATGATGTCCGCAAATTCCCGCATCACCCGGCACAGCTCCCCTACCCTTTCATGGGAAAGCTTTCCTTTGGTGTAGGTTTCCGTTCCCATATCGATTCCGTGGCGGATATGGTCTATCTCCCGCATCCCCCTTGTTCTGGAAACCTCAAATATTTTCATGGCCAGCTCATAGGACCCCACATCTATGGCGGCAAAAGTTTTTACTGACATGTGTTCCCCTTCCTTCCAAGTAAATAATCGATAAACTGCTGGGCGCATCTGCCCGAGAGCCCGCCGTGGGAAAGCTCCCATTTATTGGCCTCAAGCAAAAGCTCCTCCTGGGGCATCGCTACCCCATGACGCTTTGCCAGCTCCCTGACAATCGTTTGAAACTCCTTTTTATCCGGTGCCGCAAAAAAGATGGTAACCCCAAAGCGGGAGGCCAACGAAAGCTTCTCCTGCACCGTGTCCCCTTTGTGCAAATCGTCCCTTCCCTCCCCTTTGTCCGAAAATTTCTCCCGTATCAGATGACGTCTGTTGGAGGTGGCGTATATCAGCACGTTAGGCGGCTTTTGTTCCAGACCGCCTTCTATCACAGCTTTCAAATATTTATACTCCGTCTCAAAATCCTCAAAGCTTAAATCGTCCATATAAATAATAAATTTATAATTTCTGTTTTTAATCTGCCCAATCACCTCATTCAGATCCTGAAACTGGTGCTTGTACAACTCTATGATACGGAGCCCTTTTTCATAATACGCGTTGGCAATTCCTTTTATGCTGGAGGATTTGCCCGTTCCCGCATCCCCAAAAAGCAGGCAGTTGTTGGCCTTTCTCCCCTCCACGAAAGCCTCCGTGTTCTCAATCAGCTTTTGCTTGGGGATCTCATATCCCACCAAATCTTCCAGATACACGTGGGCAATTTTCCGTATGGGTACAATCTCCACGCCCTTTTCCCCGCGCTCCACCCGAAACGCCTTGTGAAGCCCGAATTTTCCAACGCCGTATTCCTTGTAAAACCCGGTAAGCGTATCCTTCATTTCCTCCGGCGTGCGGTCTTTCGTAAACTGAACCGCCAGAGAACAAATCCGGTCCCTGATACGGCTGTTGTACACCCTGCCCGCGTCGTCGCTTCCCGTGTAATCCGTAACCAGCTCAAAGACATCCACCGAAAGGGTTTTCACCATATCGGAAAAATCATAGTCAAAAAGTTCCTTAAAAATGGCAATATCATGGAGCACTGCCCGGTTGACGGTGCCCGTGGCCCTCCCCGTCACCTCGCAGGCCATACTGTAGCTGTTTTCATTGTTTACAAGCAGATTGGCCAGATAGCAGTGCCATAAATTGCCGTAAAACCCATGATTTCCCGCCATTTCCAGCATCCGGTGGATGCAGCCGTACAAAAGCGCCGCCTTCTCCTGCCTGGTTTTCCCTTCCCCAGCTGTGGCATCATCCTTATAATGCTCCATCAACCACGACATGTCGTGCAAAAGGCGGCCTTCTTCCTTTTGAAATTCCTTGTATACAATTAGTTCCTGTTCTCTCATTCATATCTCCCACATGACAGACACGGCTTTACAAAACCGTATTCGCGCCCTTTTGCACAAACGTTCCATAGCAAATTAGCAGACCGTTAATGTCATTTTTATACCCCCGCATACCGCAAGCCGTGCTTGCGGTACTGCCACCAATAAAGAGTTTGGAAGTTTACTTCCAAACTTGTTCATCCCGGCATCCATATCCGTTAACTTAATGATATCGGTCAAGCTACGGCGCGTTTGCAAAAAATATTGCAGTAAAACTGTGATGCTTTGCATATCCGAAAGTAAAAACACACTCCTAATAATTCCCAAGTATCCGCATATTCCGCGCTTCCTCCCGTAAGCCGCGCAGAGCATTTTTCACCGAACTGTCCGACAAATTCCCGTCAAAATCAATGAAAAACCGATATTCCCAGTTTCTCCCCTCAATAGGCCTGCTCTCAATCCTGTTCATGTTCAGATTGTTGTAGATAAAGTGGGAAAGCATGTGGTACAAAGAGCCGCTCTCGTGAGGCACTTCAAAGCAAATGCTGACCTTCTTTGCATCCTTCAAAAAGACCTTCTGGTTTGTCACGATGATAAAGCGGGTGGAGTTGGTGCTGGACTGGTTTACCCCCTTTACAAGCACCTCAAGCCCATAAAGCTTGGCCGCATACTCGCTTGCAATAGCTGCTTTATGCTTATCCTCGCTCCCCGCCACTTTCCGGGCCGCAAAGGCATTGTTCTGCATGCTAATCTGCTGCCAGCCGTATTCATTCAAAAACCGCGCCGACTGCATCAAAGACTGAGGATGGGAGTACACCGTCTCAATCTCCTCGATTTTCGCGCCCGGCAGCGCCATTAAGCAATGCTCAATCTTGATAATCTGTTCCCCCACAATGTAATTCTCAAATTCCGCCAGCAAATCATATATTTCGCTGACAATCCCGGCCGTGGAATTTTCAATCGGAAGCACGGCAAAATCTGCGCTTCCCTCTTCAATGGCCGTCATGGCGTCCCGAAAGGTGTCTACATGAAAACTGCTGATTTTATCGCCAAAGTACTGCATCATGGCCGCCTGAGAGTAGGCCCCTTTGGCCCCCTGGAAAACCACCCTTGCCTTTTCCTCATAAAGCCTGTCCACCCCTATAAAAGGAAGCTTCCCGATACTGCCATGCTCCGCTAAAAGACCATATTGAAGCTTGCGGCTCATGGACATAATCTGCTCAAAAAGCTCCTCTATTCCGTGGCTGTTAAACTCATTGTGGGTTAACGACTTCACCTTCCGAAGCTTTTCTTCCTCCCTGACCTTGTCAAAAACCTTTTTGCCGGTCTCTATTTTATATTCCGCCACCTGCCTGGATATCTCCATCCGCTTTTCGTAGAGCGCCACTATCTGCTCGTCAATCCCGTCAATTTGTTTCCGCAAATCCAGTAAATCCATCCTGATCCCCTATTCTTGCCGGCAGACCTCAAATCTGATCCGGGCACAAATTTTCAAAACAACTTGATTCCAAAATCTATTGTTATTCGCTTACAAGCGGCGGTTTTTGGTAAAGCTTTCGATTAATCTCCCTTTTCAGGATTTCAATTTCAGCTTTTACTTCCTCCATATCCCCACTTTCCGCCTTCCGTTCAATCCGCTCAACCAGCGTAAGCTGATCAAAGAGAGCTACGTTCAATTCTTTTTCATTTGACGGCATACCATTTCACCTCCTCATGTGAAAATGAAAAACGGTTATTGAGCAATGTCATTAAATTTAGCACCAAAACCAGCCGGGAGGAAAATAAAATTCTGGGGGAGCCCCTTAAAAAGCGTCGGCACTTGGTGAGGTACTTCACGAACCTAGTGTCCGCTACGCTTTTTACGGAGCGAGAACGCGGCGACGGAGAATTTTTACAATAAGCGGACTCGCGAAGCGAGGCAGCGTTTGTTTTCCTCCTGGCGTCCGCAGCCATTAACTTAATGACATTGGGTTATTGAGCCTATTATAACACTTCTTCCGCCCGCTTTCCATAAAATTGTTTTTTCATCCAACCCTTCCATCCAAAGGCATTTCTACACCCTTGCCCCCATCAGGTTTCCGGAAGAATATTTCCGCAGGCCCTTATAAAATACCGCCACCGCCGCTGCCGAAAGCAAAACGGCATATCCCGAAACTACCAAAACCCCTCTCAAATCAAAATCCGTAATCAAATGCACCGGCAAATAAACCATCATCCCGGTAGGAATCGCAAAATAAAGCAGCGCCTTCACGGCTCCCTTAAAAATCCCGTCCGGATAAGTGGCAAAACTGATGACAACATTCAGCATCTGCTCCCCGAAAATTTCCATCCGCACAAGCCAAAAAGAAAGGCTCCCCAACAAAAGGGCAAAGGCCGTGATAATAAACGTCCCTGTCACCGTAAAGAAGCAAAACAAAAACAGCCTTTTCACCTGAAAACCGGAAAGACAGGCGGCAATCAACCCGTACGCCAAATCTCCAATAGCCGACGTGGTGGTTGCCGAGGTCATAACCCCAAGCAGCACATTTTTCGGCAGCACCAGGTACGCATCCAGCTTGCCGTTTATAATCAGTTCCGGCAGCATAAATACCCTGGCAAACAAAATATGGGACAATCCGTAACTGCTGGCGCAAAGCCCCCACAGCAGCATAATCTCCTTTAACGTGTACCCTCCAATATCATCCTTCAGGCGGAACAAAATAACCCACTGAACCAGAAAAGACGCATTGTTCAGCGTCATAAAACAGATATTGGTAAGAAAAGTAACCTTGTTCACCATCTCCCGCATAATATTATATTTAATAGAAAGCAGACACACCCGCAGCTGATTCCGCACAGGTGAAGCAGGCAAGGCATGGCGTCCGCCGTTTTTAACCGCCGTTGACATATAACTTTTTAACCCCCTTTTCATAAAGTAAAAACATCAGACCAATCCCCATGGCAAGGTACAAAACCTGCGAAAGAAAGATTTCCGGAAGCTGCTCTACATGAAAATCCACCACCAGCTTCGCCGGACCATAGCACACCGTGTAAATAGGCGTCAGTTTCAGCAGGGGCCTTATAAATGCCGGAAATATTTCTATGGGAAAAACTGTTCCCACAATCAGAATCAATTTATCATACAGCCACTGGAACGGCCTTGCATCCTCTATCCAAAAGGACAAAAGGCTGATGCACAGCTTAAAGACCCCGTTAATGGTAATCCCAAGTACGATGCTTACCGCCGCGGAAAAAAGGGCCGGGAGGCCGAATCCCGCAATCCCTCCCACCATGTTAAGCCCCATTACCACCGCAAAGGCCATATACATGGGAAGCCGTATACACCACTCCCCGGTATGCCTGGCCAGAATATAAAGGGTGTAATGATAGGGCTTGTTCATCAGATACGCAATATTCCCACCCCTTATATCCGCCGTCACCTGCCCCACCACCGCCTCCGAGTGTGCGCCAAACCAAATCATTTCCGTAATCATAACGTACCAAATCATCTGTTCCTTGGTATACCCGGCAATTCGGTTTCCGCCCTCCCCATACATATAACCCCAAAGATTGATAAATACAAAAATAAAAATAAAGTAGCTGACAAACCCCAACGCAATATTGGCAGCATACTGCAGATTTTCCATCAGAACGGACCGGTAGATAACCGCATATTTTCTCATAAGTCCTGCTCCTCCCTCCCCTTTTCCTGATAAATTTTCACGATAATATCTTCCAAAGAAGCGTCGGAAAATTTCAAATGCTCCATGGAGTCGTCCAACACAATCTGCCCGGAATTTATAATGATAACGCGCCTGCAGAGCTTTTCAATATCCCCAATGTCATGACTGGTGAGAAAAATCGTGGTATGAAAATCCCTGTTCATCTGCCGGATGAGAGAGCGGATATTTTCCTTCACCACTGGGTCTAACCCTATGGTTGGCTCATCCAAAAACAATACCTTAGGTTTGTGAATCAAAGAAGCTGCAATCTCGCACCGAATCCGCTGCCCCAAAGAAAGATTCCTGACCGGCGTATTCATAAACTCCGAAAGCGCGAAGGTATCCGAAAGCTCCCCGATACGCCTTTCAATTTCACTGTCCGGTATATCATAAATGGCTCCGAAAAACCGGAAATTATCATAGGGCGTCAGGTGCGTCCAAAGCTGCTCCTTTTGCCCGAATACGGTTCCAATCTCATAGGCCAGCCGCTTCCTTTTTTTCGTAGGGTCCATTCCCAAAACCTTCACACTGCCGCCGTCTGGATAAAGAATGCCTGTGAGCATTTTAATCGTTGTGCTCTTTCCCGCTCCGTTTGGCCCGATAAAGGCGAGCGCCTCCCCCTCCTCCACCGCGAAAGAAACGCCGTCCACCGCTTTAATCTCCTTCATCTGAGGCTGAAAGATTGCCTTGATGCTGCCCTTCATTCCCTTTTCTTTTCCTCTCACCCGAAAGGTTTTTGATAGATTCTCCGCTTCGATTACCTTCATTTTTTCTCCCTCCTCATGAAAATCAACACTCCTGCTGCAAGGTTTTTGACTATAAAAAAACCGCATTGACATATACACTTCTGTGTATATACCATGCGGTTTTCTATCCTCCTGATTACCGCACAGCCAAATAAGACTTTTCATCCTATGGCCATGCACTTTCCGGGTTTACCGGTTACTGCCAATTGCTGGCGGTTTACCGGTCTTTACCGTTTTCGGGTTATCGGCCATAATATGAAAAATCTGGGACGCGACCATAATCTGGGTAAATAGCACGCTGTTTCCGTAAAACATATTCGCTCCTTATCTGTAACCGGGAAATCATGTTTTTCCCTCAATTTGACTTTAAATTTACTATCGTTCGGCTTTGGACTAAATTGCCACTTAAATTTCTAAACAATTTATCACACTCTATCGGAGTTGTCAATCTTTTATTCTATAATTTATTAACTATTCACCGCCCAAGGGCCCAACCACCAGCTCAGCTGGTGGAATGGGGATGCCC
>CAJUKV010000033.1 GCA_910587305.1 uncultured Lachnospiraceae bacterium | reverse complement strand
AGTGCGGGCTTATAGCCCGCGTCCCGAGCCACCCGTTTTACGGGTGGGGGCGACTCGGTGGCAGTACCGCAAGCACAGCTTGCAGTATGCGGGGGTATAAGAATGAACGAGTACACAATTTTTTTAGACAGATTCGTGCAGGAGAGCAGAGACATTTTAGGAGATAATCTTGTAGGGATTTATCTCCACGGTTCTGCGGTGATGGGATGCTTTAACAGCAAAAAAAGCGACCTTGATTTGTTGATTGTCATAAAAAAGGCGCTCTCAGACAGGATAAAAAGGCAGTACATGGACAGGGTAGTCGTGCTTAATGAGCAGGCGCCCTTAAAGGGTTTGGAGCTCAGCGTTGTAAGGGAGGAAGTATGCAGCCCGTTTGTGTATCCGACTCCCTTTGAAATCCATTTTTCCAATGCACATTTAATATGGTATCGGACAAATCCTGATGAGTATATAGAAAAAATGAAAGGGACAGATAAAGATTTGGCGGCCCATTTTACAATTCTTTATCACAGGGGTAAGGTTCTTTATGGAAGGGAAATAAGGGATGTTTTTTCGGAGGTAAGCAGGGAGAACTACTTAGATAGCATCTGGTGCGACATAGAGAATGCGGAAGAAGAAATTGTGGATAATCCGGTTTATATGATTCTCAATTTATGCAGGGTTTTGGCTTATGTGAAAGACAATCTTATTTTGTCAAAATTAGAAGGCGGGGAATGGGGAAAAGCCAATATTCCTGAGAAATATATGGACTTGATAACAGGAGCCTTAAAAGAATATCAAATGAATATACCCATACGGATGAACGAATCCCTGGCAAAAGAGTACGCGGAATATATGCTCAAGCAAATTAAAACAAAATTCCGTTAATTTTCAACTAAAAAATAATTTTTTGTGTTCCGGACTGACAGAGTCCTTTTTATTGTACATATGACTCTTTATACTAAAGATAAGCTTTTTAATAGGAGGGGTCATTTTGGGAAACACAGAGAAATCTTTTGGAACAAAAATTATTATCGTGATGCTGACTTTTGTGATAATCTTTTGCATTTCCGGCACTGTATATTGCCGGGATAAAAGATTAAGCAGGTCAGGGGAATTAAGTTACCGCGCCCAGGAGCAGGAATATGAAAGGGAGCTCAGGGCGCTGCTGGAGGAGAAGGGCTACAGTAACAGCGGCGTTATGATGAACAGCATAACCCAGGCGGACGGCGCCCGAAGCTACATAATTACCATCCACCATAAGAAAATTGAAGCCCTTGATAATATGGAAAAAAGCGCGCTTGCGGCGCAGTGTCAGGACATAAAGGTTCTTATGGAGAACTGCAGCGTTTCCTTTCAATAGTAAAGCGTGTAACGGTTCAGTAACTATGAAGCCGAAGTCTGAATGGTTATCTAAAGCATCAAGATATTGCAAAAGAAGCATGACAACAGGTAAATCTGGGATTATAATTGATATGGTTATGCAAAATAAAAATATTTTAGACACATTTGTCCTCGCGGACAATGAGCCAAGCGGCTGCAAAGCAGATACTTGGTGAATAGAAAGTATCCGGTTGACGAATACTGCGGGGAGTTTGGTCTGTGTGTCAGAAGTAGGAGGGAGCTATGTCAAATATTCCAACGCCTGGGCAGCTTTATAAACATTTTAAAGGAAATCTTTATAGAATAGTGACTCTGGCAAAAGACAGTGAAACCGGGGAAAACATGGTAGTTTATCAGGCATTGTACGGGGACTATGAGGTATATGTAAGGCCCCTTTCCATGTTTATGGAAAGGCTGGACAGGAGCAAATACCCGAATGTGGTGCAGAAATACCGCTTTGAGCTTCAAAAGGAACTGATTGAGGCTCCGGCGTATGGAAGCGCCGGGCATAAGCCCTTGGCGGAAAAAGAAGAATCAATAACGCCATCTATGGAAATTACAGAAGAAGAAAAAGAAGCCGATACTTCATCGATAACAAATGTTACTGATGAAGAGGAGAGTATTTGCAGACAGGAAGATGCTGCGAACGGGGATACAAAGAATCAGGAAGAACTCAATATTGATCCGCTGGTATTGGATTTTTTAGATGCAGGAACTTACAGAGAGCGCCTGAATATCCTTTCGGCGCTGCATCACCGTATTACTAACGAGATGATTACCACTATGGCCATAGCCACGGATTTGGAAGTGGGGGACGGAGATGTGGAAGAACGTTATGAAGAGCTGCGAACCTGCCTGTTAACTTATGAGAGATATGAGGGAAGACGCTTAAGGTGAATTAAATTTTAATTTCGCGCCTCTATTGAAAAACGGTTTATGTCCATAACGGTTCCTATTGAAAAGCAAACGCTGCAAACGGTAAACCTGAGGGTATGTTCTTCTCAAATAAATGACAATTTTATTTCCGCGAGCAATGAGTGGGGCGGCTGCCTAAAGCCAAACGTTGGTTGGTTTAGACATTTGGCGAATGCCGCGAAGGCCTTTTGCCCAGCAGCTTGCTGTGGGGTCTTTGACTTGTCATTGCCTGATAAATACGGTTTTACATGTATTTGGGAATTACCGAATGTAATTAGAGCAAGAAAGGAGCGCATTATGGCATACAATTTGGAAAACAGGCTTGTTATCGGAGTATCTTCGCGCGCACTGTTTGATTTGACTGCGGAAAATGAGATTTTCCGTACCCAGGGTGTGGAGGCCTACTGTCAATATCAGGTGGAGCATGAAAAGGATTTTTTGGCGCCGGGGAATGGGTTTAGGCTAATAGAGGCGTTGCTGAATATCAACAAGATACCCGGGCAGGAGGGAAGGGTAGAGGTTATCATAATGTCTCACAACAGTCCGGATACCTCTCTGCGGGTTTTTAATTCAATCGCTCATTATGGACTGGATATCTCACGGGCAGTGCTGGCCAGCGGAGCGTCGCTTGCTCCTTATCTTTTAGCTTTTCATACGGATTTGTATCTTTCAGCGGATGAAGGAGACGTGCAGGCGGCTATTGATTGCGGGATTGCGGCCGGAATCATTTGCTGCGATGAGATCAGAAGCTATCAGGACAGGGAAGAAATTACTCAGATACGGATAGCTTTTGACGGGGATGCGGTACTTTTTTCCGATGAATCGGAACGTATTTTCAGAGAAAAGGGGTTGGAGGCATTTGAAGAAAACGAAAGACTACAGGCGGAGAATCCGTTAAAACAGGGTCCCTTTGCCAAATTTTTAAAAACAATTTCCGATATTCAAAGCGAATTTTCACCGGAGCAGGCTCCCATACGGACTGCCCTTGTCACGGCGCGGAGCGCCCCTGCACATGAGCGTGTAATCAGAACATTGCGTGCATGGAATGTGAGGATTGACGAAGCGTTTTTCTTAGGAGGCATTACGAAACGGAATGTTTTAAAAGCCTTTGGCGCACATATCTTTTTTGACGATCAGGCCGTACATACAACGCCCGCCTCGGAGGTGGTGCTGGCCGCAAGGGTGCCTTATAAACAAAACGACAGACAGGTTAATAAACGCGACCCGTAATTTACAGTTAATTTAATCACGTTAATTACAAAGCCATAAAATAACAATCGAAATTGGGAAGGAACAGATATGAATAAGAATGCTGCAAAACAGTTTATTTTACAAAATGCACGACCCGTAGATTTGGCTGTCTATCAATATTATTTTGAAAACCGGTCAAATCAAAAGGTAATCGCAGAACTGGCAAAATACCAAAATAAAGACGGCGGGTTCGGAAATGGGCTTGAACCGGATTTTGTCAATCCTGCTTCAAGCCCCATTGCGACAAATGACGCCATTATTACTCTTTACCGGACAGGAGCCCTTGTGAAGGATTCGGATATGGTAAAAAGGATTGTAAAATATCTGGATTCCCATGATTCTTTTGACGAAGATAAAAAACGCTGGCTGTTTGCAATAGACAGCAACAAGGATTATCCCCATGCAATCTGGTGGGAAAAGAATGAAAGCGATGGAATTAGCGGGTTTAATCCGACTATGTCCCTGGCGGCGTTCATGGTCTGCTATGGGAATGAGAGAGCATTATATAAGGATATCATGAGGGAAGGAATGAAACATTTGGAAGAAAGCGAGGAAATAAACGGCGATGAGCTGAAATGCTATTTACTGGCTTATGAGTTATTAAGGCAGAACAATATTTGCGAAGTGATAAATCCGGAATATTTGGCGGAGCTAATCCGAAAGAAAATTGATGATGTCATCTGTAAGGAGACAGAAAAATACGGCGTGGAATATGCCACGGCGCCGTCCGATATTTTCCCAGGCATTTATCCGGAATTTATTACACCAAAGATCAGGCCGCTAATAGAAGCGGAGAAAAGGGCGCTGGGACGTCTGCAAAAGGAAGATGGGGGATATGATATCACCTGGCAGTGGTACACCCAATATCCTGAATTTGAGCAGGCAAGGAAAAACTGGCGGCCGAGAGTTACGCTTGAAAAACTACTTTTTTATTCCTGTGAGCAATGAGCCAAATGCCGTGCCTGCACGGGCATTTGACGAATGACGCGAGGGGGATAACGAATGAGATATGATGATATATGGGAAGGCCGGTTTGAAAGCCGTCCCAACAGGTTTATCGCATATGTAAACATGTGCGGCAAAAGTGAAAAGGTGCATGTGAAAAATACCGGCCGGTGTAAGGAGCTCCTTACAAAGGACGCTGTGGTTTACTTAAACAGGAGCGCTAACCCGGACAGAAGCACGGCATACGATTTGGTGGCTGTCAGGAAGGGAGACAGAATGATTAACATGGATTCCCAGGCTCCCAATAAGGCGGTGGAGGAGTGGCTTTTAAACGGCGGCCTGTTTCACGACGCCGTAACGGTAAAGCCGGAGACAAAATACCAAAATTCCCGTTTTGACTTTTATGTGGAAACGTCGGAAAGCAAAGTGTTTCTTGAGGTAAAGGGGGTTACCTTAGAACAGGACGACGTGGTTTTGTTTCCGGACGCCCCTTCCGAGCGGGCGGTTAAGCACGTAAAGGAGCTCATGGAGGCCATGGAGGAGGGATATGAGGCATATATCATCCTCGTAATCCAGATGGAAAATGTAAAGTATTTTACCCCGAACCGGAAGACACAGCCGGAATTTGCAGATATCCTTATAGAAGCAAGACAGGCCGGGGTTAAAGTGCTTGCCTACGACTGCAGGGTTACCCCGGATTCCATGGAAATTCAAAATCCTGTACCGGTTCGCCTTACGGAAATGGAAACAGCGGCGGAGCCTTTACTGGACTGGTATGAGAAAGGAAAGCGCCTTTTGCCCTGGCGGGAGGATGCAACCCCATACCGCGTGTGGGTATCGGAAATCATGCTCCAGCAGACAAGAGTCGAGGCCGTCAAGCCTTATTATGACAGGTTTATGGAGGCGTTGCCCGATATTGCGCATTTAGCCGGCGCGGGGGAAGAAGAACTTTTAAAGCTATGGGAGGGGCTGGGCTATTATAACAGAGTCAGGAATCTGAAAAAAGCCGCCTGTATCATTATGGAAAATTATAACGGCGAAATGCCTGCGGATTACAGCGAACTTATGAAACTTCCGGGGATAGGCAGCTATACCGCCGGGGCGGTCAGTTCGATTGCCTATGGCAGGAGAGTACCGGCGGTGGACGGTAATGTGCTCCGGGTGCTGGCAAGACTTAAGGGGGATGGCCGGGACATTGCGCAGCCCTCCGTCCGGGTTCAGATAGAAAAAGAATTGTTATGGGACATGCCCTGGGAGAGGCCGGGAGACTTCAATCAGGCTCTCATGGAATTGGGAGCGGTGGTCTGTATCCCGGTGGGAACGCCTTATTGTGAATGCTGTCCGTGGGAGAAGCTCTGCACCGCCCATATACAGGGGCGGGAGACGGAGTTTCCCTTTAAAACGCCTAAAAAACCAAGGGTGGTGGAAGAAAAGACGGTTCTTATCATCAAAGATGAGACGAGGGTAGCCCTTCTAAAGCGTCCGGAACGTGGGCTCCTTGCAGGCATGTATGAATTCCCCTGTTTGGAGGGACATCTTTCGGACAGGCAGGTCCTTGCTTATTTGAAAAAGGAAGGGCTATCCGTCATTAAAATCGAACGGCTACCGGAAAGCAAGCATATTTTTACCCATAAAGAATGGCATATGATTGGGTATGCGCTCAGAGTGGATGAACTGGCAAAGAAAAAGCATAAAGCCGGCATGATTTTTGCAGAGCCCGGACAGATAAGGGACAAGTACCCGATTCCTTCCGCTTACCGGGCTTATCGCAACATTCTGTTCGCAGACTGAGCGGCCGGAGCATTTTTCAAACACGCTCCAGCGCTTATCTTTAGAATTTCTTAAGTTGATTTTTCCCGGAAATTGGGTATGATAAGAGGTGAAAGCCTGTTACTTTTCATGATTCAAACTATTTATTAATGCAGTATCGCAAGCTATGCCTGCGATATGCAGGAGGTATAGAGATGAAGCTTTTATCATTTACGGTTCCCTGTTATAATTCGGCAGCTTATATGGAAAAATGTGTGGAGTCGCTTTTAAAGGGTGGAGAAGACGTGGAGATTTTGATTGTAGACGACGGTTCCACAGACGAGACCGCTCAAATTGCGGACAGGTATGGGGAAGAATATCCATCTATTGTCAGGGTAATTCATAAGGAAAACGGCGGACATGGATCTGCGGTTAACGTAGGAATTGAAAATGCGCAGGGATTGTTTTTTAAAGTGGTGGATAGTGACGACTGGGTAAAAGAGGAAGCTTATGTGCAGATTTTAGATGTTTTAAAAAATCTTGCAGGCGGAGAAAAGATGCTGGATATGCTTGTGAGTAATTTCGTATATGAAAAGATTGGGGAAAACAGGCATAAGGTGATGCGCTACAAACATGCGCTTCCGGTAGACGAAATGTTTACCTGGGAAGATGTCAGGCATTTTCATAAAGGCCAGTATATTCTGATGCATTCTGTGATTTTCAGGACAAAACTGCTTAGGGAGTGCGGTCTTAAGCTGCCTGAGCATACTTTTTATGTAGATAATCTTTTCGTGTTTGAGCCGCTTCCTTTTGTAAAAAATATGTATTATTTAGATGTGAATTTTTACCGTTATTTTATCGGTCGTGTGGATCAGTCGGTAAATGAGGAGATTATGATTGGGAGAATTGATCAGCAGATTCAGGTAAACAAGCTGATGGTTGATTATATGACAGAAAATAAGAGCAGGATCGTATCCAACAAAAAGATGTATCATTATATGGCCAGCTATCTGGATATCATAACTACTGTTTCTTCCATATTATTGATACGATCGGGCACAAAGGAAAACTTGGACAAGAAAAAGGAGCTGTGGAATTATTTAAAGAAAAAAGACTGGCTTTTGTACGGAAAGTTAAGATATGGACTTTTGGGGAGCTGCACAAATCTGCCAGGCAGGAGCGGCAGAAGGATTTCTGTGGAAGGATACAAAATATGCCGTCGGTTTTTTAATTTTAACTAGTCTGACGACAACACGGCAATGGCGCAAATAGCAAGTGCTGTATTCACCGTTATTTGGGCAATACTTACTGGTACGGCCAAAACTTAGTTATATAAAAAATCATGGAACTGTTGCAAGACAGCAGATTCATAGTGACTATGTGGTCTTCGGCTTTATAGTTACCGAATCCAGCTATTCCTTAGAAATAAAACCCCCACAGCCAGGCTGCGGGGGTTACTTATAGGCAATAAACCAACTTACAAAGAGGTAACGGTTAAACCGTCCTGCGGCGTTTTAAGCCCGGGCGACGTGCTTGACAGGCGGCAACAATGTCGGCCTGATATACCACCACATACATAACGCCGGATAACATAAAAGCGGTCAAAACATCAAACATAGAATGCTGTTTGATGAATACGGTTGAAAGAATAATGGATACACACAATATAAATGAGCCTATGCGTATTTTCTTATTTCTGGCAAGGGATGGCGTATGCACAACTGCCAGATGGGCGCCAATAGAATTATAAACATGAATACTGGGCCATAGGTTAGTGGGCGTGTCCATACGATACAAATGCGATATAAGCGCTGTAAAAATATTGTTTCTGGGCATTGTGTAAGGACGAAGATGATGTCCGTTAGGCCAGAGGGTGGAAATAATCAAAAAAATAGTCATTCCGGTAAAAAGAAATACACATGTTTTGAAATATTCCTGCTTATTCATAAAGAAACAATAAGCTACGGCTGCGGACACATAAGCAAACCACAAAAAATAAGGTATAACAAATATTTCACAAAAAGGTATGATGTCATCAAATTTCATATGGATGATAGTATCAGGATGCACTACCTTTTTTTCCAGATAGGCAAACCAGACGCAGTAAATTACCGCATAAATCATAAGGGGTATGGCATGTTTATACCTTTCATAATATTTTTTCATAATAAAAATCTCCTCTTGATTCCTGCCGGATACGGTGGAATTTAATTTTCGTAAATCCAACTGCTTAAGCAGGGTATATGAATTTTTAAGCCGGCCTGCAAAAAGGACAGCGTTACAAGCTCCTACTATATATTAAACACAAAGCTTTCTGTTTATAACAAAAACCGTAACTTTTTTTGCTCACATGTTATGGTAATGGAATTACTTTTCATGCGAACCTCTCCGTCTGTGTGTACCCACAATGGGACGGAAGTTTTCAGATGGACTTTGGACGCGGTATAATGGTCAATTCCATCGAAACGATAATGCTCTCCGGAAAATGCTGTGGGAAGCGCGATAAGAATCAGCCATTTGGGAATATTTCCTATGGCGCAGACATCAATTAATCCATCATAGGCATCAGCGCCCGGACAGAATTTAAAACCGCCTCCTTCATATTGATGAATCATGCTGGCAACGAACAAAAATTTGGGCAGGTCAATTTGCCGTTCATCATCCAAAGTGATGGTGCATGCAACCTTTTTCGCTAATATAAGCTGCTTGAGAGCGATAGAAAGGTAAGTAAGTTTTCCAAGTCCTATTTTATTTAAAATATTTTTAAATTTAGAAGCAAGGGCTTCTTCACACACCGCAGCATCAAAACCAATGCCGGCGCTGACGGAAAAATAACGTTTCAAAGCAGGCAGTTCAGCCTGAGGATCAGTTTGCCGTTCATGGGTCTGATAATATGTAAGGCAGCCTAAGTCCATTAAAACGGGTTCGTTGCAGGATAAAATATGTTCCAGGATTTCGGAAGGGTCCCGGGGAAGCTCTAAATCTCTTGCCATGTCGTTGCTGGAACCTGTGGGGATATACCCAATCTGTACACGGCTGAAATCTGATATTCCCTGCAGGGTTTCATTTAAGGTTCCGTCTCCCCCAAGAACAATCAGTTTTATAATGAAATCGGAACCATCCTTTAATAAAGAAGTTGACAAATCGCGCACCAGTTTAACGATGTGATCAACTCCCTTTGAAAAGAAAACCTTGTATGCAATTTCTTTTTTGTCTAAAATCGGTTGAAGTTCAGACCAGATTTTAGCTCCCCGGCCGGATTTAGAGGCCGGGTTTACAATAATGTAATACATAGTTTAAAGCCCCTCAGAAATCTTTACCTATTTTAACAGTATTTTGTATGATAGTAAAGAAATTTTACAATATTTTGTAATTCTTAAGGATTAATTAGGATATTTTTTAGAATCGGGCGGATTCGAGTAACAGTCCGGCCATTGGAAGTTCACCTTTGGCGGAGAGCCACGACCTCCGGTTGTATTCTTTTGGCATAATTTACGCTTTCTCACGGCCTGCGCAGTAAATGTGCGGACCTGGCCGAAAAGTTATGGATTTGCATATAAAAAAGACATGAAAGGTTTGCTTTCTTTCAAGACTATGCTATAATGGTCAGGATTCATTTTCCATTAAGTTTGACTTGCCGCCCGGTTTTAAGGGCGGCTGCTCATAGAAAAGTCAAAAACCCCGCAGCAAGCTTAAGGGGCGTTATATTTGCTTCATATTTATTTTGCGGGGTTTTGACTCTCGCGGCATTTTTCAAGATGGATACGGACCTTTCGGCTCCGCTTACATCCGCCTGATTCATTGTTCGCGGGAAGAAATCATTATCTAAGGAGGAAAAGCATGTATTCTTTTGATGAAGTAAAAAAAGTAGATTCAGAGATTGCGCAGGCCATCATGGACGAACAGGAGAGGCAAAACAGCCATATTGAGCTGATTGCATCCGAAAACTGGGTAAGCAAAGCAGTCATGGCGGCAATGGGCAGCCCGCTTACGAACAAATATGCGGAAGGCTATCCGGGAAAGCGCTATTATGGAGGATGTCAGTGCGTTGACGTGGTGGAAAATCTTGCAATTGAGAGAGCGAAGGCGCTTTTTGGGTGTGATTATGCAAATGTACAGCCCCATTCCGGCGCGCAGGCAAACTTAGCGGTACAGTTTGCTATCTGCAATCCGGGAGATATAATTATGGGAATGAATCTGGATCACGGCGGACACTTAACCCATGGAAGCCCGGTAAATATTTCCGGAAAATACTTTAAAATTGTACCTTATGGCGTCAATGATGATGGATTTATTGACTACGATAAGCTGATGGAAATTGCGTTAGAATGTAAGCCCAAAATGATCATTGCAGGGGCTTCCGCTTATGCAAGAACCATTGACTTTAAGAAATTCCGTGAAACGGCGGATGCAGTGGGGGCAGTGTTAATGGTGGATATGGCCCATATTGCGGGTCTTGTTGCGGCTGGCCTTCATCCAAGCCCGATTCCTTATGCGGACGTTGTCACCACAACAACCCACAAAACCTTAAGAGGGCCAAGGGGCGGACTTATTCTTGCAAATCAGGAAGCGGCTGATAAATATAATTTTAACAAGGCGATCTTTCCGGGAACCCAGGGAGGACCTTTGATGCATGTGATTGCAGCGAAAGCCGTATGTTTTAAGGAAGCTCTTACCGATGAATTTAAGATTTATCAGAAAAATATTATTGATAATGCGCAAGCTCTTTGCAGCGGCCTGATAAACAGAGGGATTAAGATTGTTTCAGGGGGCACCGATAATCATCTGATGCTGATGGATCTTACAACCTATGGCCTTACAGGAAAGGCAGTTGAGAAGATGCTGGACGAGGCGCATATCACGGCAAACAAAAACACAATTCCTAACGACCCCAAATCACCTTTCGTGACCAGTGGAATTCGCCTTGGTACCCCTGCAGTCACATCTCGTGGAATGAATACGGAAGATATGGATCAGATTGCCGGGGCAATTGCAATGATAGTCAAAGGAGGAGAGGAAAAGATTCCTGAGGCAAGAGCAATCGTGCAAAAGCTGACAGATAAATATCCTTTAATCTAAAAAACGGATCTGATGAAGAAATAATATTTGCAGTAAACAACAAAATGATTTATGGATGAAGTTACTGTGAAAAACTTATTTTCACAGAAAAATATGTGCTTGCCACCCCAATTTGCATGTTGTTGAAATCATGGAGGCTCACTATGAATTTTGACATAGCGTCAACGCACTATAATTTATGTTGTTTTCTGCAATGACAAAATTACGGCCGGTTTCTGGTGTATCGAAACCGGCTGTAATTGTCTTACTTGTATTCTGATTTTGCGTATTTCAGACAGATTGTGTGTCATTGTTTTATACTGGATAAAAATGAGAAAATTTGTAATAAAATGTAAATATTTCAGATAAAATAAAACTAAAAGAAGAAAAATAAAAAAATAAATAAAAAAATGAAAAAATGTGTTGACAAATTAAAAATACATGATATAATGAATTCATAAAACAAATTCACATAGATAATCTTAAAGAAAAGGAGGTACGGACCACCAAAAACATAAGATTCGTTATCTGATTTTTCAGATAACAAAATGTGAACAGTTTAGCTTTTAAAGTACAAAAGAGTTAAGTACCAAAGAAAGCGAATTTCAATTTCGTATTTAGTACAGAAGAAAAGGTAACGATTTACAAAAGAGAAAAGGACAGACGTTACAGTACATCCGTACAAAAGAAAAAAAGTAAAAGTACGAAAGAGAAAAAAGTAAAACTGAATATTGGTATTTATCCAAAAAGCGAAGGAGGTAAAGGCCATTGGATAGCATAGTTTAAGAGCGGGTATTAATTCAAAGGAATTGATGCCCGCTTTTATTTTGATTCAGTGCAACTGAATCAGCAAAAGATCCAAATGCAATAAGCCAATTCGCAAAGCGCGTCGGCGTTTGATATAACCACCTGTCTGTTAAATAGCTGCTTTACAATTGACCTTAATAGAAATTTTATTAAGTTAGTGTAGAAATTGGTAAATAAATAAGTTATTATAATAGAATGTATGAGTTTACAGAGGCAGTATAGCGGAAAATATTATATAGCAGTTGTTTGCAAGAGATGAAGAGGTAAGTGCGAAGAGAAGTTTTAAGGCGTCAGAAAACGACGCCTAAGAACAACTAAAACTTCACATTCGGAAGAATGCCCTGACGGTCATTCTTCACGCATTGTTTGTGCCGCAAAGCGGCATGTCGGTAAGTTTGGATGTAAATTTCCAAATGATCTATAGGCACAATACTGTAAGTATGGCTTGCAGTATGCGGGGGGATAAGGATGGCGAAAAGTGAAATAAGCAGTGAAGAAATGGAGAGAAAAATATACAGGCATAAACGAAGAATTAGAAATCAGATTATTTCTTATGTGGTTTTAATAATTTTTCTTGCCGGATTGATAGTGGGAGGCGTTTTTGGAATAAAGAAAATCATATCGTTTCTCAATGACAAAAAGCAGACGGATGAAGAACAGACGGAAGATTATACGGAGGATGAAGGGGAGCAGACGACGGTAGAAGCACCTGAGGAATTTGCGGAGCCGGAGGAGGAGACGGATTATTTAAGTGAAACCGTTGAAAACTGTATTGCGGTCATGCCTCTTGAGGACAGGGTGGCAGGCCTTTTTATGATTACTCCCGAAGCCCTCACAGATACGGATACGGTTGTGAAAGCAGGAGAAACTACGGAGCAGAAGCTCAAGGAACGCCCGGTGGGCGGGCTTATTTATTTTGATAAAAACATTCAAAGCAAGGAGCAGCTGACAGAAATGCTGACAAATACCAAAAATTGGTGCACGTACCCACTTTTTCTTGGAGTGGACGAAGAAGGGGGAACGGTGAGCAGAGTTGCCGGCAGCGGACTTGCGGATAATGTAGGAGATATGGCTGACATCGGTGGAAGTGGAGACGCGGCAGCAGCGCGGGAGGCTGGCGCCGCAATTGGAGGTTATCTTGCAGAATATGGGTTTAATATGAATTTTGCGCCGGTAGCGGATGTTATCACCGATGGAAATACGACTATTGGGAAGCGCTCTTTCGGAATGGATACAAATACCGTAGCGTCTATGACAGGAGCTTTCGTGGAGGGACTCAAAAGTAACAATGTAAGCGCTTGTCTAAAGCACTTTCCAGGACTTGGCGATACCGACAAAGATAGCCATGACGGAATGGTCAGCAGTGATAAAACCCTGGAGGATTTCACCCAGACAGATTTTCCGGTGTATCAGGCCGGTATTGCAGCCGGAGCGGACTTTGTAATGGTAAGCCACCTTTCGGCAGAGCAGGTTACGGGAGATACTACGCCGGCTTCCCTCTCTGAAAAGATGATTACCGAGCTTTTAAGAGGGCAGTTAGGATTTCAGGGAATTGTCATTACAGATTCTATGAGTATGGCGGCTATTACAGATTATTTTACATCGGATCAGGCGGCAGTTATGGCTTTGCAGGCCGGGGCAGATATGATTCTCATGCCGGAGGATTATGAAACGGCCTATAATGGCGTATTGGAAGCAGTGAATAATGGTACCTTGTCAGAGGAACGGATTAATGAATCGCTCAGAAGAATTTATCGTGTGAAATATAGAGACAGAGTTGGAGAATAAGAAAGATAAGAAATGGCAGAAGGTTTAACTGCCCTTTTCGGAAAGAATTTGGAATGCAGTTTAAAAAAATTAAAAAAGTTTGTGGAAATTTTAAAAAATCAGTTGACAAAGCACAAGGCATGATGTATAGTAATATTTGTCCGGTTCAAATGGACAAATAAATGCGCGAGTGGCTCAGTTGGTGGAGCGCGACCTTGCCAAGGTCGAGGCCGCGGGTTCGAGTCCCGTCTCGCGCTCTTTTTAATGAAGCGGAAACGTTGATATTTACAGCGTTTCCGTTTTTTCTTTGTGTGTAAATTTTGAATCACTTTGAGTTACCGGAAAAGTATTGCATCATCATTTTCCTTTGCTATTTCCCACTGATATGGTGTACAATATTAGTAAACAAAGGAAAAGGAAATGTGGATATAGAACAGATTCAAAAGCTATTAAATATGTATTCCAATATAAAATGGTCAAAGCATTGTTTAGAGCGTATGCAGGAAAGAGACACCAGTATCGCAGATGTAAAGTCCTGTCTGCAAACAGGAGAAATCATAGAGTACTATCCGAATGATTTTCCTCATCCCAGCTGTCTTATTTTCGGACATACGCAAGAAAATAAAATATTGCACATTGTTGTCGGTTCAGACGGCAACATTTTATTTTTTATAACCGCTTATTTTCCGGACACTGATAAATTTGAAAAGGATTTAAAAACAAGGAAAGGATAATAATTATGTGTATGTATTGTAAATGTAAGACAACAATTTCATCTCTGACAACGCATGTGGTAAATTATAAAAACTGCATTATCATCATCAAAAATGTGCCTTGTGAAGAATGTGAGCAATGCGGTGAGAAATATTATTCGGATGAGGTGGCAAGGCAGGTGGAATCTCTTGTGAATATGGCGAAACAGCTTATGCAGGAAATTGCTGTTATTGATTATTCTAAAGCGGCGTAAGGCAGTGCAAAAGTGTTGAATCAAAATTGAATCATACTGGGTAACGTACCTTTTCCTTTCCTGATTTTATGCGGTTTTCAGACTAACGATATTGTTCGAGCCTTGTCTCGCACTCTTATCAATAAGGTAGAAATGCTTAGATTTCAAGTATTCCTGCCTGTTTTGTTTTTAAAAACGGGAAATACTCACAAAAAATACTCACAGAGGAAAGGGGGTAAAAATTTCTTTGTAGATTTGCTGTATATTTTAAACTTCCTAAGCACTATTATAGAAGAGATAAAAAGCTTTAATAAAGGATGCGGTCCTTATGGAAGATAAAATAATTGATATTATAAATGATAATAACATTCTGGTATTACATTAATTCATGTTTGTCAACTGCATAATTAGCGGTGAGGTCTCAGGGATGGTTTTCGTTATAGTAATACAGACGTTTAAATCTTCCAAGATGCATACGGTACTCAGATAATAAATTATCCGAGTACTCAAGTGTAACAGATGTTGACAACAGTACAAATTCATATACGGAAAATGTTTACAAATGGGATGATGAAAAGGATGAGGAAGTTTTGCAGAGAACAGATACCTATGTGAACGGAGAGCTTGTATCCTCGGAAAGACCGTAAGTGGCTGCCGGCACAGCGAATATGAAGTAATTGGCAGTTTGACTTGCCTGAAAGGCATTTAAAGTGGGAAATGCTGTACTAGCGCTATTTGCCCGGACTGCATGATACGAAAAAGAATTATGACAGGAATACATAGAAAGGTCTAATGAAAAGAAAAATAAAATGATGCAACTTTGATGCAAAAATGATGCTCATATGATGCAATGGGTGTGTAAGCTATAGTTAGTTATAAGGCTGCACAAAAGAAGGGGGCATCATTTTATGCATAGGGATGTAAAGGACAGAAGAAGAAAAAAGGCAGGGAAAAGATTCTTTTTATCGATTTCCTGTCTTATTTTATTGTCGTTTTATTTGCTTTTTCTGACATATGCGGCCGGGCTGGGGATAGAAGAAAAAAGAAGGGCCGGGGAGGAGATTTCCTTTCAAAAAGGCTTTTTTGCGGCAGAAGATAAAGGGAATGAAGAAGATGAAAAATATCGGGCAATATTCAGGGAGGCAGGAGGTTTTGACAATCCGATTGACGACTTTTATTTGTCCGGGCTTTGTTATTGCGATAAATCAAAGGAGTATGACACCCTTGCGGCTTATGAGGCGGCATGGAGAGAACAGCTTTCCGGTTATGTGAAAAGTTGTGGAACAGGGAATGGCGACATGGCCTTAAAAAAGGCGGCGGGGGAATACTTGAAGGCGGTTTTAAATGCCGTTTACGCGCAAAAAAATTTGATGGAATACATGGGAGTGGACCAGGAAAGAATTTTCTGGTACAGCGCGCAGATCTATCGGTATGCCTTTATAAGGGATATAAAAGGGGAATTTACCGGGGACGTTACGCAGGCTATGGCGTTAAATGGAAAAGAGGGAAATTTGAAAGAAATACCGGGCAAAGCCTACGAGATATATGGGGAGTTTACAAATGAGACGGACCAGGAATTTATAAAAGCTTTTTATGACGGGAAAAATGCGGTATGGGCTTTTGAGGAAGGCTGGCAGGGGAATTTCGACATTGATTGGTGTAACCGGCTCTGTGAGCTTACGATGGATTTTTATGAGGGATTAGATGAGGAGGGGATATATCTGGCAGGAATTTGGCAGGAAAGCCGGGAAAGTTGGAAAAGGGCGTCAAATGAATTTTTTTGGATCCGGGCAGAGGGGACAAACGGGAAGAAAAAAGATGCTTATTTTGAAGAAGAAGCGCTCGTTGAAATGATGGAAAGAGACGGCTGGATTAACAGATTATATTTTTTGCAGCTGCAAAGTATTTGCACCCGATCCGATATGGAAGCAGGTATGGAAAGGGAATGAGAAATAAAATGGTCTGCTGTTAAGAGGGGTGAGGATAATTGGAAAGAATGTTAAAAAACATTCTGTATAATACGCTGATGATGGCTGGAATTGTGATTGTGCTTGTGGGGGGAGCGGCCCTTGCATATAAGGCGTCGGAACCGAAAGACCTTAAGGAATCGGCGGATGGCTACTACGAGATTTACACAGCCTATGATTACGAGAGGTTCTGGCGGAAGGTAACTCATAATATGCCTTTTGTAAGCGGCAGGCTGATGACGGATATTTGCTTAAACGACATGGAGAACTATGAAAATTGGGAATATGAGGCACCTGTAAGGAAAAATATAGAGGTCCCATTGTTTGCCGGAGATTTTGATGGAAATGGACATACTGTTTATGGGCTTTATAGTGAAAATGGTTATGGTATGGTAGAAAAGAATGAGGGAAAAATTCATGATGTCATCATAAAAAATTCCCTGGTAACGGGGGACAAGGATTTGGGAGGAATCTGCTTATATAATGATGGAATCATCAGCAGATGTGAATTTGCAGGAGAGCTGAAAAGTCTTGCGGCGGAGCCTGACGCCTATAGTCGGATGGCAGGTATCAGCATGGAAAACAAGGGCATGATTAAGCGATGCGGATACCGGGGAGAGATGACGGCCATTGAGCGGTCAGAGCACAGGAGAAAGGCAGGAATCAGCACCACAAACGGAGGCGAAATTGTTAACTGCTACAATTTTACATGGGAGGACATGGACGGAGAAAGCTGTTTTTTCTATTCTATTGCCAATCATGGGGAAAAGAGCTGTTTTGTGAGGGAGGATGTGAGGTGGAAAACCTATTACTATGGACAGATTTTATCTTTGGATGGAATGCAGCAATTGTATCTTGCGGCATTTTTGGATAAGGATTTGTACACTATATATCTTGGTATGCAAACCCCTTTGACATGTTTTGAGCAGGTGGGTCAAATGGAGGATGCGCTTGAAAAATTGAAGTGGGGGAGTGAGGATGCAAGAGGAAGCCAAAACTGCAAAATGTTTGCACTGCCTGTTATAGAAGGCGGCAGGCTTGCGGATAAAGACATGGAAGGTGAAACCGCACGGAAAATGCTGCAGGAAATTGGCGCAGATGAAAAGCAGGACGCTCTAAGAAAAGCGCTTTTGGACGAAAATGTCTGCGACCTTCTATGGAGCGTGCTTGTATATGAGGGAATCAATTGGGAAAGCGTGGTTTTAGAGGGAGTAAACCGGGAAGATTCTTTGTTTGAAATACAAATTTACAACAAATATCATAAAGAACAGAAGGTTGGACTGGCGGGATACCGGATGGAAAGCGGCGGGAAAAAGAACCCCGATGCAATTTGGGATTTGTGTTCGCATATCCTGACGGAAGAAAATAAAGGCGGGTGGGAGGATAACACTTGGTGGATATCGCGAGGAGGATTTGCAAAGAAAGACGACGGCTATTTTATACTGTATCAGACAAAGGAAAAGAAAAGCGGCTTTTTTTATACGGCGGGGGAAATGCTTTATCAGGTTAAGATGCAGGGAGAGAACGAAGAAAACCAAAGAGACGGGATGGAAAATGTGCGGGATTTGCTTACGGTAAAAATTTGGATAAATAGCATGGATTTGTATCATGACGAAAAAAGATTGGTCACAGATAAAACACAATTTTGCAATAAAATATGGGGAGTTATGGTTGAAAAAATATGGGAAGGAAAAATTGTCGGTTATGTATATTAATGAAAGAAATGAGAAAATATAAGAAAAAGCGGTTTTATACCTGCTGTACCAGATGCATAAAGATTAGATAAGAAATGATTTTTATACGGGAAAGGACAGGGAAATATGCGGACGGAAATGTATATTGACAATGAACATAAGACAGAAAAGGAGCGTCTTTTAAAGACAGGAGGAGTTATATTGTGGGTGCTGATGATTGGAGTGTCTATTTTTCTTGCTTCGCAGTCGCTTATTGTAGCGGGTTAAATTGAAAAGCCGGTAAGGAGGAAAAGCCGGCCGGAGGCCGGAGATTTTCCGTGGCTCAACCTGCATAAAATGCAAATGACACAAGGACAGGCCGTTTGTGCAATGTGTAATAAAAAAAACCCTTCAAATTACAAAATATATAAAATATTCCAAATAAATAAAATAAGGTCTTGACTTGTGTTGTACGGGTTGATATAATTATGCCAACAAATAAAAACAGCCAATGTTTGGGTTGTTACTGTAGCAGCAGGCAAAACCAAATTTTATAAAGCGGTCAGGGAGCCGGTTTATAAAATTTGGTTTTTTGTTGTGTCAAGGGACAAATGAAAGATTATCTGTTTTGCTTTCAGGAAACAGATACCTTTTGGCTTGCAGCGGAGTATGGTAATTGATACAAGAGAAAAAGAAATGAACGGGGAATGAAAATTGCGTATCGAAAAGGTGATCAACAACAATATTATTTCCGCAAGGGATAATCAGGGTGTAGAGTTGGTTGTCATGGGAAGAGGCATTGGATTTGGCAAGAAACCGGGCAGCGAAATTGTTGGAGAGAAAATCGAGAAAATTTTCAGGCTGGAAAACATGGACGACAAGGAGCAATTTAAAGAACTGCTCGCTTCACTGCCTATTGAACTCATACGTCTTTCTACGGATATTATTTCTTATGCGAGGGAGAATCTGGAAATTAGTCTGAACCAGAACGTATATCTGACTTTGACAGATCACATCAGCTATGCACTGGAAAGACATCGAAAAGGTCTGAGTTTTAACAATGTGCTGTATGATGAAGTGAAATTGTTCTACCCGTTGGAGTATTCGGTTGGTTGTTATGCACTGGAACTGATTGAAGAAAGAACGGGATGCCGGCTGGAGGAGGATGAATCCGCATCCATTGCGCTGCATCTTATCAATGGCGAGTTGAATACCGCTATGGGAACGACTTTTTTCATGATAAAGATGATGCGTGAGATGATGGAAATCATTGAACGGGACATTCCGGTTCCGAACGGGATGAATTATCCACGGGATTGGTTGGTTTCCGATCTTAAGCAGCTTGCCAACCGGCTTGTTTCGGAAAAGCCCATAAGGGGAAGGAGGGATAAAAAGCTGTACCGGTTCGTGGTAGATAATTATACGCAGGAGTATGATATTATCAATAACATTAACGGTTATATCGAAGGCGAATATAAATGCAGCATGACAGAAGAAGAAAAGATTTACCTGACATTGAATATTAAAAGAATGAAAGACTTATATTTATGTTAGCCGCATCCGGCAATGCATGACTTAAAATATTACGGGATGCAGGACAGGAAGGGAGAAGCGGATGAAACTTTTTCAGAATATATTCGGAAAAGACAGCGGCATAGACATTGGGGCGCCGGTGGCAGGGACGCTCATAAGCATTACGGAGGTGAACGACCCCGCATTCAGTGGGGAGATATTAGGAAAGGGCGTAGCTGTAGTACCGTCCGGCACACAAATCTGCTCGCCTGTGGACGGTACGGTCAGCACAGTGTTCCCTACCGGCCATGCAGCGGCCGTGACCAGTAAAGAAGGTGTGGAAGTTTTGATTCATGTAGGGCTTGACACTGTAAAGCTGGATGGAAAACATTTTACCATCCATGCCAGTGAGGGGCAGGAGGTGAAGAAGGGAGACCTGCTTCTGGAAGCGGACATGGAGCAGATTAAAGCAGAAGGGTATGATATTACCACACCTATCGTTATCTGTAATTCCGATGAGTTTTCCGAGTTCCATATGGCAGAGCCGGGCGCCGTGTCGCAGGGCGATAATATCCTGAGCTTGAAGAAATAAGTGAAATGCCGGCAGACATGTCCGTCTGTGAGGCAGGGAACGGTGTGTGACAAAGGCGTGTACCTGCAGGATATAAAAAGGAGAATTTGGGATGGAGAAATATACCGGGAAAAGTGTACTTAAAGGAATCGCAATAGGCCGGATATACTGGTATCACAAGCAGGATTATCAGGTAGTTAAGACGGAAGTTTCGGACAAAGAGGCGGAGAAGCGAAGGTTTGCAAAAGCAGTTGAGACGGCACAGGCACAGCTGACATCACTTTACGAAGAGACATTGGCCCGTGTAGGCGAAGATCATGCGATGATTTTTGACATACATAAAATGATGCTGGAGGACGACGACTACCTGGAGGCGGTAAATGAGGTGCTGGATGAGGGTTTTAATGCGGAATATGGCGTGGAAACCGCCCAGAATCAGTTTGCGGAGATGTTTGCATCTATGGACGACGAATATATGAAGGCAAGGGCGGCCGATATCAAAGATGTTTCCCGCAGAGTGATACGGATTCTGGCCGGGGTGCCCGAAGATGGCATACTGACCGATGAGCCGGTAATCGTGGTGGCGGACGATTTGACGCCCAGCGAGACGGTGAAAATGGATAAAAATAAAATCCTTGCATTTGTGACGGTGCGCGGTTCGTCCAATTCCCATACGGCCATACTGGCAAGGAGTATGAATTTGCCTGCACTGGTAAATACAGGGATGGCGGCCGGGGAAGAACTGAACGGCAAAGTCGGCGTGGTGGACGGATTTCAGGGGGAATTCCTGGTGGAACCGGACCAGGAACTGTTAGATGAAATGATACACCGTAAAAATCAATGGGTAGCTGACTTAGAAGCCCTGGAGCAGTTAAAGGGGAAAGACAATGTTACCAGTGACGGCAGACGGATCGACATTTTCGCTAATATTGGGAAGGTGGAGGACGCAGACGGGGCTTTGGCCGCGGACGCCGGAGGAATCGGTCTGTTCAGGAGCGAATTTCTTTATCTTGGACGGGAGAACTTCCCCACCGAAGAAGAACAGTTTTTAAGCTATAAGGCTGTGCTTGAGAAAATGGGAGATAAGAAGGTAGTTATCAGGACTTTGGACATTGGGGCTGATAAAAAGGTAGATTATTTCGCCCTTGAAGAAGAGGAAAATCCTGCTTTGGGATACCGCGCCATCCGTATCTGCCTGGATCGACCGGAAATATTTATCACTCAGCTGAGGGCGCTGTTTCGGGCTTCTGCTTACGGCAGAGCGGCGATTATGTTCCCGATGGTAGTGTCTGTGGCGGAGGTCCGGCGGATCAAAGAGATTGTGAATCAGGTAAAAGAGGAGCTTTCTACGGAAGGACACCCTATGAAGGATGTGGAGCTGGGCATTATGATAGAAACTCCGGCAGCTGCGCTGATTTCCGACGAATTGGCCAGGGAAGTGGATTTTTTCAGCATTGGAACCAATGATCTGACACAATATACTTTGGCGGTAGACAGACAGAATCAGAAGCTGGAAAGCACATGCGACACACATCATCCCGCGATTTTGAAGCTGATAGAAATGACAGTGAAAAATGCGCATAAGGAGGGAATCTGGGCCGGAATCTGCGGAGAGCTGGCGGCGGATACGGATCTGACGGAAACTTTCCTGACCATGGGAGTAGATGAACTCAGTGTTTCGGCTTCTTCCGTTCTGAAAGTGCGAAAAGCGGTGAGGGATATATAAAATATTGGTTTATAGGCCTGGTATGTGGATGTACTTACAGTGAATCCGCAGGGAAGAAACCGTAGGGCAGCAGGACCGGCCATTTTAATAAACAAACAAAAAATAGCGACAGGGGGTGGGTAAGTGAAAGAATTTCAGTTTACTATTAACGATCCGGTGGGAATCCATGCAAGACCTGCAGGGCTTTTGGTGAAAAAGGCGGCACAGTTCCGGAGCCAGATAACGATAAACGGCAATGGAAAAAGCGCGGATGCCAAAAAGCTGATTAAGCTTATGGGCCTTGGCATAAAACAGGGAATGGAGATTTCCTGCCAGATAGAAGGGGAGGATGAGGATACGGCCTGTGAGGCAATGTTGAACTTTTTTAAAGAAAATTTGTAATGGACGGTTCCGTTAGGAACCGGAATAAGAGAAAAAACCAGGGGGTAAACTTTTATGATGAAATATTTACAGAAATTAGGGAAAGCGTTGATGCTTCCCGTGGCATGTCTTCCGATATGCGGTATACTGATGGGATTAGGTTATGCGCTCTGTAAGCAGACAATGCAGGGTGGTGAGATTACCGGATTTGTGAATCTGCTGGGATTTTTCCTGGTAAAGGCCGGCGGCGCCCTTATTGACAATATGGCATTGTTGTTTGTTATTGGTGTGGGCGTCGGAATGGCAGACGATCATGACGGTACCGCAGGGCTTGCGTCCTTGGCAGCATGGCTGATGATTACCAACCTGCTTTCGCTGGGTGTTGTTACGACATTGCTTCCTTCCATAGCAGAGAATGCGGAAAAGAGTCTGGCATTTTCAGCCATTGCGAATCCGTTTATCGGTATTCTGTCCGGTATTATCGGTTCCACATGCTACAATAAATTCAAGGGTACCAAGCTTCCGGATTGGCTGTCATTTTTCAGCGGCAAACGCTGTGTAACGATTATTTCCGGCGTAGTTTCCATCGTTGTTGCAGCTATTTTGCTGGTTGTATGGCCTATCGTTTACGGCGCTCTGCTTGCAATCGGTAACGGAATCGTAAGTTTGGATGCAGTGGGCGCAGGTATTTATGCTTTCCTGAACAGATTGTTAATTCCTACAGGATTACATCATGCGTTGAACAATGTATTCTGGTTTGATACGATTGGTCTTGGCGATCTGAAGCACTTCTGGGCAGGGGACACCAGCGCGGATGTTACATGGAGCCTTGGTATGTATATGTCAGGTTTCTTCCCTTGTATGATGTTTGGTATTCCTGGCGCTGCATTGGCAATGATTCATACGGCAAAAGATAACAAAAAGAAAGTTGCCATCGGTTTAGTAGCTTCTTCCGCAGTCTGCGCATTTGTCTGCGGCGTAACAGAACCTTTTGAATTTGGATTTATGTTCCTTGCACCGGCATTGTATTTGATTTATGCTTTATTATATGGTATCTTTACTTTTGTAACGACACTGCTTGGCTTCCGCGCAGGCTTCAGCTTCTCGGCAGGCGCAACAGACCTTGTTTTCTCCGCATCACTTCCGGCAGCTCAGAAAACATGGTTGATCATTCCTCTTGGCTTGGCGGCATTTGCGGTATTCTATGTGGTATTCCGCTTTGCAATCGTGAAGTTTGATCTCAAGACGCCAGGAAGGGAAGATGATGATCTGGAAGCAGAGAAAAAAGCTGTTCTTTCCAATAATGACTTTACGGAAGTAGCTTCTATCATTCTGGAAGGTCTTGGCGGCAAAGCCAATATCGTTTCTCTTGACAACTGCATTACAAGGCTTCGTCTTGAAATTAAGGATTATACGCAGGTAGACGAGAAAAAGATTAAGTCGGCAGGCGTGGCAGGCGTCATGAGACCGAGCAAGAGTGCGGTACAGGTTATCGTTGGTACGAAGGTACAATTTGTAGCTGATGAAATGAAAAAAATGTTGTAAGCAGGCTATAGTTCGGCGAGCAACGAGCCAGATGACGGAGGCCTTAGGGCCTCCGTCCGTTGGTATTATGAACAATTTTTATCAAGAAAGGAGCATGGTAATTAAAATGAAAATTATCAAAGCAAAAGACTACAACGACATGAGCAGAAAAGCGGCAAATATAATATCCGCACAGGTTATTATGAAACCTGACTGCGTACTTGGGCTTGCTACCGGTTCCACGCCCATTGGAACATATGCTCAGCTGGTGGACTGGTATAATAAAGGAGATCTGGATTTCTCAGGGATTACAACAGTTAATCTGGATGAATACAAGGGTCTTACCAAGGAAAATGATCAGAGTTATTATTATTTTATGCATGAACATCTGTTTGGGAAAGTTAATGTGAAGCCGGAGCGTACTTTCCTGCCGGATGGAACGGAACCTGACAGCAGTAAGGCATGCAGCGATTATAATAAGGTAATTTCGGATGTAGGCGGGGTAGATTTGCAGCTTCTTGGATTAGGGCATAACGGGCATATTGGATTTAATGAGCCATCCGACATTTTTGAAGCGGAAACTCATTGCGTGGATTTGACGGAATCTACGATCAAGGCAAATCAGAGATTTTTTGCTTCTATAGATGAAGTGCCGCGCCAGGCATATACTATGGGCATCAAAACCATTATGCAGGCGAAGAAAATACTGGTGGTAGTCAGCGGGGCTGACAAAGCCGCTATTGTAAAAGAAGCATTTTTCGGCCCGATTACTCCGAAAGTGCCGGCTTCCGTGCTTCAGCTGCATAGTGATGTGACAGTAGTGGCGGACGAGGCTGCGTTGTCGGAACTAAAGTAAAGGGCCCCGCGGCAAACAACGGGGCATGAAACTTTTAAGGCCCCGGGAAAGCGGGATATTTGCTCTGGCGGCAGCCGGCCAAACATCCAAACCGGCCAAAGGCCGGATTCAGGCAGGTCACTTGGCTTGTTGTCCGCGGGAATTAACGCCGGAAAGGCAGGAAAAGGAGATAGTCTTTATGGTTATAAAAAATGCCAGTGTTTATACGGAAGATGGAATTTTCCTGAACAAGGATATTTATGTAGAGGGAGATTGTTTTGTAGATTCCAGGGATAAAGTCAGCGATCCGCAGGAGATTGACGCTTCCGGATGCTATGCAATACCTGGATTGACGGATATTCATTTCCATGGGTGCATGGGGCATGATTTCTGCGACGGAACACGGGAAGCAATGGCTGCAATGGCGGCTTACGAAGCATCTGTGGGCGTTACAAATATTGTGCCTGCAACCATGACGCTTTCGGAGGAGACGCTGTACGGAATCTGTGAAACGGCAAAAGAATTTAAGGAAGCAGGGCGGGAAGAAAAGAGCGCCCGTTTCCATGGCATTAATATGGAAGGCCCATTCGTCTCCCATGCAAAGAAGGGAGCGCAGAACGGTGCGTTTATTCACAATCCGGATATTGCCATGTTTGATCGGCTGCAGGAAGCATCGGGAGGCTGTGTGAAACTACTTGCCATTGCGCCGGAGCAGGAAGGCGCAATGGAACTGATAGCGCAAAGGCACAGCGGCACAGTGATGTCATTGGCGCATACATGTGCGGATTATGATATTTGTATGGAGGCCTTTGAGAAAGGGGCGAACCATGTGACCCATCTGTACAATGCCATGAATCCTTATACCCATAGAGCTCCGGGGCCGGTGGGAGCGGCTGCGGATAAAGCTTGTGCGGAAGTGGAATTAATCTGTGACGGAGTGCATATCCATCCGGCGGCAGTCAGAACTACATTTAAAATATTCGGCGACGGGCGTATTATACTGATCAGTGACAGTATGAGGGCGACGGGCCTTGAGGACGGTGATTATACGTTGGGCGGACAGGCCGTGAAGGTTACGGGTAACCTGGCCACTCTTCATGACGGAACCATTGCAGGTTCGGTGACCAACCTTTTGGACTGTATGCGTACGGCGGTGCTTAAGATGGGAATTCCGCTAGAATCCGCAGTTAAGTGTGCTGCGGTAAATCCGGCGAAATGCGTAGGCATATACGATAAACACGGAAGTATCTCGGCAGGGAAAAAGGCAGATGTAGTGCTCCTGAAAAAGGACGGACTGGCACTGCAGCAGGTGATTTTAGGCGGGAAGCTTTTGTAGCTTTTATGGTGTCTTTAGAGCCTGCCTGAGAGGTTTTCATGCCCTGTTTTGTGTCATTTATGGAACACAGACAGGGCATGACCCTTAGAAACAGCGGCGCCGCTTTACGCTATAACGGTGCAGGGGATATGGTTCTGTCACCGGATGGAATGCCGAACGAATTAAAAGTATGGTACTCCAAACGGAAAACCTTAGTGCAAGTTTAAGACCCCGTTGCTTGCAGCGGGGTCTTTGATCTGGTCGGACTATGAGACGATAGATAAATAGCATGTTACCCTAATAGAATTTTAATTGCTTCTTCTACGTCTTGAGCAGTCAATCCTACTGCCGGGTCAGGCTTTACTTGATGTTGTGTTACTTGAACATTATGTAAATCAAGATCGTCGAGAACTGCCCATTCGGTAACATCATGTGATTTTAACCATAAAAGAATTTCGTCTGCCTTTACCAGACTGAATTTTTTTGTCGCCCTTATTTCTTCTGTGGTCAGATCCGGCGTTAATCCATCTATATGTAACCCTTCCTTTTCTAATAATTGAGTCAACTTCGCCGCTTCCGCACGAAGCGGTCTTATCTGAGAATCAAACCAGGTGCGCCATCCGGAGTGAAGAATTATTGTTGAATTTGTCTTTTTTACTATAGAAGCTAATAGCTTGATTTTTTCTTCATCAATTAATGTGCCGTCGCTGATTTCCTTTTGGTGACGATTGCTCCAAAAATTAGAATTGAGCACTCCATCTATATCTAAAAATAAAACTTTCGTTTTCATTTATACGTATCCTTTCCATAATCATCATAATCATATTAGGCAGTACAATTCCTTATAGGATATCCGGCTCATATTTTCCCGGGCCATTTGTAAGCTTTTTTCTCCGGTAAACAGTGATTTGTCGTTGTAATTATAATTTACTTTTAACAAGGGTACAATACCAAAGTGAGAAAACAACGGCAACTATTCGGCCAGGTCTGCGCATTTACTGCGAAGACTCTGAGAAAGCGTAAATTATGCCAAGAGAATCCGGATCTTCGTTGAAGGCAAGCTTCTAATAGCGGATTTCGTAACGATAAAGCCAAGGGCTGAACAGTTACTAATGTATTAATTACAAGAGAAAACTGCATTGTAAGGATGCAGCTTTTTTTGTATACTTATATGAAATGCAGCAACATGTGGAAGAAGTATGAAGAGAAGTTCTAAGGCGTCAGAAAACGCCGCCTAAGAACAACTAAAGCTTGCAAAGCAAGCTATCTTCACACTCAGAAGAATGCCCTGACGGTCATTCTTCACACATTGTTTGTGCCGCAAAGCGGCATGTCGGGAAGTGTGAAGAAAAGTTCTAAGGCGTCAAAAAACGCCGCCTAAGAACTTTTAAAGCTTGCAAAACAAGCTATCTTCACACTTAGAAGAATGCCTTGAAAAACAGGCATTCTTCATCAGGATTTGTGATTCCGCAGAGCGGAATCATGGGGTTAGTGTGAAAACAGAAACAAATTTGTGCTTCTGGTCAAATCCAGGAGTTGCCGGCAACAATGGAGATAAGAATAAAGCATTATCATGAAATACTATTCGTTAAACAATTATTTACAGGATACCTTTGGAGAAAAGGTATATAAAATTGCATTAAACGGCGGTTTTACCTGTCCGAACAGAGACGGAACACTGGGCATAGGGGGATGTGTTTTCTGTTCGGACGCCGGTTCCGGGGAATTTTCCGGTAGGGCGCAGGACTCTATTACCGTTCAGATTGAACAGGGAAAAGAGCGTGTCAAAGAAAAAATAAAAAACGGAAAGTATATTGCCTATTTTCAGGCATTTACCAACACTTATGCGCCGGTTAGAAGGCTCAGGACACTTTATGAAGAAGCGATATCCCATCCGGATATTGCGGCCTTATCGATTGCCACAAGGCCGGACTGTCTTCCCCAAGAGGTCATAGCGCTGCTGCGGGAGATGAACCAAAGAAAGCCGGTGTGGGTGGAGTTAGGACTGCAGACAATCCATGAGGAAACTGCAAAGTATATTCGAAGGGGATATTCGCTGCCGGTCTATGATGAGGCGGTAAGAAGGCTAAAAGAGATAGGGGTGCAGGTGATTGTTCATGTGATCCTGGGACTTCCCGGAGAGACAGATAAGGATATGAAAGAAACGGTATCCTATGTGGGAACGAGCGGCGCCGATGGGATAAAATTACAACTTCTGCATGTAATGAAAGGGACGGATTTAGAGAAAGAATATCAGAAAGGAAAATTCAGGGTGATGAGCATGGAGGAATATGTCCTTTTGGTAGCGGACTGTATCGCCTTGCTGCCTGAGAAGATGGTCATTCACCGCATGACAGGGGACGGAGACAAAAAGAATCTGATTGCCCCAAAATGGAGTATGGATAAAAAGAGAGTGCTGAACGCATTACGGAAAGCGATACAGGAAAAGGAGAGGAATTAAGCTCTTATTTGACTTCTCAAAATGAAGTTATTATAATAAGTGTGAAGAGAAGTTCTAAGGCGTCAGAAAACGCCGCCCGGAGTATTTTGAAAATGCTCTGAGCTCCCGTTGCTGGCAGCGGGGTGTTGACTTGTAAAGAGGTTCCGGAATGGAAATGGAGGATTGAAATGACGAAAATTGATATTGTGTCCGGTTTTTTGGGCGCAGGAAAAACGACATTCATTAAAAAGTTGTTGGCGGAAGCGCTTGGCGATACCAGGGTGGTTTTGATTGAAAATGAGTTCGGGGAGATTGGAATTGACGGCGGATTTTTAAAGGAAGCCGGTATTGAAATTAAGGAAATGAATTCAGGCTGTATTTGCTGTTCTCTGGTAGGCGATTTTGGCGCTTCTCTCAAGGAAGTAATGAAAACCTATGAGCCGGAGAGAATCCTGATCGAGCCCTCGGGCGTGGGCAAGCTGTCGGATGTAATGAATGCGGTTCAAAATGTAATTGACGAAAGCAAGGTTACGCTAAACAGCGCGGTTGCCGTGGTGGATGCCTCCAAGTGCAAGATGTACATGAAAAATTTTGGTGAATTTTTCATCAATCAAATTGCTTATGCAGGCACCATTATCTTAAGCAGGACCGGCAATATTTCCAAAGATAAACTGGATAAATGTATCGAACTGATCAGGGAACAGAACAAAAAGGCAACCATTGTCACAACGCCCTGGGAGGATTTGGACGGAAAGGATATGCTTGCAACGATTGAGGGAGCAAAAGATTTAGAAGCGGAACTGATGGCAGAGATTAAGGCTGACAGGGAAGATGAACATGAGCGCCACAGCCATCACCATCATCACGGTGAAGACGGCCAAGAGCATCACCATCATCACGGTGAGGATGACCATGAGCATGAACATCACCACGATGAAGATGGCCATGACCATGAGCATCACCACCATCACGGTGAAGACGGTCATGATCACGAGCATCATCATGATCATGGCGAGGATGGCCATGTCCACCACCATCATGATCACGACAAAGAGTGCCACGGCCATCACCACGATGACGAGGATCATGCTCATCACCACGATCACGACCACGGGCCGGATTGTACCTGCGGCTGCCACGATCACGACCACGGTCATCATCATGCGGACGAGGTTTTTACAAGCTGGGGAATGGAAACGCCTTCGGCCTACGGCAAGGCGGAAATTGAGCATATTCTGGAAGAACTTGAAAAAGAGGGAGAGTACGGCTTTGTACTGCGGGCAAAGGGTATGGTGCCCGGAGAAGCGGGAGGCTGGGTATATTTTGACTATGTGCCCGGAGAGAGCAATGTCCGTGACGGTAAGCCGGATGTGACAGGAAAATTCTGTGTGATTGGTTCAAAATTGAATGAGGACAGGTTAAAGTCGCTTTTTGCAAAATAGAGTTCTGATGATTTTTCAATTAACATATTTGTGCCTGGGCCTAAATTTACAGGCTGCAGAAAGGAATGGGGGATTGGTATGAAGCCGGTTTATATCATCAATGGCTTTTTGGAGAGCGGGAAAACGGAGTTTATCTGTTATACGCTGGATCAGCCTTATTTTCAGATAAGAGGAAAGACTCTTTTGATTGTCTGCGAAGAAGGGGAAATAGAGTATGAAGAAACGCTTTTGAAAAGAAGCCGTACGGATTTGGCGCTCATTGAGGAGGAGGAAGATTTTAACACTTCCCATTTGATTGAGCTGGAAAAAAAGTATAAGCCTGAGCGCATTATTATTGAGTATAATGGTATGTGGAATTTTAAGAATATGAAGCTGCCTTTTCACTGGCGGGTGGAGCAGCAGATTACCACCATCGACGCTTCCACCTTCCCCATGTATTTTACCAATATGAAATCGCTTCTGGCGGAAATGCTTCGTAAATCGGAGCTGATTATCTTTAACCGCTGTGACGACGTAGAGGATTTGAGCCTTTATAAACGGAATGTGAAAGCAATCAATCAGCAGGCGGACATTGTCTTTGAGGATTCCGAAGGGGAAGTGAACCAGATTTTTGAGGATGATCTTCCTTACAGTCTGGATGCGCCTGTTATCGAGCTGGATAATGAAGGCTATGGGATCTGGTATTTGGACAGCCTGGATAATTTAGAACGGTATCTTGATAAGACAGTGCAGTTTACGGCTATGGTGTTAAAGCCGGAGGATTTCCCGAAAGGGTATTTTGTGCCCGGCCGTATGGCCATGACCTGCTGCGCGGAGGATATGGCGTTTTTAGGTTTTGCCTGTGCGTATGACAAAGCGGATAAGCTTAAGGACAAACAGTGGGTGAAGGTGACCGCTAAGGTGGCGCAGGAATATTTTGCGGATTATGGCGGCGAGGGGCCGGTGTTAAAGGCCATCAGTGTGGAACAAACGAAGGCTCCTAAGGAGGAGATTATCAGTTTTATGTAAAAATAATTCCTGTTCATGGTCAGGAAATCGCAAAAATGCGTGTTTCATCAGGATATGATTTTCCATGTGAGGGGAAGAAAAGTACGGGAGAGGAAAGAGAAATGTACCAATATTCAGTGATTCAGTGGCTGTTTTTCTTTTATTTCTATTGTTTTTTCGGCTGGGTTTTTGAATCCACCTATGTCTCGTTAAAAAGCAGGCGGTTTGTAAACCGGGGTTTTATGCGCGGGCCCTTTTTGCCGATTTACGGGAGCGGGGCTATTATGATGCTGGTGGTGTCCATGCCTTTTCAGGAAAATATTTTCCTGACATATATTGCCGGGTGTTTTGGGGCAACCGTATTGGAACTGGTCACGGGGATGACAATGGAGGCGCTTTTTAAGGTGCGGTACTGGGACTATTCCAATCAGCGCTTTAATTATAAGGGACACATTTGCCTGTCATCCACACTGGCGTGGGGATTTTTGACCATTCTTATGACGGAATTTGTGCATAAAGGTGTTGAAAGGGTGGTATTTGCCATCCCTTCGGTTTTGGTTACGGTGGTTACGGTTATCGTAACGGAATATATTGTGGTTGATTTTACGCTTTCCTTCAAGGCTGCAATGGATTTGAGAGATATCCTGATTGGGCTGGAAACGGCGAAGGAGGAAATGGAGCGTATTCAGAAGCGTCTGGATGTTATTATCGCCGTTGCCAACGACGAGCGTGCGGTCCGCAGGCAGGAGAGAAATGTGCGGGTTGACGAGCTGATGGATAGTATTGAGGAAAAATTCGTTACCCTTAAGGAAAGGGTGAAAGTGAATCCTTCGGAATTTATGGAAGAAGTCAGGGAAGAAATTACGGAACTGCGCAGCAAATACTCGGTGGAAAAGGAGCACAGGCTGCAGTTTGGAAAGCTTAAGGGTTATCATCAAAGGTCGCAGCTTAAGGGAAATCCTACCATGTACTCTAAGCGTTTTGAGGAGGCGTTAGAGGAATTAAAGCGCACGGTGAATGAAAAAAAGAAAAAGAGATAAAGATTTTCTAAGGCGTCAGAGGACGCCGCCTAAGAAAATCTAAGTCAAAATTGGGGGCAGGATGAAAAAGCTGATAAAAAACTGGTATCTGATCATTGCGGCGGGATTTTTGCTGTTTGCGACTCTTGTATTTTTTGGAGCCGGGGAGAGCAGCATTATTTCCGTGCATGATAATCTGGATTTATTTATTGCACAGTTTCAGATGCTGAAAAATACAAATTCTTTTTTTGCCCATGGTGTGGAGGCGCCTTTTTTGGGGGGAATCAGCAGGGATAACCTGCCCTCCGAATTTTCCCTCTATACCATGCTGTTTTTTTTGATGCCCTCTTACTATGCATATGTGGTGGGATACTTATTAAAAATTGTGATTGCGCTTGCTTCATCCCTCCTGTTGGCCGGAGATTTTTGTGGGGAGAGCTATCAAAAGTACCGCCCTGTTGCGTGGATGGCGGGATTATCTTATGGGATTTTGAATGTATTTCCGGCATTTGGGATTCCCTTTGCATCTATTCCCCTGGTTGTTTATCTGGTGCGCAGGCTCTACAGGGAGCCGTCCTTAAAATGGTATGGGGCGCTGTTTTTTTATCCGCTGCTTTCTTATTTTTCTTATTTTGGCCTTTTTATTCTTGCGTATATGGCGGCTGCTTTTTTGTGGCTGTGGTTGAAGGACAAAAAATGTCCGCTGCGTATTTTGATTGGAATTGCAGCGCTTGCGGGCGGGTGTATTGTGTTTGAGTACAGGCTCTTTGGCGTTATGCTTCTTGGGGAGGAGGAAACGATCCGTTCCACCATGGAGGCAGGGAGCTTTGGCGTCGGAGAAATTTTGAAAACCATGGCGGAAGGCTTTACAAAGGGCATGTTTCATGCGGAAAGTATGCATACCTATCTGGTTATGCCGGTCTGTGTTTTGTATTTTTTGTGGTTAAACGGCTCTTATATAAAAAAGAAAAATGTTCGGGGAATTTTTCACGATCCCTTTAACCTGCTGATGCTGGTGCTGGTCTTTAACAGTTTTATTTATGGTATTTATTACTGCGAGCCTTTCAGGAAGGTAGTGGAGACGATCTGTCCGCCCCTTACGGGATGGCAGTTTAACCGGACCATTTTTTTTAGTCCTTTTGTCTGGTATGCCGCTTTTTTCCTGGTGCTGAAAAGACTTTATGATAAGGGTGAGTCGAGCGCCATATTTTTGAAAACAGAAAAAAGGCTCTATGTGGGAGAGGGGATGCTGTGGCGGTATCTTGCAAATGTGCTGTCGGTGCTTGCGGTTTTGCTTATCCTTCTTTCAGGTACCAGATACAATGATTTGTACCACACCTGCTTTGCGAAGGCTTACGAGCTTTTAAAGGGAAAGCAGTCCAATGATTTAAGCTATGGGGAATTTTATTCCACAGACCTGTTTGAACTGGCAAAGAAAGACCTGGGGTATGACGGGGAGTGGGCGGCGGCCTACGGTTTTCACCCGGCAGTGCTTGAATATAACGGGATAGCCACGCTGGACGGTTATCTGGGATTTTATGGACAGGCTTACAAGGAAGACTTTCGTAAGGTAATTGTGCCGGCTCTTGAGAGAGTGCCCGAATCCGCAGAATATTTTGATACCTGGGGAGCCAGAGCTTACCTTTATTCGGGGTCGGAGCTTTCTATTGTGGCCGCAGTGCGGGATTATCAGGTGGCGGATCACGACATTTATATCAATGGGGATGCGTTTAAAGCCCTTGGCGGAAAATACATTTTTTCCAGAATTGAGCTTTCCAATGCAGGGGACGTGGGGCTGTCGCTGGCAGGGACTTATACGGAGGAAAGTTCCCCTTATGTGCTGTATGTTTATACCTGCAAAGAATAGGAAGCTTTATCTGTAACTATTCAGCCAGGGCTGCGCATTTACTGCGCAGACCGTGAGAAAGCATATATTATGCCAAAAGAATCCGGCTCTTCGCCGAAGGCGAACTTCTAATAGCCGGATTCAGTAACTATGAAGCCGAAGGCTGAATATTTACGCCTTATCTTTCATGCCATTTTTTTGAATATTGACAAAAGAAAGGAAATTTGATAAAGTGCAGTTAGCAATATAAGAAAGCTATGACGGAAAGAGTAGTTTATGTGGAATCAGCCAGAGAGAACGGCATTTGGTGGAAGCCGTTTATGAGGAAAATAGACGAAAACCATTCCTGAGCCGTAATACTGAAAGGAATTTTTGTAAGTATTACCGTATGCCTGCGTTAAAGGATAGGATTTGTTGGAATCCGAAGTGAAAAGTTAAGGTGGAACCGTGCAGACGCACCCTTAAGACTATTGTAGATGGTCTTATGGGTGCTTTTCTTATGTTGTTGCATAAAAATGGATCATATTTTGAGCCATGCCGCTATTATTTATGATTGGACGGATATTATCCGGGAGAGGTAAAAGAAAGGAGCAGCAATTATGAAAGTTTTGTTGAAAAACGGAGAAACCACAGAAGTAAGCTTCAAGGAGCAGGAGGGGAAAAAGGCATTTTGGCACACCAGCGCGCACATATTGGCGCAGGCGGTAAAGAATTTATATCCGGATACAAAATGCGCAATCGGCCCGGCAATCGGGAATGGATTTTACTATGATTTTGAATTTACGTTTCCTTTTTCGGAGGAATACCTGCCTGCAATCGAAGCGGAGATGAAGAAAATCGTAAAAAAATCTTTTTCCCTGCAGGTATATGAAATGGACAGGGAGAAGGCTCTTTCGTATATGGAAGAACGCGGGGAGAGCTATAAGCTGGAACTCATACGGGAATTACCGGAGGAGGAAAAAATCAGCTTTTATAAACAGGGGGATTACGCTGAATTTTGTGCGGGCCCGCATATTACGAACACATGTCAGGTTAAGGCGCTGAAGCTTTTGTCCGTTGCGGGAGCATATTGGAGGGGTGATGAAAAGGGAAAGATGCTCACGCGCATTTATGGAATCTCCTTTCCCAAAGAGGCCCTGTTGGAGGAATATCTGCATATGATGGAGGAGGCAAGGCGCAGAGATCACAGAAAGCTTGGTAAAGAGCTTGGCTTATTTGCTTTTCAGGAGGAAGGCGCGGGCTTTCCGTTTTTCCTTCCTAAGGGGATGGTACTCAAAAATCTTTTGCTGAATTATTGGCGGGATTTGCATGTGAAGGAAGGCTATCAGGAAATTTCCACGCCAATTATGCTGGACAAAAGCTTGTGGCAGACGTCGGGGCACTGGGACTATTACAGGGAAAATATGTATACGACAGTGGTGGACGATACGGAATATGCCATTAAACCTATGAGCTGTCCGGGAGGCATGCTTGTGTATAAGCTTGCGCCCCGTTCATACCGGGAACTGCCCCTTCGTCTGGCGGAGCTTGGCCTGGTGCACAGGAACGAGAAGTCGGGACAACTCCACGGGCTGATGCGCGTCAGGGCCTTTACTCAGGATGACGCCCATATTTTTATGACTCAGGATCAGATAATAGAGGAGATCAAAAAGGTGGCAAAGCTGATCGATAAGGTTTATACAAAGTTTGGATTTCCCTATCATGTCGAGTTATCCACAAGGCCGGAAAACAGCATAGGAAGCGATGAAGACTGGGAGCTTGCCACAAAAGCCCTTGGCATCGCCATGGACAGTCTGGAAATTCCTTATTCCATAAACGAAGGGGACGGCGCTTTTTATGGCCCCAAGCTGGACTTTCACCTGAAAGATTCTATTGGACGCACATGGCAGTGCGGAACGATACAGCTGGATTTTCAACTGCCCCAGCGGTTTGAAGCGGAATATATCGGGGCGGACGGGGCAAAGCACAGGCCGATTATGATACATCGGGTAATATTGGGGTCTATCGAGCGCTTTATCGGAATCCTCATCGAGCACTATGCAGGGAAATTTCCGGTATGGCTCTCGCCGGTGCAGGTAAAGATTCTGCCTGTTTCCGATAAATACATGCCATATGCGGATAAAATTTCCGAAGCCTTAAAAGCGTCAGGCATCCGTGTGGAAATGGATGCGAGGAATGAAAAATTGGGCTACAAAATCCGGGAAGCGCAGTTAGATAAAGTGCCTTACATGCTCATTTTAGGAGAAAAGGAACAGGCTGACGGGACCGTGTCGGTCAGGGCGCGTGACGGAGCCCGGGATAAGCAGGATATGGGGGAAATGCGGCCGGAGGAGCTGGCGAACCTGATTCTTTCTTTGGAGAAAGAACAGCGATAAAGAAGTCAGTGCATTGCGATTCGCGGTCAGGAGTGTGCACGGGCGGCGCAAGACTTTTCCCTGCAATTCCTTAGAGTCCGGACAGGCTCTTAGATACAGCATTCCAACTGGCAGTCGAAAGGCTCTTTTTCCACATGCCCCTGATGGTACACCTGCGCTTCCACACAGCCCATGGCTTTATAAAAAGCCTGACTCTCCACCGCCGAGTGAGCGGATATATACAGCTTTTTGGCGCCCCTTTTCCCGGCCCAGGTTTTGGCCGCAAGAAAAAGCTCCTTGCCAATTCCCTTACCCCGCATGTCCTGGGAGACATGGATGCTTGATAAATCTGCATACCCCTGCCCGCCGCCAAAGATTTCCGGCTCCACCGAGACGAAGCCTTTTAACTTATCATCATAAAATGCGGCATAGACAAAACCGCCGGAGAGAACGGTATTTTTCAGGCAGGAAATAAGCTCCTGATAGTCCTCCTCGGTCCAGTCGTCAATAAAAGGCGCGTCTTTGATTATCCATCCGCCGTCTTCCCTTCGCCAGCATTTGGTGACGGTTTGACGGCGGATAAAATGGCGAAACAATTCTGGGCGGATTTCATCTGCAGTTAAAGTTCTATATTGAATCATGGATGGTTGCCTCCCTGCTTTTGGCAGCCGCTGAGCCTTCCCTTAAACGGTTACGGGAACCGTCTATGAAGGGCAGAGCTTTGGACTAAATAGCTGCTCGGATAGTTATTATAATGAGGATAACATTAAAAGATGGAGCTGACAAGGGGAGATAAACATGGTAAAGTATAATTTAATACCAATAGGCTTTTGGCACACTATAACAGGCTTTGCCTGTTGGATACAGGGGGTATAAGTTTGGAAGTAAACTTCCAAACTCTTTATCGGTGGCAGTACCGCAAGCGCAGCTTGCGGTATGCGGGGGTATAAGTTTGGAAGTAAACTTCCAAACTCTTTATC
>CAJUKV010000032.1 GCA_910587305.1 uncultured Lachnospiraceae bacterium | reverse complement strand
TCTCCCCGGCAGGGGGAAGCTATACGGGGAACGTCAGCGTGACCATTACCTGTGCATCGCCGGATGCGGAGATTTACTACACCACGGACGGAAGCATGCCGGGGCGCGGCTCCATACGCTATACGGGAGCTTTCACGGTTACAGCCCCGGCGACGGTAAAGGCCGCTGCAGTAAAAGAGGGGCTTAAGGACAGCGCTGTTGCAACGGCGGCCTATACGAAGAACAGCGCCGCCGGAGGAAATTCCGGAGGTAATGAACATAACGGAACCACCGGAGAAAATGGCGGCACAGAACCCGGTAACAGGAATAACGGCGGACAGGACAGCGGCAGTGACAGCGCCAATCCGGGCAATGGAAGCACCGCGCCGCAGATACCCGTGAATCCATCTGCCGGTACAGATATTGCTCCGGGGAACGGAACCGCGCCGGCAAATTCAGGGAATGGAAATGCGGTAAGGCCGGGAAGCAACCGGAGCAGCGGCGCAGGAACGTCCGCACAGGGGACGAAGCAGCCTTTTATCAAGGGCGAGGGCGGCAAGATCGGCTGGGACGTCATCCGTGCCGAGGAAGAAAAGGCGCAGGAAGGCAGCGTTATCAACGTGGATATGAACGGCTCTACAGTGGTTCCGGGAGATATTTTTGACAGCATTAAGGGAAAGGACATTACCATCACATTTGACATGGGCGGCGGCATCCTCTGGAGCGTGGACGGAAAGAGCATTACTTCCGACAAGGCAGGCGACATTGACTTTTCCGTAAAAACAGGCATAAACACCGTGCCGGTGGACATCGTGAACAATGTTACCGGAGAGAGCTACAGCATCCGGATAAGCCTTGCCTACGAAGGGGAATTCGGCCTTACGGCAGTGCTTTCCATGAATTTGGGAAGGGAAAACGCTGGGCTTACCGCAAGCCTGTATTATTACAACGAAAGTACCGGAGAACTGGAATTTGTCTGCAAAGACCGGATTGCACAGGACGGCACGGCATCCCTTGCCTTTACCCACGCATCGGATTATGTGATTGCGATAGGAGGGGATGCGGAAGAAAAAAGCGGCGGCGCAGAGCCTGCACAGCCGGAAAATACCGAACAGGCAGACGGGAGCGGAACGGAGCAGGGCAGTGGCGGCATACAGAGAAGACCCGGGCAGACAGGCGGGGTATGGTGGATGGTCGTGATCCTCCTGCTGGCAGCCGCCATTGGCGCGGGAGTGTTCGTGGCAGTAAAGAAGAAAGGGAAAGATGAAAACGGCAGACAGTGACCGGAAGGGGCCGTCGTATGCTGTGGAGATGGAAAGAAGGGCATGGGGAGAATCCCATGCCCCGGGCGATAAAAGAAAAGGGGAGACATACTGGCAAAGCATGGAAAAGCTGAAATCCTATATGCAGCGCCAGTGGAGCCTTGTGGGGGGAATGACCGGCACGTTCAGGAAGATGGGAAACCGCTACTCTCCGTAAGGAATCAGGAACAGAGCAAATATATCAGGTGCGTCCGGCACATTTAAATGGTGCCGGAAGGATATTTGGCGGTAAATTAAGGGAATATTTTTATAAACATCATTGACAGTAAAGTATATTTCCGTTAATATTGATATATAAATAAACCAGTGGCAGAGCACTGATTGGGCTGGTCGAAAGACCTTGGTCCACCGGGCGGCGGGGAATTTCCCCGTTATTTTTATTCCTTCCACATTAGGTCATGGAGGTGATTTGGTATGCTTGATATTAATGAAATAAAAAAAATAGTTATTCCTATCGCCTATTCCTATGGGGTAAAGAGATTATATTTGTTTGGTTCCTATGCAAAAGGCACGGCAAATGAGAAAAGCGATGTAGATTTACTTGTGGAAAAAGGTAAGCCGATGTCTTTGCTTAAACTTTCTGGGATGCGTCAGATGGTTCAGGAGGCGCTGAATCTCTCGGTTGATTTGGTCACCACGGCTGGCATTGAGGATGACTTTAAGAAAGAAATAGCCGGAACGGAGATATTATTGTATGAAGAATAAAGATGCAATTATCCTCAAAAAGATTTTGGACTATTGTGAGCAGCTGGATGAAGCATGTGATATGTTTGACAATGATTACAACAACTTCTTAGGTAATTCGGTTTTTCAAAATGCCTGCTGTATGTGTATTTTGCAGATAGGGGAGTTATGCAAAGTAATATCAGAGGAATTGAGAATGCAGGAAAAAGTTGTTCCGTGGAAAGAATGGTGTGGAATCAGGGATATTTTTGCACATCAGTATTCAAATCTGGATTGTCAGTCAGCATGGGATACTATACAGCAAGATCTTCCGGAATTAAAAACAGAGCAACTCTGCAAGCAAGAAGTTGTCAAGTTTACAAATCTTTCTCCTCATAGGGTTTGTTCCAAGAACCTATCTCAATGATATTTCCCTCCGGGTCAGCAATAAAGCATGTACGCTGTCCCCACGGTTCGGTTGTTGGCTCTAACAAAGATGTGGCTCCGTGGGCAATAGCGTTCAGATACTGCACATCCACTTCCTTGTAAGTATCTACATACAAAGCCATTTCGAAATGACCATTTACTCCTTTGAGATATTCATATTTTTTGTCCGTTAATTTTTCAAAATCCTTTCTTCTGTATAAAAAGAATAATGTCCCATCTTTCAACAGATAAACAATATCAGTATCCTCATCCTCCTTAATTTCAAAGCCAAGCACGTCCCGATAAAACCGAATCATTGCTCCCATATCTTTGACAAACAACCCACATCCGTCCAATCTCATAAATAAAGCCCCCTTGATTTTTTTTTCAGCTTCCACTTTTTCTATCCTGAAAATGGAATTTTACAAGAAAAATTGTCACGAACATTTTACCTCTAACAGCTTCTTAATATCTTCATAATGTTCCTGGCAGATTACCCGATAATGTATCCAGCCGCCATCGCCGCAAGGATATTTATTGTCAATGTGTTCCTGGGTGTATTTTTTCAGTTTCCCATAAACCGTTTCATATTGCATATCTGTTAATCTCACCATAACTGTAAATGCACCGGCTTCGGCAAAGATATTACATATAAGCTTTTTCTTTATATAATGTCCGATTCCCCAACCGTATTTATTGCCATAGGGGAAAACCACTTTCTGCTCCGTATGAAACGTAGCAGTTAGCCAATCATTTATCATAGAAAAGCGTTCTGCATTTTCTAAGCAATACGTTGTCATTTCCTCTACTGTTGGAACAATCTGCCTATTGAGCATTCTCTCGTACATAACCATCCTCCAAATGCCGGCTGCACTTGTTTTTACCCTGCCGCGAAACCGGGATTTATTTCCGCGAGCAACGGGCCAAATACCTCACACATCGAAGATGTGTTGCGCTTTGCTGCGTTGCAAGTTTGTTGCCCCGTCAGTTTGCTGTGGGGGTATCTGACTTTGCTTTTATTGGGATATAATAGTCCATCTGTTCATATCCCATTATTTCCTTCGCAAGCGGCGACGTAATGATATTTCCTAATTCCGAACGTGATGTGTCACGCTCAAATCCGTTTTCACTTAGAAATCTGTCTATCTCTGTGTCCATAAGCTCCTTGTCTGTTTTCCGGTCTATGTCGGTTGCCACAGCAAAAAGACCGCCTTGGAAGTCTGTTATTTCAAATTCGTTTGGAACACTCATTCCATCTTCATACATATAGAGCCAGACAAAACCTTCCCCTGCCCAAAACAGAAAATCTTTTGGAAACAGTCCTCTTTTTTGTGAAGATAACCATTCGTCAAACAGATTAAATTTCCCCTCGCCAAACATACCTGTTCCGGACGAAACCATTTTACAGGCTGGCATTTCATAAATTCTGATACTTTGCATTGTGATTCCCCTAATCTCAATTTCCCGCTGTGTGTAATGCCATTGTGTGTTTAAAGCTTATGTATAACTGTGTTGCCATACTGTTTAATATAACACATATATCTTGCCACCGTTTGTCAAGGTTTATTTTTATTGTAAATTTCTTTTGCCTGTGCAGCTAAAACAGCTTTCAAATATGCCGGTTCAATGACTTCAACCTGCGCTCCGAAGGAAAGCAGATAACCGATAAGCCATGCATCAACAGGCATTTTGGCACTGGCAATTAAATCACCATTTCTTTGATATTCAATTTGTGTTTCGTCAAATTCATCATAAACACGATATGCCATTTCTTTTGAAAACAAAAGGACTATCCGGGAGCATATCTTTTGTAAATCATTATTTTGCTCCGGGTATGGTCTTGGTATAAATGTTTTCTCTGATAATTCCAACTTTAAGATGCGGTTCAGTTTAAATATCCGAAAATCCTGCTGTTTCATGCAAAACGCTTTCAGATACCATTCTTTTGACTTATAAGCTAGTTTTAATGGCTGAATGGTGCGAGTGCTTCTTTTGCTCTTACTATTTACATAAACTATCTTTATTTCTTTACACTGAATTACCGCTGTTTTTAATATTTCAAATTTTGAATTATCAAAAGCACATTTTCCCCACCGCGAAAAATCTACTTCAAGCCAATTTCCTGTATTTACGTTGAAAAGTGCTGATAACTTTGTCAGGATTTCTTTTCCGTCGATATAACCTGTCGCCAATATGCTTTGTATCGCTGTCAAAACTTCCTGCTTTTCTTTTTCGAATAAAATTGCCCTGTCCAGAATAAAATCCTGCAATAAGTATATCCCGCCGTTTCTTCCCGTTTCGGCGTAGATTGGAATGCCTGCGCCGCTTAATGCTTCCACGTCACGGTAAATTGTCCTTGGGGAAACTTCAAATTCGGCTGCTAATTCAGGAGCCGTAGCGTGTCCCTTATCTAAAAGATAATATAAAATTTTGAATAAACGGCTATCTGACATTATTTCACCTCCCATTTTAGAATACCATAAAAAACCTGGCATAGCTTGACAAGTTTCAATATTGCCACAGTTGCACTGCATACTATTACATTGCCGCCTTTATCATCAACTTATCTCCAATCACAATCTTTTTCGCGTCCACATCATACATTTTGCTTGCCGTGAACTCTCCGGAAGTCAAATACTTTGTTGCCCGCGAGAACAAAGTATATGAGTTTGCAGCATAAACAGCGATTATTCTGCCAGAACTATCTTTTGCCGGATAATGAATTATGGTAATATAAAAAATATGAGTAAACAGCGATGAACCAGTAATAGTTTTGCAGAAGAACGAAAAGAGGAAAACGATGAAGCCAGTCAAATTAATCCTTTGCGGTTGGGGGCCATACAGGGAAAAGCAGGAAATTGATTTTACAGGATTTGAACAACGAGGGCTTTTCCTGATTACGGGGCAGACCGGAGCCGGGAAGACTACCATTTTTGATGCAATTACGTATGCCCTGTACGGGAATATGAGTGGCAGCATCAGGGAAAAAACCAGTGTGCGAAGCGACTTTGCCGGAGCGGATACCCCCACCTACGTAGAGCTTTATATGACTCATGATGGCAAAGACTATCTGATCTACAGGAATCCCGAATACCTGCGGCCTAAAAAGCGTGGAGGAGGGGATGGACTTTCTCTTACCAAAGAAAGGGAAAAGGCTGTGCTGACCGGGCCGGACGGGGCGAGTATTGAAGGGGGCGGCGAAGTGACCCGGAAGGTTCAGGAGCTTTTAAAGCTGGATTACCGCCAGTTTAAGCAGCTGTCCATGATTGCCCAGGGAGAGTTTGCAAGGCTTTTGTCCGCGCCTCCTTCTGAAAAGACAAAAATTTTCCGGGAGATCTTCGGAACGGATTTATACGAAAAAATGGCTGCCGCCCTTAAGGCAAAATCCGCAGGCATTTATAAAAAGGTGATGGAATACCGTCATAAGATGGACGAGGATATAGAAATGCTTATCAGGGACGGCTCTTCGCTTGTGCGCAGTGACAGTTATTTTTATGAGGGTGTCATTGCATCTTTGGAAGAGGAAAAGGAAAAACTTAAGGCAAGGTGGCGGGAGAGCAAAGGGGCCTATGATCAAAACGAAGCGCTGGTGCAAAGACTCTCCGCACAGCTGGCGGAGAATGAAAAAATTCAGAGTCTCCATGTAAAGCTGCAAAAAGAAAGGCAGCGGCAGGAAGGGCTGCTGCAAAGAAAAGGGGAGATGGAGGAAAAGGAGGCGCTTTTAAAGCTCCGGGAAAAAGCAGCCGGGCTTCGGATGGCGGATATGAAAGCGGAGGCGGCAAAGAGCAATGTGCATGCCCTTAAAAAAGAAAGGGAAAGTGCCTTTGAGGACATAAGCAAACTTAGGCGGGAAAGAGACGAGGAGGCGGCCTTTTATGCCGCACGGCAGGAGATTGCCCTTGCCTATGAGGATGAGAAAAATTACCGGGAAGCGAAGAAGGCCCTGGAACAGGAGAGCAGAAAATATGCCGATAAGGAAAAGGAGCTTGGCAGGCTGCAAAAGAACTATCTGGCGGCGGAGCAGCAGGAAGATGCGGCAAAAGTTTCTTATGAGAATGCGGAGCGTTCTTACAGACATGGGATAGCGGGCATTTTGGCGGAAAATTTATCAGAGGATATTCCCTGTCCGGTGTGCGGTTCCCTCCATCACCCCCACCCGGCTAAGAAAGCCGATACGCTTCCCTCGGAAGAAAAGGTGAGAAGTCTTAAAAAGGACTATGAGAAAAAGCAGGGGATACGTGTAAAGCTACATGGAGAAACCGCCGCCTGTCTGGCGCAGGCCGCCGAATTAAAGAGTCAGATAAAAGAGCTGGCTAAGCTGGCCGGCTCTTTGGAGGATAAGCGAAAAGACAGGAGCAATCTTACAGCCCTTTACATGGATGGACACAGCAGGGAGGAATTTGAAAAACAAATAGGGCGGTATGAGCAAAGGCTTGTCCTGATTCAGGAAAAGAAGGAGACTTACGATAAGCGGGAAAAGGAGCTTTTGGCGGCATGTGAAAATATGGAAAAGCTTATGAGCGATTTTGCGGAAAAAATAAAAAAAGCGGGATTTGCATCGGAAGAAAATTATCGCGGGGTTCTCACAGATGAAAAGGAGATGTCTCTGCTTCGCAGGGAAATTGAAGGTTACAGGCAGGATGTTCATCTATGCTGTCAGATGATTGCGCATCTGGAGGAGGAAACAGGAAAAGCAAAGCCGGAGGATGTGGAAGTTTTATCCCGGCAGCTTTTAAAGGCAAGGCAGGAGGGAAAGGCGCTTTTTGACGGGCACATTGTCCTGGAAAATAAGCTGCGGAGCATGAAAAAAGGGATTGCGTCTCTGAAAGAAAAGCAGGGGCAGCTTGAGCAGCTGATGGAACGGTATCATCTTTTGAAAGATTTAGATGACGCCGCAAATGGGAATAATAAAAAGAGGCTGGTGTTTGAGCAGTTTGTGCTGGCCTCCTATTTTGAAGATATTCTCTTAGCCGCCAATATAAGACTGCGTCTTATGAGCAGTGGAAGATATGAGCTTAGGCGTGGGGAACAAATCAGTGATGGCAGAAGCAAAGATAACCTTGAAATAGAAGTGATGGATTATTATACGGGGAAGTACCGCTCCATCAAAACCCTTTCCGGAGGGGAAACCTTCAAGGCGTCCCTGGCGCTGGCACTTGGCATGAGCGATGTGGTACAGTCCGCAAGCGGGGGGCTTAAGGTGGAGGCGCTATTTGTGGACGAAGGCTTTGGAAGTCTGGATAATGAGTCCTTAGAGCAGGCGTGCCTTACGCTCCAGAGCCTTGTGGAAAAGGACAGGCTGATTGGCATTATCTCTCATGTGCCTGAGCTAAGAGAAAAAATTGGAAATCAGATACAAATAGAAAAAACAAATGCTGGAAGTAAAGCGTATGTTATGCTATCCTAAGAGATGGAGATTTCCTAAGATGGCAGAAAACGCCGCCTGAGAAAATCTAAATGCAATAAGACGATTTGCAAGGCGTGTCAGCGTTTGTATATCTTTCAAAGAATCGCCCTGGTGCGATTCTTGCGACATGGTTCATGCATTGTTTGTGCCGCAAGGCGGCAAGTTGGGGAGTTTCCGAGAGTGCTCATTCTAAAGTAAGGAGGCGGACATATGGAAAATCAATATGACGTGATTATCATCGGCGCAGGCCCGGGCGGTATTTTCTGCGCTTATGAGTTGGTAAATAAAAAGAAGGATTTAAAGGTACTTCTCATAGAGAAAGGACGCTCCATCGAAAAAAGGCAGTGTCCGAAGCGTATTACCAAAGAGTGTGTGGGCTGTAAGCCCTGCTCCATCACCACAGGCTTTGCCGGGGCGGGGGCTTTTTCGGATGGAAAGCTTTCTCTTTCGCCGGACGTTGGGGGAAATCTCCCCGCTATCCTTGGCTATGAAAAGACACAGGAGCTGATCAAAGAGTCCGATGATATTTATTTGAAATTCGGCGCGGACAGTAACATTTATGGGATAGACAAACAGGCGGAAATCCGGGAAATACGTAAGAAGGCAATCAATGCCAATTTAAAGCTGGTTGAATGCCCCATCCGGCACTTAGGAACGGAGGAGGGGTACAAAATTTATGAAAAACTTCAGCATCATCTGGAGGCTGAGGGTGTGACGCTTATTTTTGACACCATGGTAGAAGAAATTCTGGTGGAAGAAGGCAGGGCCGTGGGAATTAAAACCCAAAAGGGAGAATGCTTTTACGCGGGAGAAATTGTGGCGGCGGTAGGACGCGAGGGCGCTGACTGGTTTAAAAACAAATGCGGGGAAATCGGCATAGAGACCACGCCGGGAACCGTTGATATTGGGGTTCGCGTGGAAGTCCGGGACGAGGTGATGCAGTTTTTGAACGAAAACCTTTACGAGGCAAAGCTGATTTACTATACCCCCACCTTTGACGACAAGGTGAGAACTTTTTGCACCAACCCTTCCGGGGAAGTGGCTACGGAATACTATGAGGGCGGCCTTGCGGTGGTAAACGGCCACGCTTACAAATCAAAGGATTATAAGACGGACAACACCAATTTTGCCATTTTGGTAAGCAAAAACTTTACCAAGCCCTTTAAAACGCCCATTGAATACGGCAAGCATATTGCCAGACTTTCCAACATGCTCTGTGGGGGAAAAATACTGGTGCAGACCTTTGGGGATTTCAGAAAAGGCAGGCGGACCACCGAGGAACGCCTTTGCCGCAACAATTTGATCCCCACCTTAAAGGACGCGGTGCCGGGGGATTTATCGCTGGTATTTCCACACCGGATTATGGTGGATATCGAGGAGATGCTGTTAGCCCTCGACAAGATTACGCCGGGCATTGCCGCGGACGAAACCCTCCTTTACGGCGTGGAAGTGAAATTTTATTCCAACAGGGTGGTGGTGAATCAGGATTTTGAAACCAGCATAAAAGGGCTGCGGGCAATCGGAGACGGCGCCGGCGTGACCAGAGGACTGCAGCAGGCGTCCGCCAACGGAATCAGCGCCGCCAGGAGCATATTGAGGTCGCTGGAAGCATGAAGAGAGGGAAAAAACTGATAGCAGTCCTCCTCAGCGTTCTTTTTGCGCTGACAATGCCCGGGTGCGGCAAGGAGGATGCGGATACAAAGCTTGTGCTCACCACAGGTTTTAAGAAGGACGAGGTCTTTCGGATTGAGTCTATGTCCTGCACGCTGCCGGAGGTGATGGTCTATCTCACCAATACCCAGGATCAATATGAGAGTGTGTACGGGAAGGAAATCTGGAAAACAGGTTTAAATGACATTACCCTTGAGGAAAGTGTAAAAGAAACGGTGCTCGCGGAGCTTGCCCAGATTAAAACCATGAACCTTTTAGCCCGCCAGCACGGGGTTGAATTAGACGAAGCGGAGCAAAAGATGGTCCGGGAGGCGGCGGGGGCCTATTTTGAGACGCTCAATCAGGCGGAGCGGGAGACAATGCAGGTGACGGAGGAGACTATTTTTCAACTCTATGCGGAATTTGCTCTTGCCAATAAAGTATATGAGTTTATCATCAAAGATATCAATCCGGAAATCAGCGACGACGAGGCCAGAACCATTACGGTGCAGGATATTCTGATTAAAACCTTTTCCATGGACGGAGCCGGAAAACGGCTGGAATATGACGAGGAAGAAAAGCAGGAGGCCAAACGTAAGGCACAGGAAATTTTAGAGCTTGCAAGGCAGGAGGACAGCGATTTCGAGGACTTGCTGATCACCTACAGCGAGGGAGAAAAGAAAACCCGATCCTTTGGCAAGGGGGAAATGGAACCTGCCTTTGAGGAGGCGGCCTTTAATCTGGAAACCGGTGAGATCAGCGATATCGTGGAGGCGGGAGACGGTTACCATATCATCCGCTGTATCAGCACCTTTAACCGTGAGGAGACAGATGCAAACAAAGTGAAAATCGTTGAAAAAAGGCGCGAGGAAGTGTTCGGTCAGGAATACGACGCCTTTGTAAAGACCCTGGCCCGGTCCTTAAATGACGAGCTGTGGGAGACGGTTTCCTTTATCGAGAACGAGGAAGTGGCGACAAAGGATTTCTTTGATATTTATAATCAATATTTCGGTTAAAGTTCAGGCGGCAATGTCATTAAGTTAACGTCTGCGGACGCCGGGAGGAAAACAAACGCTGCCTCGCTTCGCGAGTCCGCTTATTGTAAAAATTCTCCGTCGCCGCGCTCTCGCTCCGAAAAAAGCGTAGCGGACACTAGGTTCGTGAAGTACCTCACCAAGTGCCGACGCTTTTTTAGGGGCTCCCCCAGAATTTTATTTTCCTCCCGGCTGGTTTTAGCGCTAAACTTAATGACATTGGTTCAGGCGGATAAGCTTAGCTTGTTACAGGTAGGGGGTATCGGAATGGATGCATGGAAAAATGAAGAAAGATACACGATTGATGATATTTACGCTTTGCCTGACGGAGAAAGGGCGGAGCTGTTTAACGGAAAAATTTATTATATGGCTCCGCCAAATACAAATCATCAGAGAATGGTTTCGAATTTGCATTATCAGGTGAAGGATTATATTGAAAAAAAGCGCGGAGACTGCGAAGTGTTTCCGGCTCCTTTTGCCGTTTTCCTGACAGAAAATAATCAAAACTATGTAGAACCGGATATTTCCGTAATATGCGATAAAAATAAAATTACCGAAAAAGGATGCCAGGGAGCGCCGGATTTGATTATAGAAGTCGTCTCTCCCAGCAGCCGTAAAATAGATTATTACAAAAAGCTGTTTGTGTATCGGAGCGCGGGAGTCAGAGAATATTGGGTAGTTGATTTGGAAAAAAGGCTGACGACGGTTTATCATTTTGAGCTGGATAACATGGAAGAATATCCCTTCGGCAGTAATATCCCGGTGGGTATTTATGAAGGATTTTCCATAAAAGTACAATAGAATATTTATCTTTATAAAAATTTTAGAAATCAGGAAAAGCCCGAAAATACGGTGTTTTTTCAAAATTACTAGCACTCAATTTGATTGAGTGCTAATTTCTTCTTGACTTTTATAAAAAAGAGAATTACACTTTGTCTTAGTAAAAGATGCAGGATGTATCTGCGGATAGGAATGAGAGGAAATTTATCAAGAAAAAGGAGTGAAATGTCGTGGCAGAAAAACACGGAAACTTATCAATCAACAGTGAAAATATTTTCCCGATTATCAAAAAATGGTTGTATTCGGACCATGATATCTTTTTCAGGGAACTGGTGTCTAACGGATGCGACGCTATCACCAAGCTCAAAAAGCTGGACATGATGGGAGAATATTCCCTGCCGGAGGACTATAAGGGAAAGATCCGGATTATGGTTAATCCCGAGGCAAAAACGCTCAAATTTATCGATAACGGCGTTGGCATGACCGCTGATGAAGTGGAGGAATATATCAATCAGATTGCTTTTTCCGGGGCGACGGATTTTATTGCAAAGTATAAGGATAAGACCAACGAGGATCAGATTATCGGGCATTTTGGTCTTGGATTTTATTCCGCATTCATGGTGGCGGACGAGGTGCACATTGATTCCCTTTCCTGGCAGGAGGGCGCTGCGCCGGTTCACTGGGAATGCGACGGCGGCACGGAATTTGACATGTGCGAAGGAGAGAGGTCGGAGGTTGGTACCACCGTTACCCTTTTCCTGAACGAGGATGTGCTGGAATTTTGTAATGAGTATAAGGCAAGGGAGGTTATCAAAAAATACTGCTCCTTCATGCCTACGGAGATTTATCTTTCCAAGGAAAATACCACGGATACCCAGACAATCGATGCGGACGAAAAGTTAGATACGGACACGGTTGTGGAGGAGATTAAGCCTGAGAAGGAAGAGGACAAATTAAGGTATAAAATTATCAAACGTCCCGAGCTCTTAAACGAGACCAACCCTCTTTGGATGAAACACCCCAACGAATGTACCAGAGAAGAATATCTGGAATTTTACCGCAAGGTTTTCATGGACTACAAGGAGCCCTTGTTCTGGATTCACTTGAATATGGACTACCCCTTCAACTTAAAAGGTATTTTGTACTTCCCTAAGATTAATATGGAGTATGAGTCCATTGAAGGGGTGATTAAACTTTACAACAATCAGGTGTTTATTGCGGACAATATCAAGGAGGTTATTCCGGAATTTCTGATGTTGCTTAAGGGCGTGATTGACTGTCCTGACCTGCCCCTTAACGTATCGAGAAGCGCGCTTCAAAATGATGGATTTGTGAAGAAAATTTCCGATTATATTACAAAGAAGGTTGCCGACAAGCTTTCCGGCATGTGTAAGACGGAAAAGGAAGAATACGAGAAATACTGGGATGACATCAGTCCGTTTATCAAATATGGATGTCTGCGGGACGATAAGTTCTGTGAGAAGATGACAGATTATATTCTGTTTAAGAACCTGGATGGAAAATATCTGACATTACCTGAATGCCTTGAGGTGAGCAAAACAGATCCGGATGAAGCGGATACTGCCGGAACATCAGATGCAGGGACGTCAGATGCCGATGGGGCGGATGCTCAGGGAACAAATGCCGATACGTCAGACGCCGGAGCTGCGGATGCAAAGGAAGCGGAGGATCAGGAAGCGAAAGAGGACGCAGAGGCAAAAGACGGGCAGGGCGAAGATGGCAGTCAGTCAGAAAATGCTGACAGCGAGGAAAGCAAAGCCGAGAAGGCAAAAGGCGCAGAGGTTGTGGACGTCGACGGCAACGTAATCACCGCTGACGCAGGGGAGGATGCCGAGGAAGATACCGATGAAGATGGGGAAGAGGAAGAAAAGAAGGAAAAGGTTATCTACTACGTAACCGATGAAAAGCAGCAGGGACAGTATATCAGCATGTTTAAGGCTGCCAAGATGGACGCCGTTATCCTCACCCACAACATTGACCAGCCTTTTATCTCCCAGTTGGAGGCAAAGAACGAGGGCATTAAATTCCAGAGAATTGATGCGGATCTTACGGACACTTTCAGAGCAAAAACCAATAAGAAGACGGCCAAAGAGCTTGAGGCGGCTGCCGAAGCTATCGGCAAGGTGATGAAGAAAGTTCTCAAGAAGGATAAGATCACCATCAAGGTTGAAAAGCTGAAAAATAAAAAGATATCCTCCATGATTACCCTTTCCGAGGAGAGCAGGAGAATGCAGGATATGATGAAGATGTATTCCATGCCGGGAATGGACATGGGCGGCTTTGGAAAGGAAGGGGAAACCCTGATTTTAAATGCCAATCATCCTCTTGTCCAGTACGTAATGGACAATACGGATGGACACAATGTCAATATGATTTGCGAACAGCTCTACGATCTGGCGCTTTTGCAGCATGCGCCCCTTGAGCCGGAGGCAATGAGCAAGTTTGTGGCGAGAACCAATGATATAATGATGCTTTTGACAAAATAAGAAAAGTCATTGCTAGTCACGGCCCAATGTCGTTAAGTTAACGGCAGCGGACGTGAATAGTAATGCAAAAACCCCTGCCGACGGGAGCTGGCAGGGGTTTTCATAAACAGGCCTGTGCGGAGGAAATATGCGGCTTAAGTGGTGCATGGGCTGTGCGGCGGGTAGGGAGAAAATTTTTCCTTCTTAATTGAAAAGAGGTATAGGCTAATGGAGATAAGTGACAGCAGAATAGACGGTGGAAAAAGTTTTGACTGGGGTAAAACTTCGGTGGATTATGCCAGATTCCGTGATATTTATCCGGAGGAATTTTATCGCAAAATTATAAACCGGGGACTATGTGTAAAGGGTCAGAACGTTCTTGACGTGGGCACGGGAACCGGGGTGCTGCCAAGAAATATGTATGCTTACGGCGCGAAATGGACGGGAACGGATATTTCGGAAAACCAGATTAAACAGGCAAAGCTTCTTTCAAACGGTAAGGACATTGCCTATTACACGGTTGCCACCGAAGATATTCATTTTCAGGATGAATCATTTGATGTCATCACCGCATGTCAGTGCTTTTTTTATTTTGACCATGAAAAGACAAGCCTTAATTTTTTCCGCATGCTAAAGCCGGGCGGACGTATCCTGGTATTATATATGGCCTGGCTGCCCCATGAGGACAAAATTGCAAAAGCAAGTGAAGAACTTATCCTTAAATATTCTCCTACGTGGAGCGGGGCTGGGGAAACCATGCATCCGATTCTGATTCCCGACTGCTATAGAGAAAAATTTGAAATCGTTTACCAGGAGGAATACCCTTTGAAGGTGCATTTTACCCGGGAAACCTGGAATGGCAGGATAAAAGCCTGCCGGGGCGTGGGAGCATCCCTGACCGAGGAAGAAATTTCGCGGTGGGAGCAGGAGCACACAAAATTGCTTTCGGAAACCGCGCCGGCTGAATTTGATATTTTGCACTATGGAGCCATTGCGGAGCTGAAAGCAATTAAGTAACAATGTCTTCCGTGAACTCAAACAGTTCCTCTACGCTTACATGAAACACTTTTGCAATATCCATTGCCAATTTTAAAGAGGGATTATAGCGCCCATTTTCCAGATGCAGGATGGTTTCACGTCTTACGTTCACCAGCTCTGCAAGCTCATTCTGTTTTAGCCCTGCCTTTTCCCTGTATTCCCTTACCTTTGTTTTGAGAGCCATATCAGATCCCCTTGCTGTCCATGATATAAAATATAACAAATCGAATAACTGTTAATACCAATATCATTCCCACAAGTGCATAGCCTGCCATTCTCCCATCTATGAAGGCAACGCCCCCTGCAAAGGCAATTGCTATGGTGGCAGCTATCATTATTTTCAGGCTGATGGCGTCCGCCCTCCACAAATTTTGAATTGCCATCTCGTCTTTTTCTTCCTTGCTGTATTTGCGGATACGGTCGGCCTGGATTGCAAAAAAGAAGATGGTAAACGTAAAAACCATATTCTGAATTGTCATATAGTAATCATGCCAGTCCCGTCTCGCCCACATCCAGTAATAACACACAAGAAGCACAGCATAAATAATTTTTGTTCCTACCTTTTCCTTTAATGTTACTTTTGATCTCATTTTTATACCCCCGCATACCGCAAGCCGTGCTTGCGGTACTGCCACCAATAAGTAGTTTGGAAGTTTACTTCCAAACTTACACCTCCTGCTACAAACTTTCCTATATGTGATATATTTTTCACTTCTTGAGTTATAAATATATCACTTCACTTGTGGACTGTCAATACAAAAAGTGAAATATTTATAACTTTTCTTATGTTGTTTTCCACTGGTTCATATGTTACAATTATTCCGATTCAATATGATAAAAACAGGTATACTTCATCAGGATTTGTCCTGGTGTATAGCGGTAACAAATTAATTTCGGTCGCATAAACTTGCGCGCTTTCGGAAATACGGAGGGTTACGATGAAAGGATTCGAAACGATAAAGGGAATGTTTGTGGTTTTGGACCGCTTTTTCAACGGAGAAATTACGGATATTGCCCTCACAAACAGCCTTTTGGCATTAAAGCCTGGGAAACAATATGTTGCATTGACGGAAAAGGCCTGTAAAAAAATAAAAGTATTTGATGAGCAGAAAATCAATGAGAATGATCGTGAAAAGCTAAAACAGGAAAGTGAGGAAAACCGTTCTAAAGGCATAGCATTGGCGGACGAGATCTGCCGGAAATATCGCCGCGACGGCCGATTTTTTGATGAAATATTAGAAACATATTAGCATAGAGGAGTTTTGAGCTTTGCAGGTTGAGAAAGGAGAACGGTTACGAAAATGGCAAATCTTACACTTGAAAAGCGTCAGCTTTGTGATATACAGGGACGGTTGTTTGAGCTGGCGCTAAAAACAGGATTGGACTGTCCTGAATTTATAGACTCTTTTATGAACAGCAAAGCCGCCGCCGCCCTTGACGATGTCTACGATCACTTACAATGGGCAGGTGAAGAATATATTCTTGAAGAACTGGATGATGAAGTAAACGGACTTAAAAAAGCCGGCGCTGCTTATTCTGAGGGAGTAATGTACTGGACAGGATATGTCTACCGCTATTGGCATTACTACACAAATGAGTGCAGCCATGAAATATATAAAATTGCCGATGCAAAAACAATGAAGGAGTGCTGGCCGGGATTCCATACATTGGACGTTGAGATGGCCATTGATGATTTAAAAGAGATTTACAGGCAAAAAATTCTCATACAGGGGAGCGGAGAGCTTAAAGGTATGCGCTCTGGCCCCAATTTGCAGGCTGACGGTAAGAATGGGGGACTATTATGAAACGTTTTATGAGCCCAAGAATGATGCTCATTATTTCCATGACAGTGTTTGGCACGCTTGGTCTGTTTGTGAGGAACATTTCCGTATCTTCCGGCGAGCTTGCCCTGTACAGGGCAATTCTTGCGGCATTTTTGATTGCGGCTTTTTTGCTAATCACAAAACAAAGAATCCCATTTGACGAAATTAAGAGAGAAGTCCCGCTTCTTTTGCTGTCGGGCGTGGCTATGGGCTTTAACTGGATATTGCTTTTTGAAGCGTACAAGTATACGACAGTTTCCGTCGCCACTTTGAGCTACTACTTTGCCCCGGTCATTGTGACGGCGGCCTGTCCCGTTTTATTTAAGGAAAAGATGTCCGCCAAACAGTGGATTTGCTTTTTTATGTCCACCCTTGGCATTGTGCTGATCACAGGCCCCGGGGAATTGTCGGAGAAAAGCAACCATCTGCTGGGGATTGCCTTTGGCCTTGGCGCCGCCTGTTTTTATGCGGCGGTTATTTTGCTCAACAAATTTATTAAGAAGGTTGAGGGGATACACAGAACATTCCTGCAATTTATTGCCGCAATCCTTGTGCTGATTCCCTATGTGGGATTCACAAGTAAAATCACGCTCTCCGGTCTTGACGGGAAGGGCTGGGTCTGCCTGCTGATTGTGGGACTTATCCATACCGGCGTGACCTACTGCCTGTACTTTTCTTCGCTGAAAGAGCTTCCGGGGCAGAAAGCCGCCATATTGAGTTATATTGACCCGCTGGTGGCCGTCCTTGTGTCCGTGTTGATTTTAGGAGAAAAAATGAGCGCTATGCAGGCAGTGGGCGGCGCGTTGATTTTGGGATTTACTTTGTGGAATGAAATTGCGCCGAAGGATAATATAAAAGTAAGGATTGGGGAGTAATCTCCATGTACCGGCATAACGCACTAAGCGAAAAGGAGCGGAAAAGTATGGAAATTAAAGATTATATGAAATTACCCTATACAAGATTGGTGCAGGAAATGGATGATGAAAGCGGTCATTACTTTTATGGCAGGATTTTGGAGCTTGACGGCTGCCAGAGTACGAGCAATACGTTGGAGGGATTATATCAGAGCCTTAACGAAGCAATGGAAGGTTATTTTGAAGTAAAACAGGAAAATAATCTTCCTATACCGATTCCGGAAACAGCAGACAAATACAGCGGAAAATTTGTTGTAAGGATTCCAAAGTCTTTACATCAAAGGCTGGCAATAGAAGCAGAAAAAGAAGGCGTAAGCCTTAATCAGTTAGCTTTATATAAGTTGGCGCTTTAATAAATAATAATTCTATTCCTGTTCACGCAATTAAGCCGGAATAAGCGGAATTTGACTTTCCCTTCGCTAAATGCTATAATTCTCGAAACAATTGAATAGTGAAAATGTCTTCAGGGCAGGGTGAAATTCCCGATCGGCGGTTACAGTCCGCGGGCGCGAAAGCGCGGGGTTTGGTGAAATTCCAAAACCGACGGTATAGTCCGGATTAAAGAAGGTGTATTGAGATTGTCAGAATAAATCTGGCTATGATTTTTGCACTTTTTTTGTCAAATTGCTCTGTTGACATTCTTGGTACACCTTAAATTTTAACACCTGAAAGGCATTCGGATACTTTCAAGTGTTAATTTTATTTTAAGGAGGTATTCAGATGAATATCAGGAAAACAAAGAAACTAACAACAATAGGTATGCTCTGTACACTTGCTTATGTTGCGGCGGCTGTGGGGCGCATCCCGCTGGTACTTTTTTTGAAGTATGATCCGAAAGATGTGGTCATAGTAATTGGTGGATTGATTTTCGGGCCGTTGTCTTCCTTTGCCATAACGGTGATTGTCTCCGTGGCGCAGATGTTCACAATTAGCGGAACCGGAATTTTAGGATGTATCATGAATGTCATTTCAAGCTGTTCTTTTGCGTGTACCGCCGCATTTATCTACAAAAGGAATCATAAGCTTTCGGGGGCTGTCCTGGGACTAGCTTGCGGCGTCGGCTGTCAGGTGGTAGTAATGATGTTTTGGAATTATTTGATTGCGCCAATCTATATGGGATACCCAAGAGAAGCTGTTGCAGAGTTGCTGCTTCCGGCGTTCTTACCATTTAATCTGGTGAAAGGGGGATTGAATGCGGCAATAACAATGCTTTTATATAAACCTGTTGTCACCGCTTTGCGGCGTTCAAACTTGATTGAACCCTGTCAGGACTCAGGCAAAACGCGGATAAATAGCGGTGTTTTATTGGCGGCTTTGCTCATTATTATCACTTGTGTGTTAATGATACTATCCTTTCATGACATGATTTAATGATATTTTGCCTTTTAGGAAATTTCTGTTCATAAAGGAGAAAATATGATAAAATATAAAAAATATGTTGCAAAAAAAGAGCAATTAACCGGAGTTTATTCAATTCGGCTTTGGAAAACGCATACTATTTTTCATGTAAATGAGGTGTTATATGGCGGATGTGAGAATTTTGGAAATTAAGCAGAGTGTTTTTGCGGACAACGACAGGCAGGCGGAGGAACTGCGCAGGGAGCTGAAGGAAAAAGGCGTATTTCTTTTAAACCTGATGTCGTCCCCCGGTTCAGGGAAAACCACCACCTTAATGCGCACCATTGAGGCCATTGGAGAGAAGGTCAGAATCGGCGTGATGGAGGCGGACATTGATTCCGACGTGGACGCAAGGACCATAGCGAAGTCGGGGGCAAAGGTCATTCAGCTGCACACCGGGGGGATGTGCCATCTGGATGCGGCAATGACCAGGCAGGGACTGGAAGGACTTGAAACAGGGGATGTGGAGCTGGCGATTCTTGAGAATGTGGGGAATCTGGTATGCCCCGCTGAGTTCGACACGGGAGCCTGTAAAAACGCAATGATATTGTCCGTGCCGGAGGGGGACGATAAGCCCCTTAAGTATCCGCTGATGTTTTCTATCTGCGATGTGGTGCTGATTAATAAAATTGATGTGCTGCCTTATTTTGATTTTGATATGGAAAAGTGTGTGAAAAATATTCATATGAGAAATCCTGAGGCGAAGGTGATTCCCATCTGCGCGAAAACCGGGGAGGGAATCGACAAATGGGCGGACTGGCTTATGGAGCAGAGAAAAATATGGAGGGGTTAGTGTGAAGAAAAGTTCTAAGATGTCAGAAAACGTCATCTAAGAACTTTTAAAGCTTCACACTCAGAAGAATGCCTTGAAAAACAGGCATTCTTCATCAGGATTTGTGATTCCGCAGGGCGGAATCATGGGGGTTAGTGTGAAAAATAAATTTTTCACACAACAAATTTATGCTTACGCCCAAATTTGAGGGCTGCTGGCAAGAATGGGGGATTAATATGGAGAAAAAACTGGACAAAGAACTATATCCGGATTATGTCTATCCGGAGCATAAGGCGGATCACAGTCAGCCTGCAAGAGAAAGCATTCTAAAGCTGGGGAAAATGATAACGGACAGGATTCCCCAGAAGCTGGGCATCAAAAAGATCACCCAGGATGATCCGGAGTATTGGGGGCTTGCGGGAGTGCTGACGGACGAGGAGGCGGAGATCGCCTTAAAGATGGGAGTGCGCAAACCGAAGACTTTGGAAGAGATGGTGAAGCTCACAGGGCTTTCAAAGGAGGAATTGGAGCCCAGGCTTATGGAGATGTCCGTCAAAGGCATTTTGGAATATAACTGGGAAAATGAACGGCACGAAAAGCAGTATGTACTGCCTATGTTTGTGCCCGGCTGTGCGGAATTTTTTAATATGAACAGGCAGGTGGTAGCCGAGCATCCGGAGGTAAGCCTGTTTTTTGAGCATATGTCAAGGCTTCCTCTTGAGCATGTGACCCCTTTTGTGGGGGAAGGCGGAAACGGCATTGGGATGCATGTTATTCCGGTGGAAAAGGCAATTGAAATGGAAAATGAGTCCATTGACTTGGAGTATATTTCCTATTGGCTTTCCAAGTATGAGGGCAAATATGCGGCAAGCCCCTGCTCCTGCCGCCGGTCAAGGCTTACCCACGACGAGGGCTGCGGGGACGACCCGGAGGGCTGGTGTATCGCGGTAGGCGATATGGCGGACTATGTGGTGGAGACCCAGAAGGACGGCCGTTACATAAGCAAGGAAGAAGCGCTGGATATCTTCAAACAGGCGGAGGACAACGGTTTTGTGCACCAGATTACCAACATTGACGGAGCCAACAAAATTTTTGCCATCTGCAACTGTAATGTGAATGTCTGCTATGCCCTGCGCACCTCTCAGCTTTTTAACACGCCCAATATGTCCCGCTCGGCTTATGTGGCAAGGGTGGATAAATCCAAGTGCGTTGCCTGCGGCAAGTGCGTGGAGTTCTGTCCGGCAGGGGCTGTGAAGTTAGGGCAGAAGCTTTGTAAAAAGGACGGCAGCGAGGTGACTTATCCACAAATCCCTCTGCCCTCGGAGCAGAAGTGGGGGGAGCATATGTGGAGCCATAACTACAGGGATGTGAACCGGATTAACTGCTATGACACGGGAACTTCTCCCTGTAAAACGGCGTGTCCCGCCCACATTGCCATTCAGGGCTATTTACAGCTTGCAAAGGAAGGGCGTTATCAGGAGGCTTTGGCGCTGATTAAAAAGGACAATCCCCTGCCCGCTATCTGCGGCCGGATTTGCAACCGCCGCTGTGAGGACGCCTGTACCAGGGCAACCATTGACGAGGCGGTGGCCATTGACGCGGTAAAGCGTTTCGTGGCGGAGCAGGATTTGAACGCGAAAACAAGGTATATTCCAAAGCCCACGGTGCCTTCCCTTAAGGGCGGCTTTGAGGAAAAGATAGCCATAATCGGCGCCGGGCCGGCAGGTCTTTCCTGCGCTTATTATCTGGCGGATAAGGGGTATAAGCCTGTTCTTTTTGAAAAAAATGCGCGCCCCGGCGGTATGCTTTCTTACGGAGTGCCCTCCTATAAACTGGAGCAGGATTTGATTCAGGCGGAGATTGAAGTAATTAAAGCCATGGGCGTGGAGATAAAATGCGGCGTGGAGGTAGGAAAAGATGTGACCATACCGGAGCTGAGAGAGCAGGGTTACAAAGGTTTCTATGTGGCCATCGGCTGTCAGGGCGGCAGGAAGGCCGGGGTGCCCGGCGAGGATGCGGTGGGTTCCTACACGGCAGTGGAATTTTTAAAGAAGGTAAAAGAAAAAGAAGCCTTTGACCTTGGTGGGGACGTAGTGGTAATTGGCGGAGGAAATGTCGCCATAGACGCAGCCAGAACCAGTACCCGCTGCGGAAAAGGGAAGGTGTCCATGTTCTGTCTGGAAAGCAAGGACGAAATGCCTGCAAGCAGGGAAGAAATTTTGGAGGCAACCGAAGAACATGTTGCCATCAATAATGGCTGGGGGCCGAAGGAAATCCTCACCGAGAATGACAGAGTAACAGGCGTGGTATTCAAAAAATGTACGAGCGTATATGATAAGAACCACAGATTTGCGCCGGTTTATGACGAAAAGGAGACCATGACCGTTTCCTGCTCGGCGGTGATTTTCAGCGTGGGACAGGCGATTTTGTGGGGAGACCTTTTGAAGGGGACGAAGGTGGAGCTTCGGCCAAACGGCGGAGCCATTGCCGATAAGCTGACATACCAGACCGCGGAGCCGGATATTTTCGTGGGCGGCGATGTTTACACCGGGCCTAAATTTGCCATAGACGCCATTGCGGCGGGCCGGGAAGGCGCAATTTCCCTCCACCGCTTTGTACAAGAGCACTGTACGCTGACCATTGGCAGGAACAGAAGAGATTTTATTGAGCTTGATAAGGATGATATCTTTATCGCAAGCTATGACAATACGGATAGGCAGAGGCCGGAGCGGGCGGAGCAGGCACAGGCGGCGTCTTTCCGCGACCTTTCAAATACCCTGTCGGAGGAACAGGTAAAGAAGGAAACCGCAAGATGCCTTGGCTGCGGCGCTTCCGTGGTGGATGAAAATAAATGTATCGGCTGCGGCGTGTGCACTACGAAATGTGTCTTTGACGCAATCAGCCTGCACAGAGAGCATCCCGGCTGCTCGGAGATGGTGAAATCGGAGGATAAACTGAAATACATCCTTCCCAATATGTTAAAACAGTCCATCAAACTGACTTTTGCACCGAAGAAAAAATAAGATTTCCGGAAATCTTTGCGTCTGATTTCGCGGGACAGTGTAAAAACGAGATGAAGATTTTCTAAAGCGACAGAAGACGCCGCCTAAGAAAATCTAAGTCATCTCGCGAAGAATCGCCTGAGGCGATTCTTCTGAAATAATTCATGTTTAGAAGTGTGAAGAGAAGTTCTAAGGCGTCAGAAAACGCCGCCTAAGAACAACTAAGGCTTGCAAAGCAAGCTATTTTCACACTCAGAAGAATGCCCTGACGGTCATTCTTCACACATTGTTTGTGCCGCAAAGCGGCATGTCGGGAAGTGTGAAAGAGAGGAAAGTATGCACGAGCTGGGAGTTGTTTTTCATATTATGGACAGCGTGGAAAAGGTGGCCGCGGAAAACCAGGTGCAGGGCGTAGGCAAGGTGATACTTGAGCTGGGAGAGGTGTCCACGGTAATCGATACTTACCTGCAAAGCTGCTGGAAGTGGGCGGCGAAAAAGAGGGAGCTTTTTACGGAGACGGAGCTTGTGGTTTTAAAGCTGCCTGCCCTTACCTACTGTGAAAACTGCGGACAGACCTATCCCACCGTGGAGTACGGGAAAATTTGTCCCCACTGCCAAAGCCCGGATACATGGCTTTTACAGGGGAATGAATTTAACATAAAAGAAATAGAAGTGTATTAAGAGGAAACATGCTTACATCGGCGCGGCGGATGCAAGCGTGGAAAAAGAAGGCGGCCGCGCAGAAAAGGGGGAAAAATATGATTTTTCAAATTTACAGTGGCGCAACCGGCTGGCAGCTGCTTGGCTGGGTAATGGTTTTCGGAGGGCTTATTCTGATGAATGAAATTGCCCGCCGCACAAAAGTGGGAGGAATGGCGTGTTTCTTTGCGCTTCCCGCGGTACTTACGGTTTACTTTATTTCTATTTATGTGGGAGCGGCAAGAGGGGCCGAGTGGGCGCTGAATAACCAGACTTACGTGCGCATGAACAGCTGGTTCCATTATGCAAAGCTGTACGCGGCGCTTGCCGGATGTATCGGTTTTATGGTGCTGAAATACCATTGGGGGAAATTAGGAAAATCCCATGGCTTTAAGGTGTTTCCCTTTGTGATTGTGGCAATTAACATTTTGATTGCGGTGGTATCCGATTTTGAGTCCGTAGTCCGCGCAGGTTCCATAGCGGGCGGCTGGTGGAAATCTTCCGAGGGCGTCTGGCTTTACGGGGGCTGGTGGAATATTTTAAACGGCATTGCAGGAATTTTGAATATCTTATGTATGACCGGATGGTGGGGGATTTATTCTTCCAAAGATAAAAAGGATATGCTCTGGCCGGATATGACCTGGTGCTTTATTTTAGCTTACGATATCTGGAACTTCCAGTACACATATTTGAATCTGCCGACCCATTCCTGGTACTGCGGATTTGCGCTTCTTCTTGCGCCCACTGTGGCAAACGCCCTGTGGAACAAAGGGGGATGGATTCAGAACCGCGCCAACACCCTTGCCCTTTGGTGTATGTTTGCGCAGGTATTTCCTCTGTTCCAGGATGCAAGCCGTTTTACCACCGTATCTTCCGTATATGGCGCGGGCGGCGCAGCGGCGGCATTTGGGGAAGCCATGCCGACCACGGCGAACCCTGCCGCTCAGGGAGTCATTTCCGTGATTTCCATTGTGGTGAACCTTGTAGTGTTCCTGGTAATCTTAAAGCGCGCGAAAGAGCAGCATAAGAATCCTTATACCAATGAGATCTTTACGGATCAGAAAGACTTTAAGCTGGCAATGGACAGAGCGGAGTAAGGGATTCATAATTTTAATCGTTTCGGCTTCATTTTTCCCCGCAGCGCAGCTTTGCTACGGGGAAATTTAATCTGATAATTGGCCGGCAAAATATGTCGGAGATTGTGTTTACATATAAAATTTTGTGACAAATGTCCGGATTTGTGGACTATTGGAAGCATGGAGGGCAAAAAGAATGGGGCAAATTGAAAAATGGGGACTTTTTGAAGTCAGCAGCGAAGGGAAAAGGGATGGCAATCCTTTTCGGGATTACGAGATGAAGGTCACCTTTAAAGGAGAAAAAGAGAGCGTAACGGTAAACGGATTTTATGACGGAAATGGCGTATATAAGGCAAGGTTTATGCCTTCTTATGAGGGGATTTATACCTACACGATTCAGGGGAATTTTTCCGACCACATAGAAAACGCGGAAGGTTCCTTTGAGGTGACGGCGCCATCGGCGGAGAACCACGGACCGGTGTTGGTAACCGATAAAGTCCATCTGGCCTATGCGGACAAGACGCCTTATTATTCCGTTGGAACGACCTGCTACGCGTGGGTGAATCAGCCCATGGAGAGACAGGAGCAGACCCTTGAAACCTTAAGAAAGAGTCCTTTTAATAAAATCAGGTTCTGCTTTTTCCCGAAATTTTATGAATTTAACAAATCGGAACCGTTGACCTATCCCTTTGAAAGAGGAAACGGGGAGGGGCTCAGCCCGGAGCTTGTGGAGAAGGAAAAAACATGCAGGATGGTATTTCCGGGCATACAGGCGGCGGAGCAGGACTACGGTTTTGATTACACCAGACCCAATGTGGAGCATTTTAAGAGATTTGACAAAAGAATCGCACAGCTGATGGAAATGGGGATTGAGGCTGACATGATTCTCATGCATCCTTATGACAAATGGGGATTAAATGAGATGGATGGGGACGCCTGCGACTGGTATTTAAAATATGTAACGGCAAGATACGCCGCATTTAGAAACGTCTGGTGGTCTCTGTCAAATGAGTTTGACTTTATCAGGGTAAAAACCCTGGAGGATTGGGAACGCTACGGACAGGTGGTATCCCAAAACGATCCTTTCCACAGGCTTCTTTCCGTACACAACGGCGGCCCTAATTACGACTTTTCCAAAGATTGGGTGACCCACTGTTCCCTTCAGAGAGTGGATTTTTACAGAACCACCGAGGACACGGATCTGTTCCTGGAAAAATATGAAAAGCCTGTGGTGTGGGACGAGATTTGCTATGAAGGAAACATCGGACTTGGCTGGGGCAATATCACCGGGGAAGAGCTGGTGAGAAGGTTCTGGGAAGGATTCATGAGAGGCGGACATTGCGGTCATGGGGAAACCTTCATGGATCCGGAAGATATTTTATGGTGGTCTCACGGCGGCATCTTAAAAGGGGAGAGCCCGGCAAGGCTTCAATTTTTATTGGATATCCTGAAAGATGTTCCCGGGGGATACCTGACGAAAGGTGAGGGGATGTTTGACGAAGTTGTGGGATATGCGGGTGGCCATGTGGGGGAAGGCATGGGAACATGCTATGATTATTCCATTCATTACCTTGGCATATGCCAGCCCGTGTACCGGCCTGTTATCCTGCCGGACGATGCCGATTATGAGGTGGAAGTGATTGATACCTGGAATATGACGGTTACTTCTCTTGGCGTCATGAGAGGGTATCATCAGGTGGAAATGCCGGGGAAACAGTATATGGCATTGCGGATTCGTAAAGTTTAACAGGGCTGAATGTCCGGGAGAATTTGCTGTTATTTATTATAATGGGCTGTTGCAAGAGAGCAGATTCACACAATATGCGGCGCAATATTTCAAAGCGCCGGATGTATATTGCGGAACTGCTGTGTTTTGCAACAGCCCATTTTATAAATTGAAATAAGGGATTTTCGGCATTTTAACACATAAATAAAAGGGGATTTTCGGCAAAGCGATATTTCCTATGTGGCAGGAGGTTCTGGCCTGCAAAGCGAGGTTTAAATGTTCAGAAATAACTTTTCATATTGCTGTCTTTTTCACAGCGATATTTAAAAGTTATTTCTGAACAAGCCCTGATTGCCATCAGCAGCCGGTGCCATAATAAAGGCTGGAATCTAAAGCCATTTAATAAAAAACCATTTAGTGAAGGCTGAAAAATATAGTTAACGATACTCTTTCATGTAATCCCCATGGGCGTCAATCAATTCATCGCACATAGCCACAATCTCATCCACGGACAGCTCCCCGGCAGTGTGGGGGTCTAACAGGGCGGCCTGGTAAATTGCCTCCCGTTTTTTGGTAACGGCGGCTTCAATGGTCATCAGCTGCGCGCCGATATTGGTCATATTCATGGCGGCTAACTGTACCGGAAGGCGGCCGACTTTGCAGGGATGTACGCCCATATTGTCGATGAGACATGGAACCTCCACGCAGGCGTCCGAAGGCAGATTGGCAATCAGCCCTTCGTTTAACACATTCCCGCCAATCCGATAAGGAACGTTTGTCACCATGGCCTCCATAATGTAGGAAGCATATTCTTTGGAGCGCTCATGGGTAACTTTTCCATCCTTCAAAATATCATTCTTTTCCTTTTCCCACCCTTCAATCTGATTGATACAGCGTCGCGGGTATTCGTCCAGAGGAATGTTGTACGCGTCAATTAAGTCCGGGCGGCGGCTCTTGATAAACCATGGGTTGTACTCCGCGTTGTGTTCGCTGGATTCCGTGCAGTAGTATCCCAAACGGTGAATATATTCGTAGCGTACCATGTCTTTATGCTTTTCGCTCCGATTCTTTTCCAAAGCGCGCTTTTTAATTTCAGGATAAAGGTCATTGCCGTCCTTGTCATAAATTTCAAGAAGCCATGCCATGTGATTGATACCGGCAATAAGTTCCTTTCGCCCCTCTAAAACATTTTCCATACCGAGCTCCCTTAAAAGATGCTCGGAGCAGACCTGGACGCTGTGGCAAAGACCGACTGTCTTCACGTTGGTGTACCTTTGCATATAACCGGAAAGCATGGCCATAGGGTTGGTGTAATTTAAAAACCAGGCGTCAGGGCAGACCGCGCTCATATCATCGGCAAAATCCTGAAGCACGGGAATGGTGCGCAGCGCACGCATGATGCCGCCGATTCCCAAAGTATCTCCGATTGTCTGACGAAGGCCGTATTTTTTCGGTATCTCAAAGTCGATGATGGTGCAGGGGTCGTATCCGCCTACCTGAATCGCGTTGACTACAAAATCCGCTCCCCGAAGGGCTTCCCTGCGATTTTCCACGCCCAAATAGGTTTTGATGTCGGCCCGCCCTTCATTGATATTTTTGTTGATTGCGCCTAAGATAATTTCCGACTCTTCAAGACGTTTCCGGTCAATGTCGTAAAGCGCAATTTCACTCTCTCTTAGCGCGGGAGTACACATACAGTCCCCCAAAACATTTCTGGCAAATATGGTGCTTCCGGCTCCCATAAAAGTAATTTTTGGCATTTTTCCTCCGTTCCGAAGCGCTTTTGATTCATAATCAACCGCCATGGGCAATATCACACACTTCCCGACATGCCGCTTTGCGGCACAAACAATACATGAATTATTTCAGAAGAATCGCCCAAGGCGATTCTTCGAGAGATGACTTAGATTTTCTTAGGCGGCGTCCTTTGACGCCTTAGAAAATCTTCATCTCTTCTTCACACTTCACTCGCAGCGCTTCAATACACATTTTAATAAAAGTTGTTTCAGAATGATTTTGTGATTTCTGAAGAATAAACGATTTTAGAACCTCCTCTTTCGGTCTTACAAAACTTCCATATCCGGCCTTGGCAGGAGCCGAAATCAGAAATTTGCTATATCGCCTATTATCATTATAAAAGATACCAAAAAACTCCGGTAGGGATTTTGTTTGGAAAAATAGTGGAAATGTTATATTTAAGAATAGTTGCAAATAACTTATACCGATGGCACCGGATAAATTTCCATTGGCAGTTCCATAAAGAATGTTATTGTGCTATACTTTTTTGACAAAGCACGAAAAAAATAAACTGTCATGAGGTTCTCATTATGGTTAATGTACGTAACGCTACCATGGAAGACGCTGAACGCATTTTGGAAATATATGATTACTATGTAAAAAATACGGCAATAACGTTTGAGTACGAAACACCGTCCCTTGATGAATTTAAAGACCGGATGGAAAAAACGATGCAATGTTATCCCTACCTGGTCATTTTGAAAGATGATCATGTTGAAGGATATGCGTATGCGGGCGCGTTTGTCGGCAGAGCCGCTTATGGCTGGTCGTGCGAAACGACGATTTATCTTGACCATAATGTACAAAAATGTGGAATGGGAAGAAAAATTTATGAGGCGTTGGAAAGAGCTTTGCATGATATGGGAATCCTTAACTTATACGCCTGTATTGGCTATCCGGAATGTGAAGATGAATATTTGACGACGAACAGCGCCGATTTTCACGCACATATGGGGTTTGTGAAAGTTGGAGAGTTTCATAAATGCGGGTACAAATTTGACCGTTGGTACAACATGATTTGGATGGAAAAAATAATTGGAGTACATGAAACAAGACAAGCTCCGATTACTTGCTATCCGGTATTAAAAAAAGGATGATAAATATTTTTTTATAATACATAGTTTTTCGTGAGTTTTGTTGATGATTGTATTTATAATAGCGGGGGAGGACTATTGACTATTCGGAAACATTTTTAAACCGCAAATTGAGGATAAAATGATTTTACGGATTTCACAAGGAGCGTGTACAGGCCAAACTGTATAACGCTTTTTTCTTTCAAAGAAAGGGAAAAATACGTCGAAAAACTTGATTCCCGCGAACAATGAGTGGGGCGACCGTGCTTGCACGGACAGTTGGCGAATGCCGCGAGGGTCTTTTGCCCGCCCCTTGGGGCGTTTCAAGCTTGATGCCCAGCTGCTTGCGGTGGGGGCTTTGACTGGATTAAGCTGTCAAAATATGTTTGGGAATTGTCAGCACCTCCAAACTTTCTCTTTTTCCCTTGACTCATTCTTGCTTTTCTTTTGATTTATAGGATAAAAACTGATCGTAAGTGCCTTGCGCTGCCTTCAACTTTGTTTCATTGCCTACGGTTGCGATACCGGATTGTTCAATTATTTTACGGATGCATTCCGCAGCCTCTTTCTGATCCTGTAGGGATGCGTTTTTCATGTCGTTGATCACCTGGCAGGCTTTCTTGGTATCCCACCCTATGATCTCGTTTTCCATGGCGTCCAGCGGCTGTGCCAGAACCCCTCTGCTTATAATGGATGAAGAAACTGCTGTGAGAATATATCCGTCTAGCTCCTTCTGTGTTAGTTCCATCTCGGTAATGGCATCGGCTGTCCCCTCAAAGACCTTTAAAGTCTCTGATGCGTTGGGATCGCTGTAGCTGTACATAATCAGGCCGCCATTATCAGCTGAAAAAGAAACGCCGCCGCTATATGCACCCATTTGGAAGCGAAGCTTCGGAACAATATATAGATCAGAGGCCGCCAGCATAAAGGGAATGTACTTTCCGGAAAATTCACTATTTTCATAACAATTTCCAACAATAACGGAATATTGATCCGAACTTTCCAGAGCCACCGCTCGTTTCTGCGCTTTTGCAGGCAGAGCGACCACGCTTTCTTGCCCCTCCTTTGCAGGGAGCGCCTCCAAAATTTCCCTGCTGGCAGTCCGGATCCTTTCAAGGTCAGCTTCCGGGGCAGCGCCTGCAAATATCATTCGTCCCTTTTTCATCAATTTTTCCGAAATAGACCGGAGCCGCTTAGAAAGAGCCTCTCCATAAGAGATGTCTTCATTCAGCTTGTTTTTGATCTCATCCAGATAATAATAAAATTTTTGCCCCCTATACGCTTCCTCATACGCATAGTCGCGATAGATGTAGGATGCTGCAAGATCACGGGCAAGGCTCAGCTTATCATCGGTACGGGACAAATCATAGAAATCTGCTTCTCTTACCAGCAGTTCCAAAATCCGCTCTGTATTGGCAACATCCGTACTGCCCAGTATCTCCAGCAGGAGGTCAAGCCCTGTTTCATAATCCTCCGTCAATGTAATCCAGCTAAGCATGAACATGGGATAGGCATTTTCCCCATCAGGATACAGGCATTCCATGCTATAAGAATACAGATATTCACTTTTTAAGTTCAGGATCTCTTCTAAGGTATGCTCCTTCGTAGCCATCTGGCCTGCCAGTATCCCGAAAAGTCCCAGGTCCATTTGCTCTTCCTCTGAAAAATCGCTGATGTCCAGATATAGCCTATATTTCCCCACCTGCTCTACTTCTGCGGGAGCCGTATAGTAAGTGACTCCGTCCCCGTTTTCTTTTTGGTAGCCGGTAAAAGGTTCTTCATCCGGAATGTCGGCCGGATCAATCATAAAGTCGCTGTTGGATACCTTTGTCTCATTCCATGCCCGAAATTCCTTCGTATCACGGATCATCTCCATGAGTTCTTCTTCCGTCATGGAAGCTTTCATGTTCACCAGATAAGCATCCTGTTCCCCGATAATCTTTTCGGCAAGTCCCGGCTCCGGTACATTTGTGACCAGGGCGCTGCGTATGGAAGAGCGTGCCTCCTCTGCCAGACGGCGGAAAATTTCCTGTTCACCGTCAGCCTCCAGATTCCGTAAAGTCTGCTCAAACAAATTGTAAAAATCATAGTTTCCGGTGTGAGTCCAGTAATTGACCATATCAGGGAAGACATTTATGCCAACATTCATATCATCCCGGAGCAGATAGCCGGATGTTTCTGCCTGCTTTAAGATCGAATGGAGAATCTCTTCATCGACCCCCTTCTCGGCGGTCTGAGCCAGGGTTTTTGTTACAGCAGTCTTAAATGTCTGGCTCTGCCCCGGATCTCCATTAAGCAGGCTGAATTGGAGATAGGGCTTCGCGCTATACAAATCTACATATACCTGGGCCTGATTTTGGATGCCTTGGGCTTTCAGATTTTTGTGGAAAGAAGAGTTTTCATGGTTTAGCACATTTGTCAGCACGATCCAAGCGGTCAGATCCTCCCACTTTTTATCTTCTAAGCTGAAGGCGTAATCAATCTGGGAAACATTTTCCGTCTGATCCCCTTCAAAAGCCGGTACAGATACGGTTTTTTCCTCATAACCGTTCTTGGAAGGCGGATCCGTATAGGCAAAAAGACCGGTTTCTTGCTTTTCAGCTTTTGACAGATACTCTTTGTCAATAAAACTTAAAATTCTTTCATAATCCATATCGCCATACAGAAAAATCAGGCTGTTGTCAAAATGGTAATAGCGCTGGTAGGTGTCTAAGGTAGCCTCATAGGTAAGATCCTGATAATTCCGGTGAGAACGCCCGATATAATTAGACGCATACTGACCAGGATATAAAGCGTCCCTTATATGATTGGCTGCTTCATGGGACATATCGGTCAGAAAACCAAAGTCTTCGGAATAAACCGTGCCGATCATCCGTATCTCATCTTCCGGGCTGTCTAGTTCATAACGGATCGCTTCCCGCTTAAAAATGTTTTCGTTTTTCAGAATATCCGGCGCTACCATACAGCTCAAATACGCGTCCATAAGCTTGATAAGCTGCTCCTCACTTTCAGAGCTTACGGGATAAGAAGTAAATGTATCGTAGGTAAACGCGTTGATAAAGGTATTGTAGCTCTTTCCTATCAGATCAAAAAACAGATTGTTGCTGGGATATTTTTCCGATGAAGCAATGATCGCGTGCTCGAATACATGGTTCGTATCTGTTTCATCAATATAGGGGGTGTGATAGTTGATGGCAAATGCCAGCTCCGGATCACTGTTTTTTACCCAAACCAGTTCCGCGCCGCTTTTTTCATGGGTAAAGCCAATCAGCTGTGCCTGCAGCATCCGGCTGTCGGAAATGGTATCCACCGTGAATCCGGCAACGGCATCTCCCTTTCTCAGGTTCCCTTTCGGCTGGGCCGGCTCCTCTTGTTCTAGCTGGCTGATTGTTGTTTCTTGTGACGGCGAGACCGTACACGCGCTTGTGGCAAGCATCACCGCCGCCAGGGTACCGGCCAAGGTTTTTTGATAAATTCGTTTCATTGTGATTTCCCTCATTTCTGCGCTGCTTTTTGCATATATCAAATTTGTGAAGGCCGCGCAGACACAAACTTGCGAGTGAAAGGTTGTTATATTATTGTGATATTTCTATTTTTTCATGCCGCCCTATATCCGACATTGCATGGATATATGCCCAAATCTTCCATTTCCATATCCATAAAACTGTGTTGTTATAGTTGGAGACGGTTCACCGCAGGAGTAGAATGTCTTATTCTTTTCAAGTTAATGGAGGAAAGCTGCCAATTCCACAGAATAAATCTGTTGCGGTAGAAGGCGCTAAATCGCAGCTCCCTTTTCCAGCATAATCGAGCGAATACAATAAGTCAACATACAATGCGTCACAAAAGACTGTGATTGTATTTAGTTACTTTTCACGGGTCAGGAATGCGCACTTGCTGCGCATTCCGTGAGAAAACAACGGACAGCACGCTCCGCAAGCTGACCTTATGTTAAATGATATTTGTGCATGAAGCTTATGATAGAAATGCTTCCACTGATATATGCACAATTGATAGACCATCCGGAAAAATACCGGAAGATGAAAAGGGAACATATGTCACTATGGAATAATTCAAAACGACAGTTAAGAGAGGTGTTTGATATGTTTATATCTGATGAAAGAGGCTTTTATAAGACACAAATACCCATAAAAAGTTCGATATTAAGTGATTTTCCGGTCTCACGCTCCCAAGCAAGAAGGTTGTGCAGCGGATTTGATAAATTTGAGGAAATTGAACTTGACTTTGATGGGATAGATGATGTAGGGAGAGCATTTGTACATGAGATTTTTTGTGTTTTTAAAAATAAGCATCCCGAAATTGAAATAAAAGTGAAAAATGCAAATAAAAATGTGATAAGTGTGAAGAAGAGATGAAGATTTTCTAAGGCGTCAAAGGACGCCGCCTAAGAAAATCTAAGTCATCTCTCGAAGAATCGCCTTGGGCGATTCTTCTGAAATAATTCATGTATTGTTTGTGCCGCAAGGCGGCATGTCGGAAAGTGTGATTACGCAGGTAAAGAATACTATCATGCAATAATGAATGTAAAAAAGATGGAATGTTTTCCATCTCTTTTTATTCACAGGCCCGTGCGGAGGAAATATGTCACTAAAGTGGCGTACGGGCCGCGCTGCGAGTAGGGAGAAAATCGTCCATGCTCAATTGTGATAAAACAGGAAGAGTTTTCATTTAGCGGAGTGAGGACGCAGGCTTCTGCGACATGGCAGCCCTTTCCATAGAAGTAGAGCTACCGATTGACATCAGAATGGATTTATGCTACCTTATATTAGACAAATGTAGAATAAATATTTACTACACAACACAGTACGTCTGCAAAGCAATGTTTCTACATATATAAATAAGCGCATGCAGGGAATGTGGCAGGCTATGGAAAGGCATGGTTATGAACGTGAGGAGATTACCGGAAGCGGAACAGGAATTGATGATGATTATTTGGGAGGCCAAAAGGCCGGTAACGAGAATTGAGATTGAGGAAAAAATGTGCAGTGGTAAGAATGTGATGCCAAGCACGGTTCTGACGCTTTTATCCCGCCTGGAGGAAAGAGGATTTCTTGTGAAGGAAAAAAGAGGGAAAATAAATTACTATACCGCCATCAGGGAAAAGGAACCTTATTTGCAGGAAACCGGAAAAAAGGTTTTGAAAAATTTGTTTGGAAATTCTCTGTCTTTATTTGCCGCGGCGTTATACAGCGGCGAGAGGCTAAGCGATACGGAGATTGATAAGCTGCAGAATTTCTTAGATGAGCAAAGAAGCGTTAACCGCCCGGAGGAACCGGGGGATAAATCGTAAGGAATTGCGGTGCTTTCGAGGTCAATTTTGGGGGGATATAAGTAAGCTAAAGCTATCTTGCGGCGGTTTCTTATGATTCGGGCAAGATGAATTATCGCGATATGCAAGTCAGAAGTATGCAAGTTAAAAGTATGCAAGTTAAAAGGAGAGAGCAAATGAGCGGAAGATGGAAAAAGGTTATTTGGGCGCTTTTGATGGTGCAGTTATGTCTGTTCCATGTCTTTTTGCTAAATAAAATCAGGTATGAGGCGGATTATATTTGGTATCGGGGATGCGTCAGATTGAATCTGCCCTTTGCCTTTTATCATAAAGGTTTTGCGCTTGTAGTGCTTGGAACGAGTTTTGTGAGCGCGGTGATGATATTGCTTTTTTTGATTCGCTATCGGAAGTTTCGGGTGACGTGCATTCATGGTATGTACCCTGCCTGCGAGGAAGGGCTTATAAGCAGATATGAAAGAGCCTGTGTACGTGCGGGAATAGAAAGGGAGAGCAGGAAGGTCATTTACAAAAGCCCTAAAGCGGCAACGCCCTTTGTGCTGGGATTTTACAAACCGGTGTTATTGCTGCCAGAGTGGATCAAAGATGATGAGACCTGTGATATGGCGCTTTTTCATGAATGTGTGCATATTAAGCACAGAGACACATGGTATAAGCTGTTTCTTTTTTTGTGCGAGGCGGTTTGCTGGTACAATCCATTTGCATATCTGATTTGCAGTGTTGGCAGAAGGGACATTGAAATTGACTGTGACGAGACGGTCATAGCAGGATGCGCAAAGGATAAGCGGGCTGAATATGGGCAGTTTTTGATTGACAGTCTTAAAAAAGTGCAGGAAAGGGAATGCGTGCATTCGGCCTTTTTCGGCGCCAACGGGAAGGAAATGCAGGCAAGAATTTTAGCAATTATGGAGGAGAAAAGACCCTATGATGTGATTGCGAAAATGGCGGCGGCGTTATTGCTGGCCGAAACGGTACTGGTAATATCCGTAACAGGGTGGGGAAGAATAAAGGAGCATCAGGTACAAAAAGCGCCGGAAAATATATATGAAGGATATGAAAAGCCGGAGTGTTTTACAGACAAAACGCTTGAGAGGATGTTAGCGTTAGATCCGGTTGAGGAAGACGCTTATAGCAAAGAGGTACAGACCTTGAACGGAAGGGAAGCAGACTCAGACCAAAATGGTCAATTACCGTTTGAGACATCCGGCCCATGGCAGATTGGGCTTACGAGACCTAACTATTATGGAGAAAGTGTCAGTCGGTTAGTGTACCGGTATTTGAACTATGACAGAGATCAAATTGCCGCAAGCGAGCGGATTTTGGCGGATGGAGCTTATGATTATCCGGAAACTTCCTATCAAAGGCTCCTTGCAGGAGACCAAAGAGAAGCTGTGTTTGCAGTGGTTCTTCGGGAATTTTGGGAAGATACGTCTACGGCGAAAACGGAAGATGAATTACCGTTTTTTGGCAGGACGGAAAAGGTGGATGGTTATTACTATGTTTATTATCCCTTAGCGGTTCATGTAAAGATGGTAGGGGATCAGGTATTTGAGCTTAAGGGAATTGGGGAAATGGATGAGACGGTGGAGGCGTTTCGCGCCAGATACCCTCAAACAGATTACAGCGATGTTCCCTGCTTTGTGGGAAAGCCGGATTTTGAAACGGAGCCGGGATTTGCGGTGAGGACAAGCGACGGCAGTCTTGAAATGAAAAAAGATGGGGAGGAGGAGTGGATGACCGTTCCGGTCACCTTAGAGGATCTTTTTACCAGAGGGGACGAAATGGACGGCGCTCTCACCAGGCTGCAGGATGGAAGCTATCAGTGTAATGGGATAAAGCAGATTTTCGCTTATGGCGGGTGCGGCAGCTTTGGGCAGAGTCCGGGGACGCCGGTTCAGGTGGTTTATTATGATGAAGAAACAGGCGTATTTAGAAACAGCGTTGTGACAAAGGATTATGGCTCGGTCAGGCGTTTGTTTGTGTCTTTCCCAAAGGACAATGAGACCGGTTACCTTCTGCTTACCTGTGAGCGGACTATGTGGCAGGAAGGCACGGCATGTTTTGTGACGCAAGACGGGGGAAAAAGCTGGAAAGAGCTTATGGTAGAAAAAGGGGGAGAACTCATGCTCCATTCCCTGACAATGGATATGCGGTTTATCACAATTGAAATAGGTTTTATCACAATCAGGGATTCTCAGGAGCCCTATGTAATTAGAACGAATGACGGCGGAATCAGCTGGAGTATAGCCTCCTTTCACGGGAAAAAGGAATATTACTCCATCGCTTACGCCCCCTTTTTTGAAGAGGGTCAGCTTGTGTTAGATGTGGGAGAAGAGGAATACGGTAAAAATGGCGGTATAAAAGCAAGGTATATTTCGGAGGATTTGGGAGAAAACTGGGTGTTTGATAAATATGTGTTAAAGCAGTAAGCCTGATATCAAATTGCCATATTTTGCTGCCGGGGCAATCCGGATTCACTGTGAAAATGGTTTTATGTCACAGCAGATAGATGCCCCGTTGCGTTTACACTTGTTTTCGTTCGGTTTTTTGTCGGACTATTGATTAATTGTATACCCTGATAATGCCGCAGCCAATCTTAGCGCCGCTATTACCTGACGGTTGTGTCATAAAGTCGTCCGGCATGGCGTGAAGGACGACACTGAGGCCAATAATTTCTTCCACACGGAAAGCGTCTGTCAGAAAAGACTGCCACCCATAGCCGTTGCAGTTAATAACAGGCGGCAGATCGCCGCGATGATTGGGATGCAGTGCATTGTCCGGATTATAGTGATTTCCTGTAAAGGCAAATTCCCGGTTTGGATCCAAAGAACAATCACCGTTTTCATGAATATGAAAGCCCATGAAGCGGTTAGCGTTCGCTGTGTAAATGGGCGGCAGCCCGTGAAACTGTGCGTTGATAAAAACGCCATATGGCATCTGGCAGAAAAGGACGATGCCTCCTAAATCAGGATAGGATTCATTTCCCTGGACAAGCGCCTGGGCGTCGGGAATTGTCGGATAAAGGGAGTTGATAAAAGACATGAGGAATTCCTCCTTATATCGGTCAGCTTTGGAAAGCTTTCTTCATTATCTCTATATTCTATGCAGTAAAATTGGTTTCGACAGAGGAGGTAATACGGAATATTGCCATATGTTGAAGTTGAAGGCTGGCTGTACCAGCCCCAAAAGAAAAGAGGGAAAATTTGATAAGAGGTATAAAATATACGCAGCTTTATGCGGAAAGGACTTTTAGAAAAAGAATACGCAAAGAAATGTTTTACCGCTTTTTTTGCCGTATTCCGGTTTTATTTTTGGGCGGAATAACATGGTTTCATGTCTTTTCCTTATGCCAATATGGAAGAATCAAAAAGAATGTTCCGGTGCTGTTGGTATGCGTTGTTATTTTTATGATACTACTTCTAAGATTTTTTTTATCCTGTAGGAAATATCAGAAAAACAGTCTGCCTTTTACTTATAAGGAGTTTTCCATAGAAAATGATCTGTTGACCGTACGGATTAACGATTACCACAAGGAGATTCCCTTTTCAGAGCTTGCGTACTATCGCTGGTACAGGAAGGGATGCTGCCTTGCTGATAAAGCCGGGCATTTTGTTATCATTGAGCCGGAGAATGAGGCAAAGGATTCAACTCTCCGGCCTTTGCACGGCGAGGAAGAAAGGGAGTTTTTAAAGTTAAAGCTTTCGGCAACGGGCATCAGAAAGAATTGCTTTTTGAAAACGCCGATTTTGATAGGATGGATATTCATCAGCCTGCTTGGAACAGGGCTTGTGGTAAGAAGCGCCCTCCCTTACAATGGAAAGCTGTCGTGGTTTTTGCAGGAAATGAAAAATACCAAAAGGACGGAGCTGGCACATGATAATCTTTATGAAGATAAGCTGTCCGGGATTTTGGAAGATATTGAAAAGAAGGTTAAGCTGCCTGGGAGACTTTGCCTTGCCACCAGTTTTTCCCTTCATTTCAGGCCCGATGGGACAATCATAAGTTTTGATACGATGCTGAAGGGATTCGACGAGAATGGTAATTATGTGGACAGTTATTTGATTTCCTATGACAGAAATAAATCGGATAAAATACGGATTGACCTGCACGGTATCACAAATGGGGTTTATGAGGAGGAAAAGGATTTTAATATGCTGGTGGCAGGGATGGAGGCGGCGCCGGTAAAGGAGACAGTGGAAAAATGGCAGGAGAATGAATATGGTATCCTGTATTATGGGTGGAGAGAATTTTCTTCCTATGAGGAGAATGTGATTTATTTAAGTGAGGAAAGAGAAGTCCTGGAACCGGCGGATATGCTCTGGGGCAAAAGGAGCCTTAGCGGCTACAGCATTTCGGTATATTGTCCGGAAAAGGAGGAAATTACCCCTTACAGATATCTGTTTTTGCCGAAGGAGGAATTTGACAGGGTAAAAAACTTTACTGATTTCCGCTATTTTATATGGGATTGAGGTGTACAAAGGGCGCTATATATGTTAAGGTGTCCAAAGGGAGCTATATCGGTTAAGGCGCTTATGCAGCAGATGCAAAGCTCCGGGTTGAATTTACCTATTATATTATGATAATAAGTTTTGTTTGATTGCGTTTTGCCGGGGGATGAGTATGGAGCAATTATCGCTATTTACACAGGAAGTCAATATAAGCGCGCCTTTGGCCAGCAGGCTGCGTCCTCAATCATTAGATGACTATATTGGTCAAGAACATCTGGTGGGAAAGGGAAAGGTACTACAGAATCTTTTGGAAAAGGACATGCTTTGTTCCATGATTTTCTGGGGCCCTCCGGGAGTGGGGAAGACCACGCTTGCGCGGATTATCGCCAGAAAGACACAGGCGTCATTTATTGATTTTAGCGCCGTCACAAGCGGTATTAAGGAAATAAAGGATGTCATGAAGCAGGCGGAGCTTGACCGCATGTCGGGGAAAAGAACAATTGTATTTGTGGACGAAATTCATCGCTTTAACAAAGCCCAGCAGGATGCTTTTTTGCCCTATGTGGAAAAGGGGAGCATTATTTTAATCGGGGCTACTACGGAAAATCCCTCTTTTGAGATCAATTCGGCTCTTTTGTCAAGGTGTAAGGTGTTTGTGCTCAGAGCTTTATCCGTGCAGGATATGGAAAAGCTGCTGCATCATGCGCTGACAGATAAAAGAGGACTTGGCAATTATACAATTCATATAGAAGATAGACTGTTAAAGGCCATAGCCGTTTTTGCAAACGGGGACGCCAGAACAGCCTTAAATACGCTGGATATGGCAGTGTTAAACGGACGGATAGAGACGGACGGCTCCATTTCCGTGCAGGAGGAAATTTTAGAGCAGTGCACAGGGAAAAAGATGCTTTTGTATGACAGAAACGGGGAGGAGCATTATAACCTGATATCCGCACTGCACAAGTCAATGCGAAACAGCGATCCGGATGCGGCCATTTACTGGCTGGCGCGAATGTTAGAAGCCGGAGAAGATCCCCTTTATGTGGCAAGGAGGCTAATTCGGTTTGCCAGTGAGGACGTGGGGATGGCGGACTCCCAGGCTTTACAGGTGGCGGTTGCCGCATATCAGGCATGCCATTTTAATGGAATGCCCGAATGCAATGTGAATTTAAGCCATACGGTGGTGTATCTTTCCATGGCGCCCAAATCCAATGCCCTTTACATAGGCTACAACAAGGCAAAAGCGGACGCGGAGAAGATGTTGACCGAACCGGTACCACTGCAGATCAGAAATGGCGTTACCGGCCTGATGCAGGAGCTTCACTATGGGGAGGGGTATCAGTATGCCCACAATACAAAGGAAAAGCTTACGGATATGAAGTGTCTTCCTGATTCTCTCGAGGGCAGGGAATATTATACGCCCACAGAGCAGGGAGCGGAGAGAGAAGTGAAGGAGCGTTTGGAGAGGATTAAGGCTTTTAAAAAATCTTTATAATGTCTGTTACCACGAAAATTAAGTTCCTGAGTACGTTGTACCAGGCGGCCTTCAGCTTCATAGTTATTTTGTAAGAACAAACATTCGAAAAACTATTGCTTACCACGATAAATTGTGATATGATCCCGTTTTAAACACTTATTAAAAAGTAAAATGGCTGAATCTCCCTGTTTATGG
>CAJUKV010000031.1 GCA_910587305.1 uncultured Lachnospiraceae bacterium | reverse complement strand
TTTTAGACCTTTTCCAAGATAAAAAGAATTTGTTGAAACTGTATAAGACATTGCATCCTGAGGATACGGACGCAACAGAGGACACGCTGGATATTGTCACAATAGATAATGTGCTTACAGATAATTTGTACAATGATTTAGGTATTATGGCAGGCAATAATAAACTGCTATTGCTTTTAGAAGCGCAGTCTTCATGGACGGTAAATATTTTAATCAGAATACTGTTGTATTTGGCACAAAGTTACCATGAATATTTCGAGCGGACCAGCCAGAGCCTGTATAAAAGCAAGAAAGTAAAAATGCCAAAGCCCGAATTATATATAATATACACAGGCAGCAAAGGCAGAAAACCCGATACAATATCTTTATCGCAAGAGTTTTTTGACGGTGCGGATATTGATATCGAAATAAAAGCCAGGGTAATATATGAGAGCGATGAGGACAATATAATCAATGAGTACATTGTTTTTTGCAAGGTTTTCAACGGACAAATAAAAGAGCATGGAATGACAAAACAGGCGGTTACGGAAACGATCCGTATTTGCAAGGACAGAAATATCTTAAAACAGTACTTAATCAGCAAGGAAACGGAGGTTATAACGATTATGATGAGTTTATTTGATGACGAGCAGATTATGAGAACTTATGCAAAAGATATTAAAAGAGAAACACTGATGGAAAAAGCTATCCTTATGTTAAAAAAAGGAAAAATTAATATGGATGAAGTCAACGAATATTTCCCCGAATTACCGGAAAGCGACATAAAAGAGCTTGAAGCCGAGGTTATGCAGTTAGCATAATCAATCATATCAACCAAAATAAAATGTAGTTACAGCGTCAGGGCGTATAGAAAAACCGAAGGTCGGTTAAAAATCTATATGCTCTGTTTTTTGCTATTTCCACCTGCAATTTTTTCCATGCTCCTTTCATTTGTTGTGCAAAAAGTAACTTATTTTCGTAATTCCTTCATATTTATGCATAAAAATACTTGGATTTTGTCGTACATGATGCTACAATAAATTGTCTATCCATAAGAAAGGAGTATTATTATGAAAAAATTGAAACACGGATTCATTGCGGGAGGAATCACCCTTTCCCTTTGTTTCCTCCTGATGCCAATGGTTGCGCTTGCTGCGGAAGAAGGCGCCGAACTGCCTTCCATGTACGCAACCTTCTGGTCCTTAATTCCGCCTATCGTTGCAATCGTGCTTGCACTCATCACCAAAGAGGTATATAGCTCCTTGTTCGTAGGAATTTTAGTGGGTGGCCTGTTCTATTCGGGCTTTCAATTTGAAGGCACCTTCACCCACATTTTTAACGACGGATTTGTGACTGTGCTTTCCGACAGCTACAATGTAGGGATCCTGATTTTCCTTGTGATTTTAGGCGCTATGGTAAGCCTGATGAACAGAGCGGGAGGCTCCGCCGCATTCGGGCATTTTGCCAAACAGAAAATTAAAAATCGGGCGGGCGCACAGCTTGCTACCGTAGCCCTTGGGGTTCTCATTTTTATAGATGATTATTTCAATTGTCTGACCGTAGGCAGCGTTATGAAGCCTGTCACGGACGAGCACAAGATTTCCCGGGCCAAGTTAGCTTACTTAATTGACGCAACGGCCGCTCCGGTCTGCATCATTGCCCCTATCTCTTCCTGGGCTGCGGCCGTATCCGGTTTCGTGGAGGGGGAAGACGGCTTCTCCATTTTTATCAGGGCAATCCCTTATAACTACTATGCTCTGCTTACCTTGGTTATGATGGTTACCATCATCCTGATGAACATTGATTTCGGCCCTATGCTCACTCATGAGAAAAACGCCGTAAAGGGAGATTTGTTCACATCCGGTAAAAATGCGGCAAACTCCGAAAACGTCCCCGTAAATTCCAAGGGAAAAGTAATTGATCTGGTAATTCCCATTATCACTTTGATCATCTGCTGTGTCATTGGGATGATTTACACCGGCGGCTTTTTCCAGGGTGAAAGTTTTGTGACGGCCTTTTCCAATTCGGACGCTTCCGTAGGACTTGCTTTGGGAAGTATTTTTGCAATTATCCTTACCATTATTATTTATCTGATTCGGAGAGTGCTTACCTTCAGCGAATGTATGGACTGCCTGCCCGAGGGCTTTAAGGCCATGGTGCCCGCTATCTTAATTCTGACCTTTGCATGGACCTTAAAGGCAATGACCGACAGCCTTGGGGCCGCTGATTTTGTTGCAGGTGCAATGGAGGGAAGCGCGCAGGGCCTTATGAATTTCCTGCCTGCCATTATTTTCCTGGTTGGATGCTTCCTGGCATTTTCTACCGGAACCTCATGGGGTACCTTTGGTATTTTAATACCGATTGTGGTTGCTGTGTTTGCAAATTCAAATCCTCAGCTTATGATAGTTTCCATTTCCGCCTGCATGGCCGGCGCTGTCTGCGGAGACCACTGCTCTCCAATTTCAGATACCACCATTATGGCAAGCGCGGGCGCTCAGTGCGACCATGTCAATCACGTTACCACACAGCTGCCCTACGCTTTGTTGGTGGCGGCCGTGTCCTTCCTTACATATATTATTGCAGGATTCGCGCAAAATCCATGGCTGCCCCTTCCTCTTGGCATTCTGCTCCTCATTGCCAGCCTTCTCATTATAAGAGCGGTTGCGCCCCAGCATATTGAAAGTTAAAGCCGCAAGTCTTGTTGCTTTTTGTATGACATGGGCTTTGCATCAAGCGCCGACATGCTTTACGAATCGGTTTATTGCATTAAAAGCTCTCATCTTTTCCACAAAGATGAGAGCTTTTATCAATGCCATTAAGTTTAGCGCCTAAACCAGCCGTCAACTTAATGACATTGGAGCTTTTATACTATCTTTTAGTCGCTGCAGGGAGCTATCACCGGCCTTACGCCTTCCGCTTTCTCAATCTCCTCCAAAAGCTCCCCGGCCAGCTTCTCCCGCACCTTTTCATAGGCCGGATTGCGAACCTGATTTTCCAGCTGGTAAGGATCCTTTTTCAAGTCATAAAGAAAATCCTCCTCATAATAGTCGCTGCTGCCCTGCTGCCAGCCGTCTTGGCCAGGCGCATACACACTATACAGATATTCCTCCGTACGGATGCACCGTCCAATGCGGCTTTCGCTGATCTGTGCAAAGATCCGGTTTTTACGCTCTGAGAGCTCTCCGGATGCCACTCTCCCCAAATCCTCTCCTATCATGGCTTCGTCTACGTCCACGCCGGCCATGGAAAGAAAAGTCTTTGGAAGTCCCGCTGTGCTTACCAGCTCCTTAATTCTTTTTCCTCCCCTGAATCCGGGCCCTGCGATCACCAGCGGAACCTGCAGGCAGGAATCATGGCAGGAACGTTTATAATCATCTCCCCCCATCATGTGCGCATCTCTGTTCCTTGTTTTGAAATGCGAACCATGATCCGAGCTGTATATAATGACAGTATTGTCATACAACCCTTTTTCCTTCAATTTTATGATAAGCCGTCCTAAATTATCATCCAGACTCCTACAGCATCCCAGGTAATCCGGATACATTTCATCCGCATCCCCCTTAAGAGCTTCTAAGTCCTCCGGAAGCTCATAATCCGCAAATCTCTCCTTTGAGTCTATAGGCCCTTCATAGCATTCCCTATCGTTTTGGTGGTGAGGTTCTATATGGGATATGGTTAAAAAGAACGGCTTATTCCCATCATAAGCGTCCAGGTATTCCAGGGCAAAATCCGTAATACAATCCGCCCTGTATCCCTTAAACTCACATTTATTCATATTTTCATCAAATACAAATCCGTCATAACCGTGGGAAGTGGCCTCCAGCACATCCGCCACTCTCCAAAATCCCTTATAGCCGCCCCTGCGCTCTAAAGGAATCGCTTTTTCTTCATAATCGATATCCGGCGGCGCAGTATAGCTGTTTCTGTGGCTTGCCAAATGCCATTTTCCCACATAGGCAGTCTCATAACCCGCCTCATCCATATAATCGGCCACTGTCTTACAGTCAAAGGGAAGGGGCTGTCCGTTTCTAAAGCAATTGATTTGGGTCGGATATTTCCCTGTCTGAAACAGCGCCCTGCAAGGACCGCACACCGGCTGCGCCGTAAAAGCTTTTTCAAATAAAACGCCTTCCTTTGCCAGCCTATCCAGGTTAGGGCTAATATCCAGTTTTTGTCCGTAGCAGCCTAAGGTGTCCGCCCGCTGCTGATCTGAAAAATAAAATATAATATTAGGTCTTTCCATAATAACCTTTCCGCCCACATCCGCAGGCTTATATGAAAGAGTTTCCAAACATTTCCTTCTGATAAAGCATATCAATGCCTGATAAAATAAGCCTTCCCGCTATTTCAATCCCGAGGTCACAATGCCCTGGATAAAATATTTTTGGGCGCATAAAAATAGTACAAACATTGGCAGCGCCACCAACACGGAGCCGGCCATCATCTGATTCCACACAATACCGCTGTCTGTCTTAAACATGGTAAGGGCCAGCTGAACCGTCCTCATATTTTCCGAATTCGTCATAATGAGCGGCCACATATAATCGTTCCATACGGCAACCCCTTTCAGCAGCCCTAACGTAGCCAGAATGGCCTTCGAATTGGGCAGGTAAATTGTAAAATAGGTTCTCCATCTGTTCGCCCCGTCAATTTCCGCCGCTTCATCCAGCGAGCGGGGAAAATTCTCGTAAAACTGTTTGCACAAAAACACCCCATAAGATCCCGAAACCAACGGAATTACCAGGCCGGCATACGTGTTGATAAGCCCGGTTCCACCTGTGCCAAACAAGTTGTTTCCACCTGCAAAAGGAAACTGTGCCATAATCAGAAAGGTAGGCAGCATCGTCACCTGCGGCGGCATCATAAGACCTATCATCAAAAATAAAAACATAATTTTTGCCCCCTTAAACCTAAGTCTTGCAAAGGCATATCCTGCAATGGAATTAAACAGCAGGGAAAGAATTACCGCCGTCAGGGTAATCACCAGGGAATTCTTAAAGTATACCAGCCAGTTCCCAGTTGTCATAGCCTCTCTATAATTATCCAGGGAAAATTTTTCCGGGAGCAAATGGAAAACCGGCGACTGGATTTCCGCCATGGTTTTAAAGGACGTCATAAACATCATGATAATCGGTATCAGCATCACAAGGGACGCAATGCTCATTGCAATAATCCATATAACCTGATATTTTTTCTCTTTTTTCATCTTAATCCTCCATGTTTCCTAGAGCGTGTTTGAAAATTGCTTTCTGCCGGATGTGCGCCACAATTTATGGGAGTTTAAGAGCATAAATGCCCCGACCAAATGAATGAGGATTTGATAAATAAAAAATCTTTGCATTTTGGCTCCATACCTGCCCATAGTCTTATGAAACATCTACATCCTGTCCTCCGCTTCCATATTTGAAAATTAAAATTGTGACTAAGATGGAAAAAGCTAAAAGTATCACTGACATTGCGCTTGCGTAGCCCATCTTAAACTCCAGAAAACCTCTCCTGTAAATCTGATGCACAATCGTGGTAGTTCTTTTAAGTGGCCCTCCGTTGGTCATAATGTTCACCTGCTCAAATACGGAAAAGCTGTTCACAATTCCCGTAACCAGCAGGAAAAAGGTGGTAGGACGCAGCATGGGCCAGGTAATATGCCAGAATTTCTGTATGGCAGTACCGCCGTCAAGAGAAGCTGCTTCATACAGGGAGTCCGGAATAGATGTCAATCCGGAAAGGAAAATGACCATAGAGTAACCGCAGCTTTTCCAAATGCTCATCAGAATTACACAGAACATAGCCATATCCGGATCCTGCAGCCACATCTTTGTAGATGCCCCAAAGCTTTTTAATATCAGGTTCAGCACGCCGAAGGTAGGATCAAAAACCCACAGCCATACCATGGAAATACACACCATGGACATGACATTTGGTATGTAAAAAGCCGTACGGAATAAAGGCAGGAGCTTTGACTTTCTATAAAGCAGCACCGCAACAAACAATCCTAATGCAAGCTGCGGAAACAGGGTAAATATACTGTAAAACAAAGTGTTTTTAATAGATATCAGAAAGTCCTCGTCGGTAAAAAGATTGATATAATTTTTAACCCCCACCAACTCCGGGGTGGTATACATGTTAAAGTTCGTGATACTGTAATAAAATACAACTGCGATGGGAACCAAAATAAATATGGTAAATATGCAGTATGCCGGAAAGATCATCACATAAGCGCAGCCATCATACCTGCCCTTTCTTTTTTTAGCGCTTGTACTTTTATTCACTCCCTCTCCTCCTTTTTTAAAAATCCGGTATCTGTCAGGCGAGCAATCCTGTTAAAGTTTCCTACAGATACCGGAATGAATTACCATGCTTTCTTTATTCAAATAAACTCTAAGAGCGTTCGGAAATCGTTAAAAAAGTCTTTTTCCCAGCAATTTCTTACTGATTGTCAATTTCTTTCTGGATTTCCTGGGCCGCTTTGTCCAACGCAGTCTTGGGATCCTCTACGCCATAGGCAATACGTTCCATTGCATCATTGACCGCATTAAAAACAGCATTGGAATAAGCGACTTTGGGAGAGCCTACTCCGCAGGCAACGGATTCGTAAATAACCGAATTGTTCTCCGGATTTTCCGCAATATACCTTTCCTTCAGAGATTCCCTTACAGGGGGAACTCCCATCATCTCATAACGTGTCCAGGCAACATCAGCGCTTGATGCATACTCTATAAATCTCCACGCTTCCTCCTTGTGAGGTGTTTCGCTGCTCATAAACATAAATCCCATACCGCAGAAAGTAGCCTGTTTTTCTTTTTTTAAAGGTGACGCCATGGCAATCTTGCCTGCAAGAGCGCCGTTGTTCCAGTTTGCAAAATCAGTGGTATTTGCGTAGGTCATAGCTGCAAGGCCGCTTGCAAAAGGGTTGTTGTCGCTGCTGCTGCTATCCCAGGGAATTGTCCCCTCGTCCTCGAGTTTCTTTAAAAATTCCGCTGCCTCAACGGCCTTTTCGGAATTGCAAAGTACCGTATTGTTGTCTTCATCCACCAGATTTTTTTCTCCGTTTGCCAGCGCAAAAATCGTTAAGTAATGCTGCTGGGTGGAACCGGATGAGGGAACTCCAAGCCCTGTCTGAACCACGTTATCGCCATCCTTTTTTACCAGCTTTTTGTGGTATTCTAAAAGCTCATCCCAATTTGTGGGAGGGCTGTTCGGATCAAGCCCCGCCTGTTCAAACAACTCCTTGTTGTAAACCAAGAGGCGCACGTCAGGCTGGGTGGCAATACCGTAAAGCTTTCCGCCAATTTTCCCAAGGTTTAAAGCGCTTTCCATATAATCGCTTGTGCCATCCCAATCGGCCGTAAACTCATCCAGCGCAGCATACTGCCCTAAGGGCACCCTTACTCCCATGGACGCCAGTGTAAAGTCAATCACATCCGGCGCTGTTCCGGAAGCAAAACCGGTATTTAACTTTGTTTCAAAATCATCCCCGTAGCTGCACTCCTGATACTCAATTTCAATATCCGGATTAGCCGTTTCAAAATCCGCAATTACCTTATCCCAAAAAGCCTTTTTCTCCGCATCCGTTCCTGCTCTTAAGAATGTCAGCTTCACCTTTTCTCCCGAAGTTTCTTCGCCGCCGGACTCCTGCCCTGCCTCGGCGCCTTTTGCCTCGCCTGCCGCCGGATTATCCTTTGAGACAAGTTCTTCCGTACCTTTGTTTCCGCAGCCTGCCATACTCAGGAGCACTACCGCCCCTATCAGAGCGCGTATAATTTTTTTAAACTTCATCACTTTTCCTCCTTAAACAAATATTTATCACCTGACTGATTGTTTCCCCGACCGAATATTTCAGAAAAAATTCTAAAACATTTTCTCCATACTGCTTTGGCAATCACCATCCTGATGTTCATATTGTACGAAAAAAAGAGTACAAATTCCATGTTTGCAGTTAACACTTCCTTGTACTCAATTTTGATTTTCATGTAAATATTTCAATTATTTTATAAAAAATTTTGGATTTTTGTATTTTGTTATTTCTTTTTGTATTTTTATTTTGATTTTCGGTATTCCAGGGGAGAACAGCCATAATGCTCCTTAAATGCCTTGCTGAAATGGGCCGTGTCAAAAAATCCTGCCTGTTCGGCAATTTCCCCTATGGTCAGTCTGCTGTTTTTTAGCATGACAGAAGACTTTTCCAGCCGCATCTCCTGTAGATAGCTGCTGAATTTCTTACCGGTTTCCTTTTTAAAAAGAGTGGAAAGATATGGTTTGCTTAAGAAAACCGCATCCGCCATCTGCTCTAAGGATATTCTTTCCCCCAAATGCTCTTCCACATACCGCATCACCTCTTTCACAGGAGCCGAATATTGTCCTGCGCCCCGCTTTTTCTGTAAAAGGCCGCACAGCTCCTCCACCTCGCCCTTCACCATTGCGATAAGCTGCTCCAAATCAGGCGTTTCTCCCTCCATCAATCCCTGGTTAGCCTCTAAGGCCAGCTTATTGATAAAAAAACCTGTGCCTCCCGCCCGCTCTTTTTCCTCGTCATCTAACGTATATTCCCACAAATTATGACGGTAAGCTGACAAAATCTCATCGCACAGCGCTTTCACATACGCCGGATGAAGGTAGGATGCCTTTTTCACATTATCTAAAAACGCGTCAACCATCTGTTCCGCCGCGTCGTAATTTTCCTGCTGCAGGTATCCCATTATTTCCTTGATATCCTGATTAAAATAAAGTTCCCCGGCCTCCTGCCCCATGGAAATCCGCATATCATCATACTGCTGAACACCTGGAATCCCGAAAAAAACTCTGTTTTCCCTTGCCGTCACCGCCTGTCTGTACATCTCTTTTACATTTCCATCCCCCTGTATCCTGCTGATTCCCAAATACAGCCTGATTCCCGTATGTATCTGCAAAATGTCGCCCAGCCTTCCAATCAGCCTGGTACGCTCCATATCCGCCTTATGAAGATATCCCAAAATAATCCTCCGGCTTCCTGACCAGGAAAAGGCTCCCCGCATCTTCTCCTGCTCCAGAAACAGTAAAAGCAGCTCCTCCACAGCCTCACGGGCCGTCTGCTTTTCCAGATAAATATCCACAATCACCAGCTGCCTCGCTTCCTGCTCCGTAACCTTTTCCCCAAACACTTTCGCCAGGTCTTTTATACTGCCCGGTTCCCGCTTCATCAGCTCGGCTAAGGCCGCTCCTCTTTCTTCCTCCGCTTCCTTGCCTTTCTTTTCTTCCCTTTCCTGCTTTCTTTGTTCCAGATACTTTGCCGCATCGCCTAAAATCTGTTTTAAAGCTTCCTTGGTAATTTCCGGCTTTAACACAAATTCCTGGGCTCCCAGCCGCATCGCCTGGCGGGCATATTGAAACTCATCATAAGCGCTCAAAATAACCTTATACGGTTCTAACCCCATTTCCAAAAGCTTTTCCAGAAATTCCAGACCATCCATAACAGGCATACGTATATCCGTAAAAATAACATCCACATCCTTCCCGGATGCAAGATAGTCAAGGGCCTTTCTCCCATTGGAAAAAACCCCCTCCACATGATAATCCTCCGAAAGCTCTTCCAGCTTTTTCTTAAGCCACTGCCTGGTAATTCCCTCATCTTCAAGGATAATAATCTTCATAACAACTCCCTCCCCGCAGCTCCGACGTTGTCCGGGCAGGCATTCTCATGTCCATCCTAATCCCTCCATGCTCTAACCTGTAAACGCAAAGCCCGCTGTTTTTCCCAAAAGAAAGTCTGATACGCTCCTGTACATTACGAACGCCAATGCTGCTTACCTGCCCCTCCTGGCAGTCTCCCTTAGAAGCAAGAAGCGCCTTTATCTTATCAAGATCCGCTCCCTCCCCGTTGTCATAAACGCTGATGAGCAAATCCTCTCCTTCCTTTTTCGCCCGTATAGCGATATGTCCCATATCCTTTTTCTGCCCGAAGCCATGGGAAATAGAGTTTTCCACCAGAGGCTGCACACTAACTCTTGGCACTAACGCATCCTTCACATCCTCATCCATCCGTATTTCCCACTCAAATGTATCCTGATACCGGTTCTTCATCAGCACCAGATAGTTTTCCAAAGACTCTAGCTCCTCTTTCACCGGAATCAGTTCCCTGTAATCTGAAAAAGTTCTCTTTAAAAGCTTCGCAAGCGCAAGAAGAGAAGTATCCGCCTGCTCCTTCATATCCATTTCCACCAAAAAGCGGATGGACGCCAGCGTATTATACAGAAAATGCGGATTAATCTGCGCCTGCAGGGCATTCAGCTCCAATACGCGTTTTTCCTCATCCCTCTGTCCTAACTGCGCAATCAATTCCTCAATTCTGCAAATCATCTCATTAAACTGATGACTAAGCTGCCCAAACTCATCCCCCGTCTCCACCTGTGCCCGGACACTTAAATCTCCTTTATAGGCCGTGCGCATATCTTCCTTTAACTTCTGCATCGGGCGGCTGATATACCTTGCATTGTAAACGGACATCAGCAAAGCCAAAAGGAAATAAACCACCGCCACGCCTATGATCCAAAGATAGCTTAGGTTGCCAAACCAGGCGCTTTTCTGCATGGTTTCATACATAATAATTTTCCAGCCTGTGGCGTCATTTGTGGTAAAGCAAATCTGCGAATAAATCCCCTCCATATTTGCCGGGAAGTATCCATGATCATAATTGAGCAGCTTTTCCAGATATTTTTCCGAGCTGATATAATTCCCAATGAGCTCCCTGTCCGTGCAGCTTAAAATTCTCCCCGTCTCATCCATCAAAAGCAGCCTTTGGTTTTCCTGCCGCGCTCCGTCCTCAAAAAGCCTTAAAAACTGATCCTGCTGGATACTCACATCCATAAGGCCAATGTACCTGTCACTGTTTAAATGCCGCAAAAGACGCACCGCCCGGACTATGCTCTCCCCATCCTTGCTGAATTCTTTGCTGCGATAAGTGGGGATATACCGGATTCTGCCGCTTTCCAAAAGCATGCCATACCAGTCTTCCTCCTTCAGATTATCCAAATCTGAAAAAACAAACTCCACCTGGTCATTCCACCGGGAGGAATAGTTTCGCCCGTTTTCCCCTAAAATCTCCAGATAGTACCCTTTATCCCCATAATAAACCCATCTGCTCCGCAAAAATTCCTGCATTGCCCTTTCCGTGGTCCTTGCCTCATAGTCGCTTTCAAACTTCCTTTGTGAGAGAAGGCTGTTCACCTCCGCATTGCTGAAAAAGAAATCCGAGTAAACCACAATGTTTTTTAGCATGTCCTCCATATTCCGGTTAATCTGGTTTAAAATTGCAAGCCTGGACTGATTCAGCCTCTGGTTCGCCTCCGTCTGCACAAAAGTAATAATCTGCCAGGATAAAATTAAGCAGGGCAGGGCAAAGAAAAGGACATTGGTAACCAGTATTTTTTTCCTTAAACTCATTCCCCGAAAATAACTTTTCATCCGCAGCCACATGTTTCCGATACCTGTTTCCCTTTTTCTATCTGGATAAATTTTATCATTTCGACCTTTTTATTTCAACCTTCCGCCCTTGGTTATAAGATTTTCTACAATTGCTCCTATAAAAAATACCGGTTTTCTTCCGAAATGTTTTGCCTCTTTGACAAACAACATTTCCAAGAAAACCGATATCCGTTTAAAATCTAAGCAATTCGTTCTACCTTGCCGCAACCCTGTCAGACTTAAAGTACGGCAGATTTGATACTCCCCGGCCTTTGATTTACATTGCTTCAATTTTAGCCATCAAATCATTGATGTCCATGCCATGAACCATAGCCGCTTCTTCAAGGCTTTCCGCCTGGGCGGAAGGACAGCCAAGACAGTGCATGCCCGCTTCCATCAAAACCGGCGCAACCTCGGGATTTACCCTTAAAATTTCGCCAATTGTCATATCTTTGCTGATCTGTGCCATATGCCATAACCTCCTTTTGTAAAAAACATTATTTCAGGCAGATTTTGTTTCTTTTACCTGCATTTCAGTATAATACTTTGCCCGATTTCTGGCAAGATTAAACCTTATAACTTCACGATAAACTTGCAAAAACACTAAAGCGAAAAGCTAATACCCATTAGTCTTTAACTGTTCTTTGAAAAAGCCCTTGCCATTTGTGTGTTTTATAGTTTCCATTTGCCCAAAATGCCGTAATAGAATATGTCGGAATATTAGTAGAAAAAACAACCAACTGCTGGGCATCGTTATAACCTAAAGAAGCTTCCTTTATTCTTTTTTCATTCCATCGTGATTTATATTCTCCATTAGCTTGTTTTTTGGAGGATAATAAAATCGCATATCCTATCTCCATTAACCACTTTTTAACAATTTCCTTTTGTTCCGCACTTGAAAAGACAGCATTATTAAGGTCAAAAACCTTTTTAGACAAATCTTTTACAAAAAGTACGGTTACGTTCTCTATCCCAAGCTTTTTAAGTTCATTTTTTATGTACACTTCTGATTCTCTATTAAAACATAAATATGCCAACACTATATTTATGTTTTTAATTTTATCTTTGTTTTCCTGCGAAAGCTCATCTGCATGATGCTCATTCGTTGTTCTCTTCTCTTCAGGAATTCCCATTAACTCCTGGAATATAGAAATTACCTGTTTACCCGAATAAGCTCCATCATCAAAAAAGCATAAACAATCATTTTCATTAATGCTATTCAATGCGCTTTCTATGGAACCATCAAAGATTACATTTGCCCCGCCTTTAATGTCGTTAAAATAATACAGTAAATGTTTCGCACTATCAAACAAACCGCCTAATGTCACAATATGTTTGTAATTGTATGGAAGGCTTGAAAGTTTCTCTATCAATTTTCCTACTTCATTAGAAAAAGAATCTCTATCAAGGTAATAAGCAGTTGCCAGTAACTTAAGAATACCATCTAAAAGCAGTTTCAATTCCTTTTTATCCATCTCAAGCCATAAAAACTGACGAAGAAATCTAATCAGACTTTCTTCTGTAATTTGACATGAATTCACCCCTAAAAAGCTCCGGTATTTATCTACTACTATTTTTAATGTCTTTTTATCTAATAGTCGAATGAAATTTTCATCTTGGAGTAAATATAAAGTATCATTATAATACCCCATCTCTAAAAGCCGCATACGAATCTTATTCATTTCTTCGTAAGGAACTTTAGAGCAAATAGCCGAATCTCTTGCTAAACGTTCTATTCCAAATTTCGTGAGAACTTTTTCCAATGCCAAATATATGATTTTTCGATTTTTGCAACTTGTTAAAAGATAGAATTGCTCTTGTTGAGACTTCCTGCCTGCTTCCATTGTTTCTTGTTTCATCAAACTAGATGACCAGACGCAAAATCCATCGCCGCTTTCTATGGGCATAGACGACATGGCATCATATTTTGAAAAGACAAACATAAAATCAATAGGTAAGGTTGCAGAATTTACAATTCCTAACAAATTGCATATTTTGGTATATTCATCATTTAATAAACTACAAAACATCTTATATTTTTCCGAAGATGCATCCTGGATCACCTGATTAAAAAATTTTTTAATTGATGATAGTGACCCGCTAAAACTGTTTCTTGAAAATGAAGCTACTCTTTTATACAAATTTCTTTCATGTATACATTTTATTAAATATGATACTTCTTTTACATCATCTGAATCTCTTAATTCCGGCTTTACCCAAACAAAATACCAATATTCATTAAAAACATCGTCTGTCAACCTCATAATTTTCGTAAAGCTTTGATTTTCTTTATCTTCAATCCGATAAAGTTTTTTGAGCATTTTACGGAACATAGACTCTGCTGTTAACACTTTATGATGGTAATAAACACTCTCATACATATTTGATCTTGCATTCGATAGCTGCCAAAAAACTTTTTTAGCAGAACTTTTTATTGCCATAATTTTCAAAGGTACCGCATCCGTAGTTGTATCATCCCATATAAGTGGGTACTCAATCTCCTTGATATTAACCACATCCAGTTTTTGTATTATTCTTGCAATATCAACTGCTATAGGTACTTTTGTACAGGCGGAATCTCTGGATAAATAATCTAATTTGTCCGCATCAATAGAACTATTAATTATGGCTGAATATGGCAGGATATATTTGTCAATAGGTATGCCAATAATCAGGCAGGAAATGTATTCTGCAAGCCGTTCATAATGTTCCTTTTGCACAAGCTTCGATTTTTGCATGTGCGGGGCAATAAGCCGGAGCAATCTCATAGTTTCCTCCGAGTTGACTATCATAACACTAAATAACTCATGAAGCGCAATATTGGATGACGTATTTTCACAAAAGAAATTCTTTGCTGAAAGTACTTCTTCATAACGTGGAAAAGATTTATCAAATGCAAAATATTGTTCGCTTACATGACTGAAAAACATATGGCCGGCATCATGAAATATTGCTGCTAATCTTACAATCTCCCTGATATCATAAATACGTTCCTGATATTCTCCCGTTGTCATATTAAGACGATTCTTGATGACCCTTGCCATCCTGTCCGCCACCTCTGTTACTCCTATTGTATGACTAAAACGAGAACTGTCAGCATTGCAATACACACTGCTTGCTAATCCCAAGTGGTGAATTCTCCTCAAGCGTTGTAACAAAGGGGAATCCAGAACACAAATTTCCGAACTATTAAAGTTAACTGTTCCCCACACAAAATCAAAAATATCCTTATCTGAAAAACAAAAGCCCTCTCTCTCAATGGCATTGTTATATTCAGATAAGGATAGTCTTACAAATTCTTGGATTTCTGAAAAAATATTCTGACAACTTGGTGAATTTAAAATATCAATTATCCGCATGTCATCCACTCCCTATTCTATTGGTGTTATTTGGACATTAGCACCTGTGCAAAATGCTTCAGCGAAATCATATAAATAATGTTGTGGGATATCTAAGTCATGCTCATCTAAAATATTATCGGCATCTGTATCATCTATCTTAATTATACCGATTGTATATTCAGGATTTTCAAAAGACATATACCATCCGTTTTGCTCCGATATAGCGTCTCTAAAACGGGCAAAATTTTTTTCAAATGGATTCTTTATAAATAATAAGGAGATTTCGTTAGAAGCCTCACCTAAATCCTCCCTGATATTTTGAAAATATAATTTCATCTGCTCAATTCCGTTATAAAAAGCCGGGGTATCAAACGGGATTTCAATTACATTTAGTTTTTTCAAGCAAGCAATAAACTTGTCTACAAATGATTCTTCCGAATTATAAAACATATCCATTTCCTTCCCTCGGTAGTATGCTATGAATATCCTCCGCCTACTGCCCAAGGTATTCTGCCATCTACTATTATTGTATTCCCAGTATCTCCAAAAATGCATAGTGTTATTATACATTATGAAAAAGCCAAAATCAAGTCGTTTGTCACCTGAATTAACCAGACAAAACAGATCCGAATGAATTTCACCCTCCCCGCAGATGCAGTAAACGGGAGATATGCCAGACCATCCATTGCCACTCCCCGCACCTATGGTACAGGATATACAATAACGAAATTGGAACAACTCCGCTGACCAATGCCTTTACAAAAAGGTTTATTAAGCTGAAATTACCAGACGGAACTATCCGGCATACAAAGTACGAAGCAGCGCAGATCGATACGGTTGAAATTGTGTATTGCAGCAGCTTTCTCATATGAATAGCAGTGTTCTTTTTAAACAGGCCGCCTACCACAGTATGGTAGAGCCATGGCATGCTGAAAAGCGCCTTGCTGAGTATGGTAGAAAGAAGAATCCCATACATGCCGGCAAATTGCACAAGCAAAAGATTTATGCCAAGGTTGAGAAATCCTTCCATAAACGGCCGGTATTTGTCTTTGTTCCAGACTCCTCCAATGTTCTCAAACATATTGCCCGGCGCCATAAGTCTGTCAAAATAAAAGTAAAGACATAAAAGAATAACAACGCCATCTTCAAGAAGCATGTCCGCGCCTACCCAAAAGGCAATAAAAGGCTGGTAGAGATTCAGGAAACAGCAGCAGCAGACCGTACTGATGCAGAATTCTAAAAATGTATCATGTTCAAAAGAACGGTATGCCGCACCTATGCCCTCCCTGGCCATGGTATTTCCAATTCCGGCATAACAGGATGCGTTGATCAGTCCGATTATTCCTGAAACTGCCATCATAATCTGGAGATAATTCTGATATTTTCCCAGGATGCTGAGCCCCAAAAAGCCGGTTATTACCAATGCATCCGCCGAATTGACAATAACATTTCCAATTCTGTGGAAAAGGAGGCTGCCGGCTTTTTGAGATACCTTTCTTTTCATTTCCCGGGACGCCGGCAGAGCCGTCCGGTACCTGGGGTACTTTTGATCTACGATAAACGCTATGAATATCTTTTCCAATACCTGTGTCAGGATTATGATGATTAAATAAATATAGTAATTGGGTAAAAGGAGCAGAATGGCAAATTGCAGCCCATATCGTATGGTCAATGTTATCAGGTAGATACGGTTAGATATATCGTTTCTCTGATGTACCTCAAGCACTGTGGATTTCCCGGCAAACAGCCAGTATGACAGAACTGTTTCCAGAAGATTCAGAAGGTAAAGGACATAGATGTTGACATCCGCAGGCACCTCTTCGGAGATGAGCAGATGGAGAAGCGGCATCAGCGCCAGACCGGCTCCAAAAATCAGAAAGCCGATCCACCGATAAGCATTTTTGATGACGCCCAGCAGTTTCCGAATAGTTTCTTCATCATTTTCAGCCACAGGCTGATATAAAAAGTACAGCACCGCCGAACTGATGCCCATCTCCGCCAGATTTAAGAAACTGAGCAGGGATGAGAAAAGCCCTCCCAGCCCCACATACTTTATTCCAAGCTGGCGGATAAAGACGGAGCGCAGGACAAAGGGGATTACTATTTGCCAGACCTTTTTAGCCGCTCCCCAAAACATATTCCTTTTGGCATTCTCTACAACATTCAATTTCATTCATATACCCCCGCATACCGCAAGCCGTGCTTGCGGTACTGCCACCGATAAAGAGTTTGGAAGTATTTCAGAAGAATCGCCCATGGCGATTCTTCGCGAGATGAAGATTTTCTCCACCCTTTCAGCTTATGAATCTATTTCCGCGATTTTATTACCCGTATTTTTCCTATACCAGGCATTGTTGACCTGCGTTATCGGGAAAACAGATCAGAATATTTGCACAGGTAATTTGAGTTCGTAGTACCAGGTCTATCGCTCAAAATGGGATTTTTCAGGAAGAAGTTTCTCAAACGCATTATGAAACTCTAATTTCACCCGTTCAAAATTTTCTGTAACTTCGTCATTCAGACAAATCATTTTGTATCTTGAATCCGTTATGGCTTTGGCGGCAAGTCCCGCATCTTCTTTTGTCCTGATGTAAAAGCACTGTCCCGGATATCGGCGGGGATAAAAACGGCCTGTACAGTACTGCCAGCCCTGCAAAGCCCACTGATTGATATCCGATTGCGCCCTGAATCTGTGGGAACAGACCGAATCCAACAGTTCCGGCTCCGCCGCCCACACCTCGTCAAAAGTGGATTTTGAAAAGCTATTGGGCAGGTGGGCGGAATGGAATCCGGGAATATATGTTCCCGTGAAATGTTTGATATTTTTGAAAATATCCGCCATCCCATATTTAGGGGAAAAAAATCTGTCAAAGTATCGCAGCATAATCGTTTTTTTATGAAAGTGCCTGTTCAGCAGCGCTGCATTTGCAATCGGCATCAGAAAAAGAGGCTGCTGTACAGGCATATTATAGGACATGACTGCTTTATCACAGGGCAGACCACGCACAAAAAAATCTTTCCGATAAGTTTCCCTGATTAAAAACATATCATCATTAAAATACACAAATTGTTCGCTTAATCCCGGTATTCTATGGAGATTAAATTCTATTGTATGAGATGAAAATGTGGGGAGATATTTTTCCGGAATAAATTCATCATGCCTTACACACACCAATTTGGGATTTGCCGTGTTCAGCCAATTGGGGCGCTGTCCACAGGTCACAAAATAGACTTTATTGACCCAGGGCGCAAATTTCTCCACACCGCGGAACCAGTAACGCAGCGTACCCATATCGCGAAATCGCAATGGCCGTTTGTCACCGTCGTTTTCTTTGTATTTCATGAAGATAGTCTGCCACTTCGGGTCGTTTCCGTCTACCCAAATTAAAACAAAATCAATCGTATCTTTCCGCATAAAGCTGCCTCCCCGGCGCACTACTCCGTAATCCTAAAATCCCGGCCCAAATATTCATCATATTTTTCATCTGTTACATTATAAGCGTAAAATTCCTTCGGGGTTTTCGTCAGATAATCTGTTACACTGTTATAGGCCTCATGAATCATAAATTCATTGGTTCCGTCAACGCCATAGGGCGGACGCATATCCCCCCCGATATCGCACATAACGCAATTGTCATTCCGCTTATCCTTAAGCCAGACTCTTGCATAGCCCATGGTAAACTCCACCGGATGGCCTGTCAGGCTCTTATTTTTCACACTCCAACAGTGCAGCAGCCAGGGCGCACCCCCGGCTTTTCCCGAATCCGGGAAAAAATCTTCTCTTAAAACCGTAACCTCCATCCATTCGCCGCAGTCTTCCCAAATAAGCGCGTCCATATCCGCCATTTCCCCGTTCCATGCGCTGTGAAACATCGTCCCTTCTATTCCGCCCTCACACGCTTTCTTCCACCTGGTTTCTCCCTCCAACGTATAAAAAGCGGAAGCGTCCTTTCCGATACAGATCGTCACGGATTCCGGAAATTCTTCCCGGGAGACTGCCGGTGTAATGGTAAGCCACAAATTAATGTTATCCCGGCTTTCGTCAAAAGCATATTCCACCCGCGGAGAAAAGTTCCCGCAAAACTCCTCCGACCTTTCCCACCCATGTACATCCGCAAGGCAACCGGTCCAATGCATGGAGCGCCAGACCGGATCGTGGAAATGCGCCGCATCAATCCAGCCATATCCGCTATAGGCGCATAAATCAGAGGTTCCTGTCTGCAAATACCACAAGTCTCCTCCTTTCCATTCCTTCAGCCAGATTTTTCCCGGCCCGGTGATATCCCTGATTTTCGCCGCCGTTATCTGGCTTATCATATAGTCGCCCTCCGGCAGAAACAGGTTTCCCCCTCCCAGCCTTATGGCTTTCTCAAAAGCCTCGCTGTCATCCGTGGCAAAAACAGATTTCTCCTCGTCTGCTGCCTTGTACCGAACGATTCCCTCCTCATCCCCCTGTCCCGGTTCCCGGTATACCGTTGTTACCAGCCTGCTGAAATGCCCGGCCCAATATTCATTGTCTTTTTTCCCATTTTCCGTCATTCCTCCCCGGATTCCCAAAGGATAGTGATAACGGGCATCTCCAACTGCACCGCAGGAGCGCACATTGATCCGTCTCTCCCTCTTTTCCGCCGCCTGCGCCGAGTCTCCTTCCGCGCCTTTTAGCGGGCACATACATAGAAAAAGGACACCTAAATAAAGCAATAGATGAACCATTGACCTTTTCACTCTTTCTTTCCTTTCCATTCTCAATTCATTCGCCTGCCAAAGATTGCGCGCCTAAGTCAACACCCCTGCTTAGCCGCCTCCGTCAAATTCTTTCGCATTCCAATGCCTTTCTTAAATCATTATATAATCCCCTGTCAAAACAGAAAGCCGCCCCCTGCGGGTACCTGGAAATCAATTCATCTGCTAAGGGTAAAAGCCTATCCGGATTATCTTCCATCCTGATATAAGGGCATCTTTCCAGCCACTTCAAATTTTTCCTTATTTTATCATTACAAGTATTCATCGCGATGCACGGCGTCCCTGTTATTGCGGCAAAGAACACCCCGCTTAATTTGTCGGTGACCATAAGCCGGTAAGATGCCACGAATCTCATTGCTTTTTCAACCTTCTCTTCAAAACCGGAATCTTTCTCATACCGGCGCTCATCCCATAGATCCGGCCTGTAGTTCTTTTCAATGAAACGATATATGATTTCATTCCTCCGCTCAAAAGACAGCGCGGACTCCCCATCGCCCCTTAACCAGATAATCATATCCGATCTTTTTTGCCGGAAAGCAAATTGATTCCATAACATGGCATCCGGACAGCGCTTTATAGTAAGCACGGATAAATTCTTTTTTAAATATTCATAAAAAGAGACTTCTCCCGCGAAAACAATTATATTTTTACTTTTCAAACAGGTGCGGAGGATTTTTATGCATTCGGGCTCCTCCCCATTGGTGTCTAATGATACTTCCTGCGGAAAAATGATGATTCTGTTGGACGGAAATGCCCGCAGGACATGCTTTTGCACATCCTGTTGGTATAAACTTCCCTCTCCCCTATTTTCCCCGCCCATCAGAATAAGGATATCCCTTTTCGATACTGCCAGCTTTTTTAATGAAATTCTGCCACAGTATTTCTCAGGCACCTCTATAAAATTTACGCGCCGTATATTCTCCAAAACGAACTTTTTTAATGCCCGGACATTCGCCAGTCCTCCGATATCATTCTCATTTCCTTCCGGTGTCCCAAATAAAATAATATTTTTTTCTCCCTTATCATGAGAGATGGGGGGAATGCTTGTAAAATTGGAAATATCCCTGAGAAACCATATAAGTTTTCGATTTCCCATAGCTTTCTGTTTCCATTTCACCAGCCGGAACCACATTTCAGGCCATATGGCCAAAATAGAAGCCTTGGCTTTCATGCCAGGAGATACTGAAATGCTTTTAATGCCCTTATTTAGCAAAGTATTTACCTTTTTATTATACCTCCTTTTCAGGGAACAAGGTATCTTTGCATGGTATATGGTCTCCTTTACATGACCGGTTATCCCCAATAAATAATCCGCCATAAGATGCTCTCTGCCGATATATTGCCTTGAATTGCATCGGGCCTCTATCACTGCCAATCGGTCAATCACAATTGAAATGTCGTCACTGTGCATAATAGAATTCTTTCTATTTCTATAATAATATAATTTTCTATTTATAAATACAATTCGCTCCGCCCGCTCAAAGAGCTGATGCATGACATAAGCGTCTTCATAACACATTCCCTGTGGAAATCTTATGCCGGCAAAAAGTTTCTTCCGGTAAAGCTTATTCCACAAAACATCTCCTCCTCTTCTGCAACTCTTATATAAAATATCCAGCGCTTCATCGCGTCCCCATACCATCTTTTCCGCTGCGATACCAGGTGCGTAATAATAGCAGCCATTATCCTCCATCGTAAAATCGCACATGACCATATCCGCGTCCTCTGCTGTCAGCGTATCATACAAAATTTCTAACATACGATAATCCATACAGTCATCCGCATCCACAAATCCAATATACGCTCCTTTTGCCTTGTCAAGTCCAAGGTTTCTTGCACTGGAAACGCCGCCGTTCTCCTGATGGAATACCCTGATCCGTTTATCTTCTTTTGCATATGCATCACAGATTTGGCCACTCCCATCTGTGGAACCGTCATCCACCAGAAGCACTTCATAATCCTTATAGCTTTGATGCAGGATACTCTGCATACAGCAGTCCAGATATTTTTCTACATTATATACCGGCACAATAATAGATATTAATTCACCCACACCTTTTTTTCCTCCCCCTGCCACAGCAGCGGACTGCCATGCACAGTCTTAAATACCATTCCAAAGGATATAAAAACGTGATCCAGTTTATAATTACCTGCTTTCCTTTTTGTCTAAGATCAAGTCTGCGCAGCCGCAGCGGATAAGGATAGATTTTCCCCTCCTTCGCCCGGCGCAAAATACCCTCAAATAGATTCTTATCTCCTTTGCGCAAAAGACGGCTGAACACCCCCTGTATCTCATAGAGCATCCTGTCTTCCAGAATTTCTCCTGTTACCGGCGTAAGAAGATAAGGCGGATTCCCCCTTCGAAACTTCTCCAGCGTTTCCTGATAAAAAAAAGCAAGCTGCAGCCTTCCATCTATGTATCTCGCAAAATGTCCCTCATCCATAAATGTGTGTATCAGACTTTCCCGGCGCGTCCGGTAGCAATATAATTTTTTATTGAGATACCCGCACTTTCCCACACAATGGCTTAGCCAGAAACTGAATTCCTGATCTTCCATAAAATTTACTTTTTCATGAAAAAGCAGCCCATACCGTGTCAGAACTGAACGCCGAATCAGATAATTCCATGCGATTTTCCACTCCGGAACCGCCTTATCCGCCTCCATTTGAACGCCGTTATCAAAAAACAGTAACTCCTCCTTCTTCCAGTTCTCCTCTTTTCCTTCTTTCCAAAGGCTTTCCTCCGGGATTTGCCTGTAGTCATACAATAGCTTATCCAATTGAAAAAAAACTGCCATTTCATACAGCCACCCTAAAACATTTTTCATCAGGTAATCGTCGGAATCCACAAAGCACAAATACTCTCCACAGGCCAGGGCAATACCGGCATTCCTGGCAGCGCTATTCCCTTTATTCTCCTGCCTTACCAAATGAATCTGCCGAAAGCGCGCGGCATAAGATGCTGCAATTTCCCCGCTTCCATCTGTGCTTCCATCATCTATACAGATAATTTCATATTCCTCCGGCCCCAGCCCCTGATGAAGCAAAGAATCCAGGCACGAGGGCAGATATTTCTCTACATTATAAATCGGAACAATAACAGAAACTTTCATGTTAATTCTCCATACTTCCAATAGCCGCGCCCCTTACCCCATTTTCTGGTTGCCCGGCATGAATCTTTGTTTTATGCGTATCAGCCAGATAAGAAAACCTGTCTGTTTCCGCTTCATCATAAACGCAAAAATTCCCTGCATGCCAGGCAGCTTATACCATGGATAGTCCCGCAAGGCCTCCTGTAATACCTCATTATGAACAATCGTGCTTATGGAAGCGCGCAATGGATACTGTCTGTCAACCCTGTCATGATACACCACCTCCTGTATCATATCAAACCTTGCTCTGCTGGTAAGGAGACGTTTCCAGTAAATTGTAAACTCCTGTTCTTCAAAATCTGCCGCCAGAATCTCTCTCACTGCCAGAGCCAGCTTACAATCCTGTGCAAAACGATCGCCGCGGTGCCTTTTCGATAAAGAATTTTCATTTGTACAGTAAAAGTATGCCGTATCCGTAATAACTGCCGCACGCCCCGCATGTGATAAAAAGGCCAGATTAAACAGCAAATCTTCCGAAATCATCTCCCGTTCCGACAGGAATCTTATTCCAAAGTCTCTTACGATTTTTCTACGATAAAGCCTTGCACAGGCGGTCGCGCCATATTTAGAATCCAATGCATCTTCCGGTAAAGCCCCCACCGTATTAAGTAAAACCTGCCGTACATCCCGTCCTGTGAAAACCTGAGTTTTATCCACGCAGGGTCTGGCCTTTTGTCTCCCATCCGGATAAACCATCCTAAAGCCGCTGATACAAATATCCGCTCCCTGTTTTTCGCACACCTGATATAAATGCTCTGTTAACTCCCTGCCAACGTAATCATCCGAGTCAACAAACATAATATATTCCCCGCCGGCGGCGGCCATTCCCGTATTTCTTGCCATGCCGAGCCCGGCGTTTTCCTGATGTATCACTTTCACTCCGGGCAGCTCTGCATAAGCATCACACATTGCGCCGCTCCCGTCCGCAGAACCATCATCCACCAGAATAATTTCTTTTTCCTGCAAAGTCTGGGCAAGCAGGGATTCCATACACCGTTTTAAATATTTTTCCACATTATATACCGGTACAATAATACTGACTTTCACGCCAGGCCTCCCTTCTTGCCGGCAGCCCTCAACTATTCAGAGTCTCAGGGCCACTCATAGAAGCATAAATTTTTCATTCTCTGTTACAAAAACCCCGGAAATACCCGCTTGAGCATATTGGCAATGAGCCTGTCCGGCCTTAAATACTTCTGATAATAATCCGCATTTGCACATTTCATCTCATAGACTTTCCGGGGATGGCCAAGCAGGTATTCTATCTGGGTGCAGCATTCCTCTATTCCCGTAAAAGGCAGATAATTTTGACCATTTTGGAAATTTCCCGGAACCTCATAGGGAATGCTTTCATTAATAATTGCCTTTGAAGCGGAAATGTATTCCGCTGTTTTCCAGCCCACCGAACGGTGCAGCCCAATTGTACCGATACAAATATCCGCCTGGTGCAGGGTATGCAGGTAGCTGCGGCGTCTGGTCTTCGCTACCCCAACTACAAGTTCCCTGCACATTTTCATTGCCAGAGGCGAGTATTGAATCCCTCCCGTAAACCATCTGCCATAGCGCTTTTTCAGCATTCGCACCAGATGAATCCTTTCTTCGTTCAGCCGGGCAACGCTTTCCTCGTAGGGCTTCCACAATCGGGTATAAAACAAAATAGATGGGGTTTCGCTCCTTTTCGGCGGCGCTTCGAACTTTTCAGGCGTAAAATAGCGGCGCGGCGCTCCGTTAAACACAATTTGAAATACCTCGTCCTTCAAACCGCCTTTTCCACCTATACTATCCATAAAATTCCCCGGCCAGGACACATGATAATGAAAGCCTAACGGATACATTTTCCTTTGCAGAAAAGCCGGCAAAACCGCATTCTCTTCTTCCGAAAAGCTGCGGCGGAAATAATAATCGGACTGCCCTGCCGCCTGTGCCAACTCTCCCGGCGGCATATCATATCCATCCGCCAAATCCAAAACAATCCTTTTCCCTGATACATCCACGCCAAGCAGCGGCAGATAGGGATAGCCGCGCCTGTTTTCCCGGTCAATTTCCCACTTAAGGCGCAGCTTTTTCTGCTCCTGCAGCATCAAAAACCCGGTCACAGGCATACTTAAATGTGCGGTTTTTCCAATACAATATAAGGATACGTCAAGCATAAGCAAACCCCTTTGCGGAATATATGCGTTCTTACGGACTTTGCAGTAAATGCAACGTCCTGAGTCGAACTGTCAGAAGTGACAGCCCATTGTCAAAACCGCCGCCGCCCCTGTCAAATAAGTATAATAAATCGTATTGTCCGTAAATGCGGTTACCAGAATAAACAGACAATAACCGGCGCACATTATTCCGCCTTTGCTCCCCTGCCACTTTGTGACAAAATATACCCTCAGCGGAAAAAAAGACAGCATCCACAGCCAAAATCCCCAAAATCCAATATCGATATACACCTTTAAAACATCATTGTGCAGGGCGCGGATCGTAAAATCCTCCGGCATATCGCTGAACAGGCGGGATATGAATCCGCCTCCCTGTCCCAGATAAGCCGGGGAGATTTCATAATATTGATTGATCATATCATTCAGGAAACGCCTTCCCATGGTATCTAACTGAAATTTCTCTTCCAGATAGGCATAAACGCCGCTGCGCACCACACAGATATAAGCAAATGCCATCATCACAGCGGCCAGTGAAAACAGCCACAGCCAGATTCTGCGTTTACCGGCTTTCCCTGTAAAAAGCATCAAAAACCATTCTGACAGCACACACAGTGCCAGCGCAAAAACGCCGATTCGTTTCATTCCCGACAAAAAACAAAAAGCCGTCAACACGAAAAAAATCCAAAACAGCTTCTTTTTCCCCTCCTCCCGCCAGCTCACAAGGAGGAAAAGTAAAAACAGTCCCAACGCAAAGGTAAGCTCATGGATCTCCACCGCCTGCATCAGCTCTCCCGTCTCTTTTGCAAAAGTGAGAACCACCAGCTTTAATTCCTGCCAGTATTCGTGAAACCCGGCCTGCCTGATTACTTTTAAAATTGTAATCAAATTCGCAGCCAGCATTGCCGTAAGATTCAGCCACAGCCCGCTTTTTTCAAAAATATAAATCAATCCTGCCGATGCAAGTACAATGGAAATACCATATAACTGTTCGAACACCCCCCGTCGGATAACTGTCATACGGGACATATTGATCACCCATAAGGGCATGGAAACAAACAAAACAATGATATGGGGAAGCAATAATACACAGGTATACTTTGCCAGCGCTCCTGCCTTTTCAAGATTCGTATCCACAAGAAATACCACAAAGCTGCCTGCCAGAATAAGGGCGGCAAAAAACATTTTGTACATAATGTCTATCCCACCGACACGGATATATTCCGTGTTGAAGTAATACATTGCCGTGGTCAGCAAAAAAAAGGCTGCTGCCAGCAAAAAACGCCCTGGCTTTATCAGATATCGTCTTCCCATCTTCTGACGCTCCTTCCAATGCGCCGCTCCATTACCGTCCATTCGTCATCTTCTTCCTGAACGCTTCTATCTCTCGGAATGTTCTTTTCTTCCGTATCCTGTTTCTTCAGTACCACAGGCGGTTCTCTGCGACCACCTTTGCTATTTTTCAGTTCTTTCCTTTTCTTTCTCCCTGTCCTGACCGTCTTTTTCCGTGCTTGTTTCTCGTTTTGTCCTTCCTGCAATTCAGGACCGATATCTTTATCTTTACCCTCGTCCGGGTCAGCCCCCATGTCATCGTCTAAATCTATTATGTCTATATCTTTGTCCATGTCTTTATCTACATCTATACCTGTATCTGTGTCTATATCTATATCCGTATCTTTGCCTATATCGTAATCCCTGCTCTCCCTCACTGCCTTTGAAATCAAGTTCCGGATGATAAACAGGGAATCCTCCCCCGCATTTGCAGCGCCTGCCCGGTAAGCTACAGGCGTATCCGACAGCCTCTGTTCTAATGTGACCACAAAGCGTCTCATTTCCTGCCTGATAGATTCCCCTGCCGCCTTCTCAAAAAAAGTAAGAAACTGCGCGCTTCCGTTATAAGCAACCAGAGCATTCTTCCTGCCTTCGAACAGCTCCCGCAAAAGCAGACCAAATTCTCGAAGGACGCGGTCCGCCTCCTCCCGCCCGCAGGCAGCGTTTAATTCTCTCTGGTTGGTAATTTGTATATTTATACAGCACATATTCGCCGAAAGCGTGCGCCCTTCCCATGAATGGATATAATTATCACAGGAAAGCCGGTTCCGGCAGTCCGTCAGATGGTCTGTCATAAACAGATATTCAAGGATATCCCCGGCCCGACCCAAAATAACCGCCCCGCAGCAGCCTGCCACCAGAAAAAAGGCCGCTATCACCATCATATACAATTTCATATTAAATTCCGTGTTTACGGAAACGCTTGACAGTGTACGAATATTGGTGGCGCCTAAATACTCATTGTATTCCTCGTTGGTCTTCTCTACTATGGCATACAATTCATTCATTCTGTCAATTACTTTTCTTATTTCCTCCTCCACCTGCTTTCCTGTCACATTGCCGCCCGGTAAAGAAGCGTTAACAACCGGCCATACGCCGTCTGTCCCGGCGGCCCCGCTTTCGCCCTTTTCCGCTTCCGTATCCGCATGAGCCGTATTAATTGCATTATTCGCGTTATCCGAATCAACCGCACTATTCGTATTAACTGCATTATCCGCATTTAATGTATTATCCGCATTTACTGCATTAACTGCACTATCCACATTTTCTGATGGCTCCTGTTTTGGGCTGTCTTCAAAGAGTCTTGAAGCCTCTTCCAGGCTGACAGTATCATTCTGGTAGATCTGAATAATAAATTGACAATAAGCGGCGTCTATCCTTGCATAATCCCACGCGTTCTGATAAGCAATCCAGCTTCGCAGCAGCTCGTCGTACTGTACCGTCCGGTCTACATGCTGCCCGCCTGCGCTCCGTTCTTCCCAATCCTCCCCATATACATCCTGCAATATATAAGTAGCGTCAATGCCCGTATTTCCGGACTGCCGCATTTTATCTACGTAGGAGCGAATAATATCCAAAACTTCCTGTGTATCTTCCTGTGCTTTTTCACCGTCCAGATTATAATTTGCAATCCGGTTTGCGTATTTATTAAGAAGCACTTCTTTATCCTTCGTAATGCGGTTGCCCAAAACCAGCGAATAAAGACGGTAGACATTTACATCCCGAAGGAGCGTAAACTGGTCGCGCAGATCCGCAAAAGAATATCCTGTGTCCGCGGAACGGAATTCAGGGGAACGCGTACATCGGTAATGCAGATTTTCCGTGGTATCAGCCAGCTGCGCATTGATAAGCTCTATCATTTCCAGATAATCATAATCCGTATCCATCAGATTTTTGGTCTGATTATTCACCTGCGCCTGATTGATGTGCTTACTGCTGTAGTCTGAAAAATACACATCCAAAAGTTCATTGAAAATATCTCTCACCAGTCCCGTGGAGCCGGTGCTGTCAAGCGTACAGCTCACAATATAAGAGGTAGGCTGCACCGTATATTCTTCTCCTTCTTCATTGACCGCCTCCTGAATACTCTCCGCCTGCTCCTCTATAATTGGCCTTATATTGATACCGGCGCAAAAGGCGTCCAGGCTGTAATACTCATTGGAAAGCCCTAAATTCGCCATAACCTTTGCCATATTGGCGGAAGAGGCAATCTCCGTCACGTCAATTTGGGATCCGTCCGGCGCATATCCGTCCTTTGCCTCCTCGTTGCAGTATTCAATCACTGCGGATGCGGTATATTTCTGTCGTGAGCCTAAAATTTCATAGGAAACTATCGTCATAATGACAAAAAAGCACAGAATCAGAGGAAGCCATTTTTTCAGATAACGAAACAACTGAAATTTTTTCATAACGAATGTTTCTTCCTTTCCTCTCTGTCATGCAGCGACAGGGCAATGGCTGCGCTGTAGATACCTACGGCAAATACGGCTGTATACAGCAATATTTTGACTGCAGTCTTCCCCACCCGATTCTCCCAACTGTCAACCGTTATTGTCATATATTCGTTCGCCTGTCTGGTACTGTATTCCGCCACCAGAGTTTTTGCTTCTTCGGCCAATCTATATAATTCATTTTCAATCTGAATAACTAACTGTTCCGCCTTTTCATTCGTTTTACTGCTTCCCGATGATTGGGAAAGCTGATTAAGAACATGGTTATTGAAAGCAATCTCGCCGGAAAGAGAGGTCTTCTGATTGGAGTAGCTGTCCGCATCCGCCGCGAAATCATCAATACCAATTCTGGTTTCCGACATATAAAACTGCGCGTCCGTATCATAAGTAGGAACCAGCACAATTCTTGCCATATCGTCTTCATAAAGCGATATCGCCTCCAGATTGTTCTTACTTGCCCTGTCGGCCTTCAATGCGTCAAAATATAAGAAAGCATTCTTAAACCCAAGCTTTCCCATGTAGGTGGGAATCTCCTTTGACAAGCCGTTTTCCAGCACATACGCCTCCAGGTTCTCCACCATTACATTCGACACCTTATAAGCCCTCGATGAAACCGACTGAAAGGTTTCCCCGTTGGCCTGCGAACGGAAAGCAGATTCCTTATCCGACATGTTTTTCATATAAGCGCCAATTTTTTCCGCCTCTTTTTTCAAATATTCGCAAATATCCAGGTAATCCTCCGCCTCTATTTCTTCAAAATCAAGATTTAATGCGGTAACATTATCCGAATACTGCCGTAAAAACCATTCTTTATAGGCTTCCGCAGCCAGGGCGGTCAATTTTTCCCCATCCAGATGCATGGTATCCTTATCCCTGCTATAGGAGAGGACAAACTGTGTGGATATGAAATAAGCGTCTTCATTTTCACTGCTGCCTTGTACCCTCGGCCAGACGCTTAAAGTTCGTTTCAGGTTCCCCGGCGTGACATTTTTAAGCGCCCCCTTTTCAATGGTGTTCTCCAAAACCTCCGTATTTAAAATATCCACCTGATTATATCTTGTACCGTTGGGGTTAAGTCCCTGGGAAGCCTCGGGGTAATTAAGCGAAATTTCCGCCGTTGCATACCCGCGCTCCATCTGCGGAATCATGACGCAGTTCAGCAGAAAAATCATCAGAATAAAAAACTGCAATAATCTGTTCTTCTTTTCCTTATGCCGCTGAACCACAAGGTATTTTGCTTTGAAAAAGGCATCCTTCGTCAAAATATGCAGTAAACCATATAAAATAAACAAAAAGGAAACCAATAATATAATATATCTGTAATACCTGACAAAATAATACATTGATTCCATTCCTCTATTTATTTATCAATTAATTGATGTCAATGACCACCAGCTCCGGTTTATTAAATATTCTCGGTATCCACCCATGACTGCCTAATCCTCTTCCTACAATCATGGTAAGAGAGTCGTACTTGAATATTCCTTCATCATAAGTCGGAAAAAGACCCTCATCCACCGACAGAAGGCCGCCCCGTCCGGGAATGCGGATAATTCCTCCATGATTATGCCCTGATACCACCAGATCAACAGGATAATCCGGAATATATTCCATTACAGGTTCCGGCCTGTGGCTAATCAATATTTTAAAATGCTCACTATTATGATATGAAAAATCATAAATAAACTGTCCTGAGTAGGGCCAGAAGCTGCTGAGGTTTGTACTGACTGCGCCGATATCTATCTGATTTTCCTTCACCCGAACTGTCACGGATTCGTTCTGCAAAACCGTAACACCCGCCTCTTCAAGCCCCGCAATCAGGGAATCATCCACGATAATCGGCGTAAAATTTTCCGGTTTATCCTCCGACAGCTTTTCGTTTTTTTCAAAAAACTCCCGGTTTAACTCACTTCCGTAAACAATTTCATTTTCATGATTTCCAAGGCCATAGTACACCGGCGCAATTTCCGCAAGATTTTTGCAAAGGGAAAGACAGCCCGCAATATCCGTATCTTTTTTATTTACCATATCTCCGGCAATCAGGATCATATCAGGCTTAAGCTCCTGTATCCGCGCTGCCAGTTTCCCGTTTCCATCGTCAAATTCTTTCTGATGCAAATCCGATAAAAGGACAGCCCTTATCGGCGTTTCTACCTTATTGTTATATAAGGAATAAAAGGTCTCCGTAAAACTGGCATTTGACCGGACTATCCATATTAGAACGGCGGAAACTATTATGGCAAAAATAAAAAGCACCCAAAAAAAATTACCTGTTTTACGTTTCATCTTTATACCTGCTCTCTAATATGTTTTCAAAAATATGCTGTAATCTTTCACAATAGGAGGCAAGCGTTAAAAAATCCGACCGTTCCCTGCATCCCTTCTCCATAACGGCCAGCTTTTCTCTGTCCTGATAAAGCATATGTATCTGCTTTGCATAATTTTCAGGTGAAAATTCATTTATGAGGATGCCGGTTTTCCCGTCAATAATCAATTCCGGAATACCGCCAATTCGATTCGCCAAAACCGGAGTGCCAAGAGACTGGGATTCCAGAACAGATAAGGGGCAGTTTTCATACCAGACAGAAAAATATAAGGAAAACCGCGCCTGCGCCACAAGCCTTAGCAGCGCGTCCCCTTTTTGAAATCCCACATAACGTACATTAGGAGGTAAATCGCTAAGCAGGTGTTTCAGTGGGCCGTCCCCCGCTATCACAAAGGGAATCTCCGGGCAAAGCCTGCATGCACGCAAAAGCCCTGTGATATCTTTTTCCTCCGACAGTCTGCCAAAATAAAGGACATAATCCTTTTTCTTAAGGCCTTCGGATTTTTGATTAATTTCGATAAAATTGTGCAATACTTCCGTCTTTCCCTGAAAACGCTTATCCCTCGCCAGCATTGACTGCAGAAAATAGCTGGGGCAGATAAAGCGTTCTATCTTATTGTAAGTATTCCGTTTTTGGTATAGTTTCCCTTCTATGCTGCCCAATATACTTTTTATCAGAGATCCGTGGATACATTTGTTGTAGGTGCAATTCCATTTGTTTCCTTCCACGCAAAGGTCACATGGTTTTTTTCTCCTTAAATTAAGCAGCAGATGATTGGGACAAATCAGCTGAAAATCATGTACTGTCTGTACCATTGGGATTCCCAGCTCGGCTATCCCATCAATGATAGAGGGGGTTAGCTGATAATTAATATTATTAAAATGTACAATGTCAGGCTTAAATTGTCTGGCCACACGTTGTATTTTCCTCTTTGCCTCGAAGGAGTAAATAATTCGAAAAGGATATAGAAAACGGGATATATTTTTTGACCGGAAATCCAAGTGATGTGTCTCAAGATTCAGTTCATTTCCTACCAGATTTCTATCATCCTGCATACCAAAATACTGCACTTCATGTCCGTGTTTTTGTAAATAATCGCCTGTTTTAAGAATATAAGTTTCCGCTCCTCCCTGAGGATACAGAAATTTATTTACGATTAATATTTTCATATATCCCCTCATTTCTGCGAGGTGAACGAAGTTCACCTTTGCCTTATTTACACTAAGCCATCAATAAGTAGTTTGAAAGTAAACTTCCAAACTTACCTCTTCACTACTTCTTATTCTGACGAACGCATCAGAACAATTATTTTTGACCTCTGGAAATTGAATCATCTTCCTCCGCGGTTATTCCATTATATAGCTAACATATTATATTATCAATTTTAAATGTATAATGAGTTGGTAAATTGTTGATTTTAAATTTAACAAAGTGAGGGTTCAAAATAAAAAATGCCGACAAGTTGAAAGACTATTTTAAGTCTCTCATCTTATCGGCATTACTATCCGCCATTCCATATAAGGAACTATTCACAAGCTATTTCTGAACAGTCCTAAAATTTTCGGGTTTTCAGCCTCCGCCAAAGCCCCAGCAGGCGGGGACCGCAAATCACCCTTATGCATTCTCGAAAAGCACGGGCAGGCTCTATATCGCCGTGAACCCACAGCCACGAAAGCGCCGCCACTGTCTTTGCGCGCTTATTCAGGTTCCGATAAAGCACATAACGCCTTCTATGCTTCCACAGCGCAATCTGAAATAATTCCCCTGGCTCACGAATGGCACAGATATCTGCCAGCTGATCTACCAACACCTCAAACGCAGCATACCGTTCTTCCTGTTCTCCGACGGATGCCTGATGAGAATGGCTGTCCGGGCGGACATAAACCGTATAAAGTTCTTCCGGAATTGTAGGGCAGCGGTGACAATACAGAAATGGAAGAAGCATCTGGAAATTCTGCCCCACATCGTACTCCGGGATACGCTTCTTTGGATAGATTGCAAAAAAAGCCTGACAGCGCAGCATATAACACCCGCAGCACACAAAGCTCTCTCCCATCAGGACAGGAAAAAACAACTCCTCTCTCTCTGTAAAGGCCATATTCTCCTGAGGCGGACAGGGCGCACCGTCCTCACTACGGTAAACCGCCAGAGAACGCACACACTGATATTGAGGATTTTCCTGCAAAAAAGATACCCGCTTACTGATAGAATCAGGGTATAAAGCATCGTCACTGTCCGGCCAAATGAGGAATTCTCCCGTAACCAAAGGCAGCGCATAATTAATAGCGGCAGATGCATTCCGGTGTTGTGCTTCAATAATCCGAAAGGAAAAACCCCGGGCCTTAAATCTGTTTCGGAAGGAATCCGCCACGTTTAAGGTTCCGTCCCGGGAACCGTCGTCCACCAGAATCATCTCAATATTATCCCAATCCTGGGCAAGAACTGACTCTAATAACCGATGCAGATGTTTCTCCCCATTATAGACCGGCGTCACAACCGATACTCTGTTTTTCACATATTGATAATCCGTCATCACCGTACCTTCACCAACTGCCCGTTTTCCAGCTTATAAATGTGATCACACTCATAGGCCAGTCTGAGACGGTGGGTCACCATCAGGAGTGTCTTCCGGCCCCACATCTGGCGGACAGCGTCAAGTACCGCCTGTTCGGTTCCCATATCCAACGCCGCTGTGGCCTCATCCATAATCAAAATTTCAGACTGCTTATATAGCGCCCGGGCCAGTGCGATACGCTGTCGCTGGCCGCCGGAAATCGCAACGCCATTCTGCCCGATAAGCGTATCCAGGCCATCCGGCATCTCCTGCACATCCTTCCATATCTGCGCACATTTAAGGCACTGAATAATCCTGTCCTCATCCTGATCGTCCTCACAGGCCATAAAGGTCACATTCCCCCGGACAGTCTCATCATTCAGATACACAATCTGCGGAATATAACTGACCACAGCTCCAATGTCTGCGCGGCATGCTCCCTGTTCATCCCGCCCCTCCACCAATTCAAAGTCGTCATACCAAATATGTCCCTTTGATGGATGCAATAATCCCAAAATCAAATCCAGCAATGTCGTTTTTCCTTCGCCGGAGGGCCCGATAATCGCAGTGGCGGCCCCGGCCGGAATTTCGATAGATGCGTTTTCAAAAATCTTTTTTCCGTTGGGATAAGAAAAACTCAAGTTTTCCACCCGGATACCCCTATTTAATGTAACCTGCTTTTCCCTGACATGCATTTTGTTCTCCCGCTCCTGCATCAGATGGAGATATCTCTCCAACGACTCCCCAAGCGCCTCAAAATAGTTCGAAGCAAATCGAATGTCCGTCAGACTCCTTACAATCCGCACACAGGCAGGAAACATTCGGATTAACAGGGTAATAAAAATTAATACATCCGGAAGAACAAAGGCTAAATCCACCCCCGCTGCCAGCATTACCGCCAAAAAGAGGAATAAGCCGGACTGCATGACATCACGCAGTACAATCCCCTGAATCCCCTGAGTGAAAGCATAATCTTTTTGTACCTGCGCGCACGCTGCGCTTGCCTTCCGGTATTTCTCTAACAGGTTCCGCCTCTGCGTGTCAATCCTGACCTCCTTATAGGAACCAAACATTGTAGACACTAATCCCCCGGCCCGGATTTCAAGCCGTCGTCTCTTCTCTCCAAATTTTTCAATACGGGAACGGCTGTAGTAATACAGCGCCGCCATAAGCGCCGCCATCAAGATACAACTGGCTATGCCGACTCCTCTTCCAAAATAGAGCATCGCCAATGCGTATGCTGCTGTGGTTAACACCCCGATAGCCAGATCCATATAAGAAATAATAATTCCGGCGCTGATGGCCGGATCGTTCCTGGCGGCGCCCACAGCCTCCGCAGCATTTTTCCGGTTATGCTCTTCCAGCCCCTCCATGCCATATAGTTCGTAAATCTTCACAGACCAGCTATGGGCGATATCCACCACCAGGGCAGTGGAAATACGATTCTTTATCAATTCAAAAACCCCTGTCATCAAAAGGAGCAGAGACAAAAAAATAATTTTTCCCGTCACCGAAGCGGCAGCATCCCGGTCAAATGCCTGCTGCAGAACCGGTATCATCATGGATACGCCAAACAAATCCATTGCCGGGCTAAACAGGCACAGTAATGCCCACAAAAGCAGCTTTCTCTGCTGCGTCTCCTCCAACAGACGCCACAACTTTTTCAGTATTCCCATTAACTAATCAAGCACCTCCCTTTGTCATAGATGCCGAAAGAGTCTAAGCCACAGAGAAAAAGGCATCATCCTCCTCAAAAACATATAGAACTCTCTGCCGGGATGAGCCCGCGTCGGCTCCTTCAATCGCGGCTGATGGTCATTGGCTGCGTCCTCAACGCCGCAGGGAAACCACTCTGTCTCATCCCGAACCTGTTTAAACAGCTCCATCCCTGCCTCGGTGTGGCAGATAACCGCCGAACATCCCCATCCATCATCAAAACCGGGACGCACCTTTTCAATCCCCCAAAAATCCCCCAAGGTGATATCGCTGCTCCTGGCTGCGGTACAATACTGACAATGAAAACAAGCCGGACGTAAATTTATGCCGCTAAAATAAGTGCGGCAGTAAAGATCGCTGTCAAGAGGCCAGGTATACTCCTGTTCCCCCAGCCGGACCGCACAGGTATGCCCGCCATCACCTTTTCTTTTATCACGAAAAGAAAAGGAACGAAACACGCCGCCATAGCGCCGTTCCAGATAAGACACATAACGCCGCCAGATTCCCGGCGAAGGAGATCCGTAGCAAATCAAATCTACAAGGATCAGATTTTCCCGTTCCTCCCCTAAAAAAGTGCGCAGTGCATCCGCCTGACACGGAGTGCCGCAAAACAAAACCCTCCGTCCCTCCTTCAGAGAAAGCCGTATCTGTCCCCATACCTCCTGCAAATCACTCTGTACATATTTCGTTCCGGAAATAGCGGGGATCTCTGCTTCGGTGTGGATTTCTCTGTGCTGCACCCGGCCATCCTCCAAAAGAGCGGCTCCCCATACACTTCCGCCGCTCTTTAGTACCTGCCTTGCCAGCAATGGGAACATCCCGCCTGACGAACCCAGCAAACGCACCTGCTTTCTCTTTGCCTTTGCGGCGAATGAAAGGCCCACAGAATTGTCCTTGCCTGACTGCTCCTTCTCCAAAGGACACATCCGATGGCACAAACCACATTGCGTACAGATGTCAGTTAAAACTTCCGGATAGAAAAAACCATCCTTATCTTCTTTCATCCGGACGGCTCCCTGCGGACAAACCGCCGCACAGGCTCCACAGCCTGTACACAACCGCCTGTCAGTCATTTTTCACCGTTCCCTTTCTGTTTACACTGCCACCGCCAGGTACAAAACCTGTGCATCAACAGGTAAAGGGGATAGCACCAAAAAGCCGTATAGTGCTTGCACCTTTCCCCCCAGTCCAACAATTGGAACTGTTCATTTCTCGCTTCATCCCTGGCCAGCCTGCGCAGGCAGACGGACACCTCTTTATTGTTATCCCGGCGGCTGCGTACATATAGCCTTCGCAGACGTCTGGAAATACTCTTTGCACAGAACTTTGCCCCTGCCGGCCTTTCCCTTTCCTGTTCCCATATGTATTTCCAACACCGGTAAATATCCTTACAGGACTGAACCGTTAAACGATGGCTGCTGCCTCTCTCCGGATACTTCCAATAAGCATACCACTCTTCCCACAAAATTACCGCATCTGACCCCATCTCCAGCAATTGGTATACAAAGAGCGTATCCTCCGCATTATGCAGTTTCTCGTCAAAACGCAATGACTCCATAGCGCCGCGGCGAACCATTTTACCTCCAATACTCCAAAATTTTTCCCCATTTTCTCCGGACGAGAATTGTTGCAGGGCTGACTCATTCGTCATATAGGTATATTCCCACCGTTTATCCTCCCTGACACTCATACTGTCCGGAAAGTCATAAGACTCCCCCCCATCCACATGCCAATAATCCTCCATCCCCAAAGCCGCGCCCGTGGCTTCGCAAAGTTCCACTAAAGCCTTCAACAGCCGGGGGTGTATGGTATCATCGCTGTCCAAAAAGAATATATAATCCCCCTTTGCCTCGCCAAGTCCCAAATTCCTGGCTGCGGACACACCCTCATGATTCCTTGGGAAGAAACGGACGCGCCCGTCCATAGCGCATAAAGTCTCACACACTGCCGCGCTGTTATCCTGAGAACCATCATCAATAAGAAGCAATTCGAAACAGGAATAGGTCTGGCAAAGGACAGACTGAACACATCTGTACAAATATTTTTCAGTATTATAGATGGGAACAATTACGGAAATAAGTTTTGCCATACATCGCCACCCCATTCCTGCCATCAGGCTGATTTTCAAATATTATCGTATTCATTTTCCCGCAATCCACTCAGTAAATGCGCATCTCGTGCGCATTCCTGACCGTAAATCGTAACATAATTACATATTTTCTATAATATAACGCCTCGATAACTCTCTTGCTTCTGCCAGACGTCCGCGAACCTGCTTCCAGTCCGTACCAGACCATATTTCCATAACATTACCTGGCTTATCCGGTCCCACTAAGTGAGAAAGCAATCCCAATTTACGCAGAAGGTCTTCCTGCCGTGCACTTCTTGTGCTGTGCCTGAAACAGAGGAAAGGGGTTTCCCACAGGATAGAAAATGCCATTGCATGAAAAGAATTGGTCAGCACACAATAGGCGCTCCGTATATACCCCAAAAACTCCGCAGGGCCACTCTCAATACGTACGTCAATCTCCGGAATTGCTTTTCCATCACGAAAATGCCCTGACAGATTAGAGGGCCGGGAAAGCGAAATAATCTTCCTCCCCGAATCCTTAGACAGCGAGCGGGCATAATCCAGCAAAAGTTCGTCAGGCTGCGTTGTACAAAGCACAATAGCTCCCTCACCCGTATATCGCTTTGATACCTTCTCCCACTCCGCTCTTCCCAGAAGCAAAACCGGATCCAGTACATTCCACACCTTCCGTCCCAGGAGCCGCTCTATCCGGGGAACATCCGTTTCCTCACGGACAGAAACAGCCGAAAAGCCGCACACATGTCGTGCAAATTTTTTTCGTTCATCTGCCAAAAGGGGATTTCCCCCCAGGCTTGCCCCGTAAGCGATCAGCCGGCAATCCCCCCGCCGGGGAATATTTCCAATATAAGCGTCGTCCAAATCTATCGTAATGTCCGGGTTCCAGACCTGATCACTGCCTACAAAAACAGTCTGATAAGGCTGCAGCGAAAGATACTTTACACTGCGGACAGGCAGCCGCTTCGTCAGGTATCTGTAACGGAACGCACGCATCATCCGCCGGCGCCGCCAATAGCTGCGCCCCAATAATAAATTTTGTTTAAATAAGTATCGGTGAAAAAAATAGTGTAACCCGCTATCCTTCCGCTCAGCCCATAGCGGGCACAGCCAATAGCGCCCGGTCAACCTGACAGGCGCATAGGGAATAAATTCTGCTTTCTCCCCCAGTAACTCTAACTGCCTCTTCAGGGCATAAGCCTGCAGCATTCCCCCATAATCATCCGCCCAGTAGAAGGTTAATATTCCAATCACTTCCGAATCCTCCCCTGACATGATATTACTCAAAATAACAAATTTTTTATTACAATAAGCTGGCCCACGAATCGTGACAGCGTTTGTTAGGTTACGGACATAGTCTGCGGTATGGAATGCTCTATTTTTCTTAAAAATCCTCGTGGAAGTTTAAAAACTTATCTTTTTTCTTCCTGCCCGCTTTCCTCCCTGCGCGCCCGGATTCCATCTAAAATAACCTGCTTTTTCTCTACCACCTTATCCTTATCCATGGCCGGAACGCCTGCTAATTTATAAGGCATCCCCAACTTTTTATATTTGGTTTCGCCCATAGTATGATAAGGGAGCACGTCAAGGGCCTTTAAATTAGAAAACTGCCCGATAAAATAGCCTAACTGATACAGATACTTTTCGTCGTCCGTAATGCCGGGAACCACTACATGACGGATCCACATGTCAACATGCCTTTCATTCAGGTATGCGGCAAACGCCAAAATCCCGTCGTTGGGCTGAGCCGTAAGCTCTTTATGCTTTTCCGGGTCGATATGCTTGATATCCAGCATCACCAAATCCGTTAGCTTCATCAGCTTATCGAGCTTTTCTATAAAAGGCTGATTGTCCGGCTTAAAGGCAATACCGGAGGAATCAATGCAGGTGTGCACGTTTTCAGCCTTTGCAATGGTAAACAGGTCAATCAGGAAATCAACCTGCAGCAAAGGCTCGCCGCCTGTCACGGTAATACCGCCATTTTTATAAAAGGCCTCATTTCTCTTATACTGTTCAAATATTTCAGCAGGTTCCATCATAGTGCCTCCGGTCAAGGACCAGGTGTCCGGGTTATGGCAATAAGCGCACCGCATGGGACATCCCTGTACAAATACGACAAAACGGGTTCCGGGGCCGTCTACCGTACCAAAGCTCTCTAAAGAGTGAATTCTACCTTGCATAATTATATCTCCCTTCTTAATTTCATGATATAGTATAGCAGAAAGCGGTTAAAAAGCAAATCAGAATTTTTCATCAGCCTGCTGACATGCGGGCCTGTGCAGCAGACGCTGTCACGTTTCGCGAGACAGCTTATTGTAAAAAGAGCAGCCGGTAGATTACCGGCTGCCCTGCTAAGTTTTATAAAATGAACAAGTTTTGATTAAACAGACTCATGGAATGTACGGGAAATAACGTCAGCCTGCTGTTCCGGTGTTAATTTGATGAAATTAACAGCATATCCGGAAACACGGATTGTAAGCTGAGGATAATTCTCCGGATGCTTCTGAGCATCTAAAAGCATATCTCTGTTTAATACATTTACGTTAAGATGATGTCCGCCCTTTGTTGCGTATCCATCTAATAATGATACTAAGTTATCTACCTGTGCTGTATTAGACATGGTAATTTTCCTCCTTTTAAAACATATTTAATGAAAATCGTCCAAACCGTCTTCCAGGGTAGGTACACTGCAGGCCAAAGGGGTTCTGGAGCAATCCGTACATCCCATGGTTTGAACATCTTTTGTTTTTTCACTGGCTTCATCATAGTCCACATTTACGTGTCCCACGCCCATAGCCATACCGGAATCCAGCATTTTAACAAGATCATCTACCATTTTATTATCGTCCATTGCATCGTACCTCCTGAATGAAATTTTTTATTATTTGTTTAAATCAAGTTCAATATCTCCGGCAAATACCTGATCCTCTTTTCCAAGAGCGCCCGGAATGATGGTGAAGGTATTGGAAATACCATCCTGTGCATCATTGAAAGGAAGCTTGGATACGGAAGATAAGGAAGCTACCGCACCATGAGTGTCGCGTCCGTGCATCGGGTTAGCGCCGGGAGCGAAAGGCTGGCCTTTCTTACGTCCGTCAGGCGTGTTACCTGTTGCCTTACCATAAGTTACATTAGAAGTAATGGTAAGAATAGAAGTTGTGGGAACGCCGTTCCTGTAGGTATGATGTCTTCTGATTGCCGTCATGAATTTGTGAACAACTTCCTGTGCAATGCTGTCTACACGGTCGTCGTCATTACCATATTTCGGGAAATCGCCTGTAGTCTTAAAGTCTACGATGATACCGTCTTCGTCTCTGATAACCTCTACCTTCGCATACTTGATTGCCGATAAAGAGTCAGCCACGATAGAAAGTCCGGCAACACCTGTTGCAAAATAACGCTTAACGTCTCTGTCATGAAGGGCCATCTCAGCTCTCTCATAGCAGTATTTGTCATGCATATAATGGATGATATTCAGGGTATTCACATAAACGTCTGCCTGCCATTCCATCATATCAATGAATTTGCTGTAAACGTCGTCGAAATCAAGAACATCACCGGCAACAGGACGATATTTAGGACCAACCTGTTTCTTGGTAACTTCGTCAACGCCGCCGTTAAGTGCATAAAGCAGACACTTAGCAAGGTTAGCTCTTGCGCCGAAGAACTGCATTTCCTTACCGATAACCATGGAGGATACGCAGCATGCAATACCGTAGTCGTCGCCGTGTGTCACTCTCATAAGGTCGTCGTTCTCATACTGAATGGAGGAAGTCTGAATAGACATCTTCGCACAGTATTTCTTCCAGTTCTCAGGAAGTCTTGTAGACCAGAGAACGGTTAAGTTCGGCTCAGGGCTGGGGCCTAAGTTGGTGAGCGTATGCAGATAACGGAAGCTCATCTTTGTTACCAGAGGACGTCCGTCAACACCAACGCCGCCTAAGGACTCGGTTACCCATACGGGATCGCCTGCGAAAATCTGGTTGTATTCAGGTGTACGGGCGAATTTTACGCAGCGCAGCTTCATAATGAAGTGGTCAACAAATTCCTGAATCTGCTGCTCTGTGAAGGTTCCGTTTGCAAGGTCTCTTTCCGCATAGCAGTCAAGGAATGTAGAAGTACGGCCAAGGCTCATTGCAGCGCCGTTCTGCTCTTTAACGGAGCAAAGATATCCAAAGTAGGTTGCCTGGATAGCTTCCTGTACGTTCGTTGCAGGTCTGGAAATGTCACAGCCGTAAGAAGCAGCCATCTGCTTCATCAATTTAAGAGCAACCATCTGCTCGGATAATTCTTCGCGAAGACGGATAACGTCATCTGTCATAACGCGTCCCGTAGAATCCTTCTGAGCCTGCTTGTCTTCGATTAATCTGTCAATACCGTACAGAGCGACACGTCTGTAGTCGCCGATGATACGTCCACGTCCATATGCATCCGGGAGACCTGTGATGATATGTGCGGAACGGCAAGCTCTCATTTCCGCATTGTATGCGTCAAAGCAGCCTGCATTGTGTGTTTTTCTGTGAGTTGAGAAGAACTCGCTGATCTCAGGATCTACTTCATAGCCATTATCAGCGCAGGCTTTCTCAGCCATTCTGATACCGCCGTAAGGCTGAAGGGAACGCTTGAAAGGC
>CAJUKV010000030.1 GCA_910587305.1 uncultured Lachnospiraceae bacterium | reverse complement strand
GACAGTTTTCATGGTTTCTGACGTGGATCAGGTCAAATTCGCTGCCATTGACATGAAAGCCGAAAGTTGCCCTCGCCATATCCGGCTTATCCTCTTTTTCCCTTCCCCGGTACCCTGTGAATTTCGCCATTGCTTCCGGAAGGCTCTCAAAACGCTCCAGCCTGCCTTTTTCCGGGCTGTTTTCCGCCCATGTGGATAAATCCTCAATGACATAATAGGAAACCCTGTCATTGTCCGGCTCGTCCACCTGTTCCTCCGCATCATCATAGTCAAGGACGCTCGGCGTACCGTTGCAGTAAAGGTTAAACGCCATCCTGACCATTCTCACGCTCCCGCTGGTCTGCCAGCCTTCATGCAGGCTCTCCGTTTTCACGTCGCCTGTCTTAAAATCATAAATACTGTAAATGTTCCTTCTTGTGTCATCGCTGATAAAAATAATCGCTTTCTCTGCTCCTAACGCTGTACTACCCATGTTCATTTCTTATTTTGTTTTTGACCATAACAAAAGGACACTTCCCTAAAATTTTCTTTTAGAAAAATGTCCTTATCGTACAAAATATTAACTTGAACTGACACAAGTTTAATTCATGACAATAGAAAATATGTGAAACAGATTTTCTATTGTATAAAATCGTTTATTTTAACCCGTTAAGAGAGTTTATTTTGTCGTACCATACTGTCTTTAAGTCCGCAAACCATTGATTTTACTGGTTTTCTTTGCCAAGCGTTTTCATCGTGGGGAACAACAAAACATCCCGTATCGCCGGCGAGTCAGTAAGAAGCATCACCAGCCTGTCAATCCCATACCCAATCCCCCCTGTAGGCGGCATACCAATTTCCAGTGCATTAAGAAAATCTTCATCCGTGGTATTTGCTTCTTCATCCCCGGCTGCCAATGCCGCCTCCTGGGCCTTAAACCGTTCTCTCTGGTCAATCGGATCATTCAATTCCGAGTAAGCGTTACACATCTCCCGCCCGGTGATAAACAGCTCGAAGCGCTCCACATAATCCGGCTTATCCGGCTTACGCTTGGTAAGCGGGGAAATCTCCACCGGATGATCCATGACGAAAGTAGGCTGAATCAAATTTTCCTCCACAAATTCCTCAAAGAACAGATTTAAAATATCTCCCTTGGTATGCCTGTCCTCATAATGGATTTCCCTTTCATCTGCCAGCTTCTTAGCCGCATCCGTATCCGCTACCTCGTCAAAGTTAACGCCGGCGTACTTCTTTACAGCCTCAATCATGGTCAGTCTTTCAAAGGGCTTGCCCAAATCTATCATATGCTCGCCATAGGGAACTGTGGTTGTCCCGCACACTTCCTTGGCCAAATAACGGAACATATTTTCCGTCAAATCCATCATTCCATTATAGTCCGTGTAAGCCTGGTACAACTCCATCAGCGTAAATTCAGGATTATGTCTTGTATCAAGCCCTTCATTGCGAAATACACGCCCAATCTCATAAACTCTTTCAAGGCCGCCTACAATCAGGCGCTTTAAATACAATTCCAGTGAAATACGCAGCTTCACGTCTTCATCTAAAGCGTTAAAATGGGTTTCAAAAGGTCTTGCCGCAGCGCCGCCGGCGTTGGATACCAGCATAGGGGTTTCCACCTCCATGAAGCCCTGATCGTCCAAATATCTCCTGATAGTAGAAATGATTTTTGACCGCTTAACAAAGGTCTCCCTCACTTCATCATTTACGATAAGATCCGTGTATCTTTGGCGATAACGGATATCTGTGTTTACCAGTCCATGGTATTTTTCAGGTAAAATCTGCAGGCTCTTAGAAAGCAAAGTAATTTCGGATACACGAATGGACTTTTCTCCCTTTTCCGTTCGGAAAACTTCACCCTTCATGCCCACAATATCGCCTCTGTCAAATTTCTTAAATCCTGCGTAAGCTTCTTCTCCGATATTATCACGTGCCGCATAAAACTGGATATCTCCCGATACGTCTAAAATATTTCCAAAAGATACCTTTCCCATAACGCGCTTTGCCATAATACGCCCGGCTACGGATACCATTGTTCCTTCCATCTCGTCAAAATGATCTTTTATTTCCCTGCAGTGATGGGTCACATCATATTTGGTAATCTGAAAAGGATCCTTGCCCGCTTCCTGCAGCGCCGCAAGCTTTTCCCTCCTTACCTTCAAAAGCTGCCCTATATCCTGTTCCTGTCCCCGCCTGCTGTTTTGGGTTCCGTTATTTTGCTGCTCTGCCACTATTAACCCTCCTTATCATAAGGTTTTTATCCTCGTTTTACGACACCCGGATTCCTCTCTCGTGCTCGCCGGCCGCCTGCAATATTCTCCTTACTGATTGTTTGCCCTTTGTATCTCGAGAACCTCATATTTACATGTCCCGGCAGGCGTTTCCACCTCCACGATATCTCCCATTTTGCTCCCAATCAGGGCTTTCCCCACCGGCGACTCATTGGAAATTTTCCCCTTTAAGCTGTTTGCCTCCGTAGAGCCCACAATTTTGTACTCTAACTCTTCATCAAATTCAAGGTCGCGTATTTTTACAAGGCAGCCGATATTGATCTTGTCAAGGTCAACCTCGTCCTCCACTACCACCTCCGCATTTTTCAGAATCTTTTCCAATTCCTCTATCCTGGCTTCAATGTCGCGCTGCTCGTCCTTCGCAGCATCATATTCCGCATTCTCGGATAAGTCTCCCTGCTCTCTTGCTTCTTTAATCTTCTGCGCTACTTCTTTCCTTTTTACCACTTTCAGATCATGAAGCTCGTCTTCATATTTCCTTAGTCCTTCGTAAGTGAGTATGTTCTTTTTTTCTTCCATTGCCATTCATCCTTCCATCTTTTATGTTTCTGAAAATTTATCGGTTAAAACCGTTTCTTTCTTAAATCTGTTTTCTAGCCTTCTATCCGGCCTTTCGTCTGGCCGTTATGTCTTTTCCTTTATAAATTAACGTCCGTATTATAACCATTTTTTACCTCAGTGTCAAGAAATTTAAGCGCCAAGGCCGGGCTTACGCATCTTTGGAAATCTTTTTCCTTTTGAAGATGTAATTGTGGACTGTCTCCTCCCACGCCCGCTCCAAGATTGAGCCACGGCATGTCTTTTAAGACCTCATGAGCCCTTAGCATAACAATCCCAAATTCATCGTAAAGATATTCCTCCAGCCAATCCGATAAGCTACTCTCCATCCCTTTTAAAAACACCTGTCTTATCCTTGGCAGGTAAGGGCAAAGCAGTTCCTTTATCCCTTCTGTCTCCTGTTCTCCGCCTTCCTCCGGCAAAGAAATACATATTTTATCAAAAGGCCGCAGACGGTAAAGGTTAACCGCAATAAGCTCCCGGGAAGCCTCTGCGGCATTTCCGTTTAATTCCCGCCCCAAAAGCTGCTCCCGGCAATCAAATTTTCTCCCGGCCCTTTCCTGTGCTTCGTCCAAAAGCGCGCCTGCCGTATGTGCTTTCCAATTCTTAGGCTTTCCCGTAAGCAATGCTTTTCCGCTATACTCGGGCAAGAGCGCATAATAAATCTGCAATTTCTTTACTGCCATACGCCCTTCTCCCAAAAGATAGGGGAACTCTTTTCCCAGCTTTTTAATTGGCAGGCCTGTCTTATTTATCTTTTTTCCTTTGGGCGGGTAAGCGCCATATGCAATTCCTACATAAAACAACTTTTTATATTCTGTTTCCATAAAAAAGCATATGTAGGGAATCTCTTTCCTATTCCCACAAAATCGTTTTTACCGCCTTCTCAAGCTCTCCAAAGGTTTCCATCGTGTTGATGTCCCTTCGAAGAGCGGCGGAATTTGGATAGCCTGCAGTATACCATCCGATATGCTTTCTCATTTCCCGAACCGCCGTATATTCTCCCTTCACCCTAAGCGCCATTTTTGCATGACGCAAAATTGTATCCCGCACTTCCGTCGCCGACGGTTTAAAATCTTTTTGCCCGTTTTCTAAGTAATGCAGAATTTCCTGAAAGATCCATGGATTCCCCCTGGCCGCCCTTCCCACCATCAGGCCGTCGCAGCCGGTTTGCTCTAGCATGGCCTTTGCCGACGGGCCGTCCGTTACATCCCCGTTTCCAATCACCGGAATGGATACCGAAGCCTTCACCCTTGCAATGATATCCCAATCCGCCTTCCCCGAATAGTACTGTTCCCTTGTTCTCCCGTGAACTGCTACGGCAGCTGCGCCGCACCCCTCCGCAATTTTTGCAATCTCCACCGCATTGACCAGATCATCGCAAAAGCCTTTACGGATTTTGATCGTAACCGGCTTTTTGATTGCCTTAACTGTTTTTGTTATGATTTCCTCCACCAGCTTGGGATTCTTCATAAGCGCGGATCCTTCCCCATTGTTGACCACCTTAGGCACGGGACAGCCCATATTGATATCCAATATGGAAAAAGGCTTTTCCTCAATCCGTTTTGCCATTTCGCTAATGATATCCGGATCGGAACCAAAAAGCTGCAAGGCTGCCGGCTGCTCCTCAGGGTCAATTTCCATCAGATTTTCCGTATTTTTATTATGAAAAAAAATGGCCTTGGCGCTGACCATTTCCATACATACAAGCCCTGCCCCCTGCTCCCTGCACAGCAAACGAAATGGCAGGTCCGTTACGCCTGCCATAGGAGCCAATATGAGCCGGTTATCTAAAACTACATTTCCAATCCGTAGCTTTCGTGAGACGTCTGTCATATACTCTGCCAACCTTTCGCTTCCTTTTCCTTCTCCCTGCCGCCCCTTCCCGGCAGCTGAAACCCAGGTAAAATACTCGTCTTTTAAGACATTATTCATCTTCCCCAAGCAGCTCGTCCACATCCTCATGAAGGATAAATACCCTGTAGTACATGCGCAGGGATTCGAACATTTCCTGTCTCTTGCGCCGAACTTCATTCACCAAAAGCCCGCTTCCGATTTCATCGTAAAGGAAGTCATCCGGCGCATATTCCGTGCGCATGGACACATTGCCGTCCTCTTCAAATTCAATGGTAAAAATCCCGCCTATCTCTTCTGTGAACAATACACAGATAATATGCAGTTCATCCTGGATGGATTTTGGTATCCCTGCAAACTTATGGTTAAAATAATATTTTTTTTCATACGCATTGGCGCCGCAAAGCACCGTCTTTTCTTCTTTCCGCCCCATTTACCTGTGTCCTCAAAAAACTCATTGCAAGACTTCCCGTGAAACTATTTTACCGGATTTTCAAACACGCTCCAAGCCAATACATGGTCCGCTTTCGGAAATACGGCCTCCTTAGCGTGCCAAAAACGTTTTAGAGTGTTGCCGCCATAACTGCCTTAATCGTATGCATTCTGTTTTCCGCTTCCTCAAATACCACGGACGCAGGTGACTTAAATACTTCGTCCGTAACTTCCATCTCCTGAATGCCAAATTTATCTGCCATCTCTTTTCCGATTTTCGTCTTAAGATCATGGAAAGCAGGCAGGCAATGCATAAAAATTGCATTTTCTCCGGCATTTTTCATAACCCTATCGTTTACCTGATAAGGAGACAGCTCGCGAATCCGCTCCTCCCATACGGCCTCCGGCTCACCCATGGACACCCACACGTCCGTATAAATGACATCCGCATCCTTCGTTCCTTCCATTACATTCTCCGAAAGAGTAATGGAACCGCCCGATTCTTTTGCCAGCCGCCGACACTCCTCCACCAACTGTTCCTCCGGAAAATACTTCTTCGTAGTGCAGGCCGTAAAATGCATTCCCAGCTTCGCACAAACCACCATCAGCGAATTTCCCATGTTATAACGGGCGTCTCCCATATAGGTCAGCTTCACACCCTTAACGCGCCCAAGCTTTTCCTTTATTGTCAGCACGTCCGCCAGCATTTGGGTGGGGTGAAATTCATTGGTAAGACCGTTCCACACAGGAACGCCTGCATATTTTGCCAGCTCTTCCACAATTTCCTGTTCAAAGCCCCGATATTCAATCCCCTCGTACATACTGCCTAACACTCTTGCCGTGTCCGCAATACTTTCTTTTTTACCAATTTGGGAACCGGAAGGGTCTAAATATGTGGTTCCCATCCCAAGATCATGGGCCGCCACCTCAAAGGAGCAGCGGGTACGGGTACTGGTCTTTTCAAAGATAAGAGCAACATTCTTGCCCTCATGCATATCCTTTGTCAAAATTTTCTTTTTCTTTTTTTCTTTCAGCTCTGCCGCCAAATCCACCAGATAAAGAATCTCCTCCGGTGTAAAATCCAAAAGCTTTAAGAAACTTCTTCCTTTTAAATTCATCCAGAACCATGCCTTTCCATCGCCTGTTACCATTGCGGCCCGAAAGCCACCCATAGTAAAAGGTGTTTCTATCCACAATCAGGACATATTTAAGCCCCAGGCTCAAATATGTCCTGCAGATGATCCGTAAGTTACTGTCCGTCTTACTTTATTTATCGCTTACCAGTTCTTTAATAGACGCCGCAAGTCCTGCAATTCCCTGAATTTCAGAGGGAATAATAATCTTGGTTGCCTTGCCGTCCGCAGCCTTTTCAAATGCCTCCAGGCTCTTAATACGCAGCACGGATTCATCTGCCCCGGCCTCACGTATCATCCTGATACCGTCCGCCGTAGCCTGCTGAACCTTGAGGATAGCTTCCGCTTCACCCTCTGCCTCCCGAATCATCTTTTCTTTCTGAGCCTCCGCACGGAGAATTGCAGACTGCTTTTCAGCCTCCGCCTCTAAGATTGCCGCTGCCTTTTTACCTTCCGCAACCGTTACGCTTGCTTTCTTTTCACCTTCTGCACGGGTAACCGCTTCTCTTCTCTCGCGCTCCGCTTTCATCTGTCTTTCCATGGCATTTTGGATTTCAGCAGGGGGGATAATGTTCTTAAGCTCGACCCTGTTTACCTTAATGCCCCAGGGGTCCGTAGCTTCATCCAGAGAAGCGCGCATCTTTGTATTAATGGTTTCCCTTGAAGTAAGGGTCTGATCCAGCTCCAAGTCGCCAATGATATTACGCAGTGTGGTTGCTGTCAGATTTTCAATTGCCATAATAGGATTTTCCACGCCATAGGCAAACATTTTAGGATCCGTAATCTGGAAAAACACAACCGTATCAATCCGCATGGTAACATTGTCCTTGGTAATAACCGGCTGAGGCGCAAAATCCACTACCTGTTCCTTTAAATTAATCCTCTTTGCCACCTTATCAATAATCGGCATTTTAAAATGAAGGCCCACCGACCAGGTCCCCTGATAAGCACCCAATCTCTCCACAACGTAGGCATTTGCCTGAGGCACAATCTTTACGCAGGATGCCAGCAAAAAAAGCAAAATCACAAGCAAAACAATTACTACATATCCCATATTTTTCCTCTTCTTTCCGGGTAACTTTACAAAAAGCCGCCCATTTGTTATTTTTTGTTTCCGCCGCAGGCAAACACATGTCTGCCTGGAAGTTCCAATCCTATATAGACTTTTTTTCTACCATCAGCTTCACGCCGCTGATGGCCCGTATCATAACCACGCTTCCTACCGGCAATTTAATGCCGTCCACCGTAGTTCTGGCGCTCCATTCCCGTCCGCCTACCGTTACCTGCCCTATGCCCTGCAAATTGTCAATCTCGCTGATTACAATTGCCTGTTTCCCAACAAGGCTCTCCACATTCGTTTTTACCCTGTCCTTATTGAAATATTTCACTGCAATAGGCCTTGTAAAAAATAAGAGCGCCAGCGATACTACTGCCAGCAAAGCAATCTGCAGCCAAAGCGGCGCCCCTAAAGCGGCGCTGACCGCTGCAAACAGCGCGCCTCCTGCGAACCAAATGGTAGTAAGGCCCATTGTAATAATTTCAACCACAATACAGGCGACAAAAACAATCAGCCATATCGTCACTAAATTCATAAATCCCCTCCTTATTAACCTATATTATAAACAAAAATCGTCTGTCTATTTTAAATATCATTTTACTACATAAAAAGGAAGTAAGCAACACAAAACGGCAGCCGCATTCTGCGGCTGCCATAGCTGAGTGCTTTTTCACTTTCTTCCTGACATTTTTTACCAAAAAACATGTGCGCCCAAAACATATCCCTCTCTCTTGCCGGCACGTCTAAAGTGGGTGGCGTCGCCTACTGTGGTTTCCCCGTTAATGGCTGCCTGGGCCGCCTGCATACATACATCCGGCACCTGTCCCTCATATACCTTTGCAACCTTTCCTGTCATAGCAGGGGTAAACTGGCCTGATGCATAGATTACGGAGTGGATGGTGTTGGGATATGCGCCGCTCTTTACACGGTTCATAACCACTGCGCCTACGCCTACCATACCCTCATAAGACTGGTTGCCCGCTTCACAGTAAATCAAAGCTCCGAGAAGTCTGGTCTCGTCCGCATCCGCCGCCACTGCGCCGCGGTTTTCCTTGCGCTTACGTTCTTCCGCTTCCTTCTCCCTTGCCCTGATGATCTCCATGCTCTCAGCCTCATCAATGTGGAATTTCACATTGACATACTCTGATTTAATGTACCCTACCTCGCCGTCATAATCGACGCTGATCCAGCCGTCCTCCACGGTGTCGATAAATTCCACGGAATCCTCGTAAGCCATAAGGCCGAACAGTTCGGCGTCCTCATTAGGTTCCGTTCTTACCCGTACCGTATCCGTATCCAATGTTACAATCCAGTTTGCAACATCCTCCGCCATGTCCTTGGCGTCCTCGCCAAACAAAAGATACTCATCCTTTGCCCAGCCGATTACGCTGCCGCTTCTTAACTTCGTCCAGCCGTCTTTGCGCTCTAAGATGGTTCCGCCGCAATCCTTATAAAGCAGCCCCACCTTCTCGGAATCCTCGTCAGCCTCCGCCCTGATGTTTAATGCATCCTGCACGTTGGCCATGGTCAGTTCCTGTTCCATTCTCTCTTTCTCAGCTTCAAATTTTTCATCAATATTTTTCTTACGTTTTTTTTCTGTTCCATCCTCGTCAAAATTGTAAGCGCTCGGGTCTAGCACCTCCGCCACTCCAACGCTGAGGAAATCATAGCCCTCTTTTGCCTGAACGGTTAATTCCCCTGCCGATGCAAAAAGCAGGACGGCCATAAAGCATATTACCGTTGCCAGCAGTCTGTTTCTCCGGTTCATTTTGCTACCTCCACAATATCCTGTATTTTGTAATACACATTTTTATACATATAGCTTTTCCACATATTTCTATATCTGCTCTCTATATTTATATGCATAAATATATAATATATGTTACAAATTTATTACAGCATATGATAATAGCATTGTATCAAATCATCTATTATTTGTCAAGTTTGCGCAAATCGAACCATTTTTACCTAAATTCTCATTCCAAATCCATCCAAATTTATTACGTTTTTTTTACATGTTTTCTGATTTTTTTACACAGGCGTCCACCGCTGTCATTACGGCGCTTCTAAAGCCCCTTTTCTCCAGCGCCTCTACGCCCTCTATGGTCGTTCCGCCGGGAGAACATACCATATCTTTGAGCTCGCCCGGATGCTTACCCGTCTCAAGCATCAGCTTAGCGCTTCCAAGAACCGTCTGCGCCGCGAAACGATATGCCTGCGCCCTGGGCATCCCGGCCTTTACAGCGCCGTCGGCAAGCGCTTCCAGAAACATAAACACAAAAGCCGGCGAACTTCCGCTTACGCCCACCACCGCATCCATAAGCCGCTCCGGCACCTCCTCGGCAATGCCAAAGCTTCCAAGCAGTTCCATACACTGCTCCATCTCTTTATCCTCCACCAGTTCATTTCTGCATACGCCGCTGCAGCCTTCCCCAACCATGGCGGGCGTATTAGGCATGCAGCGTACCAGCTTAATTTTCTTTCCAAAGGACTCTTCCATCTGTACAATGGTTTTTCCGGCAGCGATACTCACCACCAGCGTATCTTCCCTGACAGCATCCTTAATCTGCCTGATAACCTCCCCGAACATTTGGGGTTTTACCGCCAATATCAGAGCGTCCGCCAAAGCTGCCACGGCTGCATTGTCCTCCAAAATTTGAATGCCATATTTTTCCTTCACATCTTGTCTGGTTTTTTCCGTCTTAGCGAATCCCAGAATTTCCTCCGGCTTTGCAACCCCTTTCGCCAGCATTCCGCCGATCATAGCCTTTGCCATATTTCCAAGCCCAATAAACCCGATTTTCATTGCAATCTTCCTTTCCTCTATTATTCCCGCGAGCAATGAGCCAAGCGGCTGCCTAAAGCCAACCGACGGTTGGCTTAGACATTTGGCGAATGCCGCGAGGGTCAAATACATATAAACTATCTATATTTCCACCGACATTTCTTTCCAACCCCCATGACTCCGCTCTGCGGCATCAAAAATCCTGATGAAGAATGCCTGTTTTCCAAGGCATTTTTTCAAGGCATTCTTCTTGCATATCCGGACGCCTGGTAAAGCAAAAGCGCCGCCGCCACCGCCGCGTTTAACGATTCAAGCTTTCCCGCCATGGGTATTTTTAAATAAGCGTCCGCCAAGTCTGCCGTCTCTTCTTTTAGCCCTTTCCCTTCATTCCCCACCAGAAAAGCGCTTCCTCCATCATATGCAATCTCATCAAAATATTTCTCTCCTTTTAAGTGAGCCGCATATACCAAAATATTGCTTTCTCTTAATATATTAATCGTCTGTCCGCAGCTGTCCGTATACAAAAAAGGAACCCTGTACAAAGATCCCATGGTAGAGCGAATGGTTTTCGGGTTATAAATATCCACCGTACCCCTGCTCATAATAACCCCGTCCACACCGGCGCCTTCCCCTGTCCGCAGCATTGTCCCTAAATTCCCCGGATCCTGAATATCCTCCAGCAAAAGAAACAGCGGCGGCCGACCGCCCTTTTCCCATCTTTCCTTCGCCTCCTTTATGAGTTCTTCTAAGGAATAGGAAAACTGCTCCATCACAAACAAAATTCCCTGGGGCGTCTGGGTGTCCGAGATCTTTTTCAAAACTTCCTCCGAAACATGCTCCACAAAAACCCCCTGTTTCCTACACTCCGCCAGTTTCTCCCATACCGGTTCCTGGCAGTCGCCCCCTGATAGCCGTTCCCAAAGCCTTTCTCCCAAATATACCTCCCGTATCCGGCTGACAGGCGCTTCCTCAAACATCTTTATTCCTTCTCCTATAAAAAGTCTCTCCCGATTTCGCACTCTGCTCTTTTCCTGCAGCGCCACAAGCTGCTTAATCCGCATATTTGTCAGACTGGTAATCATTTTCCCTCCATCCAAAGCCAAATCGAGCAGGGAAGATTTTCTCCCTACTCGCCGCGCGCCCCGTGCGCCGCTTTAGCGTCATACTTCCATAAACAAACGCCGGCACACACCGGCGTTTTTGTTAACATAAGGACAGTTCGCGGAGCGTGCTGGCCGTTATTATATGAAACCAGCTCCCAAAGCTGGCGGCGTTTTATCTACTGTGACAACATCTTGCTGACAAAATATTCATATTCGGAGATAGCCTTCTGCATATTCAAAGCTTCCTCAATATCAAAATCTACAAATTCTCCGTTTTTATAGCCAACCACTCTGTTTGACTTACCCTCGCACAAAATATCCGTGGCATAAGCGCCCATCATGGAAGCATAAAAACGATCTTTACAGGTAGGCGAACCGCCTCTTTGCATGTATCCTAAAATAGTGGCTCTTGTCTCCATACCGGTGGCCGCTTCAATCCTTCTTGCCATGGATGTGGAATGTCCGATTCCCTCCGCATTCACAATGATATGATGGGTTTTTCCTTTTTTACGGTTGTAAATAATATTATTAATGATATTTTGCTCATTAAAGTCATATTTTTCCGGGATTAAAATGTCCTCCGCGCCGTTCGCCACACCGCACCACAGCGCAATATACCCGGCATTTCTTCCCATAACCTCTATAATACTACAGCGCTCATGGGAGGAAGATGTATCTCTTACCTTATCGATTGCCTCCATTGCCGTATTAACAGCCGTATCAAAGCCGATGGTGTAATCCGTACAGGCAATATCAAGGTCAATGGTCCCCGGGATCCCTATGGTATTAATACCATTCCTTGCAAGTGCCTGAGCGCCGCGGTATGATCCGTCGCCGCCTATGACAATAATACCGTCAATGCCATGCTTTCTGCATATCTCAGCCGCTTTTATCTGGACCTCCTCCTGCTTGAACTCCGGACAGCGGGCTGTCCCGAGTATCGTACCGCCCTTCTGGATAGTATCGGAAACATCCTTTCTTTCCATATCTACGATTTCTTCATACAAAAGGCCCTGATACCCTTTTTTAATACCTTTTACCTTTACACCATTCCCAATTGCCTTACGCACTACCGCACGAATTGCCGCATTCATTCCCGGTGCATCACCGCCGCTGGTGAGGACACCAATGGTTTTAATTTCTTTTGCCATAAGTAGGTCCCATCCTTTCTTTGCTCACTATTTTACCTCTATTTTGCGTGGTTTTCAATCTTTTTTCACGTCCCACACAATTTTTATGTTTTCCTTCCCATACCGTTCCTTTAATTGTATGGAAAGATTTTCATCCGCGCACACGCTTTTGTTGGGCGGCAGTTTTTTCATAGCCTTTAAATCCTCGAGATAAATAATCACACTGTCCTTACCGTCGGATTCGGCAAGCGCAGCATACAATCCTTCTTCCGCCTGATCGTAATCTTCTTTGGTCCTAAATTTAATCCAAAGCTTTCTTGGAATTTCATCAAATGCGGTTATCTTTTCACAAATCAGTTTCCCATCCTTATCCTCTTCCAGAGAAACCCTGCCCTTGATAAAAACCTTATTATCTTCCACCAGCTTGGCACTATTTCTCTCATAATCCCTTGGAAAGACAATAACCTCCACGCTGCCTGCCAGGTCCTCCACCTGCAAAAAAGCCATAATTTTATCATTTTTGGTGTACTTAATCCGTTTATCGGTAATCATGCCGCCGATCACCGCCGTCATGTTGTCCTTTACCACCGTCTCATTGCTCTCCACATCCAGCATAAAATCCGCCGTCGTGTTGGTAATTCCTTTTTTCCAAAGCTCCTCCTGTTCTTCCAAAGGATGTCCGCTGATATAAATGCCAAGGACTTCTTTTTCAAAAGCCAGCAGCATTTCCTTGGAATATTCTCCCACATCCGGGAGCTTTAAGTCAAATTCTTCCTTCTGACTTTCATCCACAAGATCAAAGAGGCTGATCTGCCCTGCCATATTATTCTTCCTGTCGTGGACAATATTCTCTAAAATCTGCACGTAGCCGCTCATAAACTGCTTCCGTGTTCCCGGAAGGCTGTCAAAAGCGCCCGCTTTGATAAAGTTTTCAATGGCCTTTTTGTTTACTTCCTTGTCCGCCATCCTGGTGATAAAGTCCTTGAGATTTGTATACGGCCCTCTCTCGTTCCTCTCCTTTTCCACAGCCTCAATCACCGGCCGTCCCACGCTTTTAATGGCGGTAAGCGCATAACGGATAGAATTGCCGCTTACGGAAAATCCGCCCTCGCCCTGGTTAATGTCGGGAGGCAGGATGGTGATGCCCATGTTCCGGCTGACCATGATGTATTCCGCTACCTTTCCGGGATTGTCGATCACTGAGGTCATAAGCGCCGCCATAAATTCCACCGGATAATAATATTTCAGAAAAGCCGTCTGATAAGCCACCACCGCATAGCAGGCGGCGTGAGACTTGTTGAAAGCATACTTGGCAAAGTCCATCATATCATCATAAATCTGTGAGGCCACCTTTTCCGGAATCCCATTTGCCACACAGCCCGGAACCCCTTCCTCCGTATTCCCATAGATAAAGTTTGCCCGCTCCTTTTCCATCACCGACTGCTTTTTCTTGCTCATGGCACGGCGCACCAAGTCGCTCCTCCCAAGGGTATAGCCCCCTAAGTCGCGCACAATCTGCATTACCTGTTCCTGATATACGATACAGCCATAAGTGGAGGACAAAATAGGCTCTAACTGCGGACAGGAATAAGTGATAGCCCCCAGGTTATTTTTCCCCCTGATGTATTTGGGAATAAAATCCATAGGGCCAGGCCGGTAAAGGGAGATTCCCGCAATGATATCCTCCAGATTCTGCGGTTTCAGTTCCTTCATAAAGCTTTTCATCCCGCCGCTTTCCAACTGGAACACTCCATCCGTCCTTCCGGTACCGATAGAAGCCAAAACCTTTTTATCGTCAAAATCTATTTCGTCTATATCAATATGAATCCCTTTATCCTTCTCAACAAGGGCTACCGCATCCCGAAGCACCGTCAAAGTCCGCAGCCCTAAAAAGTCCATCTTTAAAAGTCCCAGTTCTTCTATGGTGGTCATGGTAAACTGTGTGGTAACGGAACCGTCGGCCCCCCTTGAAAGAGGCACAAGCTCCTCCGCGGGCCTTGAGCATATCACAACCCCCGCCGCATGCATGGAAGTGTGCCGGGGCAGTCCCTCAAGACGCCTGCTCATATCGATGAGCTCTTTTACCTGCCCGTCCGTTTCATACATCTTTCTTAATTCAGGATTGATTTGCAAGGCACGGTCTATGGTGATATTCAGCTCGTTTGGTATCATCTTTGCAAGAGAATCCACGTAAGCATAAGGCAAATCCATGACTCTGCCCACGTCTCTGATCACGCCCTTAGCCGCCAAAGTACCAAAGGTGACTATCTGCACTACCTTTTCCGCGCCATACTTGCGCCCTACATAATCGATAACCTCCTGCCGCCTCTCGAAACAGAAATCAATATCGATATCCGGCATGGAAACGCGCTCCGGATTCAAAAACCGCTCAAACAAAAGACCATACTTAATGGGATCAATATTCGTAATATTAAGGGCATAGGAAACAATACTTCCCGCTGCCGATCCCCGCCCGGGGCCTACCATAATCCCGTTTTGTTTCGCATAGCGGATAAAGTCCCATACAATCAGGAAGTAATCCACATATCCCATAGTCTTAATGACATTTAACTCATAGTTAAGACGCTCCTTTAACGTCTGTCCCGTATCCCCGGCCGGCGCATTCTCATCCTCTCCATAACGCTCCTTTAAACCATCATGGCAAAGCTTATTTAAATACGTCCAGGAATCATACCCCTTTGGCACTTCAAAATGAGGGAGCTTGGTAACCCCAAATTCAATTTCCACATTACATCTGTCCGCAATCCGCTGGGTATTTTCCACCGCCTCCCAGGCATAAGGGAAAAGTCCCTTCATTTCTTCCTCTCTCTTGACATAATACTGCCCGCCCACGTAGCGCATCCTGTCCTCGTCCGCCAGCTTTTTCCCTGTCTGGATACAAAGAAGGATATCGTGGGGCTTCACGTCCTCCGCATAAGTATAATGAACGTCGTTGGTGGCCACAAGAGGAATTCCCAGCTCCTTACTCATCTGTAAAAGCGTGGTGTTGACCATCTTCTGCTCCGGCAGCCCATGATCCTGCAGCTCCAGGAAATAATTTTCCTCCCCAAAACAATCCCTGTACTTTAAAGCCGCCTTCTTTGCCTCGTCCACCAGCCCCTTCTGGATATAACGCTGTACCTCCCCCGCAAGACAGGCGGACAGAGCGATAATACCCTCATGATTTTCACGCAAAAGTTCCATGTCCACCCGGGGCTTATAATAATACCCTTCCGTGAAACCGCGGCTTACGATTTTCATGAGATTATCGTATCCTGTATTGTTTTCCGCAAGTAAAACCAGATGATAATATCTGTCCTCCCCGCCTGTCAGCTCTTTGTCAAAACGGGAATTGGGGGCCACATATATTTCACAGCCCAGAATCGGTTTGATTCCCTCGGCCTTGCATGCTTTATAGAAATCAATCACACCGTACATAACGCCGTGATCCGTAATGGCGGCGCTGTCCATGCCAAGCTCTTTTACACGCTTTACATATTCCTTTATTTTATTCGAACCGTCCAGTAAGCTGTACTCCGTATGGACATGAAGATGCGCAAATGCCATATGAACCTCTTTTCTTGCTCTGTACTCTCTCTCCTTTACCCCGCAGTGCGCGTATTCGAAAAGCCTTCGGCTTTCCTCATTCGCGGGCTTCGCCCTGTCACGAAGTAATCTTTTCTTGCTTTGTACTCTCTCCTTTACCCCGCAGTGCGCGTATTCGAAAAGCCTTCGGCTTTCCTCATTCGCGGGCTTCGCCCTATCACGTAGCAATCTCCAAAAAATGACTGCGAGCAGTCCTTTTTTGCATCTTGCTCCGTGGCACTGCTCATTGCCTCCGCGTACATTATATCTCATTTCCCCCAAAAAAGGTATATTTTTAAGACATCTTCCCACAGATTTGTTACTTTGTATGGGAGGAGAAATATGGTATACTGTATTCCATAATTGATAATCTCCGTACAATTTTATGCAATAATTTACGCAACTTACGGCTCCGTACCGCCAAAGGCAAATGGAAAGGATAATAAGTATGTTAAAAATAGCAGTATTATCAGATATACATGGCAATTATCTTGCTTTACAAAAATGTTTGGATTATGCAGTTAATTTGGGAATAGATACTTTTATTTTCCTTGGGGATTATGTAGGTGAACTGGCATATCCACAAAAAACAATGGATATATTATATTCGGTTAAAAAACAGTATAAATGTTTTTTTGTCAGGGGAAATAAGGAAGATTACTGGATAAATTATGAAAAGGAGCCAAAAGAGTGGAAGGAATATGATTCAACAACGGGCTGTCTGTATTATACCTATCGGAACTTAACGGAAAAAGATTTACAGTTTTTTCAATCCCTTTCAATGAAAGAAGATCTTACCTTTGGCAGTTTATTGCCAATAACCATTTGCCATGGTTCACCCCGAAATATAAGCGAAAAATTGTTGCCTGACAATGAAAATACATATTTCATTATGGAAAGTAATTCCACTGATTATATATTGTGTGGGCATACTCATATACAAGGTAAAATTGTTCATGATGGAAAAATAGTGCTCAATGCCGGTTCGGTGGGTGTTCCATTACAAAGCAATGGCAAAGCGCAATTTATGATATTGTGTGGACTGCAAGGTTTATGGAACTATGAGTTTGTCAGTTTGGAGTATGATACGGAAAATGTTATTGCGGATTTACATTCTTCAGGATTGAGCAGGAAGGCCCCCTATTGGTGTAAAGTATCGGAAAACTTATTGAGAACAGGTGAAATATCGCATGGTACGGTCCTGAAAAGGGCAATGACATTATGTAAAGATAAATTTGGAGAATGCAACTGGCCAAATGTACCGGAGGAATGCTGGGCGCAGGCAGTGAAAGAGTTAAGCTATGGGCATCTTCCCTAGAGCGTGTTTGAAAAATGCTCTAAAAGAAGATGCCCCGTATCACCTAAAATATTTGCTTATAAGTACTTCTTAAGCGCATCCACCTTGTCCAGTTTCTCCCATGGCAAATCCAGATCATTACGGCCAAAGTGTCCATAAGCTGCCGTCTGTTTGTAAATCGGGCGGCGTAAATCTAACATCTTGATGATTCCGGCCGGACGCAGGTCAAAGTTCTCTCTTATGATTTCCACCAGTCTCTCATCGGAAACCTTACCTGTCTTAAAGGTGTCAACCATGATGGATGTGGGCTGTGCAACGCCAATCGCATAAGACAGCTGAATTTCGCATTTGTCGGCCAAACCGGCGCCTACGATATTTTTTGCCACATAGCGAGCCGCATATGCCGCGCTTCTGTCCACCTTCGTGCAGTCCTTTCCGGAGAACGCGCCGCCGCCGTGGCGTGCATAACCGCCGTAGGTGTCCACAATAATCTTACGTCCCGTAAGGCCTGCGTCACCGTGAGGTCCGCCGATTACGAAACGGCCCGTAGGGTTGATAAAGTATTTCGTGTTTTCATCCAGTAATTCCTTCGGGAGAATCGGGTCAAACACATACTTCTTAATATCCTCGTGAATCTGCTCCTGTGTTACGTCCGGATCATGCTGGGTGGAGAGAACCACTGCCTCTAAGCGGACAGGCCTGCCCTCCTCGTCATATTCCACGGAAACCTGGCTTTTTCCATCGGGTCTTAAGTAGGAAAGGGTTCCGTCCTTGCGCACCTTGGTAAGCTGCAGCGCCAGCTTGTGTGCAAGGGAAATAGAATAAGGCATATATTCCTCCGTCTCATTGGTGGCATAGCCGAACATCATTCCCTGATCGCCTGCGCCAATGGCTTCAATCTCCGCATCGGACATTTTGTTTTCGGAAGCGTTTTTCTCCTCCTGCTTTGCCTCAAATGCCTTGTCAACGCCCATTGCAATATCCGCAGACTGTTCGTCAATGGCAACCAGTACCGCGCAGGTGTTTCCATCAAAGCCATACTCGGATTTGGTATAGCCAATTTCCTTTACCGTGTCACGTACAATTTTCTGGATATCCACATAAGCTTTTGTAGAAATCTCTCCGGTTACAAGCACAAATCCTGTACAGGTTGCCGTCTCACAAGCCACACGGCTCATAGGATCCTTTTCCATACAAGCGTCCAGAATCGCATCGGAAATCGCATCGCAGACTTTGTCCGGATGTCCTTCCGTCACCGATTCGGAAGTAAATAATCGTTTCTCCATTTTTTTCCTCCTGTTTCCTTAAAAAATTTTAAACTGCCGCCGCCTTTCGTGTGCCTGCTTATATCATCAATTGCCTGCACATTTCCCTGGAGCGTGTTTGAAAATTCATTCCTGACATCTGTACGCTCCGGCAGCCTATTACATGAAAAAAGCCGCTTATGTAATAAGCGGACTCGATAATCAAATCCTCTTATTGTTCGATTCGCCACAGGGCATTTACTCGCTCAGGTAGGCACCTTCCGTCTCCGGGGTTGCCGTGGTTTCACAGGTCCTCTGTACCTCCACCACTCTGAATAAGAGATTCTTCACAATATTGAATTTTCATATCTGCATATAGCCTACACCATATCAATACGTTTGTCAACGCATATTATATATTTTTCATTGCTTAAAAATTTCCAGTGTAGTTCCCGTAACCTTTCACGGCTTAAGAAAGCGCAAATAATGCGCCCCTCATCCTGTTTTTAACCGGAATTTCTTAAGCTCCCGATCCGAATCGATTTTCTCAATCTGCGCACCAAGGCTTTTCAGTTTAATATGAAAGTCCTCATAGCCCCTTTCAATAAACTTGATATCGTCCACAACCGTTATGCCCTCTGCGGCAAGCCCCGCAATCACAAGTGCCGCGCCCGCCCGCAAATCCGGCGCACTGATACTGGCCCCCGTGTACTTAGGAACACCGTCAATGATAGCCGTATTGCCCTCTACCTTAATGCTGGCGCCCATCCTGGTAAGCTCATCCACATACTTAAAACGATTTTCAAATATACTCTCGGTAACGATGCTGGTTCCCCTTGACAATCCTAGCGCAACCGTAATCTGAGGCTGCATATCCGTAGGAAATCCCGGATAAGGAAGCGTCTTTACATGGGTATGGACAAGAGGTTTCGCCGCCACAACTCTGACCGCATCATCCGATTCCTCCAGTTCGCATCCAATCTCCGCAAGCTTGGCGCTGATAGACTCCAAATGCTTTGGGATTACATTTTTAACCGTAACGTCCCCCTTTGTCACTGCTGCCCCAAACATAAACGTACCGGCTTCAATCTGATCTGGAATAATCGCATATTCCGTTCCATGGAGCTTAGGCACGCCTTTTATCCGGATAACATCCGTACCCGCTCCCCTGATAATAGCGCCCATACTGTTTAAAAAGTTTGCCACATCTACCACATGGGGCTCTTTTGCCGCATTTTCAATGATGGTCTGCCCCTCCGCCATAGCGGCTGCGATCATCACATCAATCGTTGCGCCCACCGTAACCACATCCATATATATATGGCTGCCACGAAGATGCTCCGCCTGCGCAATGATAAGACCATGTTCAATTCTCACATCAGCACCCAGCGCCCGAAAGCCCTTGATATGCTGATCGATAGGCCGAAGCCCAATATTACATCCTCCCGGCAGGGTTACCTGCGCTTTCTTATACTTTCCAAGCAATGCTCCCAGCAAATAATAAGAAGCACGAATCTTTTTGATAAAATCATCCTCAATAACCAAATCCATGATAGGCTTTCCGGATATTCTAACCGTATGCCTGTCAACACGCTCCACAACGCCTCCGATGCTCTCAATCGCCTGCATCATTACATTCGTATCCCGAACATCCGGCACATTTTCTATCAATACGGTCTCATCCGTCATAATGGAAGCTGCCAAAATCCCCAGGGCCGCATTTTTAGCGCCCCCTATTTCCACTTCTCCCACCAGCGGATTACCACCTTTAATCGCATACTGTTCCATAGTAATCCTCCATGCTCCCAGCAACCCTCAAACATGGGCGTGAGCACAAATTCGTCTGTGAAAAATATATTTTCACAATATACCTCTATATATTCAGTTCAAATCATTCTATACGCAAACTTTCCACTAAATCAAAAACCCCTGCAAGCCGACGGGACATCAAACCTGTAACACACTTCCCGACATGCCGCTTTGCGGCACAAACGATACATGAATTATTTCAAGATGACTTAGATTTTCTTAGACGGCGTCCTTTGACGCCTTAGAAAATCTTCATCTCTTCTCACTACCGCTCATTATATCATATTGAAACCATTTGTAAACATAAAACATCAGTTCAGGTATTGCAGGGGATTTACCTGGGAACCGTTAATCAGTATCTCAAAATGTATATGCGGCCCCGTACTAACGCCCGTATTTCCACTTAGGGCTATTCTCTGCCCCTGGGAAACAGTCTGTCCCGGAGATACCAGTACCTTACTTAAGTGCCCATACCTGGTCTGCCTTCCATCAGGATGATTGATATAGACAACATAGCCATAACCGCTGCCCCATCCTGCTTTTGCAACCGTACCTCCGCAGGATGCGACCACCGCCGTTCCCGTAGGCGTTGCCCAGTCAATCCCTTTATGGTAGGTGCTGGCTCCTCTTGTAGGCCTGCTTCTGCGGCCAAAACCTGAGGTTTGCCTTCCTCCTGCTATAGGCTTGATATAAGTAGGAGGTATCTTGGTCCCACGCTCTACAATTTTAGGAACAGCCTTATAGGTAACCTCCTCCTTTATGATCTCCTGATCAATCTTTTTATCATTTTCAAAGGTCACGATTGCAACTACCTTTCGGTGGCCGGCAGAGGGCTCCTGCAAGGTTTTCTTCTCAGTAGTATACCAGTCGTCATTGTCTACATAGATAACTTCTTCCTCATAGTCTTCCTCATAATACATTTCCTCCTGGCGCATCACGGCAAGCTTTGGCTCAGGTATCGTGATAACAAGCTCGTCTCCCGCCCTGATCATAGAATTTTCATCCTCTAAGGAATCATTCATTTCAATCAGCTTGTCCATAGGAATGTTTGTTTTAATTGCAATTTCGGAAAGAGTATCCCCCGCTATCACCTCATATACATCGCTCATTTCCTCATCCTGCGTCACTTCCTCAATTGCAGTGTTTAATTTCGACAGGTCGTCTTGCCGCAAATAGGCTTCCACTACCTCCACATCATCCCCATATCCCATGGAAATAATGCCTAAGTCATAGTCTTCAAAATCCTTTTCCTTAGCCGGTTCCACCTCCGCAAAAACCTCAGTCAGCTCAGCATGGATGCCAGCCTCCAGCTTTACCGCTTCCCGGGCTTCCTTCGCCGCATCTTCCTGTGTCTTGATTTCAGCTGTCAGCACAGGCAGTTCTCTGGACGGATCAAGGTGCACATCCGCCTGATACATCCCTTCCGCGCCATATTTATCAAGGGCAGCCTGCAAAAGCATCACCACATCGCCCTTGCTGGAAAGATTAACCATATAATCATTGATTTTAACAACATAGGCTCTTTGAAGCGTATCCTTTACATCCTCTTCAAGAATTTGCGCCATTGCATCCGTAATTGCATGCGGCGGGTCCACCTTTCCCCAAAGGACTTCGCTTCCTATTGTCTTAAGCTCGCTTTCCACGAGAATCAATTCCCCGCTTGTTTCGGCCAGTTTTCGCCTTGCGGCTATCAAATATTCTTCCGCCTCCTCCTCACTGGAAACTACGCCCACCTCTCTGCTGTTCAAAATCACTGTAAACATATTATTACCCAATTTTTCAAAGGGTACAAATGAAGGCAGAAAAAATATACTGACAATAATTGCCAATACCGCGACTTTAATGTTTCTGATATTTAATTTTTTATAATGTCTTGTTATATATTTCATCTGAACGAAACTCCATATTTCTTTATTCTGTTATGTAATTTTCTCATATAAATTTTCATAAAGGAGCCTGATAACAGGCTGGCCTGTCCCTGTTTTTATAACAAATTTATTCTATCAGCTATCATTTTGCTTGTAAAGGGTATGTTATTTCCATTTCTTCTGGTAAAATAGACTGCATCATGTTCTCACGGAATGCGCAGTTTACTTGTCTGTTAAAATAGCATAGACTGATGAAAAGGAGATTCACACAAAATGGATAAAATTATTTTTCACATAGATGTAAATTCAGCCTATTTAAGCTGGAGCGCCCTGCGTCTGCTTGCAGATGGCGCCGCCACTGACCTGCGCGATATTCCTTCCATTATAGGCGGTGATATGGAAAAGCGCCATGGCGTTGTTCTTGCCAAATCCATTCCTGCCAAAAAATACGGCGTTGTCACAGGCGAGCCAATTGTCAACGCCCTGCGCAAGTGCCCCTCCCTGGTCATAGAATCCCCCGATCATGGTCTTTATCACCAAAAAAGCCGGGAGCTTATGAAATTTCTCTTTGATTTCTGTCCTGAGCTTGAACAGCTCAGCGTAGATGAATGCTTTATAGATTTTACCCCTGTAAAAGGATGTTATTCCTCCCCCGAGGCTGCGGCCAACACACTGAAAAATCAAATAAGAGATAATTTTGGCTTCACGGTAAACATTGGAATTTCGGACAAAAAAGTGCTTGCCAAAATGGCCTCCGATTTTCAAAAGCCGGACAAAGTCCACACCCTGTACTCCTTTGAGATTCCGGAAAAAATGTGGCCTCTTAACGTCTCTTCCTTATATATGTGCGGCAAGTCCAGCACACAGGCTCTTGAAAAATTGGAGATTAAAACCATTGGCGATCTTGCCAGGACCAAAAAAGAAATTATTGCCGCACATTTGAAAAGCCATGGCGTCCTTCTATGGGAATACGCCAACGGCATTGATAAGACTGATGTTATATCGACCCCTACGGATGCAAAAGGAGTGGGCAACTCTATCACGCTGCCTAAGGATGTTTCGGATAAAGATGAGGCCCACCATTATCTTTTGTCCCTTTCCGACAGCGTTGCCGGGCGGCTGCGCAAAGCCGGACAGCTGGCCGGTATGGTAAGCGTGGAAATAAAATACGGAAATTTCCATAGCGTTTCCCACCAAAAGTCCCTCTCCCCCTCCACAAACACCTCACAGATTATTTACTTTGCCGCCTGCCAGCTTTTTGACGAACTGTGGGACCACTCTCCCATCCGCCTGCTTGGGGTGCGCACCTCCAAGCTTTCGGATTTAACGGCTCCTACCCAGCTTTCCTTATTTGACCTGCCCGGGGATTACGCTTTGAAACCATATCCCGAAGCAGAATCAAAAATAAAAAACAACCCTGTCTCCCCTTCTAAGGAGAAACTGGCTGTTCTTGACAAGACCCTTGACAGCATCCGGCAAAAGTATGGCGAATCTGCCGTTGTGCGGGGCAGCTTTTTAAGCAAAACGCCGAAAAAGCCCAAATCCCCCTAAAACATGTTTTATTATGTCCGCTTTTTTACACTATAGCCAAATGTACCCAACTTTTTGCCTAAGGTAAAATAGCTCCCATGGGAATAGGCAATGGGCTCTGTCTTATCCAGCATGAAACGCCCTTTTTCATCCATATAAGCCTCGTCCGCATGGACTGCCACAACTCTTGCCACATACATATCATGTGTCCCAAGGCGCAGCGTCTGCTCTACCTTGCATTCAATATTGACCGGGCTTTCTTTCAGCAGCGGCGCCAAAACCTTTTCTCCCGGAAGAAGCGTCAAGTGCATATCCTTTATTTTATCGGTATCCCTTCCGCTTTTCACTCCGCAATAGTCTGTGGCAAATGCCAGTTTGCGCGTAGTTAAGTTGATTACAAATTCTCCCGTTTCCTCTATCATCTGATGGGAATAGCGCTCCGGGCGCACGGATATGGATACCATAGGCGGATCGCTGCACACCGTACCGGCCCATGCGACCGTAAAAATGTTTGTCTTTCCTTTGCCATCGGCAACCGTAACCAAAACCACCGGCAAAGGGTACAGCATATTCCCCGGTTTCCAGCTCTGCTTCCCCATAATAATCTCCCTGTCAAAAATCTCCTAAAAAAGTCCCAGCATCGAAGCAATCGTCACTGCCAGATTGACAATTGCCACCGCCATTGTAATAATCATAAACGGCAGCATCACTTTACCATTTTTCGCTGTTTTTTCCTGTTCTTCTTTCAGCTCTGTCGTCTGCTTTTTCAACTCTTCGATCATAGCTGCCTGCACATTGCGGTAGACTTTCACGTTATCCGTGTGCATATAGTCTTCCATATTGGTAAATCTTCCCTCCAGCTTTTCCTGCAGGCCGTTCATGCTCTCATTCATATCGGCGCTGGCTTTTTCTAAAGCTTCGGAGTTTTCCTTGATATCAGAAATTTTTGCAAGACTCTCATTTAAAAGCTGGTTAATACCCGCTATGGAAATGTCGGAAGTTTCCTTAATTTTCGAGACGGATACCGCCTCCACTTCACCTGCCGCGTGGTCAAGCGTATCATTTGCTTTCTTGGCCAGCTCATGCACGCCCTGGGCGCTTTCAATATTTTTCAAATTGAGCTTTCGCATCTCCTGAAGGCAGGCGTCATATTTTTCCATCTGCTCCTTAAACAGCGTTAACTGTTTTTCCAGATTTTCGAGAGCAGCCGCGTCAGCTGCAGCATTGGCCTTAATGATTTCCTGGGAATTTAATTTTTGCGTAACCTTATCCATAAAATTGTCCATTACTTTTCCTCCGACGGTATACAAGTCCATTTGTCACAGATGATAGCATTATCGTATGTTCCTTTTGTATCTTATCATGTTTGTTTCATTTTTACAATAAAGTCAATTTCTTATTTTATTACAATTTTATGCAAAAGGTAATAGCCTTGCCCGGCTGCTTAATCTGCTTAGAAGGTATCTTATTCCGGCTAAAACCGCCCCGTCACGCCTATTGATAAAAAGCATAAATGTAAATATCTCATGTATTATTTTTGTATAATTTGCATAGTTTATATTCCATTTTATCCCTGTCGTTGTAAAAATTAACGGTAATTTCATTTCTTGTTCATAGTTTATTCATATTTGCATTGTATACTATAAACATATCAGATGAACAACTTCATTTTTACTGAAAACACAAATAGATAAATTTTTTCATAATAGCCCAGGCGTAGAAATGCGTCTGGGCACTCCTCATTTTACGGCTGCCTTTTGCAAAACAGCCCGAAAAATCTCGGGCTGTTTCTAATCTCTTTTTTGATCCGTATTGCGTACCTCCTCGTTTAATGAAAGCATCTTTGCGTCAAGCTCGGCTACCATTCTTGCGCAGTCAATCAATTCATTTTTAATATATTCAGGGGCATTCCCTTCAAACTTATAATGAATCTTATGCTCTAAGCTCGCCCAAAAATCCATCGCAACGGTACGAATCTGAATCTCAACCTTCGCATCAATAATCCTGTCCGATAAATATACCGGTACGGTCACCAGCATATGATAGCTTTTATATCCGCTGGGCTTGGGATTTACGATGTAGTCCTTGATGGAAATTACTCTGATATCACTTTGATTTCTAATCATGTCTGCAATCCGGTAAATATCTGATGTAAAAGAACAAATTACCCGAATGCCTGCAATATCATTCACATGCTGAACCATGTTTTGGATGGTCGATTCGTAGCCATGCCTTCGCAATTTTTTTACAATACTTTCAGATGTTTTGATTCTCGACTTGATATGCTCAATGGGATTATACCTGTGTACATGCTGAAATTCATCATTCAGTATCTCCAGCTTGGTCGAAATTTGCTTAAGCGCCGAATTATAAACCAAGGTAACCTCCATCCAGCTTTCAATGTCACTGTCGCGTTCTACCTTTAATTCCATTTGCTTACCGCCTTATTTATGTAATTATTTAAGTCCTCATGAAAAATGCCCGCCTCTTAAGGTGTTTTCAGGCATTTCCCCAATTAATTATTTATTTATATTTTATCATACTTTATGTAATAATGTACACATCTAACAAATATTTTATATATTTTTAATCTTTATTGTTAGTTTTCATGAGATTGAGAAGTTGATTTGCCTTTGCTATAATAAATCAGAGGCTTCACCAGCCGTCCTTAAGTTAACAATCATTTGTGTATACGCCCAAATCCGGGGGCTATTGAAAGAATGGGGATTTGTATGTTTCGTTTGTGGGCAAAGATTTTTAAAGACAACCGTATGCTAAAGGATACCGTTATTTGTGATGACAGTACAGATACGCGGACACATAAGATATTTCATGCAATTGATGAAATATGCTATCAGTTTGATTTGGGCAAGCCTATCTGGCTTGACGCCACGGTGACGGATTTTCAAAGGCATGACAAAACCCGTTTCACCCAGGATAATTTTATAGAAGCCATAGATTTTGACTATTTAGAAATTCATGTGATTGAGGAAGACTAAAAAAGTAAGATGTCCTGCTGATAAAGCAACGGTTTAGTCCTTAACTAAACCGTTGCTTTGGAATGTATTATAATAAATCCTTACTCTCCACATTTTTTATTGACAGAACGGCACATGCAAAAGATATGGCCGTTAATACCAGGGGAAATATTGCGTTATCCGCCATTGTAAAATCACCCACGTTCGCCTGTGTAAGAAAAATCAGTAAAAAGGAAGTAATAATAGCCGCTTTCGAGGATTTCGCTGCCATTCCCACAAACAATGCAATAAAGCTCATGCTTACGATAACAAAGGATTTTAGTATCAGCTGAATATAAAATGACGACCTGCCCATGTCAAAATCAATCGCAAAGGATGACCGCATATACTTTGAACCTGCAAATACGCATGTATAGATTGCCAGCTTTGACATAATCAATGCCGCGAAGCTGAAAATCCACACGGCCAACATTTGGGATATCAGTATTTTCCGGCGCTTGATAGGATAAGTAAACATCAGGTTCATGGTTTTATTTTTATATGCGCTCACGATAAAGGTCGCCAGCATGGCGCTTGTAAAAATGAGAAACGCCATACTTGTAAACAATTCTATGGAGGCGGAAACGGTATTCATGCCCGGGGCGGCGTCCAGCGTTCCGTCCGGATCATCCGCGATTCCCAAAAAAGCAAGGGAAAACATAAACAGGCATATAAACGCCGTTAAAATAATCGCTTTACGGATATATTTCCCAATATTGTTTTTCTTCCATTCCAGTTTTATCAGCTTTAACATGATTTTTACACCTCCGTCGTCAGTTTAAGGAAATACTCTTCCAATGATTCGGCGTGTTTCGTAATAGACATCATTTCCACCCCGTTTGAAAGCAATTCCTTTGAAATTGTCTGTGTTGCAGCAGAAACCTCATAAATACGGATTTTGGAATCATCCACAATCTTGAAATTATGCAGGTTCAATTTTTCCGAAAGGATATAGGCGGCTTTTTGCGTGTTTCCCACGGAAAGCTCTATATATGCCGTATTCATTTCGGAGATTTCATTCATAGGAATTTCCCTTATCAATTTCCCATGATGGATAATGCCGATTGTATCCGCAATACTCTCAATTTCCGCAAGGAGATGGCTTGATATCAGGAACGTCATGCCATATTCCGTTGACAGCATCCTAAATAAATCCCTGATTTGTTTCATTCCGGCAGGGTCCAATCCGTTTGTCGGTTCGTCTAACACCACCAGCTCCGGTTTACACAAAACGGCGCGGGCAATCCCCAGGCGTTGCTTCATTCCCAGGGAATATCTTTTCACCGGCTTATCCGCCGCTTCAAAAAGCCCTAACATGTTAAGAGCTTCGGATAAGCTGTCTTTGCTATAATACCCCATGTATTCACAATGGAGCTGCAAATTGTCTCTCCCGCTCATATGTTCATAAAATGTCGGAAATTCAATAATACTTCCCATACGTTTCAATACTTCATAAGACGTGTTTTCAAGGGTTTCCCCAAAAAGCTCCACGGTTCCCTGCGTTGGTTTCCACAGGTTTGTTATCATTTTCATTACCGTAGTTTTCCCGGCTCCATTGGGCCCTAGGAATCCGTAAATTTCTCCTTTTTTTACATGAATATTCACATCCTTTACCAGTTCTTTGCCGTCTATCCTTTTCGTAAGATGATTTGTCTGTAAAATATAAGACATATTCGCTGCCTCCTTTCTATGAATACTATTTTAGCGGTGTATCTTTTCAAAACTCTTGCGTAATTCTTACGAATTTCTTACAACAGTTTGACCGTCAGTTATGCCGGCCGTTTTCCTCTATGCGCCGTGTACGCACAAAGGGATACCCCAAAAGGTATCCCCCATATTCAATATTTTATTTTTTCCAGTTTGACGGTAAACGTGGTTTTACTGCCTGGTATGCTGTCCAAATAAATATCTCCGCCCAGCCGGACGGCAAGATTTTTTGCAATTGTCAGCCCTAAACCATTTCCCTGAATCTCGCGGTTTCTGGAATCCTCCATAGTATACAGCCGTTCAAATACGCTATCCGCAAATTCCTTTTCTATCCCTTTCCCTTTATCGGTTATGTCGATATATGCGCTTGTTTTTTCCTCGCGCAAAAATACGCCAAGATACTTTCCATCGCTTCCATATCTGATTGCATTAGAAAGTAAATTAAACAGGATTCTCTGCAGGGCGTCTTTATCGCCCTTAACATAAACCGCTGTTTCCGGTATCGCAATCTCCACTTCAAAGTCTTTTTGCAATAAAATCTCGTAGAAACTAAGAGCGCTTTCCCTGCAAATTTCGTTTATGTTGACTTTCGAAAGGGTTATGTTCATATCGCCTGCCTCAATCTTTGCAAGCGTAAAAAATTGACCTATTAAATCTATCACCTGTTTTGTTTTGGCTTCCACTTTTTTCAGCATTTCATCATCTGAATCGGCCATGCGCATGATCTCCAAATATCCCAATATAACGGTCAAAGGCGTTTTGATATCATGGGATATGTTCGCCAGCATTTTTTTAGAAGCAATCTCCCCTCTCTTAAAATCGGCTCTTAGCTTTTGACGGTCAAGCAAAAGACGATTGATCCCGCCCGCCAATTCCATCAAAACAGGATTATCCGTAAATACCATTACCTTTTCATCGCTGTCAGATTCCAAAATATCTTCTAACTTCCGGCAAATTTGTTTTAATTTTGCCTGTATTCCTCTTGTGAATGCAAATCTCTGGTAAAGGACAAGAAAGGCAAGCGCAATTATGACAATCACAAGGGCCAAAAATATTGTCCGGTCGCTCATTTTAATCCCCTCCGGCCTTATATCCAATCCCCCAGACCGTGATAATGTATTTAGGGTCGCGAGGATTGTCTTCTATTTTGGTTCTCAGCCTGCTGATATGGACATTTACAGCATTTTCGTCGCCTAAATATGCATCCTTCCATACAAGAGAATATATTTGTTCCTTTGTATAAACCTTTTTCGGATTCTGCAATAGTAATTTCAGGATTTCAAACTCTTTTGCCGTAAGTTCGATCTCTTTCCCATCTTTTTTTACGGAATAATCGTTCAAATTCATTGTCAGCGTTCCCTTTATAAGAACCGGCCGCTGCATGGAAGCTCCCGCAGCATACTGTGTATTTCTTCTGATATTGGCTTTTATGCGCGCCGCCATTTCCGTAACGGAAAACGGCTTCGTGATATAATCGTCCGCCCCCAGTGAAAGGCCAAGCGTTTTGTCGAAATCCGTATCCTTTGCCGACAGGATGATGATGGGCACCGTACTGGATTCTCTGATTTTCCCCATAACTTCTATACCGTTCTTTTTCGGTATCATCAAATCCAGTAATACCAGGCTATAGTCTTCGGAAAAGAACTTTTCACAGGCGCTTTCCCCGTCATAGGCGGTGACCACCTCATAATTTTCGGTAGCCAAAAAATTTTTTAACATCGTACTGATTTCCAAATCATCTTCCACCAACAAAATTTTCATTATGCTTTGCCTCTCCTACAATTAAAGCTTGTCTTTTTCTCTTTTCGGCCGTAAAATAAATATATTCAAATTTAAAGGAACACATCATATGATTAATTTACAAGATAAAACTAACCGTCCTACCATTGAAGAAATAAGCGAGTATGTCCGAAACCCTGTTTTCATGCAATTTTGTTCGGAAATCAGGGAAGAGCATAAATGCATCGAAAAAATAGCATACAGTTCATGCAGTTGGGAAAAAGGCTGGAACATTAAATTTAAAAAATCAGGAAAGTCATTATGCACCGTTTATCCAAAAGAAGGCTATTTTACAATTCTAATTGTCATTGGCAAAAAAGAAAAACCCCTTGTAGAAGAAATACTTCCGGACTGTGCGGATGAATTGCAAAATATATACCATCAAACGCAAGAAGGAAATGGACAAAGATGGTTGATGATTGATATCGAGGATAAAGAAAGCTTGTACAATGACCTTTTACGTCTTATCCAAATTCGAAGGCACAGTTAAATTAAAAAACAGACTGCTGCTTCCTGTATGTATCATTGTCCTTTTGGCTTAATTCCTGCTCCACCTGTTTTTTTCTTCACACTAAGTTCTTATTATAGCCTGTCTGAAACCTTAAAACAATCAAATTCTTGTATAAAATTCTTCCGGCTTTTTGTGTCAGGTTTTTTATGATATTCTTATATTAAGCGATGGAATAATCCCTTACGCCCATTTATTCAAAATTTTATAAAAATTTGTTTTTCCTGTCACACCACCGTCTCTCCGTTGTCTAATAGAATACAGGAGGTAAAAAGCCATGAAAAATATAACCAATGAAGAACTATTGGCTTTAATAGAAAAAGCCACTGCCGGAGATAAGGAATCTTTGGAAACAGTAATTCTCAGCGTGCAGGATCTGGTGTTTAACCTGTCCCTGCGTATGCTCGGCACTTTCCCTGATGCGGAGGATGCCACACAGGATATTCTTTTAAAAATCATAACCCATCTGTCCTCTTTTAAGGGAGAAAGCGCATTTTCCACTTGGGTGTTCCGCATTGCGACAAATCACCTGAAAAACTACCAAAAGCATATGTTTGCAAAATTCCCTCTCAGCTTTGAATTCTATGGGGACGATATTAAGAACGGAAAAATCGATGATGTGCCCGATTTAACGCAGAATGTGGAAAAAGCTATCTTAGCAGAAGAACTGAAACTGTCCTGCACGAATGTCATGCTCCAGTGTCTTGATCCTGAAAGCAGATGTATCTTTATTTTAGGAACCATGTTCAAAGTGGACAGCCGAATTGCAGGCGATATTCTGGGCATCACTCCGGAAGCCTATAGGCAGCGGATTTCCAGAATCCGCAGCAAAATGGCGGATTTCTTAAAGGAATACTGCGGCGAGTACGGAAACGGAACATGCCGCTGTACGGACAGAGTCAATTATGCCATCCAAAATCACCGAATTAACCCTGCACAGCTGGATTTTACTTCTGCTGTCCCAAAAGATACCATGATGGAAGTCAAAGAGGCTATGGAAGACATCGATGACATTTCACAGGAATTTGCCTTCTGCAAAACCTATGAGTCCCCGGCAGGCTTGAAAAAGTTTATCCGGAAATTTTTAGACGGAACTTCCTGTTTCGTTGTTACAAATGCTAGTACAGCATTGCCTGAATAATGGTGAAAAACAGTGCTTGATATTTGCAGGCTATCGACAAGAATAGAGGTTAGGAGGACGGAAAAATGAATACACAGCTTATCCTAAATTACCTTTCCGATTTAAGCGGGAACAATAACCGGGAGTGGTTCCATGAACATAAAGCAGAAAATAAGGCGGCGAACACGGAATTTGAAGCGTTGATCGGGGCCCTGATCTTTCGGATCGGTGAATTTGACAGCAGTGTGCTGCACAATGAACCTAAAAGTCTCACCTTTAAGCTGGTGAGGGATACCAGATTCAGCCACGATAAGTCGCCTTATAACCCGGCGTTTCGCGCCCATATTTCCTCACAGGGAAAGCTGCCGGTCCCTGTCGGCTATTATCTTATGATAAAACCTGACAATCAGTCCTTTTTAGGCGGCGGCCTGTTTGCAGATATGTTCAAAGACGCAACCGCAATGGTCCGGGACTACATTGTGCAAAACGGCAGAGAATTTGAAAATATCATCCATGATCCGGAATTTGAGAAATATTTCTCCGTACAGGGATCTGCGCTGAAAAGGGTCCCGGCCGGATACGACAAGGAGCACCCCCAGGCAGAATATTTAAAATATAAAAGCTGGTATCTGGAATATCCGGTTAAAGATGAAGAACTGCATGATGCCGAAGCATTTCTCACAAAGGCATCCGGGCTTTTTTGCATTATGAAACCGTTCAACGATTATCTGAACCGGGCGCTTGCAGGCTTTCAGATTCCGGCAAGGTAATGAAAAATACCGTCTGCCCTTTCATGGATATTTTCCCGACCTGATACCATAGTCCACCAATTCCTTTTTGTATTTTAAAAAGAATGGTCAATTGGTATCCCCGCAATTTCCCAAATCTCCTCAAAGGTCAGCTGAAATTTTTTCTTAAAAACATAGATGGCAGTATTGATGATACAAATACTCCGTAGCTTGCTATGGGGTATTTGACCCTGATATAGAAGCATTCTGCCGTCTGTATGTATCGTTGTCTTTCCGGCGTAACTCGTTTTCTACCTGCGCCAGCTTTTTCTCCAGCTCCCGGATTTTGTTTTCCTTATTATTGCCGGATGACACAGAGGGATACCCGCAGGGTGTTTCATCCCCGGAAACCGACCGGAGCTGCTGCTTAAGCTGCTGTTTTTTCTCTTTCAGCTTCCCTGTTTCCCTGTCAACCTTATCCGTATCCGTGACGCATTTCTCCGCCGGCTTTCCCTGGCTGTCCCCGCTTTCCTTTGGTCCTTTGCCGTCTTCCCCTTTCTTTGGACGGTCATCTTTTCCGTTTACATGGACAGCTTTCGGGGCATCAAAAAAGATTTTCCGGTTGCCATCCTCGTCCTGTCCTACCCGGTACAGGCCCGTAGGCTTTTGCCTCGATTTTTCACTGCTGATGTATTCATCCTGCGGTTCGGGCAGCTTGCCGGAAATTTTCCCCTCTGCAGCTTTCTCTGCTTCCTTTGCCTTTTCCGTCCTATTGGCGGACTGTTTTTCATTCAACCTCTCTGCATAATCGGTTCCGTAATGATCATAATTTCCATGAATCTGCATTGCCATAAGCATGGCCCTCCTTCAATTTGATATTGTTCTTCCTTTTTTTCGGCTGTAGAAAGTAACATTTTAATTTATTTGCTGTGGACTGCTTTCCGGATGCTGTGGAATGATCAGCCGCACATGAAGGACAAATACATGCTCCTGTGTCTCTGCACTCACGGCGCCTCCATATTTTTCAACCACCTTTTTTACATTCGATGGGCCTGTTCTTTTTTTAAACGCTCCTTTCCAATGGAAGCTGTTCTTTCCCTGAACAATAGAAAACACTCAATAACGGCAACCGTCCTGGCTGCCTTTATTGGGTGTTTTTGATATCCTTTATATTCTTAAAATTGTCCGCCTGAATCGTATGCCTTTTGTAAGTCATAGATAAAGCAGGGAATCAGGCTTAAATCATCTTCTACATATAATATCTTTTTTTCATTTGTTTTTTATCCATCACTCCGGATGCCTCCGACATATAAAAAGTAAAATTGCAATTTCCACAACCAGCAGAACCAGCACGACATAGAGCAGCACCGGCCATACGCAAGTGCCTCCTGCAAGCAGCAGCATAACCACCGGAACCACATATTTCCGGGGATGATGCCACAGATCGCTTTCAATCTTCCAGCCACGAATGGGATAAAACCATTCCAGAAGCACAGACAACACCGCACTCTGCAGGGCAAAGAAAACAGCCCCGGCAATCATTAAGGCAGTGACACCGCCGTTTTGTATCTGCCAACTTAAGAGGAATATCACATCCGCCGCCATATTACAGGAAAAGATAAACAGGCAGTATGGGATGCAAAAGCAACCTTTCTGTCCGGGCAGGAAACGGACTGCCTGCTCCAGGTCACGGTCGCAGGACAGCAGGATACAAATAGGGGTATTTAAGGATAGAATCGCAAACCCCACCGGGGCAACAAACAGCCCGGTCATTTCTCTTAAGAAATACGGTATTACAAGGGCCACGCACCACATCACAGCAGTATTGACCAGATAATTCCTGTGGCAGCTCAGATACCGGAAAAAGTACCGCCATAAGGAACCCCTCTTCCGTTGCTTAATCGCATGGCTTTTCTCACTCTCCCCCTGATAAAATGCGTATCCGCCTGCCTTCCATAAAATCAGAATAGCAATGAAACTATTCGCAAGCAGCAACAATCCAAACCATGATCTGTTTCCTAAAAACAGAATGGCAGACACTATGGCAGCGGTCCAGATGCCGCCCTCATACCAGTATTTTCTCAGGGAATAGGCGGCAGCAGCCATAAGGACGGCATGAACCATACTGATGGCCATTCCTGTAATCTCTATGGGCTTCCATGCAGAAACGGCCAGCAGAATCGCCAAAAGAAGCCCTGTCTTTGTAAGAACCGTATAGGCTCCCAGCGCCGCCACATAGGAAAAGACAAATTTCCGGTGATGCTGCGGCAGCATCAGCATATGTTTCAGCTCCACAGCGTTATCTTTTGAAGAAAGGGCCTGCCACATCACGCCTGCGGTAAAGGCGCTGATCATCAGAATCCGCACAGAGGCCGCAATCTGCACCTGAAAGCCTGCGATATACAGCCCCCAAAACAGAATCACATCCATCAAAAGTGTCCGGGGCAGCCGCTCGTATTTTGCCCCAAACATTTTTTTTGCAAAGGCTTTACCTGTCATTTTCATCATGCAGTGCCTCCCGGATATCCGCGGCGCCTACCTGCCCGCCTTCAAAAGTCTGCCGGATCTTACCGTCCTCCAGGACAAATACCCGGTCAGAGGTCAGCGTAATGCTCTCAAGGATATGGGAAGAAAACAGTACGGTCCCGTGCTCCTTATAGCCCAAAATCTTCTGGTACAGATATTCCGTACTCCGGAAATCCAATCCATTGACCGGCTCGTCCAGAAGGAGCAGCTTGGGTTTCAATGCAAAAGCCGTAATCAGAAATGCTTTTTTCCGGTTCCCGGTTGACAGCTCCCTTAACAGGGTATCTGTATATTCCTCAAAGTGAAAGCCCTGTACCAGCTCCGCCACATCGGTCACCTTTTTCCCATAGGCGGCGCATACATAGGCCAGGTATTCCCGGAAAGTAAAATACGAAAAAGAATTGTCCTCGGCAAACACCGTATAGCGGCAAAGCTTGAAATCCTGCTTCCGGAAATCCACAGGAGCGCCACAAAAGCAAATACCGTCTGAACGAAAGGTCGAAAGCAGGCCGGAAAGCACCTTCAGGAATGTGGTTTTCCCGGCTCCGTTCAGCCCAATCAAGCCTGCCACTTCATGCTCCGCCAGCGAAAAGGAAAACCCCGAAAGTATCATTTTCTCTTCACCGTACCTTGATTTCGTGCGCCTCAGCGCACATGGAATCAGGAGTCGACTCAGTTGCCCTTCTGAGTCATCATTGTACCACGCACTTAAATTTTGAACAGTCAGGAGCGTTTCTCCCATCTTACCTCCCCCCTTTACCGTCCTTCTCTTTTTTCCATGTCGCATATGCGGAGTAGAGGAATATACCTGCCAATAGCAGATAAAGCCCCATCATTGGGAAGCTTCCGGATACCCCGCATACAATGGCTGCAACCAGCCAAATCAGGCCAATAATCCCACGAATATAAATATGACGCATCGTTTATCTCTACCTCCTTCATCTACCTTTTGCTTTACACTGCCCCTTCTGTGATAATGCCGCCTTTCCAATCAATCTGTTTCAAGTCTGTTGTTACAGATTCTATTGCCTCCTTTGATCTACATTTCGATATAATGTTGACCCGGAAATCAGAATTGCCGGTACCCACCCAAATTGCCGGTCGATCCGGCTCTGTACAAATCCGCGGAATCAAAAGGCTGAATACGAACCCATACAGGAGATTGTAAAAAATAAAATATAGTATGGATAACACTTTCTCCATCTCCTCTTCCTTAGAGCCGGAAGTCCTGTAGGCATCTTCCATTAAAAACATTTGTTTATCTATTTGCGCTTCTTTTCCTGAAATAATAAACGCTCATCACAAACGCAAAGGAAATTATCTGTGCCGCCATGATCCGAACAATTTGTAATTCGTCTGCGCCCTTTAGCGAGACGACATGCAGCATATTGGTAGCAACGGTATTATTGAATAAATGGTCGCCAAGCCCCACCCATATATTTCCTGTTATGCGGTAAAGAAGCCCCCATTTGATTCCCATAATTCCGGCAAGGGCAATATAACCGATCCCCATCAGAACCATTGCTGCAAATGACATTTCGCCATTTACATAGCTTCTGATCGGCATTACAATATGCCAGATACCAAATAAAAATGCAGCAATAAAATTCGCCTGCATAAATGGCTTTGTTTCAGAGAGCGTTTTAAGAAACAGACCGCGAAAAACGCCTTCCTCCATCCATTCATTGATAACGTTGAACAGTACGCATAACAAAAAGAAAACAAAATCAGTATTTTTTATTTGAGAGCCAGTTAAAGAAAAGCTACTGATGTATATTTCTAAATGTGCAGGATTGCCTTGCAGAATAAAAATCGCTAATTCCAACCCATATGAAATAGCAAAGCAAACGCTTCCCAATAACAAACCTTTCAAAATACTGCCTGCAAAACCGTTTTTTTGAAATCCAATATCACCCCATGTAAGATTTATCTTTTTCAATACCAGCGCCAATAAGATAATCCCTACAATTTTATGGAGCACATTTTCTCCAATAGCCGTTTTGTCTGTTTCAATTAGAAAGTATTCCACAAATCTTACGGACAAGCAAAGCATGAAAATTATCATGCATAAATTGGTTGGTTTGTATTTTATGTTTCTTTTCATATATAGTTACCTCAGTCAACATCAAATTCTTTTTCATATGCGACTTCCGGGCAAACAGGGAATTCATCTTCCGATTATCTGGCCGCCAGACCGTTCAGGCGGATGCAGTCCAATTCTTCTGCTGATAAACAACCTGATTCGTACAATCGTAAATATTCTTTGGACACATCCGAATCAAAAATCAAAATATCATCCGAGTTGATTGTAACATCCACGCCGCTGCGATAAAGATGACCGATTGGATGCACCGACATACTGGGAACCCTTCCAAGCAGTACATTACTGCTTGGGGTAATATTAAGGCGAATATGGTAATCAGCTAAAAAACGGACAACGCTCTTATCATGAATTGCGGAAATGCCATGCTGTACTTCATGAAGCTCCAGTTCTTCTACAGCCCTTCTCACATCTTCCGCAGTTCCCCACTCACCGACATGTGCTTTTAAACGCAGCCCCTCTTTTTTTGCCCTGCGGTAAATGGATTTGAAATTTTCGATTGGCTGCGCCAATTCATCTCCATATAAATCAATGGAATAAAAAGCCTTATTTCCCCAAAAATGTGAAAGGCTCTCTTCCAGATATCCGATGGGGCAATGCCTTGACAGGCCGATCTGCAGCCGCAATTCCATATCCGGCGCAATTTCTCTCTGTTCCGTAGTAAACGTTTCAATCAATTCATCAATATCATTATGAAAATATTCCGAAAGCCCCCAGACATCCTCCCCAATCTCCAACACGGTAACGCCATCTTCCCTGGCCTGATGGAAAGTCGCCCGGATCAAAAGCTTTCTCATTTCTGATGTCTCGAATTTTTCTCCAAGGTTTTCCCGGTTCCATGTATGCATTTCATCCATGGACAATATCGGAGCTTTCACAGGCTCTATCTTTATGCCTGTCATTTTATGCAGATACTGCCGACTTCCGCCCAGTACAAAATGGTTATGCAGGTCAGATTTGGGGAACGCCCTGATTTTCTCTAAATTCCTTTGTTTCAAAGCATCGGTGAAATTTTCCATTATAAAGTCTCCTTGTTTTATTCGTCAATTTCAATCATTCATTTATGTACATCGGAAGATTTTTCATCAATCATAATTACGCCCATGCATCTTTTATAAAAGCTGAAGGCGGATTTTGCAGGCCATCCAATAATGGCATATGCTAATCAGTCAATCTTATGGAAAAGTACCGTCTGCTCTTTCATGGATATTTTCCCGACCTGATAGCCATAGTCCGCCAATTCCTTTTTATATTTCAGAAAAGAGTGGTCAATCGGTATCCCCACAATTTCCTGAATCTCCTCAAAGGTCAGCTGAAAAGATTCCTTTCCGCTTTTCTGAACATATTCCCATAATGTGTTATATTTACTCATTGCCTTTCTTCCCTCTCTTTTTCTTAAAAACATAAATGACAGTATTGATGATACATAACAGCACAAAAAGGCTCGTAAAGTTAATCCAGATATCCCTGTACGCTGTTTTTGCCAAAGGTTCCCGCAGTCCGCTGAACCAGACATAGACAAACGCCAACAGTTGAGAGGGAATATATGCAATCAAATATCTGAGAGCCAAAGTCTTAACAGGCAGATTCGTGCATAGCTCAAATGCCGCTATCCCGATCAGGAGGATGATAGCCCTGTCTAATTCGTGCCAGTTACCGCCTGGGTCTTCATAAATGCCGTTACAAAGATACAAAACGCTGCTTAACAATGTAATTGCCGTATATATCATCGAATAAATCGACACAATACGGATCCATTTTTTTTGATTCATTTTTATACCCCCGCATACCGCAAGCCGTGCTTGCGGTACTGCCACCAATAAATAGTTTGAAAGGAACTTTCAAACTTATACCCCCGCATACCGCAAGCTGTGCTTGCGGTACTGCCACCAATAAGTAGTTTGGAAGTTTACTTCCAAACTTCCCTCCGGTCTCAATTTTCCAAATATGATAACACCATTATTCCGCTTCGCCCAAATTGTATATCATTGCCAGCGCAATCTTTCCGGCCATATCCCTGTCACTTGTATTCTGGGGCGATTTCCCATAGACAGCAAAGCAGTATCCGTTATATGTCCAGTCTATCATAAACATATCCCCGGTTTCATTAACCCTCATATAAGGAAAAAGATATTCCCCGTCTGCGGTGGATGCCGTCCATTCAATTTGGGTGGAATCCACAAAAACTTCATCCGGCAGAATGAATTTCTCTCCTTTGCCGGCAGCAAAAGTGCAGAGCCCTACATTCTCTAATTCAAACTCAATCTGTAACTCATCCTCTCCTGTTTTTATAACTGTAACATTTGATACAATTGGCATATGATCCAACACTTCTTTTGGGTTGCCAAATTCGGTTGCGTTCACAATCTCCATTTCACCCAAACCGGTATCATCTCCTGTCAGATCTTCAGAATCCCTTCCCGCATCCGGTTTCTCTGCATCGAAGTCCCTTTTTTGATCCTGCCCATTTGCATCGCATTCTGTCGTAGTATCATCAACGTCTGAGGTAATTGTTATTTCTTCTGTCCGAATTGGTTTGGATGGCATACAGCTGCACCCAGTCAATCCTGATAAAGCACCAGTTACAAGAACCATACAGCTTAATGTTTTAAGATTTTTATTGCACATAGTATTTTCCCTTCTGGAAATGCCGATTTTTCATTTTATGCGGTTTTTCTGTAAAGTTTAATTTTATCATTCCAAAAACACCGAAACAACGTGTTTGCCGCAGACAGTTTTCTAAATGACGTGAAATGTCCGGGCATTTCAAAATCCACCTGAAAGAAGGTCGAATTTTTGTCATACCCGGACATCCCAAAAATTTATGAAGTCTAATTAATTCAGCCCATGCTTGCAATAACATTGGACAGCCAGGAATGCAAACAGGGGAATCTCAATCATGCAAGCCCCAATCATGGCATACGGCGTCCAGACGAGGAGCCCTGCCAGATTCAAAAACCGGAAGTCCGTAATTGCGTAGAGCACGCTCGCCTGAATGCTGGTTCCGCTGGCGGGCAGGATGCTGCAAAGCCATGTACCCAGTGCCCCCGGCGCCGTCATGGAAATGACCACCGGCGCAATACAGAATACCAGCGATGACGCCAGGGATGACACAGTGGTCCTGCATCTGGCGGAAAGAAACAGCGTAAAGCTCACGGAAGCCAGAACCGAAAGCAGTCCTGCTGTAGCAAAAAAGAACTGAAGGCCGCCTATATTCATATCTGCCAGAGTCACAATAGAGTACATCATCTGGATAGATGTACGGGTGCATTCCCAGCCGAACAGACTGTCTGCCACCAGAATATGGACGGCAGCACAGATTACGAATGTAGCTCCGCTGATAAAAAGGGCCGCAAACAGTTTTGCAACACCAAGAGAGGCTCTTCCATATCGGGTACAGCGCAGGATATCGTCCGCTCCGGACTGATAATCAGCAGAAAAAATCGGTGCGGCAATGACCACACAAAACAGCAGCACCAGAAAGCCCATGATGTTCTGATAGTCCGGAACGGTGGAATTCATGCCCGGATAAACCTCAAACGGTTTCTTGGTATTCCGGTACATTTCTACGGCTTTGCTTTGTGCCCCGGGACTGTCCGGCTGTTCCATCGCCATCAGGGAGGCAATCCGGGCTTCACAGACGGAATAGTAATCGCCAATCTGCTCCGAATCAATTTCCATAATCGCAGGGGCCATTCCGGTATCCGGATCTGCAAAGGCCTCCTTTACACCGTGGAGCAATGGGGCAATGGGAAGGATTTCCCGCTCATAGACACCCTCCGGCAGATCATAGGATTCCGTCACGCCGTAGGATGCAAGGCAGGCCTGATAGGTCTCCACAGCCTCCCGCACGCGCTGTGGGGTAACGATTCCGGCCGCATCCGCCTGCCGTTCCTTTTCATGGGCGATGGATGCCAGGCCGGTGAGATTTACCTCGTTCCCGGCCTCGTCCGTGTAATTACTGTAGCAGTAAGTAGTGGGCAGCCAGGCAAGCAGAACGGAGAGCAGCAGCGCCAGAGCAAGCAAAATCCAGGTAAGCTTTGACTTCAATACACGTTTTAATTCCAGATAGAAAATTCTCATCTATGGATACCTCCTTTCTTTCGGCCGGTTCTCTTTCGGTTTTCTATGCCGCCCTGTGGGAACAGCCACAAATACAGATCCTCCAGACGGGGAACGGCCGGGACGGAGCTGTCATTACAGGGATTCTCTGCCAGATAGCGGATGGAAACTTTTGCCTCGTTTTCATTCCGCAGGCTGACAATCCGGAGCCTGCTTTCGTATTCCGGCACAGCTCTTGCAGGAATCGTACAACTCCATACTTTCCCCTCCACCAGTTTGACCAGTTCCTCTGTAGTTCCTGTGGCTAACAGCCTCCCGTCCCGGATAATCGCATGGCAGGTGGCGATGTACTCCACATCAGGAACGATGTGGGTGGAAATCAAAACAATGCGGTCATGGGCAAACTCCGACAGCAGATTGCGAAAACGCACCCGCTCGCCGGGGTCCAGTCCCCCGGTAGGTTCATCCAGAATCAATATCTCCGGATCATTCAGCAAAGCCTGAGCAATCCCCACCCTGCGTTTCATGCCGCCGGAGAGCCTGGCAATTTTTTTGTTATAGACGTCCGTCAGGGAGACTTTTCCCAGCAATTCGCGGATTCTCCGCCGGCTCTCTCTTTCGGTCAGTCCCTTCAGGGCGGCGACATAAGCCAGATAATCTTTCACCGTGAATTCCGGATAAAAGCCAAACTCCTGGGGCAGAAAACCGAAGACATTCCGGTAACCCTCCCCCAGCGTCCGGATCGGTACACCGTCATACAGCACCTGTCCGGAGGTGGGCTGCATAATCCCGGCAATTATCCGCATCAGTGTCGTCTTGCCCGCACCGTTGGCGCCCAAAAGTCCCCAGACGCCCGGCGTCAGCTCCAAGCTGATATTGTCAACCGCTTTTTTGTCTTTAAATTTTTTAGAAACCTTATCAATCAGCAGTTCCATGTGAAAACTCCTTTCTATGTAAAATCGCTGCGCGATGGCACTGAGGGGTAAAGTCCCTTCGGCATTAAAAAAGTGCCCATGCCTCAGTACGCTCATTGTACTAAAAACAAAAGCACCATTTCCTTGTTTGTTCACACGATATTCCACTCTTTTTCTACGGATTTTCTTACGATTTTCCTATAAAACAGGAAGCGTTACAGTAAAAACCGTCCGCTCATTTTCACTTTCCGCTGTGATTGCCCCCTTATGAAGCATAACAATCTGTCTGGCAATAGCCAGTCCCAGCCCGGTTCCGCCAGATCTGCGCTCCGTATCCAGTCTGTAAAACTGTTCAAAGATCCGCTCCAGCCGTTCTTTTGGAATGGTCCCGCCACGATTGGAAAATCTCAATATCAGGCTGTCTTTGTCCTGTTCGGCTTCGATGATAATTTCGGTTCCGTCATAGCTGTAGGCCGCGGCATTGCGCAAAAGATTGTCAAACACCCGCTGTATCTTATCAGCATCACATTTCAGAGGAATATCATCCGCAGCCGCAAGGCGGCAGATCAGCCCCTTTCTGTCCAAAATCGGCTGAAACTCATACACAAGCTGCTCCAACAGGCGGGTAAGGTTGATCTCCTTATATTGCAGTGTTATGTTTGACAGGCTGTATCTCGCAATTTCCAGAAATTCGTTGATTAAGTCCTCCAGCCGCTGTGATTTGGCAAGAGAAATGGAAAGGTACTTCTCCCGCAGCTCCTCGGAAATCTGCTTTTCATCCCGAAGTAAATTCAGATAGCTGATGGTGGAAGCAAGCGGCGTTTTCAGGTCGTGGGCCAGGTACATGATCAAATCGTTTTTCCGCTGTTCTGCCACGAGCATATCGCTTTTCTGCAGGAGCATCGTGTGCTTTGCAAGGTTCATTTTTCTCTCAACGGAAAACAACTCCGGGGGAAAGGAAATCTCTCCCGGAGCATCCGCAAGCAGGAGATCCATTCCTTCACTGACCGTCTCAAAGTACCGTGTAAGCCAACGGAGATAAAAATAGAACAATACGGCGAAAATCAGCAGAATGGAAAGCAGAATCATAGCATCCATATGGCTGCGAAATATCCGCTCATACAGTCGGAGGGCCGCATCGTATTTTATTCCAAGGGTAGTCTGAAAAAGCGCCACCATCCCGTCAGCGAAGCGGCCGCGCAGTAAAACAGAATATGTGATATAGATGACAGAAACGGCAGTTACCGGCGCGGCAATCGTCCGGAGGAAAATCTTTATGCGGAGCTGCCGAAAATCTTTTCTATTTTTCAATGGTATAACCACCCCCCCATACTGTTTTAATAAACCTGGGATTTCCGGAAGGCTCTCCCATCTTTTCCCGCAGCCGCCCAATATGGGCCATGACGGTATTATTATTCTGCAGGAACTTCTCGCCCCATACCGCCTCAAAAAGCTCCTCGGAAGAGATTACAACGCCCTGCCGCTCACTAAGATACCAGAGGATAGCAAACTCGGTGGGCGTCAGCTGCAGTTCATTTCCAAACAGAAAGCACTTATGACTGTCTTTGTTGATTACCAGTCCCCTTATATCATACTTGCAGGCCGGCTCCCCCTGCTTCGCTGCGGAATGATTATAAAGCCGGTACCGCCGCAGCTGAGTCTTTACTCGGGCAGCCACCTCCAGCGGGTTAAAGGGTTTTGTAATATAATCATCAGCTCCAATGGTCAGACCCATGATCTTATCCATGTCCGTCCCTTTTGCCGTGAGCATAATGACAGGATACCAGAACTTCTCCCGGATTTTCTTACATATTTGAAAACCGTCCACATCAGGGAGCATCACATCCAGAATTGCCAGATCCAAATCCGTATGTGCAATACACTCCAGAGCTTCCTTGCCCGTGTAGCATTTATGAACCGTGCAGCCGTCTGCTGTGAGATAAAGCTCAATCACATCGGCCAGTTCTTTTTCATCATCCACTACTAATATATTGTAACTCATTTGACTCCTGATTGTACCTCATATGAAAACAATATAATTTTTCTGATTTTTTATACGGAAACAGAGAGATTTGCGCCAGATTCAGGTCCGGCTGATTCCCCGGTCTTCGTATAGATTACAGACTCCCTCTTAACGGCATCCACAGGCTCTTCTCCAAACTTGCTACTGTCTTTGCCTGCCTGATCCGGGGAAGCCTTTTCGCTCAATGCAACTTTTCCGCTTTCACTGATGCTGACCGTATCCGTATCCCCATTCCGACTTTCCGCTATTCTCTTTTCCAGTTCCTCACGCTCTTCCCTGCGCTTCCGAATGGCATTTTCCTGCTCCGTCTTCGCTTTTTCCCTTGCCTCCTTTGCATCCTCTTTCATTCCTATTTCCGTCACTTTCTGATATTCTTTCGCTTTATCAGCAAAGTCCCCTACATACCCCATTGCCCGTTCCATGACGGCTGTATCTCCTCTGCGCTCAGCTTCTTTATAGACGCGCAGTGGTGTATTCATCAGTTTCATACTCATGCTTGCCCCTGCAATGCCTTCCATCGTTTTCGTATGCATAATTGTCCCTCCTTGAATTTTTCCTGACATGAACTTCCTTTTTCTTTTTTCGGCTGTAGAAAGCAGCATTTTAATCCATTTGCTGTGGGCTGCTTTCCGGATGCTGTGGAATGATCAGCAGCACATGGAGAACAAATACATTCTCCTGTGTCTCTATACTCATGGCGCCGCCATATTTTTCAGCAACTTTTTTTACATTCGACAGACCTGTCCCTTTTTTGATCGCGCCTTTCCCATGGAAGCTGTTCTGAATTTCCATCATAAGGAAATCCCCCTGGAGCCGCCCGGACACACGGATATATTTTTCTATGTCGACGCCCAGATTTTTTACTGCATGGATTGCATTGTCCAGTGCATTTGACAGGACAATACAGATGTCAATATCTCTGATGCCACAGGGATACGGCAGAAGGAGGGAACAGTCCACATCTATCCCCATGCTTTTTGCAATCCCCAGTTTGTTCCCCACCAGAATATCCATGACCGGGTTGTTAGTGCTGCAGGGGAAGGACATTTTTTCCGCCATATCGTCCAGATCCTCCATATAGGTTACGGCTTCCTCCAGTTTCCCATTCTGCAGGAGCTTTTTTACCACTGCGATGTGGTTCCTGATGTCATGGCGGAAGGACTTTGTTTCATCGTAACGGGTTTTCGCTTCCTCCACATACTGGTTCAGGGAATGTTCCTGCTGCTCCAGCAGTGAAATTTCAGTGCCCAGACGAAAACTCTGCTGCAGTTTCTTATAGGAAAACAGGAGGCAGAACAGGCTGGCAAGTCCCAGAAAATACATGGCCAGCATCTGCCCATGACTGA
>CAJUKV010000029.1 GCA_910587305.1 uncultured Lachnospiraceae bacterium | reverse complement strand
AGTTTTTCAAGGGATTACAGGAATAAACTATAGCAAGTCTCATTCCGAGTCTCAAGTCAGTCTCATTTTTTCATATAATTTTGAGACTGATTTGAGACTTAAGGAGTTGATTCGTTGATGGATTCTAAAATGAAGCAGACCTATTTTATCCTGCTTTTTCATGTTGTTCTTACAAAATCGCCCCATCTGCTGCCATATCCTCAAACAAATCCGTAATAGCATCTCCCTTAGACTGGAATTCACAGCTGTTAAAAGGAATCCCGCCTGCCGCCATAGGCCAGATACCGATGGTATGGTCTACATAATAATTAGCAAATCCTGACTTTTCAATCTCTTCCATAGACAGATTCTTTGTGAGCTGGTGGACAATGGTGGAAACCATTTCAAGGTGCGCCAGTTCTTCCGTACCGATATCGGTCAAAATAGCGGCAACCTCATTATAGGGCATCGAATAACGCTGTGAGATATAGCGCATAGATGCGCCAAGTTCGCCGTCAGGCCCGCCATATTGGGACATAATTACCTGAGCAATTTTGGCGTTTGGTTCTTTAATATTAACCGGATACTGTAATCTTTTTTCATAACTCCACATAAATTAGCATCCTCCTTCCCATGGCCACGGCTGCAGAGCCCATTTCCATTCGTTCTGCTTGCATCCATGTGCATCGGAAATTCTTAAGGGCCCATACTTTACTGCATACTCCCGCATTGCCTGATTTTTCATGTGAACATAGTGGCTGAGATATTCGATTGCCTCCTTGTCGGTAGGGTGGGTATCCAGATACTCGTTCATCTCAACAATCACAAAATCAATTACGCCGATATCGTGAAAAAGCCTGCTTCTTTCACTGCTATTATTGTTTTCACCAATCATTTAACGCATCTCCTTCCTGTAAAAGGTTTTTCTAATTCAGGAAAAATGGTGCCCACATTGTAGGCTTCATCTAAATTTTCAAAAACATTGGTAAGATGCTGCCACGGAACATATGCCATTGCAATTGGAAAACGGTCAAAATATTCATTAAAACTGTAATCCTGCATAATTCTCCTCTCATAAACTGTAACATTATTTAATAGTATAGTATGATAGGAAAAATTTCTGGTTCCAAAAAAATACATTTTCCCCTGATTATTGCGTAGATCCATGCAGAGAAAATATGCCGCTAAAGGGGTGCGCAAACCCTGCGGCGAACAGGAAGAAAAAGGGAAGGTAAAGGGTGAATAATACTTGCAAACAAAGGTTCTTTATGCTTTAATGTTACTGGAAATATTTTTTGACAAAAGAGGGAAATGTAATGTCATTATTTGAATGTATAAAAGGGAATGCATATGAAATCAAGGGCCTGTATGTGGAGGAGGGAATCACCCGCCGCCTGCAGGCTCTTGGTCTGAATGATGGGACAATCGTTACTGTCTTAAACAGGAAAAAAGACGGAGCGTTAATTATACGGGTGCGCGGGACAAGGCTTGCCATTGGCAGGCATATCAGTCAGGGAATTGAAGTGGAGGAAAAAGCGCTATGAAAGATCGGGAGACTGTTCACGTAGCATTTGTAGGCAACCCTAATTGCGGCAAGACCACCCTGTTTAATGCGATTACAGGGGCCAAGCTTAAGGTCGCCAACTGGCCGGGAGTTACGGTGGAAAAAATTGAAGGCGAAGCGGAATATGAAGATGTTCCTATGACGCTTGTGGATACGCCGGGAATTTATTCTCTTACCTGTTACACCATAGAGGAAAAAGTTACCAGAAAGTGTGTGATGGATGACGATATTGAGGTAATTGTCAATGTGGTGGACGCCTCGTCCCTTGAGAGAAACTTATACTTAACGCTGCAGCTTTTAGAGCTGGGCAAGCCCGTAGTTCTGGCGCTTAATATGATGGATGTAGTGGAAGAGCGGGGGATGGAAATCGATATGCACAGGCTCCCTGAGCTTTTAGGGGATATTCCGGTGGTGCCGGTATCCGCTGCCAAGCGTAAAGGGCTGGATATTTTGCTTCATGCGGTAATCCATCACTATGAGGAAGATTCAAAGGAAGATATTCTGCATTACAGTCAGGAAATAGAAGAAAAGATAGGGAAGCTCTCACAGCGGATGGAGACTTTTTATCCCACCCATTCCTCCATACGCTGGCATGCAATTAAGCTTCTGGAATTTGATGAGGATATCAAGCAGGAGCATCCTATTGAAACGGCGGACGTGGTTTCACGCAGCTATGAAAAGGAAATCATCCAGGCCAAATATGCGTTTATCGAGAGCATTATAAAAGAAGTGCTTTTTTATCGGACAAAAAAGACGGACAGAACCGACCGCATAGACAGACTGTTAACCCATCCCGTATGGGGAGTACCTGTCTTTTTGTGTATCATGGCTTTTGTATTTTTTCTTACCTTTACCATCGGAGACTGGCTAAAGGGATATTTTGAGACTTTTGTGGATTTCTTTTCAGGCCAGGTGTCAGAATTTTTGACCCATATAGGTGCGGCCGGGTGGCTGATATCCCTCATTGTTGACGGAATTATTGCCGGAGTGGGCGGAATTCTCACGTTTATTCCCAATATTGCCATTTTATTTTTGGCGCTGGCTATTTTGGAGGACAGCGGTTACATGTCAAGAGTCGCCTATGTGATGGACGGCATTATGGGAAAAGCAGGGCTTTCAGGCAAAGCGTTTCTTCCTATGGTGCTTGGTTTTGGGTGTACGGTTCCGGCGATTATGGCTTCGCGCGCTCTTGAGACGGAAAAGGATCGCAAAAGAACCATGATTATCACGCCCTTTATGTCATGTTCGGCGCGGCTTCCTGTTTATGTGCTTTTTTCAGGAATGTTTTTTGGAAAGTTTGCTCATATTGCCGCTTTTTCCATGTATGCGATTGGTATGCTGTGCGCAATCCTTGTGGCAATGGCGCTTCATGTTTTTGAGAAGGAAAAGGTAAACGACAGCCTTTTAATTGAGCTGCCGGAGTACAAAAGGCCAAATGCCAGAACCATACGGATTTATGTTTGGAACAAGCTGAAAGATTATTTGTCGAAAGCTGGGACTACTATTTTTATTGCTTCTATTTTAATCTGGCTTGTACTTAATTTTGGCTTTTCCGGTATGGTGACGGACCCGGCGGATAGTTTTGGCGCGGCAATTGGCAGAGGGCTTGAACCTTTCATGCGTCCGGCAGGCCTTGGCATGTGGCAGATAATTGTATCATTGATTGCCGGAATTTCTGCAAAAGAGGTGGTGGTTTCCAGTTTTTCCGTTCTTTTTGGAGTAGGAGACGCCCAGACAGCGGCGGGGCTTGGCACGGTAGCAGCCAATTTAAAAAATATTGATCCATCCTTTGGACCCTTAAACGCTTACTGCATGATGCTGTTTGTGCTTTTGTATGTCCCCTGCGCAGCGGCGATGGCAACCATACGAAAAGAGAGCGGTTCTACGTCTTTTACAATAAAGCTGGCTTTTTTTCAGATATTATTTGCCTGGCTTATGTCCACCATTGTTTTCCAGGTGGGCGGCCTTTTATAGAAGGGGAGTATTCCTTTTCAGCTATTATTCACGGACCGGAGGACGTGAATAATAACCCTTTTCATACAATGGACGGAGGACGCCCGGGTTAGATGTTGACTTCTTTCAAGGTATGTGCAAAAATAGAATAGTAAAAGTAAAGACGATTGTTCCTTAGCCTTATGCAGCCTTAGGCGCTTGGGAATGGAGGAAAGGTTGAGAAGGGAGCATGGTTATTTAGTATGAGAGGAATAGATACGCAGGTTCGTAAGAACAGAAGACGAATTTTTAAGGAAGTGGCAAATCTTGCCTACACATCCACAAATTTAAAGGATGATGTGGAAGCTCTGCCTTATAAGATTGTGGATTATGAAGAGTCGGAATATGAAAATGTCTATCGGGAAAGGGCTATTGTGAGGGAGAGAATCCGTTTGGCGATGGGATTATCTCTTCGTCCTGAAAATGCCCCCGTCCATGTTACCCAGGGGCTTGAGGAGAGCAACATTGATGAAAAATATTATGAGCCTCCTTTGATGCAGGTTATCCCTTCCGCCTGCAATGCATGTCCTGAAAATAAATATGAAGTGACGGACAGATGTATGGGATGTGTGGCGCATCCCTGCCGGGAGGTATGTCCTAAGGGCGCTATCAGTATGAAAAACGGAAAATCCGTTATTGACCAGGAAAAGTGTATCAGATGTGGAAAATGTAAATCTATTTGCCCATATGACGCCATTTCTCACCAGGTGCGCCCCTGTCTGGCACATTGCGGCGTCAATGCAATTAAAAATGATAAAAAAGGACGCGCTTACATAGATACGGATTTGTGCGTATCCTGCGGACAGTGTATGGTAAGCTGTCCTTTTGGAGCAATTGCGGATAAATCCCAGATTTTCCAGTTGATTCGCGCTATGCAGTCAGGGCGGAAGATCATAGCCCAGGTGGCGCCTGCCTTTGTAGGGCAGTTTGGGAAGGATGCCACGCCGGATAAGATTAAGTCGGCCCTTAAGGAACTTGGCTTTTATGATGTTTATGAAACGGCAATCGGCGCAGATATGGGCGCTATGGCGGAGGCCGAGCATTATGTGGAGGAAGTGGTTACAGGGAAGCTGCCTTTCCTTCTTACTTCCTGCTGTCCTTCCTGGTCCGTGCTTGCCAAGAAATTTTTCCCGGAAACCATTGATAAGATTTCCAATGCATTAACGCCTATGGTGGCCACGGCGCGTAAAATCAAGGAAGATCATCCTGATGCCAGCGTGGTATTTATCGGCCCCTGCGCTTCCAAAAAGCTGGAAGCCTCCCGCCGGACAATCCGTTCCGATGTGGATTTTGTTATTACCTTTGAAGAATTGGCCGGAATGTTTGAGGCTAAGGGACTTTTACCTGCCCAGGAAGAAAAACCTGAGCCTATGAACGACGCCACGGGGGCCGGCAGAGGTTACGGCGTGGCAGGGGGTGTGGCAAGCGCAATTGAAGAATGTATCCGGGAATATTATCCGGATGTGGAAGTAAACATTGAACATGCGGAAAGCCTTACGGAATGTAAGAAAATGCTTATGCTTGCCAAGGCCGGAAAAAAGAACGGCTGTCTGATTGAAGGAATGGCATGTCCCGGAGGCTGTGTTGCAGGAGCGGGTACCAATATCGCAATCCCGCAGGCTATGAAAGAGGTGGCCGGTTTCAAAGCCCGGGCGGAGAAAAAGATTCCTTCAAAGGATTAACACAAAGAGAATTTTTAAGACTGCCAAAACACAAACTAAGAAATTCTAAAGTTTCACATATAAAGGCGGAATCTTTACCAAAAAGGAAAGGAAGTTCAATCCAAAATGAAGATAAGAACAAGATATGCGCCAAGTCCCACCGGAAGAATGCATGTAGGAAATTTGAGGACTGCCCTTTATGCTTATTTGATTGCAAAGCATGAAGGCGGAGATTTTATTTTAAGAATTGAGGATACGGATCAGGAACGTTTTGTGGAGGGAGCGGTAGAAATTATTTACCGTACGCTGGAAAAAACGGGCCTTGTTCATGACGAGGGACCTGATAAAGACGGCGGTGTTGGCCCTTATGTGCAGTCCGACAGGCAGAAGAAGGGGATTTATCTGACCTATGCGCAAAAACTGATTGAAAAAGGGGAAGCTTATTACTGCTTTTGCGATAAGGAGAGACTTGCCGGCCTAAAATCCCAGATTGTGGAGGGAAAGGAAATTACCGTATACGACAAGCATTGCCTTTCCCTGTCCAAAGAAGAAGTGGAGGAAAAGTTAAAAGCCGGACTTCCCTATGTAATCAGACAGAACAATCCTACGGAAGGGACAACCACCTTTCACGATGAAATATACGGGGACATCACCGTGGATAACTCTGAATTGGATGATATGATACTGATCAAATCCGATGGGTATCCCACCTATAATTTTGCCAATGTGGTGGACGACCACCTGATGGGAATCACCCATGTGGTGAGAGGAAACGAATACCTTTCTTCTTCTCCCAAATATAACAGACTTTATGAAGCCTTTGGCTGGGAAGTGCCGGTTTATGTCCATTGTCCTTTGATTACCGACGAAGAACACCATAAGCTGAGCAAACGCTGCGGCCATTCTTCCTATGAGGATTTGATTGAGCAGGGATTTCTGACCGAGGCGGTGGTAAATTTCGTGGCGCTGCTTGGGTGGAGCCCTTCGGAGAGCAATGAAGAAATCTTTTCCTTAAAGCAGTTGGCCGAGATTTTTGACTATCGTCATATTTCCAAATCCCCAGCTGTGTTTGATTACACCAAATTAAAGTGGATGAACGGCGAATATATTAAGGCGATGGACGAGGACGCCTTTTACGCGATGGCGGAGCCTTATTTGAAACAGGCTGTGAGCAGGGAGATTGACCTTCATAAGGTTGCTTCCATGGTGAAAACAAGAATTGAGATTTTCCCGGATATCCCTGAACTCATTGATTTCCTGGATAAACTTCCAAAATACGACCCTTCCATGTATGCCCATAAGAAAATGAAAACCACAACGGAATCCTCCCTCACAGTTTTAAAAGAGCTTCTTCCCATACTGGAAAAGCAGGAGGATTACTCTAATGACGCTCTGTATCAGCTTTTATTATCTTATGTGTCCGAAAAAGGATGTAAAAACGGTTATGTGCTCTGGCCTGTACGGACAGCCGTTTCAGGAAAGCAAATGACCCCTGCAGGGGCGACGGAAATTATGGAGCTTCTTGGCAAGGAGGAATCCATTGCCCGCATCAAGAAAGGAATTGAACTGCTTGAAAATACCCGGTAAAGCGCAGGAACAGGCGATTAAGCATCTGTCAGGGCCGGCTCAGGTAATAGCCGGCCCGGGCAGTGGTAAAACTTTCACCATTATTCAAAGAATTCTATATCTGATCACGCATCATCGCATCCCTCCCGAAAAAATTCTTGTGGTCACATATACCAAAGCGGCTGCCAATGAAATGAAAGAAAGATATCTGGATGCAATCCATTCAAAGCGCAGTTCTGACTGCCATGGCATTATTTGGGATAATATCAATTTTGGAACCTTTCACAGTGTTTGTTATAACATTCTGCGCAGATCCGGCGGTTTAAAGGCAGCTTCCCTGATAAAAGAAAACGACAAAAGAAAGCTTTTTAGCGTTCTTGCGGCTAATAGAGGATTGGACTGTGCGTGTGATTATGACAGCATTACAAGGCTGCAAAATATCATCAGCCGCATGAAAAATACGGGGCCTGATGACAGTGAGGACTTTGCGCACGAAAATGTTACGAAAGACAATAACATCGAAGCAAATATGGAATTTTCCTATGAAGATATTGTTTCTATCAGGTCTGAGTATGACAAATATCTAAGGGAACAGGGTTTTTTGGATTTTGACGATATGATTACCCGGTGCCTTACACTTCTTACTTCCAACAGGATGGTCTGCCATAAATATCAACAGATATTCCAATATATTCTTGTAGATGAATTTCAGGATATCAATTTTCTCCAATACCGGATTTTAAAACTGCTTGCGGCTCCCGAAAATAACTTACTGGTAGTGGGAGATGACGATCAGTCCATTTATGGATTCAGAGGGGCAAGTCCCAGAATGATGAAAAGGTTCGTGGAGGAATATCAAAGCTGCAAGCAGATATTTTTAACGGATAATTACCGCTGCAAGGAACAGATTGTGAATTTGGCCGGAAAAATGATATCCCGAAACGCACACCGATTTGAAAAAGAGTTTCATGCCTTACAAAAAGGCGGGGTGATAACCGCCCTTTGTTTTGACACACGTAAAGAGGAGGAAATGCAGCTCTTGTCAAATCTGTCTTCTTTTTCTGCAGATTCGTTAGAAAGTACCGCCATTATCGTAAGGACCAATCTGGAAGTAACGCAGTATTCGGAACTTTTGCGGCAAGACGGTATTTTCGTAAAAGGGGAAAAAATTAAGGATTCCGATTTGTTTCACGGCTTTATTATGGAGGATATCATTTCTTTTTTGGCATACCTTTATGAGGGAAACAAGCGCAGTGATTTCATAAAATTTATGAACAAACCAAATCGTTTCATCTCACGGACAGCGCTTATTTCGGAAAAAGTGACGGAAAATACATTAAAACCGTATTATGCTCAAAACAACGCCATGCTTTCACAACTCCATCTTTTATTTGGCCGGCTTAAGATAGCGGCCGGGCTTTCCCCCAATTTGGCAGTTTCCTTTTTCAGAAAAACCCTTGGCTATGATGCATATCTGTACCAAAAAGCAGCGGACTACAAAACCGGACGAAGATGGATTGCCCAGGCTGACAAAATCCAGACATTCTTTACGCAATATAAGCAGTTTAAAACGGGTATCTCTGTAAAAAGCTTTGTGGAACAGCTTTGCATGGCGCAAGCGGAAGGGCGGACGCAAATAGAAAAATTAAAGGGCGTAAGCGTTTTAACTATGCATGGCGCTAAGGGACTGGAGTTTAACAGAGTATTCCTGCCTGATGTAAACGAGGGGATCATTCCCGGAAAAGAATGCCAGTCCCCAACGGCCCTGGAAGAAGAAAGAAGGCTCTTATATGTTGCCATAACAAGAGCCAGAGATGAATTGTTTATCTACTATACGAAAGAAAGAGCAAGAAAATTGTCCCGATTTTTGGAAGGCCTTATTCCTCTTTCATAAATTCGTCAAATTCCGCACTGTCCAAATATTCGTCAAAGGCATCTGAAACGATCTCGTATTCTTCATCTTCCTCAATATATTCCAGAACAGGCTCATCGTTTGGGTTGTCCTTATTTTCGTAATAGCGATAAAACCAAACCTCTCCATCGTTATTTTCTCCATTCTCATCTAATGGAAGAAGTACAATATAATCCTGATTGTTAATAGGAAGTATCGTAACGATAGCGCAGGTAACGGTTGTCCCATCCATTAAATCAAGCGTCACTGTCATTTCTTCGTCTTTATTTTCAGGCTGGGAATTAAAGGGATCATTTAAGCTTTCTGTTTTTTTATCTTTACTCATTAGAACCTCCAAATCCTTATTATCTTTATTTTACTAATAGATTTACCTCTGTGCAAGATAAGTTTCAATTTTTTTTGCAAAAACTGTCACATTTATGGTATGATATATTATAGCGCATTTGGACTTTATTAACAGGATGATTTGTATCAATCATTCTCTATTGTTTCTTGCAGGAGGGCGCATGGAAAAAAAATGGGAAGTTACGTATTTTAAACCGGAGCAGCCGGGAATTTCTATTGAAGGGAATAAAGTGAAATTTGCAGCAAATCTGTTGACAGATAAAGACTGCGGGGTAATTTTATATGATCGCAGGGGGAATCAGAAGCGGTTTCCTTTTCAAAAAAAAGGGAATCAGGGAACGCTTTACGGTCTTGCAATACAAGGTGAAGGGGTAAAAGACCGCACCTACAATTTTTACGAAGGAGATCAAGTGATAACAGACCCCTATGCCTGGGAAATACATGGGCTTGAAAAATGGGGACATGGAAAAACCAAAAGGAGAAAAACCTACGGAATTTTAAAAGGAGATGATTTTGACTGGCAGGAGGATGAGCCGCTTATGATTCCCTTAGAAGACAGTGTCTTTTATGGGATTAATGTGCGTGCATTTACAATGCATAAAAGTTCCGGAGTAAAGGAACGAGGTACCTTTGAAGGCATTGTTGAAAAAATTCCTTACCTGAAAGAGCTCGGCATTTCAGCGGTGGAGCTCATGCCTTGCTATGAATATGACGAATGTATGATTGCCGATGTTGACCAATTACCGCCTAAAGAACAGGATAATGCGCCTGTGCTTTTGGAGCGGGAAGACGGCGCTTTTTCCGAAACGGCTGTGAACTGCGAGGACAGGCATGAAACGGTGCGGTTAAATTGCTGGGGATTCCAGAAAGGATTTTATTTTTCTCCCAAAGCGTCGTACAGCGCCGCAGATTCTCCTGTCCTTTCTTTTAAAAATATGGTTCGTGACCTTCATAAAAACGGAATAGAAATTATTATGCAGTTTTATTTTCCGGTCGGTATCGGGCAACTCTATATACTTGATGTAATAAAGCACTGGGTACTGGAATATCATATTGATGGCGTACGCATAAACGGATTTGACATTCCGGTTACTTTGCTTGCCGAGGAGCCTGTTCTTAAAAATACAAAAATCTGGTGTGATGGCTATAAAGAAGAAGACTTACCTGCCATTACAAATCCGCTTTTTAAAAACTTTATAGCGAATAACGGAAATTTCAGAAATGATATGAGACGCTTTTTAAAAGGAGACGCTAATCTGATGAACCAGGTGGCTTATTACCAGCGGCGCAACCCTGCCGCTTATGGCGTGGTAAACTATATGGCGGATTATGACGGCTTTTCCCTTTATGACAGTGTTTCTTTTGGAAACAAGCATAATGAAGCAAATGGAGAGGATAACAGAGACGGGACAAATGATAACTTTTCCTGGAACTGTGGCATAGAAGGACACACCCGCAAAAAGGCTGTTTTGACCCTTCGCCAGACGCAGATAAAAAATGCGCTTTCTTTTGTGCTGCTTGCACAGGGGATTCCATTTATTTTCAGCGGCGATGAATTTGGCGCCAGCCGTAATGGAAACAATAACTGTTATTGCCAGGACAACGAAACAGGCTGGATAAATTGGAAGAGGAACAGTTTTTCCAGAGAAATTTATGCATATACGCAATTTTTAATTGCTCTTAGACGTAAACATCCTATTCTCCATATGAAGGAAGAACTGAAAATTATGGATTATAAGGGCTGCGGATTTCCGGATTTATCTTACCATGGCACAGAAGCTTGGCGGCCGGATTTTAGCTATATCAGTCAGATGATTGGCATTGTTTTGTGTGGAAAGTATGCGCCGGGGCAGGAGGACGATTCTTTTTACATTGCCTGCAACATGCACTGGACTCCTCACAGACTGGCCCTGCCAAAGCTAGACAGAAATAAAAAATGGATTAAAATTTCGGATACCGCATTGCCCTGCGGACAGGACTATAGCGAGGAAAACGAAAGCCAGGAAAGCTCCATTATAACAATAGGCGGCAGAACCGTAGCCATATTTATGGCGTATAAAACCAATGTAAATGAAATCAATCAAAAAAAGACGGCCGGCAGAGGAAGGCGTCAAAGAGTATGAAAGCCTGGAAACATTTTAAAACCATAACATATCATAAATATCTGGTAATGCAGGGATGCTTTAAAGTTGGCCTGTATAAACAGGGACTGTTGCATGACCTGTCCAAATACAGTCCCAGTGAATTTTGGGTAGGCGCAAAATATTATCAGGGAACCCGAAGTCCTAACGCCGCCGAGAGAGAGGACATCGGGTATTCCAGCGCCTGGCTTCACCATAAAGGAAGGAACAGGCATCATTATGAATACTGGATTGACTATGGCGCTAAAACGATTCCCGGCGGCATGGCGCCGGTCCCAATGCCGGTGAAGTATGTCGTGGAAATGCTGATGGACCGTATTGCCGCCTGCAAGGTATACAATGGGGTCAAATATACGGACAGCTCTCCCTTAGAGTACTATAATATGGGAAAAGAAAAGGCTCCTATGCACCCAAAAACAAGAAAGCAGCTTGAAAAGCTTCTAAACATGCTGGCGAATCGGGGAGAAAAAGCTACCTTTGCCTATATTAAAAAGGAACTTTTGCGCGTATCCTGACATAGAAATCCTTTTCATCTATAACCTTTTTCATAGCTTCTGCATATGATAAAGCATATGAAAAAGGAGAGATGAATGCATGAATTGTCTATTTTTGGTATTACTACTTTTATGCTGTGGGAACAATGGAGGCTGTTTTAATTCTAATTCTGACAGCAACAACAATTGCTGCCGCAGGGAGCGGGAAGACCGCCGTGAATGCGGCGGTGGAAACAGCAACCGCGGGCGCGACAATGACGGCTGCGGCTGTGGCAATAATAACAGCGGAAATTGCGGCAATGAACGCCCGGACAACAATGACTGCGGTTGCAGAAATGATTTCCGTCCGGAGCCACGCTTTGAATCCAGGCCCTTTAACTTCAATCAAAGCGATGTGTGCGGCTGTGAAGAACATCAAAACAATCGTGATGACAGACAATAAAAAAATCAAACGCCGATATGCTTTACAAATCGGCTTATTGAAGGAAAATGTGCGGGTTATACCCGCACATTTTTCATACTTTCTTAAAAAATAATTTTCAAAATTTGAATTGTCATGTTATAATGTTTCATGTCCGTATTGTGCCTGACGCACAAATTTGCAGGCTGGGAAAGGAGCATGCTGTTAACATGAAAAATTTATTGAACCAGATCCTCCGTTTTGGGATTGTAGGATTTTTTTGCTTTTTTATTGATTACGGAATAACCACCGGATTTACCAATCAGCTTGGCGTGCATTATCTGATTTCTAAATTATTGGGCTTTGTGGTATCGGCAGTTGTCAACTATATTTTAAGTATTAAATTTGTATTTACCCACAAGAAGGAAATGGGGAAGGGAAAAGAGTTCGGCGTTTTCCTTATTTTATCCGTATTCGGGCTTGTAATCAATGAAATCGTTATGTTCCTGTGCATAGATGGCATATACAAACATAGCGCTTATTTGCAGGAGATTATTTCAGATTCCCTTATAGTCTCCTTAAGTACCGTTATCGCAACCGGCGTGGTCATGGTATACAATTTTATTTCAAGAAAACTGTTTCTGGAAAGAAAATAGATTATGAGCGCTTTGAACACCTTAAATACTTTGGATATTTTGGATACGGAACGTTTTGAGGATATTAAAAACAGAATTGTCGGCTCCGAGAGGGCAAAAAACGGTATCGGAACCTTAAAGGAAAAAACGGTACATGCCATTTTAAAGGATTACTATGCGGCGGACAAGGAAATGCAGGAGATATCCCTGGATGGATATGTAGCGGATATTTATACCGGAACGGAAATTATAGAGATTCAAACCGGCAGTTTTAACCGGATGCGGAATAAACTGGATAGATTTCTTCCGAAATATCCGGTAACCATCGTATATCCCATCCCTAAAATTAAATATTTAATCTGGATGGACGAAGAAACCGGAGAATGCTCCAAACCCCGGAAAAGTCCCATGAGAGGCTCTGTTTACAGGGCTTTTTATGAGTTATATAAAATAAAACCGTATCTGGCAGATCCGAATCTGCATATTTGCTTTCCACTTTTGGAGCTGGAGGAATACCGCCTTTTAAACGGATGGAGCGAGGATAAAAAAAGAGGCTCCTGCCGCTACGACAGGATTCCCAAGACGCTTTTGGATGAAGTGCGGTTTGACCGGTTGATGGATTATGCGCGGCTCATTCCTTCCGGCTTAGAGGAGCCCTTTACCGTTATAGAATTTGGAAAAGCAATCAAAGAACGGAAAGAAACCGCCGGGATGGTTTTACATATTCTAAATTATCTTCATGTGATACGGCGATGCGAAAACAGGGGGAGATATTATACTTATCGGATGAACAATTAGCCGGAACTCCCGGTGATTTTTTTCAATTTTTCGCTTATTCATTTCCCAACCGAATTACAGCTACCACAAAATGCCGCCGCATGAAAAACCAGGCAACGGCATTTCCTTATCTGCGCTGTTTTTTTCAAGGCATTGGTACCCATTTTATCTTTTGTTTCATATTCCTGATTGAAAAAATACAGGTATTGGTATATAATATTTGGACGTATTTTAATTGGGGAAATGAGGCATAGAAATGTTTAATAAGATAGATTTTGATCATATAGACACAACACAGGCGCCGCCGGAAGCGGAACCGGACCGCCAGTATTATTTTATGGCAAAGTGCCGCAAGTATGTAAAGGCAAAGAGTGAGCGCCTGGGCCGCCCCCTTTTCTCGGCAGTCAGAACATTTGGGTGCCAGATGAACGCCCGGGATTCCGAAAAGCTTACAGGCATCTTAAAAGAAGTTGGCTATGAGATTACGGAAAATGAAGACGCCGATTTTGTGATCTATAATACCTGCACTGTCAGGGACAATGCAAACCAGAGAGTTTACGGACGGTTAGGGCATTTAAACAGTCTGAAAAAGAAAAATAAACACATGAAAATTGCTCTGTGCGGCTGTATGATGCAGGAGCCCTCCGCCATAGAAAAAATTCGGCGCAGCTATCGGTTTGTGGATTTGATTTTTGGAACCCACAATATTTATAAGTTTGCGGAGCTTTTGGCGACGATGTTTGAATCCGACAGGATGGTGGCGGATATTTGGCAGGAAACGGACCAAATTGTGGAAAACCTGCCTTCCCAGCGCAAATATCCTTTTAAATCCGGCATCAACATTATGTTTGGCTGTAATAATTTTTGCAGTTACTGTATTGTGCCCTATGTAAGAGGACGGGAGAGAAGCCGTAAACCGGAAGAAATTATTCATGAAATAAAGAGACTGGTATCAGAAGGCGTGGTTGAGGTTATGCTGCTGGGACAGAATGTAAATTCTTATGGTAAAAACCTGGAAAATTCCATAACCTTCGCCCAGCTGCTTTATCAGGTTGAACAGATTGAGGGGCTTAAGAGGATCCGTTTTATGACCTCCCACCCAAAGGATTTGTCGGACGAGCTTATTCAAGTGATGAAGGAATCCAAAAAGATATGCAGGCATCTCCATCTGCCGCTGCAGTCAGGCTCCACCAGAATTTTAAAAGCAATGAACAGACGTTATACCAAGGAGCAGTACCTCGCATTGGTGGAAAAAATCAGGAAGGAAATACCCGATTTGGCGATTACAACGGATATTATCGTAGGTTTTCCAGGCGAGGAGCCCTGTGATGTGGATGAAACCATAGATGTAGTGCGCAAAGTACAATATGAGAATGCTTTCACCTTCGTCTATTCCAAACGAACCGGAACGCCCGCCGCCGCAATGGAGCAGGTACCGGAAGGGGTGGTGAAGGAAGGGTTTGACCGCCTTTTAAAGGTCGTTCAGGAAACCGCAAGGGATAGAGTCAGTCTGCTTTCGGGAAAGACCATGGAGGCCCTTGTGGAGGAAGTAAACGAACAGGATGCAAGTCTTGTTACCGGACGGTTGTCCAACAATACAATGGTACACTTTAAAGGGAACGCAAGTTTGATCGGCCAGATTGTTCCGGTTTATCTGAAAGAATGCCACGGTTTCTATTACCTTGGTGAAAAAAAGGATGAAAAGAGATGAAGATTTTCTAAGGCGGCAAAGGACGCTGCCTAAGAAAATCTAAGTCATCTCTCGAAGAATCGCCCATAGGCGATTCTTCTGGTATAATTGATATATTGTTTGTGATGCAAAGCAAGGGTGAAGTTTTAACGAACAATAAAACTTTGCGTTACGATGCGAGGGATTACAATGGCGGAATTAACACCAATGATGCAGCAGTACCTGGAAACAAAAAAAGAATACCCTGATTGTATTCTTTTTTACAGGCTGGGAGATTTTTACGAAATGTTTTTTGAGGATGCAATCACTGCGTCCAAAGCGCTTGAAATCACCTTAACCGGTAAAAATTGCGGCCTTGAGGAGCGTGCTCCCATGTGCGGCATTCCTTACCATGCTGTGGAGGGCTATTTAAATAAACTGATTGCCAAGGGCTTTAAGGTGGCCATCTGCGAGCAGGTGGAGGACCCCAAACAGGCCAAGGGCCTTGTAAAAAGGGACGTAACCAGAATTGTCACCCCCGGCACCAACTTAAATGTCCAGGGGATGGACGAGGGGCGCAACAACTTTCTCATGAGCATCGCTTATTTTCAGGGGAAAACCGGCATATCCGTTGCCGATGTAACGACAGGGGATTATTATCTGACGGAAGCCGAGGATGACAAAAAGCTTTTAGATGAAATTTACAAATACGGCCCAAGTGAAATTGTCTGTAACGACGCATTTCTCATGAGCGGTATTGACATAGAGGATTTAAAGGGGCGGCTGCATATTGCCATATACACCATAGGCCCGCATTTTTTTGACGAGGACAGGTGCAGAAAAAGTCTGTTAAAGCATTTTCATGTAACCACCCTGCAGGGCATGGGACTCGAGGATTTCCCGTCGGGGCTGATTGCCGCCGGAGCCCTTATGCTTTATCTGACGGACACGCAAAAAATTGATTTGGCGCATTTTACCCATTTGTATCCCTATCTTACCAGCAAATATATGCTCCTTGACAGCTCCACCAGGCGAAATTTAGAGCTGATGGAAACTCTTCGGGAAAAGCAAAAGAGAGGCTCCCTTTTATGGGTTTTGGATAAGACCAAAACCGCCATGGGGGCCAGATGCCTGCGGCAGTATCTGGAACAGCCTCTGATAGACAAAGCGGGGATAGAAAAACGCCTTGACAGCGTGGCCGCCCTGTCAAAGCAGGCCATTAACAGGGATGAACTGAGGGAATATTTAAATCCTGTTTATGATCTTGAGCGGCTTCTTTCCAAAGTCAGTTATAAAACGGCCAATCCCAAGGATTTGATTGCCTTTCGCAGTTCCCTTAATATGCTTCCCCACATTAAAACCCTTTTAGGAGACTTTGAGGAGGAATTGCTGTGCGAAATACGGGAGGAAATAGACGATTTATCGGATATATGTACATTGATTGAAAATGCAATCAACGAAGATGCGCCCATAACCATACGGGAAGGCGGTATGATTAAGGAAGGCTTCGACGAGACTGTGGACAGTTTACGTCATGCCAAGACAGAAGGCAAAGACTGGCTGGCAAAGTTAGAGGAAGAAGACCGGGAGCGAACCGGCATCAAGAACCTGAAAATCCGCTACAATAAAGTCTTTGGCTATTATTATGAAGTGACAAATTCCTACAAGGAGCTTGTGCCGGAGGATTATATCAGAAAGCAGACTCTTGCCAACGCGGAGCGCTATACCAACGCCCGCTTAAAGGAACTGGAGGACACGATTTTAAACGCCGAAGACAAGCTTTATACTCTGGAATACGATTTGTTCTGTCAGATTCGGGACGCCATTGCCGGGGAAATGGAGCGCATTCAGAAAACGGCAAAGGCCGTTGCAAGCCTTGATGTGCTTGCCTCCCTTTCTTTTGTGGCGGAGCGGAATCACTATGTGCGCCCGTCCATCAATGAAAAAGGCGTCATAGACATTAAAGAGGGGAGACATCCGGTGGTGGAGCAGATGCTGGCAGGCGATATGTTTATTTCCAACGATACCCATCTGGATAACCATAAATACTGCGTGTCCGTCATCACAGGGCCGAATATGGCCGGAAAATCCACCTACATGCGGCAGGTAGCGCTTATTGTGCTTATGGCGCAAATCGGCAGCTTTGTCCCCGCTGCCAGCGCCAACATCGGTCTGGTGGACCGTATTTTCACCCGGGTAGGGGCGTCGGATGATTTGGCCAGCGGGCAGAGTACGTTTATGGTGGAAATGAACGAGGTGGCCAATATTTTAAGAAACGCCACCCAAAACAGCCTTCTGATTTTAGACGAAATCGGCAGGGGCACTTCCACCTTTGACGGTTTGAGTATCGCGTGGGCCGTGATTGAACATATCAGCAACAAAAAGTTGCTGGGGGCAAAAACCCTGTTCGCCACCCATTACCATGAGCTTACGGAGTTAGAAGGCAAAATGAACAACGTAAACAATTACTGTATTGCCGTCAAAGAAAAAGGGGACGATATTGTTTTCCTGCGCAAGATCATAAAGGGCGGTGCGGACAAAAGTTATGGCATACAGGTTGCCAGACTGGCCGGCGTGCCGGATATGGTCATTGACAGAGCTAAGGAAATTGCGGCGAAATTAAGCGATAATGATATTCTTGAAAAGGTACAAAGTATTGCCGTTGAACAGAAGGACGGTAAGCATAAGCCGGTGAAATATGACGAGGTGGATTTGAGCCAGATGTCTTTATTTGATACGGTGACGGACGAAGACGTCCTAAATGAATTAAAGGAGATTGACGTGACGCTTCTTACTCCTTTAGATGCGTTAAATACTTTATATCGCTTGCAAAATAAGTTAAAGAACAGATGGTGAAATGAGGACGCCTGGAAAAAACAAATATTCCAACGTCACCGCGCTTTCGCTCTGCAAAAATGTAGCAGACGCCAGGTTCGAAAAAACCTCACCAAGCGCTGACGTTTTAGCAAGGGTTCCTTATGGAATATTTGTTTTTTCCAAGCTGTTTGTTGACTGCTTCCGAAAGGTAACGCAGGCAGAAAAATTAACCATAGAAACAGGTGTTGCAAAGGGAGGCTGCGATAATGAAATTCATCACAGTTGAACTGCGGGAATTAGGCATTAGGAGATTATAGTGTAGGAGGAATTATGGCAGTTATAAATTTGTTGAGCCAAAGTACAATTGATAAGATTGCTGCCGGTGAAGTGGTGGAGCGTCCCTTAAGCGTGGTGAAGGAGCTGACGGAAAACGCGATAGACGCAAAGGCAACGGCCATCACCGTGGAAATAAAGGACGGAGGAATCTCGTTTATCCGTGTCACGGACAATGGGTGCGGGATTGCGAAGGATCAGGTGAAAAAGGCTTTTTTGCGCCATGCAACCAGCAAAATTTCTTCCATTGAGGATTTAAATTATGTGGAAAGCCTGGGCTTTCGCGGGGAAGCTTTGTCAAGCATTGCGGCGGTGGCGCAGGTGGAGGTTCTTACCAAAACGGCGGACGATTTGACCGGCGTCCGTTACGGCATCGCGGGGGGCGAGGAGGATGAGCCGGAGGAAGCGGGCCTGCCCACGGGTACCACGTTTCTGGTGCGGAATCTCTTTTTCAATACCCCTGCCAGGAAAAAATTCCTAAAACAGCCCCAGACAGAGGGCGGCTATGTGTCGGACATGATGGAACACCTTGCTTTATCCCGCCCGGATATTTCCATCAAATTCATCCAAAATGGTCAGGTGAAGTTCCACACTTCCGGAAATGGAAATTTAAAAGAAGTTATATACCGCATCTACGGTAAGGATATAACGGACGCCCTGATTCCTTTTGAAAAATCGGAGAACGGTTTTTCTGTCAGCGGTTTTTTGGGAAAGCCTGAAATAAATCGTTCCAACCGAAACTTTGAGGTCTATTTTGTAAATGGCCGTTATGTCAAAAATACCGTCGTCACAAAAGCGGTGGAGGAGGGGTACAGAGCTTATGTCATGCAGCATAAATTCCCTTTTTTCGTGCTACATTTTACCATGACGCCCGATACCATCGACGTAAATGTCCATCCGGCCAAAATGGAAATCCGTTTAAATCAGGAAAATCATTTTTATGAAAAAGTAAGCAAATGGGTGGAAGAAGGTCTCCATGCTGTGGAGCTGATACCGGACGTGCGTCTTGTGGAAGAAAAAAGCAAGTCGTCGCCTTATCTGAAAACCCCCGAGCCCTTCGAGGTAAGACGGACCGCCATGCTCATGGAGGAACCGTCGAAGTACCAAACCGCCGCGGCGGATAAAATGATTACCAATAAATCAGTTGTAGCGGATAAAACAGCCGGAACTGCTGCGGACAAAACAGTTGCAACTGCCGCAGACAAAACGGATGCGGCGGATACCGGTTTGCCCAAAGAGCCAAGGGTAGAGGATTTTTTACATAAAATTGTACAAAATAAAGTAATCGGCAACGGTAATTCCAATCATTTTGGTGCGTCCGGCATTGAAAAGGAGGATTTGCGGTCAAATATCATCAAGGCAGACGAGCATATTCTGGTAGAAAAGCCGATTCAGATGGAGCTTTTCGAAGAAAAATTCCTGACAAAGGACGCAAAGGAAGAATATCGAATCCTGGGACAGATTTTTGACACTTACTGGCTGGTGGCTTTTCAGGATAAGCTGTTTATCATTGACCAGCATGCCGCCCACGAAAAGGTGAAATACGAGCGCCTTGTCCGTGAGCTTGAAAAGAAAGAAATTTCTTCCCAGATGCTGAAGCCCCCGATTATCGTGAACCTTACGGGAAAAGAGGAAGCGCTTTTAAAGGAATATCTGCCCTATTTCGGGGAGATTGGCTTTGAAATAGAAGAGTTCGGAGGCGACGCCTGGGCCATACGCTCCGTGCCGTCCGATTTATATGGAAGCGGTGAAAAAGAGCTTTTTATGAATATTTTAGACGAGCTTTCAGAAAAAGAAGCCGCGGGTAAACCCGAGGTTATCCTGCAAAAGCTGGCTTCCATGGCCTGCAAGGCGGCGGTTAAGGGAAACCATCCCATGAGCTTTCAGGAAATCGAAGCGCTTATTGAGGAATTGCTCACACTTGATAACCCTTATCACTGCCCTCATGGAAGACCTACGATTATTGCCATGAGTAAATATGAAATTGAGAAGAAATTTAAAAGAATAGTGTGAAGAAAAGTTCTAAGGTTAGGGTGAGAGAATGGATAAAAAGGGGAAAATGATAGTGCTTACAGGGCCTACGGCAGTGGGAAAGACGGCGCTTTCAATTGCGCTTGCAAAGGAAATCGGCGGTGAAATTATTTCGGCCGACTCCATGCAGGTCTATCGATATATGGACATTGGCTCTGCCAAAATTTCAAAAGAGGAAATGCAGGGAGTCCCCCATCATCTGATAGACGTGTTGGACCCTTCGGAAGAATTTCATGTTTACCGCTTCCAGCAGATGGCCAAAGAGGCGGTAAATGAGATTTATCAAAAAGGCCATATCCCCATTATCGTAGGCGGAACAGGCTTTTATATCCAGGCTCTATTATATGACATTGATTTCTCCACGGAGGAAGACCACACAGCGCTGCGCGCAGAGCTTGAAAAAACTGCCGCCGAAAAAGGAAGCGCCTACCTCCACGAACAGCTAAAAGAAATAGATCCTGTTTCCGCACAGGAAATTCACCCCAACAACCAAAAACGCATCATTCGGGCCCTTGAATTTTACCGCCTGAACGGCGCGAAAATTTCCGACCACAATCAAATGCAGCGCCAAAAAGAAGCCGCTTACGATTTCCGTTATTTTGTCCTGAACGACGACAGAACCCGCCTTTACCAAAGAATCGAAGAGAGAGTAGACGAAATGCTGGAAAAAGGACTCTTAAACGAAGTCAAACGCCTGAAAGAAATGGGTTACCAAAGAGACCTGGTATCCATGCAGGGCCTTGGCTACAAAGAACTCCTTTCCCACCTTGCCGGAGAGTGCACCCTTGATGAAGCAATCTACCTAATCAAACGAAACACCCGCCGCTTCGCCAAACGCCAACTCACCTGGTTCAGGCGCGAACGCAATATTATCTGGCTAGAAAAGGATACCATAAACAATAACCTCCGGGAAATACTATCTTATATATCATAAAAAATACCAACACCAAATCAATGGAGGCACTATAGAAATGAAAGATTTATCCAAACAAATCTACCAATCCATGGGAATCACCCCGTCGGTCTACGAATATGGCGAAAAAATCTGGACTTCCTTAAAGCCCCGCTGGGAAGAAATCGACGCCGTCTCCGAATACAACCAAATAAAGGTCATAAATTCCATGCAAAAAAACAAAGTCAGCGAGGCCTGCCTGTCAGGCACCACCGGCTACGGCTACAACGATTTGGGCAGGGAAACCCTTGAAAAAGTATATGCAGACATTTTCCACACCGAAGACGCCCTTGTGCGCCCGCAGATCACCTGCGGCACCCACGCTCTTGCCCTTGCCCTCATGAGCAACCTAAGACCCGGGGACGAGCTATTGTCCCCCGTGGGAAAACCCTACGACACGTTAGAGGAGGTAATCGGCATCCGCCCGTCGAAAGGCTCCCTGAAAGAATATGGCATCGGCTACCGTCAGGTGGACTTACTTCCCGACGGCAGTTTTGATTTTGAAAATATAAAAAAGGCTTTAAATGAAAAAACAAAACTCATCACCATCCAACGCTCCAAAGGCTATCAGACCCGTCCCACTCTGTCCGTTGAACGGATTGGAGAGCTGATTGCCTTCATAAAAAACATCAAACCCGACGTCATCTGCATGGTGGACAACTGCTACGGAGAATTTACCCAGACAAAGGAGCCCTCCGATGTGGGAGCCGACCTGGTGGTGGGATCTTTAATCAAAAACCCCGGAGGCGGATTAGCCCCCATAGGCGGATACCTTGCCGGAAAAAAGGAGTGCATTGAAAACGCCGCCTACAGGCTCACCTCCCCGGGACTTGGAAAGGAAGTGGGAGCCTCTCTTCACGCCCTAAGCGCTTTTTATCAGGGCCTGTTTTTGGCTCCTTCCGTGACGGCAAACGCGCTTAAAGCCGCCATCTTTGCCGCAAACATATATGAAAACCTTGGCTTTTTGGTAGTACCGGACGGCCGTGAGCCCAGATACGATATCATTCAGGCGGTGACCTTTGGAAATCCCGAGGGTGTGATTGCCTTTTGTCAGGGAATCCAGCAGGCCGCACCGGTGGACGGCTATGTGACGCCGGAGCCCTGGGATATGCCAGGATACGACAGCCCGGTTATCATGGCGGCAGGCGCTTTCGTATCGGGTTCCTCCATTGAACTTAGCGCCGACGGCCCCATCCGCCCTCCCTACAGCGTATATTTCCAGGGGAGCCTTACCTGGCAGCACGGCAAGTTTGGAATTATGAAAACCCTACAGAAATTAGTGGAAAAAGGAATTATTATAAAAGATTTTGACTAACGAAACTTATAAAAATTCCATGAAATTGGTATACATAAATTTCCAACTGTGTTAATATTATGTTGGTTATAGGTAAATTTCTTACCTTACAAAAGAGAGGGGAGGTACGTAAATGCATAAAAATAACTGGGCCTGTTTTTTGCTTATTTTAGCAGGCATTGTTATTGGCGGCTTTATCGGGAACCTATTTCCCAGCACATGGCTAAATTATGGGCAGACTTTTGGGCTTTCTTCCCCCATTGTGTTTGACTTAGGGATCATGTGCATCACCTTTGGCCTTACAATTAAGGTTACGGTGGCAAGCATTGTCGGGATTGTGCTGGCGCTTGTCATTTACCGTTTCCTTTAAAGGTTATTTTCTTTTCATTTCCATTGAGAGAAGGGATTGGAAAGGATAAAAATGGTAACAGAAACAAAGAAAACGGAACTTCCCTATGAAAAATTTTTAACCTTAGGCGCAAACGCCCTGACGGAAGCGGAGCTCCTTGCAATCATTCTAAGGACAGGCACCAGAAATTGTCCGGCCCTTGAACTGGCGCAGAAGGTTTTATCCCTTGCCGGCGGAAAGGGAAACAGGCTTAACTGCCTTCATCATTTAACCCTCCGGGAGCTCATGGATATACCGGGCATCGGAGAAGTAAAAGCGGTGAAAATCAAATGTCTTTCCGAACTGGCGATGCGTATGGCCCGGGAAAAGGCGGCCGGTATGCTGCATTTTGACATGCCTGGTACGGTGGCGGATTATTATATGGAAAGGATGCGCCATCAGGAAAAAGAAATAATTCTGCTATTATTATTGGATAATAAATTAAAATTAATTGAAGAATATATGATATCCTTAGGCACCGTACGGGCGTCCCTGTTATCTACCCGCGAGGTTTTCCTTGCGGCATTCAAATGCAGGGCCAGTAATCTGATGCTTTTGCATAACCATCCAAGCGGAGAGCCTAAGCCAAGTCCTCTGGATATTGCCGTTACTCGAAAGATAAAAGAAGCCGGAGAGCTGATGGACATCCCTTTGATAGACCATATTATACTTGGGGATGGCTGTTTTATCAGCATGAAGGAAGAAGATTTATTATAGAAAGGGGTATGAACTTTGTCCAACAATGTATATGGTATTGACTTAGGAACCAGCAACATAAAAATTTACAGCCGTTCCGACGACACAATTTTAGTGGAAAAGAACATGATTGCCATCGAAAACAAGAATACTTTGTTTGCTTATGGCGATTCAGCCTTTGAAATGTATGAAAAGGCACCGGGAAATATCCATATTTCCTATCCGCTTTCCAATGGCGTTATCGCGGATATCAAAAATATGGAGCTTTTGATTAAGTATTTTATCAATGATCTGTCCAAAAGCAATTTAAAATCCGGCGACTACTATATCGCTGTCCCTACGGATGTGACCGAGGTGGAAAAGAGAGCCTTTTACGACCTGATCAGAGATGCGGGCGTAAAGGCAAGGAAGATCCTGGTGGTTGAAAAGGCGGTGGCTGACGGCCTTGGCCTCGATATTGACGTGAAAAATTCCCAGGGGGTCTTGATTGTAAACGTAGGCTTTGACACAACGGAAATTTCTATTCTCTCCCTTGGGGGAATCGTACTAAGCCGTCTGATTAAGGTGGGCGGACAGAAATTTGACGATGCGGTCCGGTCGGCGGTAAGGAGGGAATTTAATCTTATTATTGGCGGGAAAACAGCGGAAAATGTAAAGATGTCCTTGACGGATCTGGAAAAAGCCGGAAAAGGCGCCGTGGTTTATGGGCGTGACATTGTGACCGGCCTTCCGGTAGAGAGAGAGCTTCCCACCCAGCTTATTAACGAATCGTTGATTGAACATTTCTACACGATTATAGATAATATAAAAGTTATTTTAGAGCGGACCCCTCCGGAACTGGCGGCGGATATTTACCGCCATGGTATTTACTTAACCGGAGGCGCCTCACAGGTAAACTGTCTGGCCGAGCTGATCCAGAAGGGAACAGGGCTTAATGTAAACAAATCTGAAAATCCGGTAACCAGCGTGGCGCTGGGACTTTCTAAGATCATTAAGGATGACAATTATAAATCGGTTGCCTATGCAATTGAAGGAATGAGCAAATGAGTCCAATCTTAAAGAAAAAAGGAGAAAAGTTTACGTTACCCGGTAAATATCTCCTTTTTATTTTAACATTACTGTGTACGGGGTTAATTGTTGTAACATTTAATACGAATTTTTTAAGCGCCCCCATCAGCGCTGTGGGAGGCTCTGTTATCGTACCGTTGCAGGAGGGAATCAGCAAAGCCGGAAGCTGGCTTTCCACCCGTTCTGAAGAATTGGTGCAGATCCGTTTTCTTCTCCAGGAAAACGAGGATTTAAAGGCGCAGGTAGATGAACTGACTATGGAAAATATTCGTCTTCAGCAGGATCGGTATGAGCTTACGAACCTGCGGGAACTTTACGCGCTGGATTCTCAGTACGATGAATACGATAAAATTGGCGCCCGCATTATTGCCAGGGATTCCGGGAACTGGTTCCATTCTTTTGTGATCAATAAAGGGGCTGAGGATGGACTTAAAATTGATATGAATGTTATGGCGGGCAGCGGCCTTGTAGGACGCATTGTGGATGTGGGGCCTAATTGGGCAAAGGTCATGTCCATTATTGACGATAGTTCCAATACCAGCGGTATGGTGCTTTCTACCTCTGAAAACTTAGTTGTATGTGGTGATTTGGAGCTTTATGCGGACGGGGTGATCCGGTTTGAAAAACTGATTGACAGTGCGGACAGGGTAGTGGAAGGGGATAAAATTGTCACCTCCAACATCAGCGACAAGTATCTCCCGGGAATATTAATCGGATATATTTCAACCATTAACATGGATTCCAATAACCTTACCAAATCGGGCCTTATCACACCGGCAGTTGATTTTGAACATTTAGAGGAAGTTTTAATTATTACCCAGCTAAAACAAACGGTAGATGACTGACAGACTAGTAATTTGTGGCTGCGCCCAAAATACGGGCATTCTTCAACATGATTTGTGATTCCGCGAAGCGGAATCATGGGGGTTAGCGTGAAACGATTTATTGTATCCGTACTTTTAATTATTATATGTTTTCTATTTCAGACCACAGTCTTTAAGGGAATTGCCCCCGGCGGAATTGTGCCGAATCTAATGATTATTTTAACCGCTTCTTTCGGGTTTATGCGAGGGGAAAAGACGGGGCTTATTATGGGTTTTTTTTGTGGCTTTTTGGCGGACATTTTTTTCGGAAATGTGCTTGGGCTAAATGCAATGATTTATATGTACATAGGATATGCAAACGGAAAATTCAACCGGATTTTTTTCCCGGAGGATATTAAGCTTCCTCTTGCGCTGATTTTGGTAAGTGATCTTGCATATGGTTTTTTGTACTATATTACGTTATTTCTAATGAGGGCGCGATTTCATATTAAATACTATTTCCTTCACATTATATTTCCGGAAGCAATTTACACGATTTTAATTACGTTACTTTTGTATCCTCTTATTTTATGGCTTAATAAGAAGTTAGAGGAGTCCGAGAAAAGGAGTGCGCGGAAGTTTGTTTGAGAATTTGAAAGAAAATTTTATTAATTTGATAACCTCCAGAGTTTTTGTCCTAATGGTTGTCCTTGTTGCCATCACTGCCGTGATGATCAACAGAATTTTTGATTTGCAGATTGTACACGGGGAAGAATATCTGGACTCTTTTCAGATGAGAATTATGAGAGAGCAGACTATCAAAGGCAGCCGTGGAAATATTTATGACAGAAACGGTAAGCTCCTTGCCTATAACGAACTGGCTCATTCCGTTATTATAGAAGATGTTTATGAAAGCGGAAGATTTAAAAACTTAAATTTAAATAATACCATTTACCAGCTGATTGGCATTATCGAAGGGAACGGGGATTCTATTGTAAGCGATTTTAAAATTGTGCTGGATAAAAACAGGCGCTACATATTTACCGTTGAGGGAACCCAGCTTTATCGCTTTTTAGCGGATGTGTACGGACGCCTTACCATTGAAGATTTAGAGGAAAAGGAGCGTACGGCTACCGCCCAGGAGGTAGTGGATTATCTCTGCGGCTGGGATCGGTTCCGAATTGGCAATTACACGGAGGACGATGACAAAAATACCTTTGTGCCCGGCAACGGTTATACAAAGGAGGAAGTGTTAAAGATTCTCACCATCCGGTATGACATGAACAATAACAGCTATCAGAAGTTCATCCCTACCACGGTAGCAACGGATGTCAGTGAGAAAACGGTCGCTGTGGTGATGGAAAATTCCTTAGAGCTTGAAGGGGTTTCCATTATGGAAGACACCATACGCAAATATGTGGACAGCCTTTATTTTTCCCATATTCTTGGATATACGGGTAAGATTTCCCAGGAGGAGCTTACCGCCTTGCAGGAAGAAAACGGGGAAGACTCCTATGATTTAAACGATACGGTAGGTAAGCTGGGGATTGAAAAATCCATGGAATCCGAGCTGCAGGGAATTAAAGGAAGCAGGGTGATATTTGTAAACAGTATGGGGAAGGTAATAGAAACCACTGATTATGTGGAGCCCGTTGCCGGCAACAATGTATATCTTACCATCGATCATGACCTTCAGATTGCGGCCTACAAAATATTAGAAGAAAAGCTTGCCAGCATACTGTACACAAATATTATAAATGCCAAAGAATTTAATTCAAACGATGTGAGCAGCAGTAATATTAAGATTCCAATCTATGACGTTTATTTTGCGCTCATTAATAACAATGTGATAAGCACGGAACATTTCAGTGAAGGAAATGCAGGTGAAACGGAAAAGGCGGTCTATCGCAGTTATCTTGAGCGAAAGGCAGGCGTTTTTGAGAATCTCCGCATGGAGCTTACCGAAAACCTTACTTCCTATGATCAGCTTCCAATGGAATATCAGGTTTACGAAAGCTATATTGCCGAAATGCTTTATAACAACGGCATCATTGTGCGCGAGCGCGTTGATACGGAAGATGAAACTTATGTGGCATGGACAAAAGACGAGGTAATCAGCCTAAACGAATACTTAAATTATTGTATTGCCATGAACTGGATTGATGTGACCAGACTAAATCTCGGAAGCCAATATTCCGACTCTGAAAGAATATATGACGGAATTGTGGATTACATCTTTGAACAATTAGACGGCGATTTGGATTTTACCAAAAGAATTTATCGCTTTATGATTAAAAATGATGTGATATCGGGCACACAAATCTGCCGCATTTTGTTAGAGCAAAAACTGGTGGAAATTCCGACCGAGGAGCAGGAACAATTTGAAAGAGGAGCCGAGAGTGCTTATACTTTTATGATGAACCGTATTCAAAACCTGGATATCACGCCTGCTCAGCTGGCCCTTGATCCTCATTCGGCCTCCATGGTCATTACCGATGTAAAGACGGGAGACGTGCTTGCCCTTGTATCTTATCCGGGGTATGACAACAATAAGATGGCCAATGGCGTAAATGCGGAATATTATTCACAACTGTTAAACGATTTGTCCACTCCGCTTATCAATTATGCCACAAGGCAGATGACGGCGCCGGGTTCTACCTTTAAAATGGTTTCGTCTACGGCAGGACTTATGGAAGAGATTATTACCCCGTTTACCACTTTTACCTGTACAGGAATCTTTGATAAGATTAAACCGCCGCCAACCTGTTGGATTTATCCGAGGGGAAGCCATGGCTCTTTAAATGTAACCGGCGGCATCCGGCATTCCTGTAACTTGTTTTTCTATGAACTTGGGTACCGCCTCGGGCTTACGGGAGATAATTATTCCTCCGATACGGCCCTTAAGAAACTGGAAACTTATGCGGATATGTATGGGCTTACGGAAACCTCCGGGATTGAAATTGAGGAAACCGTTCCACAGTTAGCCACAGACGATGCGGTACGTGCCGCAATCGGACAGGACAACCAAAGCTACTCCACGGTGGGACTTGCCAGATATGTAACCGCAGTGGCCAACAGCGGCACCTGTTACAATCTGACCCTGATTGATCGAATAACGGACCGAAGCGGAACCTTAATGAACGACAATAGCGCTGAGGTGAGAAATACCATTGATATGGAGCCTTCCTACTGGGATGCAATCCACTTAGGGATGCGGCAGATGATAGAAAATAATGCCTATTATAAGGACATGCCCATTCATGTGGCCGGAAAAACCGGTACGGCGGAGGAAAATCAAAATCGGGCAAACCATGCTTTGTTTGTCTGCTATGCGCCCTATGAAGAGCCTGAAATTGCCATAGCTACAAGAATTGCCTACGGTTATACCTCAAGCTATGCGGCGCGAACCACCAAAGAGGTTCTAAAGTATTATTTTGATTTGGCAAGTGAGGAGGAAATTATTACCGGAACCGCATCGCAAATGAGCGGCAGCACAGCCGTTACCGATTAGTCACGGGGAAAGGAGAAAGATATTTTGAAAAACTCAGTGGTCATTAAAAGTTTTCCCAACGGAATTGTGCTACATTTGGATCCCGAAATTGACTTTGAGGATCTGCTGATAGATATTGCAGATAAATTCCGGGAGTCAAGCAGTTTTTTTAAGGACGCAAGGATGGCGCTTTCCATTAAGGGAAGGAGCCTTACGCAGCAGGAGGAAGAACAGATTCTGTCTGCCATCAGTGAAAACTCCCAGCTCAATATTATATGTCTCGTCAGTGAGGATGAAGAGACAAACCAGAATTTTATACGGGCTTTGCAGCAGGTTGACTTTTCTGATGAGACAGGTCTATGCAGCGGAGGGCAGTTTTACCGGGGAACCTTAAAAAGCGGTCAGGTGCTTGAGACGGAATCAAGTATCGTGGTTTTAGGAGATATCTATCCGGGGGCCACCATTATCTCTACGGGAGATATCATAATTCTTGGAGGACTATATGGAAAGGCTTATGCCGGCGAAGACAGAAAAGATGGAAGATATGTAGTAGCGCTTGAAATGTCACCTGAAAGGCTTAAAATTGGTGATTTCAAATATAGAGCCAAAGGAAAAGGTTCGAAATGGCCTATACGGCCCAAGGTACAGCCGAAAATTGCATACATCAAAGAAGAAGCAGTGGTAATGGAACCTCTTACAAAAGAATTACTGAGCGAATTGCCTACATAAAGGGCAGTTCTCAGGGGACGATTAATTATTTTATTAAATAGCCGCTTTGACGGTAAAACGGAGGTATGTATGAGTGAAGTAATTGTCGTCACATCAGGAAAAGGCGGTGTGGGAAAGACTACCACATCTGCAAACGTAGGAACAGGTCTTGCAGCAATGGGTAAGAGGGTCGCGCTGATCGATACGGATATCGGTCTTCGCAATCTGGATGTGGTCATGGGATTGGAAAACAGAATTGTATACAATCTGGTGGATGTGGTGGAGGGCAAATGCCGGATGAAGCAGGCTTTGATTAAGGATAAACGCCACCCCAATCTGTATCTCATGCCATCCGCCCAGACAAAGGATAAAACTGCGGTAAATCCGGAGCAGATGGTTCTCATGGTAAATCAGCTGCGGGAGCAGTTTGATTACATTATACTGGATTGTCCGGCCGGCATTGAACAGGGATTTAAAAATGCCATAGCAGGCGCGGACAGGGCTTTGGTGGTAACAACTCCGGAGGTATCCGCCATCAGGGATGCGGATCGTATTATCGGTATATTAGAGGCCAATCATTTCAGCAAAATAGATCTTATCATCAACAGATTAAAATACGATATGGTAAAACGCGGCGATATGATGAGCGCGGCGGATGTGGTTGACATTTTGGCAATCGGCCTCATTGGTATTGTGCCGGATGATGAGAACGTGGTGATTGCAACCAATCAGGGCGAACCTCTCGTGGGAAACGGTACGCTGGCAGGAAAAGCATATCAAAATATATGCTATCGGGTAACCGGAAAAGAAATCCCTTTTATGGAATTTGAAAAGGGCGTTTCTTTCTGGACCAGAGTGTCAGGTATTTTCCACAAAAATTAGGAGGTGGCATATGAGAATCAAGAATTTTTTTATCAGAAGAAAATCCAGAGAAGTGGCCAAGGACCGGCTAAAGATACTGCTTATTTCCGACAGAGTTAACTGCTCACCGGAAATGATGGAAATGATAAAAACCGATATTGCAAAAGTCATTTCAAAATACATGAAAATCGATACGGAAAGCATGGAAATCCAAATCAGCAAAACGGACAGCAAAGGACGGGATAAAACGCCTACTTTATATGCTAACATCCCTATTTTGGATTTACATAAGAATATTAACTGATAAGCCTATTGGTTTTATATGGCTAATGGAAGGTGAATGGAAGAATGCTCAGACAATATAAAATACGTTACTATGATTTTAAGCTGGCAATCCTGACAATAGCCCTGGCTGTAATTGGAATTGTGGCTGTGGGCAGTGCGGAGCCGACTCTTCAGGCGAGGCAGATTGCGGGGTTTGCCTTTGGCGTATTCTTAATGCTTGTGATTTCATTGTTTGATTATTCCGTACTTTTGAATTTGTACTGGATTATGTATATCATAAACGTTGTCCTGCTGGTTTTGGTTATTGTAATGGGCAAAGATGCCGGAGGCGCCCAAAGATGGCTTACGATAGCCGGCATCCGATTCCAGCCTTCCGAACTGGCAAAAATATTGATTATTTTATTCTTTGCACAGTTTATTAATAAGCACAAAGAAAAGTTAAATACTTTTCAGTATATCAGCCTGTGCTGCGTTTTGTTTGCACTGCCTGCGGTTTTAGTCTACGCGCAGCCGGATTTATCTACTACTATCGTAATTTGCCTTATTTTTTGTGTCATTATGTTTACAGGCGGAATAAGCTGGAAGGTAATAGGCGGCGTACTTGCCGTAGGCATCCCTGCTTTTGTTATATTTATGTATTTGATTATGCAGCCTGACCAGAAAATCATAAATGAGGAGCATATGTATCAGCTCAACAGAATTATTTCCTTTTTTAACAAAGAGGAGTTTGCCAACTCTTTGGGATATCAGCAGGAGTATTCCGTTATGGCGATAGGTTCCGGACAATTAACGGGAAAAGGGTACAAAAATAACGAAATCAGTTCGGTTAAAAATGCGGATTTTATTGCGGAGCAGCAGACAGATTTTATTTTTGCGGTAATTGGAGAGGAATTCGGATTTGTAGGCGCCTGCGGCGTGATTATTCTCGTACTTTTAATCAGTATGGAATGTATGATAATTGCATGGCGGGCCAGGGATACGGCAGGAACCATTATTGCGGCGGGAATAGGAGCTATGATAGGTTTTCAGGCTTTCATAAATATAGGCGTGGTAACTTATTTGCTTCCCAATACCGGGCTTCCTCTTCCTTTTGTCAGCTACGGACTTACTTCTTTGGTAAGTTCCTTTATCGGAATCGGATTTGTTTTAAATGTGGGGTTACAATGCCAGCAAAAATGATGTATAATGATAACATATTACACTAATATAAGGGTTTAGCTATATTACGCGTCAGGAGGGGAGTATAAATGAATATAGCATTGATAGCGCATGACGCTAAAAAGAAGCTCATGCAGAATTTTTGTATTGCTTACAGGGGGATTTTAAGCAAACATGAATTATATGCAACAGGTACTACGGGAAGGCTTATTGAGGAGGTCACAAATTTAAGTATCCACAAGTTTCTTGCAGGGCATCTGGGAGGGGAGCAGCAGATCGGTGCACAGATTGAGCATAATCAAGTGGATTTGGTAATCTTTTTACGTGACCCGCTTACGTCCAAAACCAATGAGCCGGATGTAAACAATGTTGTAAAGCTCTGTGATATGTATAATATTCCAATGGCAACAAATCTTGCCACCGCGGAGCTGTTAATTAAGTCCCTTGACAGAGGAGATTTAGAGTGGCGTGAAATGTACAGATAGGAAAAAAAGCGTTTATACAAAAATAATATCCTGTATGCCGGTTCGCTATATGCGGGTTTGCCATATCCTGTTTGGCTTTCTTTTATTATGCCTTACCGGCTGCGGACAGGCAGGATATGCCATGCCATATAAGGCGGACAGCGAGGTAAGCAGTTTTCGGGTTGTAAATTTGGTCAATGAGCGTGGAACGGCGGTTCCTTTCGCCAGTGATCTTTGTGTGGTGAATTCTAACATGGGATCTTCGGCCGTTGATATGTCTAATGCTGCCGGAGCAGGGCTTTTTGACGTGAACGGCCGGGAAACGCTTTATGCCAAAAATGTCCATGAAAAACTGTATCCCGCCAGCCTTACAAAGGTGATGACGGCTCTTGTTGCCTTAAAGCACAACTCCGGTGATCTGATGCTTACCGCTTCTGCAAATGTAAGAAACTTAGAAGCCGGCGCACAGGTATGCGGCATCCGGGAAGGCGATCAGATGACTTTAGATCAGGCGCTGCATCTTTTGCTGATCAATTCTGCCAATGATGCGGCTGTTATGATAGCGGAGGGTGTTGCCGGTTCGGTGGAGGCTTTCGCCGATATGATGAATGAGGAAGCGCTGCTTCTTGGCGCTACCAACACTCATTTTACCAATCCCCACGGCCTCCCCGATGAAGAGCATTATACCACTGTCTATGACATGTATCTGATTATGAACGCTGCGATTCACTATTCCGCATTTACGGAAATCATTCATATGGATTCCTATACTACCGTTTATACGGACAAAAACGGCGCTTCCAAAGAAATTTCCGTATCAAGTACCAACCGCTATATGCAGGGAACTGCGGAAGTACCGGGAGGTATTACGATTATAGGGGGAAAAACCGGTACTACAAACGCCGCCGGACACTGTCTGATTCTTTTATCCCGGGATTCGGCAAGTAATCCTTATATATCTGTGATCATGCGTGCGGACGGCGGAGATTTTCTGTATTCTCAAATGACAGATTTATTAAGCCAAATAAGCAATTAACAGTTGTTTTTTACTTTGCAATCACTTATAATGAATTTAGGCATAGCCTGAGATGATGGACATGGGGTTATGTGCAAGCCAATATACTTCAGGAGGTATTACCAATGGTTCAATTAATAGTTGGAAATAAAGGAAAAGGCAAGACCAGATATTTGTTAGATCAGGTAAATACACAGGTACAGAGCGCATCCGGAAATCTTGTGTACCTGGACAAAAGTACAAAGCATATGTATGAGTTGAATAATAAGATCAGACTGATTGACGTATCTTCCTATTTGCTCACAGATTCAAACGAATTCGTTGGCTTTATCAGCGGCATTATTTCACAAGATCATGATTTGGAACAGGTTTACGTTGACAACTTCTTAAAAATAGCGCACTTAGAAAAAGAAGGCAGTGATATAGAACCTGTTATTCAAAAGTTGGATAAATTAAGCGAGGCATTCAATATAAACTTTTATGTAAGCATTTCACTGGATGAAGCGGAGCTTCCCGCTTCCATTAAAGATAAAGTTACTGTTTCCTTATAATTTACATACCCCCGGATGCCTCCGGGGGATTTTTCTGCAAAAGGAGTCGTCGTTGGAAGATAATAGAAATAACAAAATTGTAAATATAAAGCAGGGACGGCCTTTCCGCATTAACATCGGTATTGTTATTTTTTTGGTCATTCTTGTTTACACGATTATCTGCGTAGTGATGTATTTTACCCAAAAGCACATAGAAGGACATCAGGTAAAAATGGGCGCGCTTTCTTCAAACAATATCTACAAAGGAATTGCCCTTCGGGATGAAGAAATTGTAACTGCCAGCAAGGCCGGATATGTGAATTACTATGCCCGGGAGGGCGAGAGAGTGGGCGTAGGGAATCTGGTCTATACGTTGGATGAATCAGGAAGATTAGCGGATTATATCAGCACGGAAACAGACAGCAATACGCTGACCACCAGGGATTTAAGTGAGTTAAGAACAGAAATTCTTGGCTTTAGAAACAGCTTTGATCCAAAATATTTTTCTTCTGTTTATGATTTTAAATATAACGTAAAGGGAACGGTATTAAAGCTTGCCAATGCAAATATTCTGGAAAATGTTGATAAAATAAACAGCTCCGGCTTGTCCGAACTGATTTCCTTTTGCAACGCCCCCTCCACCGGCATCCTGATTTACTCGGTGGACGGGTATGAAGGTCTCACTTTAGAGGACTTTCAGTCCGATTTATTTGACACAAAGAATTATGAAAAAACACAGCTTATCGGCAATGAGCTGGTAGAAGCAGGACAGCCTGTCTACAAAATATCAACCAATGAGGATTGGTCTATTGTCATACAAACCGACCAGGAGAAGGCGGACGAGCTGTTAAAAGCAGAGTTTGTGAAAGTAAAATTTCTGAAAAATCAGGATACCTCCTGGGGGGAAGTCTCCACATATACTAATGTGGAGGGCGAAATTTTTGTAAAGCTTACCTTTACAAATTCTATGGTAACTTTCTGCACGGACCGTTTTATCGACATTGAGCTGATTTTGGAAGAGGAAACCGGACTGAAAATTCCCAACTCCGCTATTGTGGAAAAGGAATTTTTTATCGTTCCCAAAGAATATGTCACACAGGGCGGCAACAATTACGGTTACGGCGTAATGCGTGAAACTTATGGCGAGGATGGAATCGCCACCACGGAATTTGTTGAAACTACCATTTATGGCGAGACCGAAAAAGAATATTATCTGGATGATATGGTTCTTCGGATTGGAGACTATATTGTTAAACCGGAGACAAGCGAAAAAGAGGCTCTAAGCAAGCGAGGAAGCCTTACAGGTGTTTATAATATTAATAAGGGATATGCAGACTTTAAACAGATTAATATTTTATACAAAAACGATGAATATTCTATTGTGAAGTCTAACACCCAGTATGGCCTTAATGTTTATGATTATATTGTGCTAGACGCCACGGCGGTGGTAGATGATGAATTTATTTATTGATTTTAATCTCATACCGCCTTGCGGCCAAACATTGCGTGAAGAATGTCCTTTAAGGCATTTTTCAGGCAATCCGCTTTGACAGGGAGGACTATTGTGGAAGAGTTAAAGAAGCCGGAAACATTTGAGCGCGAAAAAGAAAATGACTATATCGGCGAAAATCTCAATTTGGTTAACCAAAATATTCAAAAAGCCTGTGGGATAGCCGGCAGGAATACCTCAGATGTAACACTGATTGCCGTCAGTAAGACCAAGCCCGTATCCATGCTTATGGAAGCCTATAAGTATGGCTGCAGGGAATTTGGCGAAAATAAAGTACAGGAACTGACCCAAAAGTATGATGAAATGCCAAAGGATATTCATTGGCATATGATAGGCCATTTACAGAGGAATAAAGTAAAATACGTAGTGGGGAAAGTTGCATTAATTCATAGCGTTGATTCGCTAAAGCTTGCGGAGGAAATAAGCCGCGAAGCGGTAAAGAAGCAGACAAAAGTTTCCATTCTTATCGAGGTAAATATTGCCGGTGAAGACAGCAAATACGGCGTAGAGCCGGTTAATGCGGAGAAACTGGTACGTGAAGCCGCATTACTTCCCGGTATTTGTGTAAAAGGGCTTATGGCAATTGCCCCTTTTGTGGAAGACCCGGAAGAAAATCGACAATATTTTGCGCTGCTAAAACAATTATCTGTTGACATAAAACAAAAAAACATTGATAATGTTAATATGAATGTCCTGTCAATGGGTATGACAGGCGATTATCTTGTTGCCATAGAGGAGGGTGCTACTTATGTCCGTGTTGGGACAGGCATCTTTGGCAACAGGCAATAAATTTATGCTTAGCGCCCAAATTTGCAGGCTGTTGGAGGCATGGAGTACGGAAATGCTTACGCCCAAATTTGCAGGCTAGTGGGAGCATGGAGGATTATTATGAGTGTAATGGATAAGTTTCTCAATTACATGAAACTAAATGAGGACGATGACGATTTCTATGATGATGAATACTACGAAGATACCATTGTCGAAGAAAAAAATAAAAAACCTGTTGCGATAAAAGAAGAACCTGTTTATGAGGAAGAAAAACCTGTCAAGAAAACAAACCCCAAGGTTACTCCTATGCGTCAGACCAGGAAAGCCGGAAACACCGGTATGGAGGTTTGTGTGATTAAGCCCACCTCTATTGAGGATGCCAGGGAGATTACCGAAACCCTTCTTGCCAACAGGACTGTGGTTCTTAATTTAGAAGGTTTGGATGTGGATATTGCTCAGCGTATCATTGATTTTACGTCCGGTTCCTGTTTTGCCATCAGCGGTAATCTGCAGAAAATTTCCAATTACATATTTATTATTACGCCGGCCATCGTAGATATATCAGGCGATTTTCAGGAAATTTTATCAGGCTCCTTTGATGTGCCAATTAACAATGGCCTGTAAAGCTCTCTTAAAGCTTCCTGCCTTAGCAGGAAGCTTTTTCCTGTTTTAGCGGATTTCCAAAGGGGTTACGCTATTTCAATAAAACTCCCCGTGGCAGTGCTGTGAGGAATGAACCCCCGGCAGACAAAATAAAAATTCAGAAAGGATAAAATATGGACGGCAGATTAAACATTTTATACAATAAAAAGCCTTGCTATGACATTGTATTTTCTACTGATTTTCAGGGGCTTATTTCCGAATTAAAAGCATTGGAAATAGAGAACAGGCGAATATGTATTGTGACGGATTCTCATGTCGCCGCTTTGTACGGGGATGAAATTATGGAGCTTCTTGCAGAGGAATGCAAAGAAAAAGCGTTATTTTCATTCCCTGCAGGAGAGGAAAATAAAACTCTTGCAACGGTAAAGGACATTTATACCTTCCTTATAGAAAAAAATTTTGATCGGAAAGACCTCTTGCTTGCTTTAGGAGGCGGAGTGGTAGGGGATATCACCGGCTTTGCGGCGTCCACTTATTTAAGGGGCATTGACTTTGTACAGGTACCAACAACGCTCCTTGCTCAGGCGGATTCCGGCATTGGCGGAAAAACAGGGGTCGATTTTGACGGTTATAAAAATATGGTAGGGGCTTTTTATATGCCCCGGTTAGTTTATATGAATGTCAGCGTGCTAAAAACTTTAGATGACCGCCAATTTTTTAGCGGCTTTGCGGAGATCATGAAGCATGGACTGATCAAAGATAACATTTTTTATGAATGGCTCCTTGACAATATGTATGAAATCTGTGACCGTAACATAGAAACCTTACAGGAAATGGTGGAGAGAAGCTGCAAGATCAAGAAGCTTGTGGTGGAAAAAGATCCTACCGAAAAGGGAGACAGGGCTCTGTTAAATTTTGGCCATACCATCGGCCACGCCATTGAAAAAAGCAAAAATTTCACTTTAACCCATGGAGAATGTGTGGCTCTTGGCGCAGTTGCAGCCGCCTTTATTTCATGGAAGCATGAGATGCTTTCTATGGAGGAATACTATGAGATAAGGGATATGTTTGTTCCCTTTAACCTGCCAATTTCCATTGAAAATATAGATCCACAGGAAATTTTAAGGCTCACAAAATCCGACAAGAAGATGGAGAACGGCAGCATTAAGTTTATCCTTTTGAAAAAAGTTGGTAAAGCTGTGATTGACAGAAATGTTACAGACGAAGATATCTTAAATGCCCTCTCTGAAATCCATTATGTGGAAGACGGTGAATAATAACGAATAATTACAGTGCAAAAATGAGGAAAATATGAGCAAACATAAATTTAAATTACTTATTTTCGATTTGGTTTTTATGATTTTACTTGTTGCTGCCGATCAGTTCACCAAGTATATTGCGGTATTAAAACTAAAAGCGCAGCCTGCCTTTGGCATCATTGACGGAGTACTGGAATTCAATTATCTTGAAAACCGCGGCGCTGCTTTTGGCGTGCTGCAAAACCAAAAATTTTTTTTCATCATTGTGGCCTCGGCTTTTTTATGTGTGATTGTTTATGTTCTTTTCAAATCGCCTGATGATAAAAAATATACAAAACTTCATGTACTGCTTATCATGATTGCAAGTGGGGCGGTAGGGAATATGATAGACAGGCTGCGTTTCGATTTTGTGGTGGATTTTATTTATATTGTGTTAATTAATTTTCCTATTTTTAATGTGGCGGATATGTATGTCACTTTTTCAACCGCAATTATGATTTATCAAGTGCTTTTTGTCTATCAGGAAAATGATTTTGACTTTTTGAAAATAAGGAAATAAGCTTCCTTGCAATAAGCGAAAAGTAGAAGAGAGTGGCTGCTAAAAGCATGGAGGATTAAAATAAATGTCATGGGATAATTTGAATAAGTTTATGTTTGTAATAACAGAGGATTTGGAGAATGAACGGCTTGATAAATGTTTAAATTCCTTGATGGAGGATTTATCCCGTTCTTACCTTCAAAAGCTTCTAAGCTCCGGAAGTATCACAGTAAACGGAAAGCAAATGAAATCCAGCTACCGCGTCAAAACAGAGGATCAAATACAACTCATTCTTCCGCCGGTCAGTCTCCCTGATATTGCGCCGGAAAATATCCCCCTTGAAGTTTTATATGAAGACAAGTCCGTCATTGTGGTGAACAAACCTAAGGGCATGGTAGTGCACCCTGCGCCGGGACATTATGGAGGGACTCTTGTAAATGCCCTTTTATATCACTGTAAAGGCGAATTAAGCGGTATTAATGGCATCTTAAGGCCAGGCATCGTACACCGAATTGACAGGGACACCACCGGTTCCGTTATAGCCTGCAAAAATGACAAGGCACATGCCTGTATTGCCGAACAATTAAAACAGCACACCATTGTGAGAAGATACCATGCCATTGTGCACGGAAGATTAAAAGAAGAACAGGGTACCATACACACCTTTATTGGAAGACACCCCACGGACCGGAAACGGATGTCCGTACTTACAAGCGGCGGAAAAGAAGCGATTACCCATTATAAAGTTTTAAAACAGCTTGGCAATTATTCCTATATTGAATGCAGACTTGAGACAGGACGAACCCATCAAATACGTGTGCATATGGCTTATCTTGGACATCCCCTGTTAGGAGACGCTGTTTATGGCCCCAAAAACTGTCCTTTTCCGTTACAGGGTCAGACTCTTCACGCTAAAATTTTAGGATTTACCCATCCTGAAACAGGAGCGTATCTTGAAACGGACGCTCCCTTACCACAATATTTTCAGGAGCTTCTTTCTAAACATTTGAAAATTATCTGACAATAGATTGAATTTCTGATTTTTTTTGTGTATAATATTTTTATGAAAGATGTGTCACCCACTGCCTAAAAGCAGCATTGAGTTTAACACATTTAGAGATAGGAGGTTTATATATGAATACAGTAATTACAATCGGCCGTCAGTTTGGCTCCGGAGGCCGTGAAATCGGAGAAAAAGTAGCAGAATATTTTGGAATAAAATGCTATGATAACGAACTTTTAAGCAGAGCGGCAAAAGAAAGTGGATTTTGCGAGGAAATGCTTGAAAACCATGATGAGAGACCCACCAATTCATTTCTTTATAATCTGGTTATGGATACTTATTCTTTCGGATATAACGCGTCACATTTTGTAGATATGCCAATCAGCCACAAGGTTTTTTTAGCCCAATTTGATGCCATTAAAAAAATTGCAAAAGAGGAGCCCTGCATTATTGTAGGTCGCTGTGCCGACTATGCCTTAAGCGATATGAAAAACTGTGTGCATGTCTTTATTTATGGAAATGAAGAATGCAAAACAAAAAGAATCATGCAAAAATACAATTTGGATGCAGTAAAAGCGAAGGATATGTGCATTAAAAAGGATAAACAGCGCCAAAGTTACTACAACTATTATTCTTCAAAAAAGTGGGGACGTGCTGACAGCTATGATTTGTGCATCAATAGCAGCGTTCTTGGCGTTGATGGCACGGTCAAACTTTTAGTTCAATATATTGAAGATTTTGAAGCTAAAAATAGTTAATCAAAACGATAAAATATATTGATATGATATGTTATTCTGCATATTGAGTTTTGATAATTTGAAACCGAAGTATTTCAAGTAAAAATCTAACGTTATTTATAATATGCTTTTGAATGAAAAATATATAATATCAATTGTTATGTTATTGTTTTTGACAATACCCCGATTTTATTTTATCAATAATCGGGGTATTTTAATGTCGTAAAAAGCATTATATTATCTTATGATTTAATATTTCACGTGTTTTTGTTAAAAATACGCATTATTTCATATGTTATCAAATTTGCCGGTTTATATTAGAAATTAACTTTTGTTTATCCGGTTAATATACAGCAAATAATAAGTTTCTGACTTAGGAACACCTCTACAAACGCTGATAAGACAATCAATTGTATCGGGAACTTAATTTATATGTAAGTGAATTGCTTTTTCTCTTAATTGATGAAAAGAGTTCGGCAGTAAGCAGCTTTTTGGGTTATCTTTTCAATTAGGTTATTAAAGATGATATAACGATGGGATGAGACATGCCACCAACTATTCGCAAAACACAAGTTTAACGAATAGTTGGTGGTTTCCTTGCATCCATATCAGAAGTATCTTTCAAAAAAGCGTCTTTTTCGATGTAATCTATAGAACTGTTATATTTCGTAAAGTAATTATGAATTTCTTTAGAATCCTGATTTTCATCAGAGTTTTTGTTTTTCAGGTATTTTCTTTTGAATTCATTGACAGTATTTATATCGTTTTTTTTCATCTTTTTATATCTTTTATAAGTATACACATACATTATAACCAAAAAAACAAATATGCTTGTAATTAGAAGTTTCATATGTTTTGCCTTATACAACCTTTCATCTTACAGCCTTTCATTTCTAGTTTGCGGCGTCTGTTTATTTACATATTTCACCAGAATCCAGAATAATTGTAAATGGGCCGTCATTTACAAGGGAAATTTCCATATGGGCTCCAAAAATGCCATGCGCCACATGAGGGATTTGTTCGGCGCATTTTTGCAAAATGTACTCATATATTTCATTAGCTAATTCCGGATTCCCGGCTTTTGTAAAGGACGGCCTGTTTCCCTTGCGGCAGTCGGCATACAACGTAAATTGCGAAATAATCAAAAGCTCACCATTTACACTTTTCAAATCTAAATTGGTTTTTCCATTTTCATCTGAAAAAATTCTCAAATTCAATAGTTTACCTATCATTTTGTCTGCAATCTCAAAAGTATCCGTATCACATGCCCCTACGAAGACTAAGAAACCCTTGTTTATCTCGCCAACTACCTTTTGGTCTACGGATACACTGGCACTGTTTACTCGTTGTATTACAAATTTCACTTCTGTTCTCCTTCTTTTGCTTTAGAATCATTTTTTTGTTTCGATTGAACATTTTCCTTTTTTCTTATGCCAATTTTGAAAAGGGTATTTTTAATACTCTCTTTGGGTATTTCTTCTTTCGGTACAAATACATGACCTTCATCAATGTATTTTACATTTAAATATTGATTGGTTTCCAGCGGCAATCCTCTTTTATTGAGTAAGTGATTTGCGAAGCGGCGTATAAAGGCATAAAATACTGCAAATAGCGGAACCCCAATAATCATCCCGAATACACCCATAAACCCGCCAAATACCGTAATTGAAAAGATAACCCAAAAGCCTGACAGGCCCGTTGACTGCCCTAAAATCTTAGGGCCAATCAAATTGCCGTCTATCTGCTGTAAAATCAATATGAATATGATAAAGTAAACGCATTTTAAAGGGTTAACCATTAAAATAAGTATTGCACTGGGGATAGCCCCTAAATATGGTCCAAAAAAAGGTATGATATTTGTTACGCCCACAATTACGCTTACCAGCAAAGCATATGGCATATTTAAAATACTGGTACAGGCAAAACAGATAAATCCGATAATAATGGAATCGATAATCTTGCCTCCAATAAAACCTATAAATGTATCGCTTATAAAGCGAACATCTTTGATAAACTGATTGGCGGTTTTGGTGTTAAACAGTGCAAACGCCAGCTTTTTGGCCTGCCCTGCAAAATTTTCCTTGCTGAACAATACATAAATGGAAATCACCACGCCTATGATAAAATTCCATAACACCTTGAGAACACTGATAAGGCTCAAAGAAACGTGTTTTAACAGGGTTTCCATCTGTGGAACAATGCTGTTATTCAAATAATTTGTAAACTCTTCGGAATAAGTATCAAGGAAACCGATAACCATTTTTTCAATATCCGGATTGTCAGCCAGAAATTTAGCCGACCAGCTGGTAAGATTCTGCACATAATAGGGAAACTGATAAGAAATACTCTTAATGCTCTTTATGATATTCGGTATTAATATGGAAAAGAAACCATATATGAGATACCCCACAATTAATATTGTAAGCAATATGGAAAGCGTTCGCATATATTTTTTCTGCTTGCCAGTAATACTTGTTATGTTTTTGTCTTCTATTTTGTTTAGCCAGTTGAAAACAGGAATCAAAAGATGTCTTTCTATTCCGTTGACCAAAGGAGTCATAAGATAAGCAAAAATAATGCCATACATTACAGGGCTTGTTACCTTAAAAAAAGCATCCACTTGCGCGGAAAAGCGATCCCCATGGAAAATAAGATAATAAAAACAGATCGAAGCAGCAATTACTGCAAAAGCAGTGAGACCTAAATGCAAATACCTTTTATTAAATTTGATTTTCATACATATTGGGCAGCCGGCCAAAATTGTCAGCGCCCTCTCTCCTCTCCTTACAACAATATAAAACAGTATAACATTTTTTTTGAAAAGATACTATGGCTTATCTGCAAAATATGATAGAATAAAGAAGCTATGTTACTATTTTGCCTTGAAAAACAGGCATTCTTCATCAGGATTGGGGGTTAGTATGACTTTGCAGAGGGTGCTCAGCTATATCCGCCGAGCTGTGGATGATTATAATATGATAGAATCTGGCGACAATATAGCCGTAGGGATTTCAGGCGGAAAGGACAGTTTAACGCTTCTGTATGGTCTGCATGGTCTTATGCGCTTTTATCCAAAACCATTTAAAATTTGTGCGGTTACCGTTGATTTAGGGTTTGATAATTTGAATTTGGAAAAAATCAGGGAGCTTTGCGGCCAGTTGGACATACCATATACTATTGTAAAAACCGATATTGCGCATATTATCTTTCATGAACGTAAGGAATCAAACCCCTGTTCCCTGTGTGCCAAAATGCGGAAAGGCGCACTGAATGAAGCGATAAAGAAGGCAGGCTGTAATAAGGTTGCATACGCCCATCACAAAGATGATATGGTTGAAACAATGTTGATGTCTTTAATTTACGAAGGAAGATTTCATACCTTTAGCCCTGTGACTTATTTAGACCGTATGGATTTAACCGTAATCAGGCCGCTAATGTATATGAATGAGGCTGATGTAATTGGATTTGTCAATAAAATGGAACTACCTGTTGTAAAAAGTCCCTGCCCTGCGGATGGGCACACCAAGCGGGAATATATAAAAAACCTGTTAAAAAGATTAAATCAGGAAAACCCGGGAGTAAAAGAAAGAATGTTTACCGCTATATGCAACGGAAAAATGGAAGGTTGGTCCGGTAATGGAAAACAGTAAAAATTATCATGATATGCAAAACAATTTAAATACGATGAAAATGCGGGAGGTTGTAAGTACACTCCCTTCTTTTTGTAAAGAATTTTTCAGAGGAATACAGGAATACACATCCTCTCGCACCAGGCTTGCATATGCCTATGATTTACGTGTTTTTTTTGAATTTATCCATTCGGAAAACAAGTCCTGCTCCCATATGGAGATAACAGAGTTCCCACTGTCTATTTTAGACCAAATTACCCGGGAGGATATAGAAGAATATCTTGATTACATAACATATTACACCAAAGATGGAAAAGAATATTCTAACAATGAACGAGGAAAAAAGAGAAAGCTTTCCGCGTTAAAAAGCTTTTATAATTATTATTTTTGTGCAGAATCAATTAAGACTAACCCTGCCGCACTGGTTCCCCTCCCAAAACAACATGAAAAAGAAATTATACGTTTAGACGTTGATGAGGTAGCCATCTTATTGGATCAGGTCGAGGACGGCGAAAAACTGACAAAAAACCAGCTTAAATATCATAATAAAACAAAACTACGTGATGTAGCGCTGCTTACACTTTTACTTGGAACCGGTATACGTGTTTCCGAATGTGTAGGGCTGGATATCAGCGATATAGATTTTAAAAACAATGGCATAAAAATACGAAGAAAAGGCGGCTATGAAACCGTAATCTATTTTAGTGAAGAGGTTGCCGACGCACTAAGTGATTATCTGGAAAAAAGATATCATATGATCCCATTGGAAGGCCACGAAAACGCCCTGTTTCTTTCTATGCAAAACCGCCGTATTACTGTGCGTGCAGTTGAAAACCTTGTAAAAAAATATGCATCCAATGTCACCGGGCTGAAAAAGATAACTCCTCATAAGTTGCGCAGTACTTATGGCACCGCCCTCTACCGAGAAACAGGCGATATCTATTTAGTTGCGGATGTTCTTGGCCACAAGGATGTAAATACAACCCGAAAGCACTACGCCGCCCTTGAGGATAACAGGCGAAGAATGGCGGCAAAGGCCGTACAGCTTCGTGAAAAGTAGCCCATGCAAAGGACTATTCAAAGGCCGCGCCGCAGGCAGTTGGGCGGTAAACCTGTCTTCTCGCCTTAATTAGGATGAACTATAATAGGGAAGAATCAGGTGGCAACCGGCGGTAATATGATCGCTGCGCAGCGCATTAATGCTTTTCACTTCCCGGATATAGTCATTACAATTGTCATAATAGCGCTCATCTCCATATTGTTTCGCATAATGCCAAAGGGTATCGCCCGCTTCTATCGTAATGCTTTTATAATATTTATACGCCTTTCCTTCGTCATTTTCCTGCGCTTTAGTCCTAAAGCCAAAAAAGAAGGAGGAAAAAGCGGCAACTAATATAATGGTAAGAAAACACATCATAAGCCGGTTACGGATCTGGCGATTTCTCCTGATTCTGTTTCTCATGGTTCTATTATTTCTAATATTTTCCCCTCTCATCTCTTTCGTCCTCCATATGTCTGCCAAAACGAACCGGAACATAAGCCACGAACAAATGTTGCGAACATTTGTTTACATATCCCGATTATATCGAACAAATATTCTTTTGTCAACAATTTTGGAAGTTACTTTTCACGGGGTGGGGAAAACCAATTGAATAATTACTTTAAGCACTGT
>CAJUKV010000028.1 GCA_910587305.1 uncultured Lachnospiraceae bacterium | reverse complement strand
CACTATGATACTCATAAAATCAGGACCTTGTGGATAAAACTGCGGAAACTCAAGATAATTATGTTATTGACAAGGCCTATAAAATGTGGTAAACCAATATAGACGTTAAAAAGTCTATATTTGTTAATTTTAAAAATTTAAGAGGAGGAAAAGTTATGAAAAAAAGAGTAATCGCCCTTATGTTGGCAGTTACTATGGTTATCGGACTTTCGGCCTGCGGCGGCGGTAATAGTAATTCCGGCAGCAACGATGCGGCTGAAAGTACGGATGCGGCGGATACCACCGAAGGTGATGATGCGGCAGATGCAGCTGAAACCACAGACAGTAGCGATGAGAGCGCAGAGGCGCCTGCTACGGCAAGCGGAGAGAAGATTCTTTCCGTACAGGTAGGACCTGACCCTGAAACAATTGACCCTGCGCTTAACAGTGCGGTGGACGGCGGCAATATGCTGCTTCATTCTTTTGAATGTCTCCTGACAGTAGATCAGGATGGCAAGTTGGCTCCCGGACAGGCAGAATCCTGGGAGACAAGCGAGGATGGTCTTACATGGACTTTCCATTTAAGAGACGGTTTAAAATGGTCTGATGGCAGCGACCTTACTGCGAACGATTTTGTTTACAGCTGGAAGAGAGTATGTGACCCTATGGTAGCGGCTCCCTATGCTGAGACGGTACTTTCTATGGTAGAAGGTTATGACAAGGCAATTGAGGGCGACTTAGACGCTCTGCAGGTAGCGGCAGAAGATGACAGCACACTGGTTGTTACTTTAAATGCTCCTTGTTCTTACTTTGGCAGCCTTGCAGCATTTGCTACTTTAAGCCCTGTACAGCAGGCAACAATCGAAGCAAACGGCGATGCATGGGCAACCTCAGCTGAGACTTATATTTCCAACGGTCCTTTCTATATATCGGAATGGGTACCCGGATCTTATATTCTCATGAGCAAGAACCCTAACTACTGGAATGCGGATGCAATCAAGCTTGACGGTATCAAGTGGAATCTGATTGAGGACGCTAACGCTTCCTACAGTGCATACCAGACAGGTGAAGTTCTTATGATTAAGGATGTTCCTACGGAAGAAATTCCTTCCTTAGAGGGAAATGCCGATTTCTATGTAGATCCGATTATCGGAACATATTATTTAAGCGTTAATACACAGAGAGAGCCTTTCAATGATGCAAAGGTACGTAAGGCATTAAGCCTTGCAATTGACCGTGAGTATGTTGCAGACACTTTGATGCAGGGTACATATTCGGCAGCCAGCAACTTCATGGGCCCCGGCTGGATTGATACGGACGGAAGCCAGTTTATGGACAATGCAAATGGCGGACAGCCTTACATTGATGTTACAAACCATGAAGCAAACGTAGAGGAAGCTAAAAAGCTCCTTGCTGAGGCAGGCTATCCGGATGGAGAGGGATTCCCTTCCATTTCCTATTCCACAAATGATGTAGGTTATCACAAAGTTGTAGCTGAGTACTTACAGCAGGCTTGGGGAGAGCTTGGCATTGACCTTACGGTAGATATCGTAGAGTGGGCAAGCTTCACACCTATGCGTCGTAACGGCGATTATGATTCCGCACGTAACGGCTGGGTTGGCGATTACAGCGATCCTTCCAATATGTTAGACTTACTTTACTCCACAAACGGAAACAATGATGGTAAGTTCAATAATGCAGATTATGATGCGGCTATGGAAACTTCCAGAACAACACTTGACGCAGCAGAGCGTTCCGAGGCACTGCATACGGCAGAGGATATTCTTATGGAAGAAACAGGATGTATCCCTGTAGCTTACTACAATGACTTCTGGTTACAGAGTGACAAGATTACAGGTTCCTGGCATTCACCTTACGGCTACTGGTATTTCATGTATGCAGATATCGCTGATGGTGGCGCAGCAGATACGGCAGCTGATGCCGTGGAAGACGGTGCAGCAGACACAGCTGAATAAAGATAAGTGTAAAACAGTGTTGGTTTAATAGCCAATAAGCTGACCTCAGTGAGAGGCAGCACTGATATATTCAGATATTTAAAGAAGGGCAGATTTAAGTAGAAATACTTGGATTTGCCCTTTTTAATAAAAAGCTGTCTCGCGAAGCGTGGCAGCGTTTAATGCAATAAGCCGATTCGCGAAGCGTGTCGGCGTTTGATGCACAGGCCCACATATGGATGTTTGCTGCTGTTGCAGCATGCGGCCGCGCAGCGGACAGGGAGAAAATCTTCCCTACTCGATTACAGGCCTGTGCAGAGGAAATATGCCACTAAAGTGGCACACGGGCCGTGCGGAGAGTAGGGAGAAAACCTTCCTACTTAATTGCGCTGACCTGTATAAGGAATTGCTGCCAGGGCAGCATGAGGGCCATGCTTCTGCTACCCTGCTCGACTGCACAGGGCCACCCAGAGGATGATTGTCAGCAGAAGCTGACGGGTACCCGGCGCGCGAGTATAGGAAGGCTTTTCCCCTATTCGATTTTAAGCTTAAGCCGGGAGCGTGGATATGAAAGACACGGCGGAATGCCTATATATTTGTATTTTTTATGAAAAAGTAAACCCCGCAAGAGGCTAACATTATGCCACGCGGGGTTTTTGGTTGATAGGTTTTAATTGATAGAATATTTTTGCAGTAGCCGGATTTTATTTTTACAGGATGAATTTTTTCAACAGGGAGATTACTTCATCCAGGTTAATTGGCTTTGCCGTATGGGCGTTCATTCCACTGTCTACGCACCGTTGCACATCTTCCGAAAAAGCATCCGCAGTCATGGCGATAATGGGAATTGTCTTTGCGTCCGAATGAGCCGACGCGCGAATTTGCTGTGTGGCCTCAATACCATTCATGACAGGCATACGGATATCCATTAGTATTGCTGCGTAATATCCCGGCTCGGAAGCCTCAAATTTTTCTAAACAGACTTGTCCGTTTTCAGCCCATTCCAGTTTCATGCCGAAGTCAGATAAAAGTTCGTTTAAGATTTCCCAGTTTAAATCATTATCCTCTGCAACCAATATATTGTGTCCGGCTAAATCCATATCAATATTCGTATTGTTTGCCGCTTCGGAGACATTCATATATTTTTTTAATCCATAGAACAAGGTTGATTTGAATAATGGTTTTGCAATAAAACCGGTAATACCTGCCGCCTTTGCTTCCGTCTCAAATTCGCCCCAGTCATATGCTGAAATCAGGATTATTGGTATATCTGTGATTTGCTTCATGCGCTTGGCAATTGTAATACCGTCCTGTTCCGGAAGCTTCCAATCTAAAAGAACAATTTGATATTCATCCCGCATCTGATGATGGAGCTTTACCAGTTCAATTGCCTTATCTCCGCTTTGTGTCCAGTCAGCTTGTATTCCGATAGATTCCAATGTATCCACGGCAGTGCGGCATAAGATTTCATCATCGTCTACCACCAGCATTTTCCAGGGGGGAAGCAACATATCGGTTTCCTGTTCGGTTGCTTTTTCCATATCCAATATTACGTGGAATTCAGTACCTTTGTTTAGTTCGCTTTCTACGGTAATGGTTCCATCCATGGCGGCTACTATATATTTGGTGATAGCCATGCCAAGTCCGGCTCCTTCGGTTTTTTGTACACGTTTACTATCCGCTCTGGAATAGGAATCAAAAATATGCTCCATAAATTCGGAGGTCATGCCAATTCCGTTATCCTTCACTTTAATATGTGTTCGAACATAGTTCTCTTTTTCCGGCGGCGGCGCATCCTCCTGGTACAGGGACAGCTGTATGGAACCGCCTTCCTGCGTATATTTAATCGCATTGGACAAAAGGTTTAAAAGAATCTGATTCAAACGTACGCCATCGCAGTACACTTCCTCTGCCATAATATTATCAATGTGCACACTAAAGTCTTGCTTTTTGCTTTTAATCTGGGGCTGTACGATGCTGACAATTCCGTCTGATATTTCCCGTAAAGAAATCCGTTCCGCTGTCAGCGTAAGTTTTCCGCTTTCAATTTTTGACATATCTAAAACATCGTTGATAAGTCCAAGCAGGTGTTTGCCGGATAATGCTATTTTCTTAAGGCAGTGCTGTACATGCTCCATATCGTCAATGTGTGTGGTTGCAATAGCCGTCATACCCACGATTGCATTCATCGGAGTGCGGATATCGTGGCTCATGTTTGAAAGAAATTCACTTTTGGCCTTGGTCGCCTGGATAGCCTCCTGCCTCGCCGCATCCAAATCGAGAAGCTGCTGGCAGCTCATTTTATAGTAAATATAGAAAATAATCAGCAGTATCAGAAGAATGAGTACAAAGACCAATATGGTAGTAATTGTAGTATTCAGATTCAGGCTTTCTACCGTTTGATTTAAAGCCCCAAAGGGTAGAACGGTAATCAGGTGCCATTCCGAATAAGGAAGCAAAGTACAATATATCAGCTCTCTGCTTCCACCCAGTTCCATGATAACGGAATAATCCTCCTTGTTTTGCATGGATGTGGAGAGCGCTTCAATATACGCTTCTATTTTGTCGGAAGAGTCTTCAGGGTATCGATCGTAAAGGCTGGTAAAATAATCCGAATGTTCGTCGCTTATGGCACTGGAGATAAAACTTCCATCCTTTCGAATGATATGGGTGTACACCAAATCATCCGTTTCTTCCGTATCCAGCATCTGACTAATGTATTCTATGGGAAGAGCGGCAATTAAAGCCAGGCATTTTTCTCCGTTTTTCATGGGGTAGTCTGCGCTGATACCAAACAAAACCACTTCGTTTCCGGACTCGTCCCGGCCTATCGCAATCTTTTTTTCCTTATTCGCTAATGATTCGAAAAAGGGCTCAGGATCAGCAATATAAATCTGTTCTCCGTAAAGCATTTCCAGAACTCTGCTTTCAGAACACAGGGCCAGATAATGAAAATCCCTGACATGAATCCGGTAGACTAATTCCTGGTATAATTCTTCCGCATTGTCAATATCTGTTGAAACAACCTCCACAACAGTTTCTGCCTGTTCCAGCTTTAAGGTCATAAGTGTCCGGAAGTGGGCGGAAAGCTGTTTGTTTATACCTGTCATATACATACGGCCCACTTTATCAATAGATTCCCTGCTTGTAACGCTCATATAATATCCCAAACATAAGAATGCGCTGGCACTTATGACTAAAAGGAGAGTGAAGCTTCCTATTAAAAAACGTCTTGTACGGCTTCCCGCCTTATCCTGGTTATCCATGAGTTTTCCTCCTGTAAATCTTTTGTCCATGGACGATAATTAAATAGTCATATTTACATGAACCTAACTATAATTATAGCAGTTTTTTCTATAAAAACAATTTTATTTTTTATCTATATACAGGAATATTTCTTGACGGGTAAATTTTGTTTCTTTAAAATAAGTAGAAAGAAAAGCATATTTAAAGGGTTGGAAGGGAGTATGGTTTTTATTATGAAGAAGAATTTGCGATTTTTAACAATGTTTTTGCTGGCATTTATGCTGATAGGATGCAGCGCCGGGAAGACAACGGAAAAAAATGCCGTGATGGAAAATAATGCTGCGATGGAAAGCAATGTTACGGCAGGGGATAATGCTGCAGTAGAAAATGATGCTGAAATAGAAAATAATGCTGAAATAGAAAAAGATACCGGGGCAAAAGACGATGCCGCGTTAGAAACCAGGGGCGGTGATTTAGAGACTGACAGCGAGCCACACCTGGAAAAAGCGGAAGATACGGCGGATAAGACCGGGCCGGATGTGGTTGAATCAGATAAAGCCGAATCGGAGAAAGAAGCGCCGGATAAAGCCATGCCGGATGAAAACTCTTTGCAGGAGGCTGATACGGGCGAAAGCAGGGAGCAGGACCTAAAGGAGGAAGAAAAAAGCCCTGCGCTTTCTGAAGACGGTACATATACTTCCAAGGAAGATGTGGCTTTGTATATTCATTTATACGGTCAGCTGCCATCTAATTTTATCACAAAGAAGGAAGCGGAGGCGTTAGGATGGACAGGAGGGTCTTTAGAACCCTATGCGCCGGGGATGTGCATTGGTGGAAGCCGCTTTGGAAATTATGAAGGGCTGCTGCCCGAAGAAGAGGGACGGATTTATACGGAATGCGATATAGATACTCTTGGAGCAAAAAAGCGCGGCGCAAAACGTATTGTATTTTCTAACGACGGATTGATATATTATACGGAGGATCATTACCTGTCATTTGAACTTTTGTATGAAGGAGAATAGGGGAAATAGAAAGGATGCAGGGGGTATAACGATGCAAATTTGTATCATAGATGGAAATGAAATAAAAAACAGGGATGTGCTGCATGATACTTTAAACAGGGCGTTACATTTTCCTGAATGGTATGGGAGGAATCTGGATGCCTTATATGATTGCCTGACGGATACTTATGAGGAGACAAAGCTTTTGTTTCGGAATTTGGACGCTTTGGAGGGCGCCTTGGGGAACTATGCAGAGGCTTTGGTGAAGGTGGCTTATGTGGCGGCGGAGGAAAATGATAAGATACGGCTGGAATTTCAATAGTGGAGGAGAGTTTCCGATAACCGGATTTAGTAACTATGCGGCCGAAGACCGAATAGCTGCCTGCCGGCAGGTACGAGGGGAATAGGGTAAGGAAAGCCGGATTAAGCTCAGATGAACCTTGAAAAGGATAGATATTTTAAGAGAGGGCGGGTAAATGAACGAGATAATAAGAGAATTACACAGAAGAAAATCCGTGCGTGTTTTTACAGAGCAGGAAATTACGCCGGAGCAGAAAAAAGAAATTTTGTGCGCGGCAATGGCCGCTCCAACGGCGGGGAATCAGCAGCTATACACGATCCTTGACATTACGGATGAAGCGCTTAAGAGAAGGCTGTCCGAGACTTGCGACAACCAGCCTTTTATTGCAAAGGCAAAGATGGCGCTTATCTTTTGCGCGGATTTGCAGAAATGGTACGACGCCTTTTTGGAGGGCGGGTGTGAGCCTAGAAAGCCGGGAGTGGGGGATTTGATGCTTGCAGTGTCGGATACAAACATTGCGGCGCAAAATGCTGTTACGGCAGCTCAGAGCATGGGAATTGGTTCCTGCTATATTGGGGATATTATGGAAAATTGCGAGATTCACAGGGAACTTTTAAACCTGCCGGAATATGTTTTCCCGGCGGCTATGCTGGTGTTTGGCTATCCAACGCTCCAGCAGCAGGAACGTCTCAAACCGGAGAGATGTCGCCTTGAGGATATTGTACAGGAAAACGTCTATCGGCGCAAAGACGGGGATGCGCTGCGCAGAATGTTTGATAAGGAATGTAAATCCGTAAGCTTCGAGGCGTGGAGCAGAGGTTTTTGCGAGAGAAAATATAACTCGGATTTTGCTAAGGAAATGAGCCGGTCGGTGGGGGTTTACCTGAGTGCGTTTGGGCTTGCCGATTGATTCATTTCTGCGGAGTGCAGGGTATTTTATTAAATTAAAAAACGGATGTGATTTTTATGCTTTTTATTGTAAAACAGCTGTAATGCCCGCAGTAAACTGACTGCAAAGAAAGCTGCAAAAGAGAATTTGGGAGTGCACATAAAAGTTAAGGAGGAAAGAAATAGTGGCAATTGACAGAGTAAGGGAATATTTTAGAGAGTATGGAATGGAAGAAAGAATCCGGGAATTTGAGGTATCCAGCGCAACGGTGGCTTTAGCGGCGCAGGCGCTTGGCTGTGAGCCCCAAAGAATTGCAAAAACGCTTTCTTTTATGGTGGAGGGACATGCAATTTTGGTGGTAGCCGCAGGGGATGTGAAAATTGACAATGGAAAATATAAAAAGCAATTTGGCACAAAGGCCAAAATGCTCTCGCCGGATGAAGCAACGCTTTTGGTGGGGCATGCCGTAGGGGGAGTCTGCCCCTTTGCGGTTAATCCGGGGGTGAAGGTGTATCTGGATGAATCTTTAAAACGATTTGAGACGGTGTTTCCGGCCTGCGGCAGCAGCAACAGCGCTATTGAACTTACCATACCGGAGATGGAAAAATATGCCGGGGAGGAAGGATGGGTTGACGTATGCAAATTAGCGGAGGGCTGATATCAGTTCGTATAGGTCAAACGGCTTTGGATGCCTCTAAAATCCTGCTTCTTTGCTAACGGACATTTTTTTATGATTTGCAATGCGATATACAATACAAAATAAAAAGAACGCCTATTTCAGGCGTTCTTTAAATGCGGATAACAGGACTCGAACCTGCACGGTCGCCCAGCGGCACCTAAAACCGCCGCGTCTGCCAATTCCGCCATATCCGCTTATTTGCTCCGGAAAACCCGGACTTAAAAATTACATGATCTATCTTAACATTCCAGGAATTTGCTGTCAACTTTTGGTTTTAAAAATTTCGAGGCGGGCTTTGCCTATACCGGCAAATAGTGGCAGGAAAGGAGTAAAAAATCATGGCAGATTTAAACAGAAAATGGAAGGTGTATCTGATTCATCATTCCCATACGGATATTGGCTATACGGAAAGGCAGGATAAGATTATCAGTTATCACTGCGATTTTATCAAACAGGCTGTGGATATTTTAAACGATATCCATTTAAATGGAAGAAAAGAATACGAGGGCTTTGTGTGGCAGTGTGAAAATTTCTGGCAGGTAAAAAATTTTTATGCCCATGCATCCGAAGAATATATCAGGGATTTTGAAAAATATGTGCACAGCGGGGAGATTGGTTTGTCCGGAAATTATCTGAATATGACGGAGCTGATTTCGAAGGAAGTGCTGGATACAAGGCTTGCGCAGGCAAGGGAATATGGGGAAAAAATTGGCCATCCGGTTATCTCCGGCATGACGGCGGATATCAACGGCTTTGCATGGGGATACGCGGACGCACTTGCCGGGCATGGCATAAAGCATCTGTATTCCTGTCTGCATCCCCATCATGGCATGTTCCCTCTTTATAAAAAGGTGATGCCTTTTTACTGGGAAGGGCCCAAAGGAAATAAGGTGCTTGTGTGGAACGGGGAGCATTATCATTTCGGGAATGAAATGTTTTTGGTCCCTCACGGAGGAAGCACTTACATGACCTATGACGAGTTCCACAGGCCCCTCCAAAACAACATGGTTTTGATTCACAGTAAGGAGGACACGGAGCAAAAGGAAATGGAGATTGCCACAACCCGGTTGGAGCGCTATCTGGCGAATCTGGAGGAGGAAGGTTACCCTTACGATTTGGTTCCTTTTATGGTTTCAGGGGCAATTACGGACAATGCGCCGCCAAACGCGAAAATTGCGGAGCGGGTTCATGCGCTTAACGACCTCTACAAGGGGAAAATTTCGTTTCGGATGGCGACTCTTGAGCAGTTTTTTGAGGAGGTGGAAAAAAACTGTGACAGTATTGCCACTTACAAAGGAGACTGGAACGACTGGTGGGCTGACGGAATAGGTTCCACCCCGGCGGCGGTAAAAATTTTCTGCGACGCCAGAAGAAAATACGATATCTGTCGGAAGTTAGACCCTGAGGGAGAGCTGGGGGACGGAGGGCTGATGGAGCAGGCGGCCGAGAATCTGATGCTGTACGCGGAGCATACCTGGGGGTATTCTTCTTCCGTATCGGAGCCCTGGGAAACCCTTGTGGGCGATTTGGAGATGAAAAAGACGGCCTACGCCATCAATGCCAACACGGAGGCATCCCGGAATCTGGACAGGATTCTTGCAAAAAAAGGGGAGGTTACCATTGCCCAGGATAAGCCGCAAAGATATAAAATCATCAACCCCCACAACAGGGATTTGAAGACCAAAGTATATCTTTATATCGAATTTTGGGAGTACATGGAAGGCATTAATTACGGCGAAGATATGCCGATAGAAGTGGTGGACATGGCTACGGGAGAGATATTAAAGTCTCAGGTGAAAAGGATTGCCCGGGCGACGCAGGTGGAAGTCATCGCCTCACTGAAAGCAAAGGAAGAAAAAGAGGTCATGATTCGCCTTGTGAAGGAGAAAAAACCGGTTACGGTGAAAAATCACGCCCATATCGGCGCGGAGGGCGTGGAGGATGTGATTGTGCCGGGAGATTACCGGACGGACTGCGCTCTGGTGGAGACGGAATTTTATCAGGTCATCTTAGACCAGAAAAAGGGCATTGCGGCCATTATCGATAAAAAAGACGGGAAAAATCTCATCAGAGAAGATGCGGCGTACCCTGCCTTTACCGGAATCTATGAAGTGACGGATATGAAGGGGCAGGCATGCGAGTGCAGGAGGCGGATGGGAAGAAACCGCAAGGACACGTCCACCCTGCGCTATGCCGGCAAGCTTAAGGACATTCAGATTGTGGAAAACGGCCCGGTTTATGCGGCGGTGCGGCTGGACTATGAGCTTACGGGAACAGGCTTTTACAGTATTTTCCTGAAAGTATATAAGGAGCTTCCAAGAATAGAAAGCACTGTGCGGATTCATAAGGACAGCGTGTGGGAGCCGGAAAATCTGTATATTTCCCTTCCTTTTACGGCAGGGGAGGACGAGGTGAAATATCTCGACAAGACGGGCTGTATCATAAGACCCGGAATTGACCAGCTTCCCGGTACGAACATGGAGTTTTATCTTCTGCAGAACGGAATTGTGATGGAAGGCGGGGATAAAACCCTCACGCTGGCAGTCAAGGACGCTCCGCTGGTGACCTTCGGCAGCCTGGAAGCGCATCCCATTTTGCTGTGCGACGGGAAGAATCAGGAGAAGAACCGGGAGCAGGCGTATTCCTGGGTGATGAATAATTTCTGGGAGACGAATTTTAAGGTGGATTTGGGGGGATTTTACGAGTTTTCCTATACTCTTGCCACCCATGAAAAGTGTTCGAAGGAAGAAGCAATGGAGCTGTGCGCTATCGACAATGAGGGCGTTTTGGGATTCTATGCTTAAAAGTAAGCGTACCGAATCTACAGTGAGTGTTTCAAAGGGCGGTCTTGTCAGGATATCATTTGCCGTAGGATTACTTTGCCGTGCTTTCGGAGGGAAGGGAAGAATGCCTGGCGGTTTTCTGTGTGGCAATTTATTTCCGCGAGCAACGGGCCATGCTGGCATGTCCATTTGGCGAATGCCGCCAGGTCTTTGACTTGTGAGTGAAGGGAAGCGAGGGGAATTTTATGGACGCGTATCTTATGCTGGACGTAGGCGGAACCAATATAAAGGCGGGCGTTTTGGATGAAAAGGGCGCTTTGTATGGGGGCCAAATTGACAGCTTTGACGCTAAGGCCAGGGGCACGAAAGAAGATATTTTTCAAAATTTTGCACGGGTTTTATGTTTTTTACGGGAAAAGATTTCGGCGGGAGCTCCTTCGGGGGAAAAGAATATGCGGGAAAGTGTGCGGATTAAGGGGATTGGCATGGCTTTCCCCGGCCCCTTTGACTATGAGCGCGGAGTCAGCCTGATGCGGGGGCTTAACAAGTATGATTCCATATACGGAGTTTGTATTTCGCAGGAGATAAAGAAATATCTGGCCGGTTTCTGGCTGTCGGAGGAAGAAGAACAGGCATGCCGTTTTCTTTTTCTTCATGACGTGGAAGCCTTTGCCTTAGGGGAATGTTATTTTGGCGGCGCAAAGGGCAGCAGGCGGATAATGTTTCTTTGTATGGGAACGGGAGCGGGTTCGGCTTTTGCCGAAAACAAAAGGATTCTTAAAGGCGGGGAAGGGCAGGCGCCGCCTATGGGGTGGATTTTCAATACCCCTTTTAAAGAAAGTATCATTGACGACTATCTCTCCGTCCGTGGATTGGAGACGATTTCACATAAGGTCTTTGGGCAGGCAAAAAGCGGATTGGAGCTTTTTAAACTTTGCGGGGAAAACAATCAGGAGGCGTTTGCGGTTTATGAGGAATTTGGAGGATGGCTCCGGGAAGCGATGCTGCCTTTTTTGGAAAGTTTTCGCCCGGACGCCTTTGTGCTGGGGGGACAGCTTTCCAAAAGCTTTTGTTATTTCGGAAAGGCATTTGAGAAAGAGTGCCGGGAGCGGAAGATTAAAATTTATCTTTCGAAGGATACTTCAGGGAGGGCCTTGGAGGGGTTATATGTAAAAATGCAGGAGGCTTTGGAGGAATTCGGTAATTAGGGTGAAAATGTATACCGCTCTTTCGTTGTAATTTTTTCTGGAAAATGTTAGAATTAAATAGGAAAAGATAGAAAAATAAGGCGGACGCCTGTTATGAAGTGCAGCATGGAAAATCCTGGCGGACAAAAAGCCCGTAGGGTGAAGGTCTGCGGCCGGCGGGGGTTGGCGCAGTACTGCAAAGCTTGCGGTATGTGGGAGGTATGGAAATGTTAAACAGAGAAAAAGGTGCGGCGCCTTTGTATTCCCAGATAGTCGAGATTATCAGAGGACAGATTGAAAAGGGCGAGTTTGTCAAGGGCGATTTGTTTCTGACGGAAAAAAAGCTTCAGGAAATCTATCAGGTAAGCCGTATCACCGTCAGGCAGGCGATCAATGAGCTGGTGAACGAGGGATATCTGCAGTGCTCGCGGGGAATCGGGACCACTGTGGTCTACGGAAAAATAGACGAGAATTTAAAGAATCTGGTGAGCTTTACGGACGAAATGAAGCTGCACGGAAAGGTTATGAACACCAGCTACTGCGATATGTCTCTGATACAGGCGGGAAAGACGGTTGCGGACCAGTTGGAGATTGAGCCGGGAGATGAATGCTATCGCCTGGTAAGGGTGAGAAGCGTAGGGGAGGAAGCCATCGTGTATTCCATCACCTATCTGAAAAAAACAAGAGAGTATCCTCTTGATACCGAATGCTATATGGAATCCCTTTATCAGTTTTTGCAGACCAACTGTAATACCAAGGTGGTAAAAGGCCGGGACACCTTTGAGGCGGTGGCGGCCACGGAGGAAATCGGAAAATATTTGTCGATTCCCGAGGGCGTTCCTGTGTTCAAGAGGGTGCGCAAGGCTTATGAAGAAAATGGCGATATCGTGGAATACACCATTTGCTATTATCCGGGGGACAGATATAAATATTCCGTGGAACTGTAAGTCTGCATTGCTTATAAGTTCTCATTGAAGGAGCCGATTTGTGCTTTACATATGGCGTACATACTTTTTGTTGTTGGGAATTTGCAGGTCGGGAAAGGAGCAAGGGGATTAGTGTGAAAAATAAATTTTTCACACAACAAATTTGTGCTTACGCCCAAATTTGAGGGCTGCTGGCAAGAATGGGGGATTAACATGAATAAACGATATTGCAGGTATGGTAATTATGATTTGCAGCCATACACAAAAATAGCGGGATATGACGAACATGCGGTAGAAGGTTATGACGATATAACAATAAGACTTATGAAAGAGGTTGCTTGTGGGAAAAGGGTCATTGTCTGCGATCTTTACCCCGGTGTGGATAAGGAAGAAGTGATAAGGCATTTGTCCTGCCTGAATCCGGCTCTGGTGATAGAATCGGAGGACTGCGCGTTAAGAGAAGAAGAATTAAACGAGCTTTTTAAGGAGTATCTTACCGATGACCGTGTATTTGGATTCATGTGCCATAAAAAGCTTGCGGATTGTTTTATAAAAGAAAAGATTGAGGACGCCCAAAGAAGAATACGGGAAGCCATGGAGACGGCGCAGAGCCCGGCTCAAGACCCGGCACAGAGCCCGGTTCAAGACCCGGCACAGGGCTCGGCTCAAGGTCATGCACAGGGCGCAGTGCTGGTAATTGGCGTTGGCGCAGGGCTGATTACCCGTGGGGACGTGTATCTTTATTTTGATTTGGCAAGGTGGGAGATTCAGTTGAGATACCGGGCAGGGATGGCCAACTGGAAATGTACCAATTACGACGCGCCTAATCTGACCAAAATCAAAAGAGGATTTTTTGTGGAGTGGCGTCTTGCGGATAAACATAAAAGACAGCATTTTGAGGATTTTGATTATGTGGTGGATACCAACAGGAAAGAAAATCCCAAAATGATTACGGGGGAAGCTTTCAGACATGCGCTGGATCTGGTGAGCCAAAGGCCTTTTCGCATGCAGCCCTACTTTGACCCGGGAGTTTGGGGCGGCCACTGGATGCAGCAGAATTTCGGCCTTGGGGAGGATGAGCCCAATTATGCATGGAGCTTTGACGGAGTGCCGGAGGAAAACAGTTTAAATCTGATGTTTGGGGAAATACTGGTGGAGCTGCCCTGCATGGATTTGGTGCTTTACAGGCCCCGTCAGCTGCTGGGGGAAAAGGTTCATGCCCGGTTTGGCCCGGAATTTCCCATTCGCTTTGACATGCTCGATACCATGGGAGGGGGAAATCTTTCCCTGCAGGTTCACCCTTTGACGGAATATATTCAGGATACCTTTGGTATGAACTACACCCAGGACGAGAGCTACTATATTTTGGACTGCGAGGAGGGCTCCTGCGTCTATCTCGGGGTGAAGGAAGGGACGGACCCGGAGGAGATGGCGCGGGATTTAAAGAGGGCCGAGAAGGGCGGATACGAATTTCCGGCGGAAAAGTACGTAAACAAAATACCGGTGAAAAAGCACGATCATGTATTGATCCCGGCGGGGACGGTTCACTGCTCGGGAGCCAACACCATGGTACTGGAAATCAGCGCAACCCCTTATATTTTTACCTTCAAAATGTGGGATTGGGGTCGCGTGGGGCTTGATGGGATTCCAAGGCCCATCCATGTGGATCATGGCCTTAATAACATTCAGTGGGAGCGAACTCTGCCGTGGCTTTCCGCAAACCTGCTCCATCAGGAAAAGGTTTGCAGAGAAGAAGAAGGAATCCTTGTGGAACGCACAGGACTGCACCAAAGAGAGTTTATCGACACCCACCGCTATATGCTGACAAAGCCGGTAAAGTGCCATACCAATGACAGCGTCCATGTGCTGAATCTGGTGGAGGGGGAAAAGGCCCTTATTGAAAGCCCGAATGGCGCTTTCGCGCCTTTTGAAGTGCACTACGCGGAGACCTTCATCATTCCGGCGTGCGTGGAAGAATACATCATAAACCCCACAGGAGCGGACGGGGATAAAAAGGTGGGGGTTATAGCCGCGTCCGTGAGAGGATAGGCGCTAACAATTATTTTTTTAGGCTCAAACCTGATATTGGTTGTTTTGGAAATAGAAATAGATTATAATAAACAAAAATATGTCGGGATATTTGTTCCCACAGTTTTGCTTCTTATATGCCAGGAGGTATCATAATGAAAGATACTGTAAAAAGAGAAAATCTGAAGAATAATTTTTTGAAAAATATTATTGTGCGTTTTGATTATACGGGAATAGCGGAAGTTGAACTGGATAATATTGTTGCCAAAGTGAAATCTATTTTTAAGAAAGCTCATTACAACAACTTAAAAGAAGAATATCTCACGGAACTGGATTTACAATTGCAGGATCCTGAAGGCATAGAGATGGAAAGTCTGCCAGTTACGGGAGTAAGAAAAAAGCGGGCATATGTTTTTTTGATAAGGAAAGAGGGATTGAATGTAAACTTTCAACTCAGTTTGCGCTTGTATCAATTCAAAGTCAAAAATATATTCCTTTTTCCGAATATAGCGGCACATTGGTTGAGGTGGTAAAGACGCTTAGAAATGAAGTTGATTTCTTAAACTGTACCCGTTTCGGGGTGCGGAAGGTTAATCAATGTATTATCAAAGATATCCACAGCTTAGACAGATATTTTAACATAAAATTTTTCCCAATATACGGATTAGACAGAGGGAGCAGTCCAAAACTTTTTGAAAGCAGAGATTGTTTTTTAGACGGAAAATATAATGTCAATTTAATGAGAACAATAATAAAGGGAGAATATGAGGATAACATTGCATATCAAGTAGTTTTGGATTCGGATATTTATATTACGCAAGACGATGACATCAACAGATTATTTACCGGAAATACTGAAATTACTGCGATGAATGAAAGATTGTTTGAATTATATAAGGAGGCGCTGACAGAAGACTTTATCGAAAAACTAGGGAAAGAAAATTTCAATGATTCAAATATAATAGGAGTTGAAAAAAATGAGTAAATTTGTGACAACAATTAAAACAAATTATACAAATGTTCCGGCAGTTAAAGAAAAAAAGACGTTTGTGAGCGCATATAGCAGTAAAAATGCAAGAACGACTATTTCAGGCGATAACAGAAGGCCCGGTACAAAATATGCCAGTCAGTTAATGAAATAATGAAGAGAAAACTGTTTGATAAAGCTTTAGATTTTGAAATAAACGTTATAGGATATAAAAATGAAGGGGAAAGCATAGTCTTCTTTTTAAAGGCGGATGGAAAAGCGGTATATGCAGGATTAGTGGATTGTTATGAAGATGGGGAAGAAAATGTAGCGCTTACTTTACTAAAAAATGAAAAGATGGACAGCTTCAATTTTGTATGCTGGACACATCCGCATGCCGACCATACAATTGGGATGGACAGAATCATAAGTGAATTCTGTGACAACAAAACTTTATTTTGGATTCCTCCGTTTATCTCAAAAGATGTTGAAGCCTGCCCGTCAGCCGCACAGAGCGCATATAAAGAGATTTTCGAAGCTTTGGAATCTAAAAAGAGAAATAAAATGCGGATACGTGAAGCCTCAGATGCAAAGATTTTAGAGAGGTTTGAGTGCTGCGGTAATATTTCCATTCATCCATACATTTTTGAAATAAGAAGCTTTGCGCCCGATACTACTTTGCTGGGGGAGTTAAAGGTTCAGGAACGTTTCAATATGGGAAATGTGTATTCCATAGGACTGGTAATCAATATTGGACATTTTTATGTCGTTCTCGCGGGAGATGTTGAGAATAGAACGATAAAATGTATCCCGGATTTTAATTTTAACATAAAAGAACGAATTGATTATATAAAAATACCGCACCATGCCTCTCAAGGTTCGAGTTACTTAATTGACAGATTTAATGAATTGGGAATTGCATCCCCTGCGTTAGCAACAACCACCGTATTACGTTTACATAATCTTCCGGATTAAGAAGTTCTTAAGAGATATGCCGCATGGGGAAAAGATATTGCGGTTTACGCAACAGGCGATATTGAAAACTGCGAAAATGATAATGAAAAAAGTGGAATTGTGAGAACATCATTTGATGTGTTAGAACGCAATGAGGTTCCGATAAAAACGATGATTTTTGGAAATGCCGTATGTGCCAGTAGTTTTGTTTCACTGTAATTCGCAAACACAGAGCGGTTCCGGGCGGTTGTGTTAACAGGGTGTAAATATTTATTTTTCTATTTGACATCTTTCTCTTTTTCTGGTAAAGTTTTCATAAGTTAAAAGGGAGTAGTAAGAAATGTTCGGCCAACAATCTCCGGCGGTAAGCCGTGGCTTAACACTTCCACCGATTGGTTATTGAGGAAGTACGAGACTTTTGACACGCATCATATGTGGGTCAGGAGTCTTTTTTTATGCACAGGCCCGTGCAGAGGAAGTATGCCGCTAAAGCGGCGCACGGGACATGCGGCGAGTAGGGAGAAAATCTTCCCTGCTTTGATTACGATAAGCAGTCTCGCTTACCCTCAAAGCGGCATGTGATGCGCATGGGTCACCGGAAAAAGTGCAATACTAAAGGAAGAAAGGATGGAAAAATGGGAAAAACAGTTATTTTATTCGTATTGGGTTTGGCGCTGATTTGTTTAGGCGGCGACAGGCTGGTGGATGCGGCTGTGGCAATTGCCAAAAAGCTGGGGATACCGCAGATTGTGGTGGGAGCTACCATTGTAAGCCTGGGCACTACGCTGCCGGAAGTATTGGTTTCCACAACCGCGGCATTTGACGGTTCCGCCGCTATTGCGGCAGGAAACGCCTTTGGATCTATCATCTGCAATACGGCGTTGATTGCAGGTCTGACGCAGACCATACGCCCCTCAAAGCAGGTGGAGCTTGCGGCGCTGTCGTGGCGTAGTGCATTTTTCTTTACCGTACTTATTTTGTTAAATATATGCGGGTTTGTGACAGGAGCTTTTGGACGGCCTGTGGGGATAATATTACTGCTGCTGTTTATTGTTTATGCCTGTATCAATGTTATGCGCGCTCCTTTGGAGGGCGGTGGCGGAGAGGACGACAAAGATGGGGCGGACGATATTTCCATTCCGTTTCAGCTTGTGGTGCTGATTGTCTGTGCAATCTTCCTTTTTGCGGGGGCTAATCTTCTGGTGGATAATGGAATCCTGATTGCAAAAGCGGTCGGCGTGCCGGAGAGAGTTATTGCGGTTACCTTTATAGCCCTCGGCACATCCCTGCCGGAGCTGATGACCTCCGTGATGTCCCTGGTGAAAGGCTATGGGAATGTTGGGCTTGGAAATGTGATAGGGGCCAATCTTCTTAATATGCTTCTGGTGATTGGCATTCCTTCGGCGATTGCAGGCATTCCCTTAGAGCGGTCTACCGTGGCGGTGGACATGCCTCTTTCCCTTCTGGTTATGGCGGTGCTTTTAGCGCCCATTTTGGTTAGAAAGAAATCCTCACGGATTCAGGGCATTACATTGCTTGGCATCTATGGTATTTATTGTGTGGCGTCTTTTCTGTAAACAGCGAGATACCAAACACGCTCCGGGCCATGGATTGTAACAATACCGAAAACGAACCGATAGAAAAAAGGGAATGACTCTTGTCAGAAAAAAGGGAATCTGCTATACTTCTAGTTGCAATGGTAAATATTGTTTATGCGCCTTTGGCGGGCAGCATGACAGGAAACTGATACCCAGATAATGTATCAGAGAAAATAATAAAATAAAGGAGAGATAGAAATGAAAGGTAGTATTGTTGTTGGACAGTCCGGCGGACCTACGGCAGTCATCAATTCATCTGTAGCGGGCGTATACGCAGCAGCAAAGAAGCTGGGCGTAAAGCATGTTTATGGAATGGTTCATGGAATTGAAGGATTTTTGGAAGATAAGCTGATTGAGCTTGAAGATTACTTGGAAGATCCTGTGGGAATTGAGCTGTTAAAGAGAACTCCTTCCGCATTCTTAGGTTCCTGCCGTTTTAAAATGCCAAAGATTGAAGGGCATGAGGAAGTTTACGAAAAGGTATTTGAAATCATGGAAAAGCATGACATTGAGTGCCTGTTTTATGCCGGCGGAAATGATTCCATGGATACGGTTAAAATGTTATCGGACTATGCTGCCGCACATGGCAAGCCGCAGAGATTTATGGGCGTGCCTAAGACCATCGACAATGACCTGCCTGTTACGGATCATTGCCCCGGCTATGGCTCCGCAGCGAAATATATTGCATCCAGCTTAAAGGAAATCATCCGCGACAATGAGTCCTTCGGCGCGAAAAAGCCCACTATCTGTATTGTAGAGATCATGGGCCGTAATGCGGGATGGCTTACGGCAGCGGCGGCTCTTGCAAAGGGAGAGGACTGCAGCGGCGCTGACGCCATTTATCTGCCTGAAAGAGTATTTGATATGGACGCTTTTATGGAAAAAGTAAAACATCTTGCGGAAACCAAATCTTCCGTGGTAATTGCGGTTTCCGAAGGAATCCACATTGCCGACGGACGTTACGTGTGCGAGCTGGCAAATGAAAACGTTGCGGTAGACGCATTTGGACATAAGCAGATGTCTGGTACGGCGGCTTACTTAGCGCAGCTGATTGCCGATGAGACAGGCTTAAAGACCAGAGCAATCGAATTTTCAACCCTTCAGCGTGCGGCAAGCCATATTGCATCTTTAACAGATACCAATGAGGCGTTCCAGGTTGGACATGATGCGGTGATAGCGGCAAACGAAGGCAAGACCGGCATGATGATCACTTTGGACAGAAATGGTGAAGATCCTTATCAGTGCGGAACAAGCGTATATGATATCCACGCAATTGCAAATGTGGAAAGACCTGTTCCGGCAGAGTGGATTACGGAAGACGGCTGCGGCCTGAACGAAGGCTACGAAGAATATGCAAGACCGCTGATCATGGGCGAGCTCTTCCCTATTTTCGTAAACGGCGTGCCTCAGCATCTGGTTAGAAAATAAGTGAAAATAGAAATAAATTTTTAAGATTTTGATATAAACGTCCTGCCTCCAAAGTTGATAAGGGAAAACCTGATTGACTTTGGAGGTTTTTTCAATGGTTTATGGATTGTTTGCGCCACAAAGCGGCATATTGGGAATTTTTACACGACAATTGCGCCGGTTTGAGAGGCGGGACAGTGGGGTGATGGGATGGATAATTTTTTACTTGCGGTAAAAGTGGTGCTGCCGCTCCTGATTTATATGGCGGTGGGATTTATGACGCGCAGGAGGGGGATTTTTTCGGCGGAAAATTTCAAAGCGCTCAACAGCATGACATTTCGCATTTTTATGCCGCTGACTTTGTTTTTTAATATATATGAGGCCGAAATTGGGGAAACGGTCAGGCCGGGTATCTTTCTTTTTGCGGTGACAGTTATTCTTCTGCAATTTAGCGTTTTGTGGATTGGCTATACCCGCTCCATAAAGTCTAAGCCGGATTGCGCGACGATGATCCAGGGAACCTACAGAAGCAATTTTGTGCTTTTTGGAAATGTGATAACGGCCTCCTTAAGCGGAGAAAGCGGTCTGGCGCTGGTTGCCGCCCTGGCGGCGATCGTGGTTCCGGTGTTCAACATTCTGGCTGTTATTTTGTTTGAGGTTAAGCGGGAAAACGAATTGAAGATTGGACGAATGATACTCAATATTTTCAAAAATCCTTTGGTGGACGCCGGGATTCTGGGCGCTGTCTTTAAGGTGTTTCACCTGCCTTTTCCGACGTTGCTGCAACAGCCCCTTGCAACCCTGGGAGATATCGCCACGCCCTTAGCGCTTACGGCCCTTGGGGGTATGTTGTCGCTGGGAAGTATTATTCAGCACAGAAACTATCTGCTCACGGCCGTCTTTGGAAAATTGATTGCGGTGCCGGTTATCGCTTTATCGGCGGCGATTATGATGGGGTACCGCGGGGATGCGTTGGTGGCCGTATTGGCAATTTTTGCTTCCCCCACCGCCGTAGCGTCCACTCCCATGGCGCAGTCCATGGGAGGAAACGGGGAGCTGGCGGGGGAAATTGTGGCGGCAACATCCGTATGTTGTATTATTACCATATTTTTGTTCGTGTTGTTTCTCTCGGGAAAGAATTTCATTTAAAAAAGACTCCGCCCTGGCGGCAATGTCTTTTAGTATGCCTAAGTCAGCCGGGAGGAAAATAAAATTCTTAAGGAGCCCCTTAAAAAGCGTCGGCACTTGGTGAGGTATTTCACGAACCTAGTGTCCGCTACGCTTTTTACGGAGCGAGAGCGCGGCGACGGAGAATTTTATTTTCCTCCCGGCGTCCGCAGCCTTCTTAAATTTTCGCGGTCTGGGAGCTTTATAACTCTCCTATTGCCATCATGAAGGAGGGCACAAGCTGCTTTTTCCGGGAAAGCACGCCGGGCAGTCTGACGCTGCCGTCCTCCACTTTTTTGTGGAAGGCTTCCTGCACCAGGTCAGGAGCTCTTTCGCCGCAGCAAAGGAGCTGTGTCGTTTCCTGTATGATATCCGTGAGCATGAAAAACATCATATCCACATTTTTATCCTGATACACTTCATTCATATAGGGGTAAAGGGTGGTTTGGATGTGAGACAACTCTTCCTCGTTCATGGAGGTAATCTGTCCGATGCCCACGTTAAAGTCGCCAAATTCAAACATTTTAAAGTCCTGATACAGAATTTCTTCATCTGTTTTGGAGGCAAGGTCGCTGCCGGCGGCAAACATCTGCTTGGCGTAGGATTCACATTCAATCCCGGCTATCTTAGCTAACGCCTTGGCCGCGTTAACGTCCATCTGGGTACAGGTGGGCGAACGGAACAGCAGCGTGTCGGATAAGATGGCGCTGCACAATAAGCCTGCAATAGCAGGAGGAACTTCAATATCCTGTTCTCCAAACATCTGGTAGACAATGGTGCCGGTGCATCCTACGGGCTGATTGCGGAAATAAATCGGCGCCATTGTCTCTAAGGAGCCAAGTCTGTGATGATCTATGATTTCCAGGATTTCCGCATCCAGCACATTGTCTACGGCCTGGGACACTTCATTGTGGTCTACCAGAATCAGCCCCCGCTTGTGTACGCCCAGGAGGTTACGTCTGGAAATCATGCCCACGTATTTTCCGGTTTTCGTCAAAATTGGAAAATCACGGTAGCGCTTCTGGGACATAATTTCTTTAATGCCTTCGGTATAGTCGGATTCCCGGAAAGTTAAAAGGTTATCCTTGCGCATAAAAAAGCTTACGGGCATGCTTTGATTGATTAATCTGGCCACGGTGTAGGTGTCCTGGGGCGTAATGATGATGGCGCAATTGCGTTCCTCGGCCAAACGTCTGATAGTACGGGACACAGGAGAGCCAAGGCAGACAACGATACAGCCGGCCTGCATTTCTATGGCGCAGAGCTGGGATTCGTAGCGGTTGCCTAAAACCACCATATCATGTTCGTCTATGTATTCTTCCATCACATCAGGGTTAGCGGCGGCTATCACAACTTTCCCTTTGTCAAAGTATCCGTTTTCATCGCCTACCACCATTTCCGCATCCAGCGTCTCTAAAATATTGCGGTAGGAGGTTGCGGCGGTGGAGAGAATGGCGCTGTCATATTCATCCATATAGGATTGGGCAATGTCGTTGATGGTGATAAGCCCTTCCAGCTGGTTTTTTTCATTGGTGATAGGGAGGGTGAATACGCTCTGATCGTTCATCAGAGAATAGGCTTTTTTCAGGGAAATGTCACTTCTTACCCCCGGTACCTTGCGGATATCCATATCCTTTACGCGGGTGCCAATATTTTCAAGAAGGGTTGGCACGCTCATTTCAAAACGCTTTAACACATATTGGGTTTCGGCGCTGACATGGCCGGCCCTGGCAGGCACATAGCAGTTGCTGCCGGAGCTTTGGTTTTTCAGATAAGCATAAGAAATCGCGGAACAGATGGAATCCGTGTCAGGATTTTTATGACCAACGATATAGATGGTTCTTTTCCGCGCATGGGTAGGATCGGCATCTACGTTTCTTTTCATCTTCTTTTCACTCACTTTTCTCACCATCCTTACTTTATTAATTGACTATCAAGTAATGCTTTATTCCCGCGAGCAATGAGTCAAGCGGCCGCTCTATGAGACGCATAGCGTCTCATAGACATTTGGCGAATGCCACGAGGGTCTTTTGCAGCGCTGCAAGTTTGATACCCCATCAGCTTGCTGCGGAGTATTTGACAACTGCCATGGGAACTTTGACTTTTGCAAAGAAAGAGCCGGCGGATTATCAAAATTATGACGCATTTCCAGAGGAAGAACGACTTACCGTAAGAAGCTTTTGCCTCATTTCGTTTTCAATTCTGAAAAGCTCCTGCTCCGCATTTCTTCTCTTTGCACGGCCGTCCTCCTGAATTTTTAAAACCTCGTCCAAAGTGCTGATCAGGGTTTTGTTGGTTGCGGTAAGAGTCTCAATGTCCACAATGCCGCGCTCGCTCTCGCGGGCCGTTTCAATGGTTGCGGTCTTAAGGGCCTCGGCGTTTTTCTTAAGCAGCGAGTTGGTCATGTCGGTGACTTCTTTTTGCGCTTTGGCCGCCTCCGAAGAATGATTTAAGCCTATGGCAATGACCATCTGGCTTTTCCACAAAGGAATTGTATTGACCAAAGTGGACTGTATTTTTTCCGACATGGCGGTATCGTTGCTTTGGATTAATCGAATCTGGGGGGCCATCTGCATGGAAATGGTTCTGGTCAGCTCCAGGTCATAGATTTTCTTTTCGAAGCGTTCGCACATGGAAGCGTAATCGTTGGCGGCCTGAGTATCCTCCGGCAGTCCGCTGCGCTCCGCTTTCTGAAGGAGAGCCGGCAACTCAATGGTTCTGGCCTGTTCTAATTTTTGCTTTCCGGCAAGGATGTACATGGACAGTTCTTTGAAATAATTCAAATTTAATTCATACATTTTATCCAGCATGGCGGCGTCCTTAAGCAGAGTAACCTGATGGTTTTCCATTACCTTACAGATTTTGTTGATGTTATTTTCCGCCTTATCATATTTTACCCTCATATTTTCCAGCTTATTGCTGCCTTTTTTAAAGATCCCAAGAAATCCCTTTTCCTCAGGCTCGTCAAAGTCTTTCAACTGTGTAACCACATCCGTCAGCATCTGGCCGATTTCGCCCATATCCTTGGTGCGTACATTGTTTAACGCGCTCTCGGAAAAATCGGCTATTTTTTTCTGGCTGCCTGCGCCGTACTGCATTACCATCTGGGTGTTGGTAATGTCAATCTGCGCTGCAAAGGCATCTACCATTTTCTGCTCTTCGGGGGTTAATACCACCTGAGGAACTTCAGGCTGTTCATCCTCTATTACCAAAGGCTGTTTTTGGGGTTCTTCTTCGGTAAAGGGGGTAAGCGTTAAAGAAGGCGCCTCCTTTACCAGTTCATCTAAATTATTGTTCATTTGATTGTCCTCCGTCTATGTTTATTTTCCTATCGTCTAAGCTGTCCTTGGAAGTGCGGCAGCGTTTGATGTCCATTTCATTCATGAGGCCCTCACGGGCAAGCATGGTCTTAAGAACCTGAGCGTCTGTGGTTGCGTCAAGAACAGCGTCCTGAAAAAGATTGTTTAAAAGTTCCGTAAAAGCCTGGTTGATGGTATCTAAGGTATTTTCAATTTCCGCCTTGGCAGCGGTAATTTCTTTCCCCGGCGCGCTGACTTTATCAAAATCCTCATAAGCTTCCACCAGTTTTAATGTGGTGGGCAGATAATAATCCATCAGCTTGTGCATCCGGTGCATTTGGTCAGGATGCTCCTTTAGGTTGTCAAAAATTTCTTTTAACAGATTTTCCAGCCGGAAGAGCTTTTGGGAAATTACTTCTCCGGGAATCTGGTCGTTCAGATATCTTAATTTGCGGATACATTCCGCTCCCTCCTCCATCATGGTGTTTAATTCCGATTTTTCAAAATCTTCGCCATGAACGCTGCCGTAGGCGGCAGGGTTGTCCGGCCGGGAAGACAGGTTTTTGTTTTGCTCCGCGTTTGCAGCCGTATGCTCCCCGGGCAGATTTGCCTGCCGGGTATTTTTTTGCGCTTCCAGTTCCATGCGTCTGTGGTTTTCCTCCATTTCCAGATACTGCCTGTAAATGGTATCGTTTAACATGAAATTTGTTTTCTGTTGATCCAGGTGGCCTTCGGGAAACATTCCCAGCTTTAGCATTTTCTGTAAATCCCGCAGGATAAAGCGTTTGCTTTTTCCGGTGCTTTGGGCCAGTGCTTCCGTACCGATATACATTTTGCGGCTGCACAGCTGCATATAACGCTGGGCCCTCTTTAAACGCCTCCCCTGTCCGATTCCAACCTGAATCATGTAAAAGAAGCCTGCCATGAAAAGGAGAGTTGTTATAAAGGCCGCCCCGTTTACAGGGAAATTGGCGCCCCATAGGACAAGCAGGCCAAAAAGGGAAAAGGCTGTGGCGCCAAGGCCGATTCCGCCAAAGACTTTGTATAAAATGTTGGATACGCTGCCTATTTTATTAAATTTGATGACAGGGGCGGGCAGGGTTTGCTCCTGTGGGCGCCGCCCTGGCGTTTTGGGATGCAGAAACTGGTTTTTCTGTTTGATGAATTGTTCTTTTTTTTGCAAAATCTGCGCCTGGGTGCGTTGCAGCTGCTCCTGCCAGTGCTGCTGCTGTTTCAGGCGCTTTTGCTCCTCGCGTTCTTTCTGCGCCCGGGCCGCCTTTTGATCCCATGTACAGGTACCGCTTTGCCCGTCTCCTGTGTGGTTCCATGAAGGGTCGTTTGAATGAGTATCAGAATGCTCGCTTTTATTTTCAAAGGAAATATGCTTTCCAACTTCGTTTAAGGTGCTGGTTACCGTCTGGGCCACCAGGTCGTTTAAATTCTTAAAATCCCCGGTGCGCAGAGCCTCGGCCAGCGCTTCTTTCATCTGTTCTCCTATATTACTCTGATTTTGATAGTCGCTCATAGTTATGTCTGAAACCTCGTTATATTTTTCCCTTTGTATCTTTTGATGAAAGGCTTTCTTATAACTTTTATTATCACACAACAAACCCTGGTCCGCAATAAATTTCTTATGGAAGATTTATTAATCTTGCTTTCCAATCAGCCGCTTTAAGCTATGTTCCTGGTTATCCGGTGAAACAATGCCATTCCGTTTAGTATCCGGGCCGATAAAAGCAACCTTGGACAAGCTTTACGCGTTTGTTTTGCGGGGCTGTTGACTGGTAATAAACTCTAAAGTATAATAAATATTCAGCCAGTTTATTGTTACAGGAGGGTTATCAGATGAAAATTGCGGCTTTTTATGAAAATATTGTTTACGGGGCGGAAAAAGGAAAGGTTTCCATAGAAGATGCGTTAGATGAATTGAAGGCGGAAGGATTACAAATGATTTACATTTCCCAGGATTCCTTAAAAGGAAGAGAAGAAGAGCTGATGAAGCTTTTCAGGGAAAGAGGACTTTCTATAGAAGGGCTGCACCAGCATTTTGATTTTGGACATCACCCAAAGGACGAAAGCTATAAGGAGTATATAGATCTTGCCCTGAGAGTGGGGGCCGCTAACTGTCTGATCGTTCCCGGCCTGATCTCAAAAGAGGATGAAAAAAACCGGGATGAAATGATTGAAAATATGGTTAAGGTTGTAAAAAAGGCGGCGGCTTATGGAAAGGAAAGGGGAATTGCCGTTTGCATGGAAGATTATGATTCTATGGCTTCCCCATACAATTCCGTGGAAGGACTTTCTTATTTTTTGGAGGAGGCTTTGGAGCTTAAGTGCGCTTTTGATACGGGGAATTTTGTCTGCTATAAGGAAGACGAGGAAGCGGCGTTCCTTAGATTTGCCGATAAAATATGTACGGTTCATTTAAAGGACAGGAGCCTTGACGCCCATACGGAAAAAGAGGGAGGATGCGTCTGCCATGATGGGAGCAGCGTATGGTCAGTGCCGGTTGGCAGCGGGTATATTCATATAAAAGAGATTTTGGACGGACTGAAAAAGCGAAATTATGAAGGAAATGTGATTGTGGAGCTGTTTGGATATGAAGATACATTGGAGGGAATCAAACAATCTATCGGATGGGTGCGGCAGCAGTTGTAGAGTTGTCTTTCAATAAGTTGGTCATCCATCCGCTCCGAACGAATAAAAACTCAGTCGCCGCCGCGCGTTCGGAGCTACGCTTTTTTCGGAGCGAAAGCGGGGCGACGGAGAATTCTGTTACAATAAGCGGCCCCGGCCATGTATAGTAACGATATTGCACGTGAAAAGTAAGCGCAAATATATTTGTTGCTGTACAGACAGAGGAGGCACGTGCTATACTGGAAAATGAAGTTGTTGTGAAAGCGGCATGTCGGGAAGTTTGAAAGTCCCTTTCAGATTACTTATTGGTGCAGCACGGCAGGCGGGGCCTGCCGTATGTGGGGGTTAAAGTTTGGAAGTAAACTTCCAAACTCTTTATCGGTGGCAGTACCGCAAGCACAGCTTGCGGTATGCGGGGGTATATAAATGAGAAAGAAAATTGTATATGGCATCGTTGGATTGCTGCTTGCGGGGGCGCTGAGCGGATGTGCCGGCAGGCAGCAGGAGACGACGGCTCAGGGAATAGGAAATGCTTCTAAAGATGTTGCGGCGGATGCAAACGAGGATACTGCGGACATCTCTTCGGCAGAGAGTGAAGGACAAGATAAGGAGCCGGGATATGTGCCAACGGAAAGCGACGTGCAGGCGGCGGAGGAAAAGGCACAGGCATGGAAGGCTCTTTTGCAATCACCGGCAGAAGGGCCGGAGATGAAATTGATGGAGGATATTTACGGGGATTATCAGGAAAATGGCGGTGAAATTGCCTTTGTGACAGATGGCAATATGATGGACGAAAGCTATAATGAGGCGATTTATAAGGGAATTCAAATGTATGCATTTTCAGCAGGCGTTTCGTTTTCCTATTATAATGTGGATATAAATCAGCCGGAAGGACATAAAGAGGTTATCCGGCAGGCAGTTTCCGACGGGGCCAGGCTTATTGTCTGCGGAGGAGATGAATTTGAAGAGGCGGTGGGAGCTCTGCAAAGCGAATATGCGCAGGCGTCCTTTTTGCTGATTGACGGAGTTCCCACAGATGAGAGCGGGGATGCCGTCAAAATAGAGGACAATGTGCACTGCGTTTCCTTTGAAGAGGAGGAATCAGGTTATCTGGCAGGATATCTTACGGTTTTTGACGGTTATCGCAAGCTGGGGTTTATCGGAGGGAAAGAAGTGCCCTCGGTTATGCGGTATGGTTATGGGTATCTGCAGGGGATTGACGATGCGGCTAAGGATATGGGGCTGTCCGATGTGACCGTCAACTATTGGTATGCGGATTCTTATGAACCGGGGCCGGAAATCCATGATAAGGCTTTGGCCTGGTATGGAGAAGGAACGGAAGTGATTTTTGCCTGTGGAGGCTCTTTGTATCAGTCGGTGTTAGAGGCGGCAGAAGAAGGGAATGGGATGCTTATTGGAGTGGATGTGGATCAAAGCTCACTGTCAGAACGCTTTTTGACCAGTGCAATCAAAGATATTTCCAATGCGGTAATCATTTCGCTGGATGATTTTTATGCGTCAGGGAAAGCATGGTCGGATGGATTTGCCGGAGAGGCGGTACGCTATAGCATGAAGGAAAACTGTACGGGGATTCCGATTTATGATACGGAATGGAGATTTAACGCTCTTACGATGGAGAAGTTTAGCGAATTGCACAGGAAAATTAAGTTGGGTGAGGTTTCCATATCAGGTGAAACCGATGTGCAGCCCCAGGTATCTTTTACATTAAATGTGGACAAGACAGGGAATTGAAAGGTGCGGGGGAATTGAAGTTTGGAAGTAAACTTCCAAACTATTTATTGGTGGCAGTACCGCAAGTACAGCTTGCGGTATGCGGGGGTATAAATTATGAGAAAATTTTTACTTTTGTATATCATGGGGATACTTTTACCGGCATGCTTTTTATGGGGATGTGGGAAAAAGACAAGTGAGACCGCTGCGGTGGCAAGCGCAGAAAAAGAGGAAAAAAACGCAACGGAAAATAAGAAAAGCAAAGAAAAAAAGGGTGAATTAAGCGAGAAGGAAAAAAGGCGGCTTACCAAGGGAGATCTGTATGTGGAGGCAGGAGAGCTTACAGGTTATGCTTCTGATTTTTCACTTATCTATGAGGAGGAATCGGAGGAAATGGTTTATTCCCTTAAAATGCCGCAGATACCGGAAAGCGATGACGCCTACTTATATTTATTTGCCCTTTCCTGTTATGAAAAGGAAGAAACCTTAGGCGGCAGGCCGGCGGCCTTTTCTCCGAAGGGGACGGAGTGTGAAGTTTCCTTTTCCTATGAAGAGGAATATCTGTTTCAGCAGTTTGTTCCGGCCCTTCTTTTAGAAGGGAAGTATGTGCCTGTTGGGAATGGCATTTACCTGTCAAACCCGGAGGCTCTTGCAAAGAATCAGGAGGGGTATCCGCAGTTAGAATCCAAAAAAGGACTTTTGCTTGACCCTACTATGCTTGGCACGGAGGAATTAACGGATCTGGGCGTTAAGCATGCTATTTATAATATTCCTTTATCCGCTATTATGGGCGAGACGGCGGATGAAACCTTTCCGACCATTACTTATACCTATCAGGGAACAGATTACCTTTTTAATGGGGCGGCAATCAACGGATATGACGGGCTGTTTACTTATCTGACAGATTTGGGAATGTGTTCCACAGCGATTGTGTTAAATGACTGGAATGACAATTACATGGAAATGATTCATCCTAAGGCAAGGGATAAAAGCGGCGGAGCCAGTTATTACATGTTTAACACTGCGGAGGAGGAAGGCGTTAAGGAGCTTGAAGCGGTGGCCAGCTTTCTTACGGAACGCTATTCCGACGGGGAACATGGTATGGTGTATAGTTGGGTGATTGCCAATGAAATTAACCAGTTTAAAACATGGAATTATATGGATACGGATGATGTTACATATTATACCCAGGAATTTGAAAAAGCTTTCAGGATTTTTTATCAGGCGGCTAAAAGAAGATATGCGGGCGCAAAGGTATATTTCAGCATTGACCACGATTGGAACAGCAATGACGGAGATAACAGGATTTATTTTAATGCCAGGGATTTGATAGAGGGAATCAACCGGGCGGCCCTTAAACATGGCAACTATGATTGGGGGATTGCCATCCATCCTTACCCTAACCCGCTGACACGTGTAAACTATTGGTCCCAGGAATATGATAAGACCCAGGACGCGCAGACGCTTTCTATTATGAATCTAAACGTCCTCACAGATTTTTTGAAACAGGAAGAATATTTAGATACGAAAGGAAACGTCAGGAGCATCACCATCACGGAGCTTGGTTTTTCCTCTAAGTTTGGCCAGAAGCTGCAGGCGGCGGCCTTTGCTTACTGTTATTATATTACGGAGGCGAATCCATACGTGGAGGCCTTCATTATGAATCGGCAGACAGACGCCCCGGAAGAGATGGTGCAGGGTTTGTCTTTTGGTATTTACGGATATGACCATTCCGAAAAGTTTTTGAAAGATATTTTTTGTAATATTGATACGGATAAGGGGGAAGAGTACATAGATTTTATGCTGAACATATTGGGGGCGGGCAGTTTAGAGGAAGCCTTAAGCTGGGCCCAGTGACGGAGAATTTTATTTTTGCGGGGTCTTTGACTTTCTTCCCGGCGCCCGTAGCCGTTAGCTTAATGACATAGTAACATTGTACCAGATATAGAACACTGGAAACTAATTCCTGTGGTTGACAGGCTGCATGAGAAGTGTTATATTTATTAACAGATGTAACAAATTTGTAATAATTAGTAACAAAGTTCATATGATAAGTAAAATGGCCTACGATAGATAAGCAAACGGATGGAGGTTATCATGCAGATAAAGAATGTTAGAAAAGCAGGGCGTGTCACAGCTTGCGCCATATCGGCAGCTCTTTTGTTTTCCAACATAAATATGGATGTAATAGCGAAGGAGGCAAGCGGGCTCCCTTCCGCAGGAATAGACTACTTTTTATCTTCCAACGCTACCAGCGTTAAAAATTTGAAGGATGAAGAGGATACTCAGGAGACCACAACTCCTGTTACGGATTCGGATTTTGAGTCAAACAGCGAGCCGGATTCTGACGCCGAGGAGGGGGCTGCGGCAAGCGTTTCTCCTACGGCCACGGCAACGGCTGCGGCATCCGCCACAGCAACGGCGGCAGCGGTTATGGCGTCGCCGATGAAAGAACTGATTCCGGAGAAGGAAGAAAAGGTAATTGAGGAAACGGTGGAGGCTTCCACCACAAAGACGATTAACCAGATGGAAAGAGAGTTAGAGAATAAACGGGAGGAAAAATCATTTCGTTCTCTGGTTATTGCGAAAGTAAATGATTATGTAAATGTAAGAAGCATTCCCAGCGAGGAAGGAGAAATCCTTGGTAAGCTGTATGACAAATCGGTGGGGGAATTTATTTCTGAAGATAATGGATGGTATGAAATTGAATCCGGCAGCGTAACCGGTTATGTGAAAGCAGAATATTGCGTAACAGGCGATGATGCGGTGGATCTTGCCAAGAAGGTGGGAACCAGAATAGCGACCGTAACAACCACAACCCTTAAGGTTCGCGAGGAGCCCGGACTTGACGCTACGGTTTTGGGCCTTATTCCCATAGACGATCAGCTTTTAGTGACGGAAGAATTAGACGGATGGGTGAAGGTAAACATTGAGGAAGGCGACGGATATATTTCAACAGATTATGTTACCCTTTCCACGGAATTTGTAAAAGCAGAGTCAAAGGCAGAAGAGGAAGCAAGGCTTGCAAAAGAAGCGGCGGAAAGAAAGGCGGCACAGGAAGCGGCGGCCAGAGCGGAAAGGGAGAGAAGGGCAAAGAGTAGTTCATCTTCATCCGCAGGTCAGGAAGCGCCCGAACCGGTGTATGTGGCAGGCAGCGGGAGCGAGCTGGGGAAATCGGTAGCAAATTATGCATGTCAGTTCGTAGGAAATCCTTATGTATATGGCGGCACCAGCCTTACAAACGGCGCGGACTGCTCCGGTTTTGTAATGAGCGTTTACAAAAACTTTGGCGTGAGTCTGCCTCATTCCTCAGCAGCGGACAGAAGCGTGGGAGCGGCGGTAAACGGTCTTGAAAACGCACAGCCAGGCGATATCGTATGTTACTCCGGGCATGTGGGAATTTATGTGGGAAATGGACAGATTGTCCATGCATCCACCTCCAAAACAGGTATTATTGTATCCAACGCAAATTATCGTTCGGTGCTTTCCGTGAGGAGAATTTTCTAATTCCCCATACGGAATGTTCCTATAAGAGAAGCAGGTATTTCAGTAACAGTTCCTATATCAGGAGCTGTTACTTTTTTATGCACACGGGCGTCCAAAGGAAATATGTCAGCAAGCTGACAAACGCCCGGCGCGCGAGCAGGGAGAAAACCTTTCCCTACTCGATTGCACAGACCCGTGGAGAGGCGTCAGTGTTTGACATAAAAAGTCAGAAATTAGCCAAATCAAAAAAAATTGTTGACAAAGGGAAACTTGTACATGTTTCACAAATTTGTAATATATCTATTCAAAAAAAGAATGATAAGCAGTAAATTCACAAAAAAGTTATCCACATTTAAAAGCTGATAAATATTGGATTTTTAAGTTATACACGGGGTTATCCACATTATCCACTAACGAAAAACCGAAACCGGATGGGTTTCCAAATCAGTTTTAAGAACGTCCGTTTTGTGAGTTGTGTTGGAAATATGGAAAAACCAAAGCTTCGACAGGAAAAATAAGATGAATAAATTGTCCGAAAACTTACCTGAATAAAAACAAAAATCCAGGAATTATTGCATAACATGTACAAGGTGTGATATAATGTTTACACAATAATCCCAGGTAAGGATAGGTTGAATATTTTCAGTCAGTAAATTTGTGCTTACGCCTCAATTTATGGGATGGAAGCAAGAATGGAGGATTAGTATGAAGTTTGTAATTGTAGGTAAGAATATTGATGTTACGCCGGGGCTGCGTAGTGCGGTGGAAGAGAAAATTGGAAAGCTTGAGAAGTATTTCACATCTGAGACAGAAGTTCATGTAACGCTCAGCGTTGAGAAAGAAAGGCAGAAGATTGAGGTTACCATTCCTGTTAAGGGCAGTATCATCCGCTCCGAGCAGGTGAGCAATGATATGTATGTTTCTATCGATCTGGTGGAGGAGATTATAGAAAGACAGCTTAAGAAATACAAAAATAAGCTTATTGATAAGAAGCAGCCTTCCGATTATTTCAAAAAAGAATTTATGGATAAGGAATACATGGATGAGGAGGAGGTTAAGATCATCCGCACGAAAAGATTTGATATCAAGCCCATGTATCCGGAGGATGCATGTGTGCAAATGGAGCTTTTAGGACATAATTTTTATGTGTTCTGTAATGCGGAGACCGATCAGGTGAATGTAGTTTATAAACGCAAGGGAAATACTTACGGATTGATTGAACCGGAATATTAAGTGGATTTTGTAATAAAAACGTAAAAATAGTTATAAAAATAAAAAAAAAGATGTGTGGCACGCCACACATTTTTTTGATACAATAAACAGAAAGAGTGTTATACCAAATGGCATAAAATAAAATGGTACGTATGGAGCAAAAGTAAATTATGGATATCAGAGATTATAAAAAGATTTTGGATGCCATAACGACATCGGCAGTGTATGTAATCCGGGAAGAGGATCATGGGATTCTTTATTATAACAAAAAAGTTAGTGAGGTTACGCCCAATATACGTATAGGCGCCTGCTGCCATGATCTGTGGAAGGAGTGCTGTGCCAATTGCCCGCTTTTAACCATCGGAGATAATGAGGAGAGCCGGTCGGTGAGCAGCGGGAGCCTTTTTGGCGACGTGGTGGATATTGCGGCCGCAAGAATCTTGTGGGCAGATGAGATTCCGGCTTTTATTATCACCGTATCCCCCCGTAAGGAAACTGTCAGCGGCGTTTACCATAAAATTATGCATGTGAACCTTGGCAAAGACACTTATGATATGGTGGAAATGGGCCCTGAAAAGCATATGCCAAAGAACCGGAGAGGGATTTTTTCGGAATGGACGAACCGGTTTATTCAAAATGGCGGCGTTTATCAGGAAGATATGGAGCGTTTTTCAAATTTTATCCATCCGGAAAAAATTCGAAAAGAAATGAAGGCCGGACGCGGGACTCTAACCTGCAGCTATCGTTTCCATACACCTGAGGGACTTAGATGGAATATGATAGAGGTGGTCCAGGATACCGGATACTGCGAAGAAAATCAGGTTATTATCATTTTTATAAAAGACGTGCAGGACGTGCTTGAGGAAAGTCTGGAGCGCGAGGAAATCAACGTCCGCATGCAGGAGGTAATCCGCTCTTTAGGAACGCTTCATTTTGGTATATATGCGATTGATTTAAATTCCGGCGAGGTGAATCCTCTTCGGGAGAACGGAAGGATGCCGGACGAATGGGCCTTGAAGACATTGTTATGGGAAGAAACTATGCTTCCCCATTTGGCCGCCAACATACATTATTCTTACCGGAAAACATTTATGTACAAATTTTCACTGGAAAATTTGCGAAAATATAGTGATGCGGAAGCCCAAAAGCTGGAGATGCTCTGTCAATGGGAAAAGGAGGGGGAATATCGCTATGTATCCGTTACCGCATATTTTGACAAGGTGCAGCGTTTTAAGAAATATGCGGTGATTGCCCTGCAGGATGTGGACGAGCGCATGCGGCAGGAAATTAAATTCAGCAGACAGGAGCTGCAGATGGCGGCTATACTGAAATCCAAGTTTAAGGTGATAACCACCATTCATTTGAAAAGCGGTCAGTGTGAGAGAACATGGCTTAGCGAGGATGAAGAGCTGAAAAAGGTTTATGTAGGCGACTACGCCCACTATTTTCAAAGGGCCTTGTCGGGAGTAGTATATCCGGAGGATAGAAAGAAATTTGAGGAGATACTTGCGCCGGAACATCTGTTCAGACAGGCTGAAAGTACTGAAAATTTCAAGGAGGAAATCTGTCAGTACAGGATGATGGGGGCCTCCATACAGTGGCTGGAGCAGTGTGTGATTTATATCCGTCGGGGAGAAGAAGTGCAGGTTAATATATTGGGACGGGATATTACCAGCGAGAAGAGAAGAGAGGAGATCCAGTTTGAAGCAGCCCAGGTAAGGGCCAATATTATCCGCAGCCTGAGCAGTATGTTTTTTGCCACTTACTATGGGGACTTAGAAGAAAATACATTTAGCCCGGTGCTGCAGCTGAAAGAAGTTGAAAGGGTTTTGGGAGACAGCCTTAGCTATGAGGCGGGACTGCGCACTTATGCGGAAAAGTTTATTCATCCTGATGACAGAGAAGAATATCTGCATGTATTCAGCATTGATAACATGCGCAAAAGCTTAAAGCCGGAACAGCCCTATGTGACTTTTTCTTATCGTAAGCTTTTGGATAATTCCGGGAATTTGGATAACTATGAGTGGATAAGGGCCACTTCCGTACTGGCGGAAACGGATAAAAACGGCGAGGCAAAGCGGTTTGTCTATGCGGCGCAGGATATTACGAAAAGCAAGGTTAAGGAGCTGCGGGGACAGCAGGCGCTGCAGGCAGCCTGCGAGGCGGCTGACCGCGCTAACGCATCTAAGAGCGAATTTCTTTCCCGTATGAGTCATGATCTGCGCACACCTATGAATGGGATCGTGGGTATGATAAAAATTGCAGGCAATCATATGAACGATTCCACCAGGCTGCAGGAGTGTATGGACAAGATCAATGATTCCAGCGAGCTTTTAATTTCCCTGGTGAATAAGATGCTTGACATGAGTCAGATTGAGTCGGGGAATGTAGAACTGGAAACGAATTCCTTTGGCCTTTCCGATATGATAGAAAATGTGAAAAATGTGATATTGCCGGGGGTAAAGGCAAAAGGTCTGCGGCTGGAGATCCACCCGATGAAAGTAGAGCATGAATATGTGATTGGGGATCAGAAACGGATTGAGCAGGTATTTATACATATTTTGGAAAATTCCGTGAAATATACCCCGGTGGGAGGGCTTTTGGAGCTGTCCGTAAGAGAGCAGGAATCCCGTGAATATGGCTGCGGTTCTTATGAGTTTGTGATTAAAGACAATGGAATTGGTATGGACGAGGATTTTGTACCCCATATTTTTGAGCCCTTTAGCCGCGCCCAGGATTCACGTGTAAGTAAAATCGAAGGCACCGGTCTTGGGATGACGATTGCCCAGAATATTGTCAGTCTGATGGGCGGACATATTATGGTGGAGAGTAAGCGCGGCTGTGGAACTGAGTTTACGGTCATTCTTTTACTAAAGCAGCAAAACCAGTGTAAAAGAATAAATAAAACTTCCCATTTAGATAAGGGAGCTGCTTTGGGGGAGACATCAGTTTTAAATGAGGATTTCCTTTCAAGGGATCCTTTTAACGGAAAGAGAATTCTTGTGGTGGAGGATAATGAATTAAACCGCGAGATTGCTATGGAGATTATAGGCGAGACAGGGGCAATGGTTGAATGTGCGGAAAACGGGCAGGAGGGACTTGACCGTTTCGCGGAAATGCCGGAGGGGTATTATGATTTGATCTTCATGGATATACAGATGCCCGTTATGAACGGGTATGAGGCGGCCCGGGCAATCCGTAAGCTTCCCAGGGCTGACGCCGTATCGGTTCCAATTCTTGCACTTTCGGCAAACGCTTTTGCGGAGGACATTGTGGCAAGCAGAGCCGCAGGGATGAATGAACATCTGACAAAGCCTCTTGATGTTCCCCGGTTAATGGCAAGTATGTATTATTGGCTGGAGGACGATAAGGGGGAGAAATGATAGCGTAATCGGGCAGGAGAGGCTTTCTCTCTGATCGCCGCGCGGCCCGTGCGCCACTTTAGTGGCACATTTCCTCTGCACGGGCCTGTGCAATCGAATAGGGAAGCTTCTCCCCCTACTCGCCGCGCGGCCCGTGCGCCACTTTAGTGGCATATTTCCTCTGCACGGGCTCGTGCATAAAAAAGGCAGTTGCAAAACCTTAATTTTGCAGCTGCCTTTCGTAGTATCATTTTTGGACTTTGTTAATATACCATAGCCTTTTCTTCGCCGTTCATGACGCGAAGAGCGCCCTGCGCCAAAGCGAGAAGCTCGTCTTCGCCAGGATATACGGTGACGGGAGCAAGAAAGCCCGCGCGTTCCTTAAGGCCCGCAACCACTACCTTATCGTAAGCGATTCCGCCGGTGATGACAATTTGGTCAATTTTTCCTTTCAGCACACACGCCATGGAGCCGATGTCCTTGGCAACTTGCAGGATGAAAGCTTCCCGAACTTCCGCTGCTTTTTCATCGCCGTTTTGAACCATCTTTTCAACATCACGCATATCGTTTGTGCCGCAGTAAGCGTTGAAACCGCCTGCGCCTACGAATTTTTTGTAAACCTCTTTTTCCGTATATTGGCCGGAGAAACACATTTTGATAAGCGCGCCTGAAGGAGCGCCGCCGGCTCTTTCAGGGGAGAAAGCGCCGTCCCCGTCCAAAGCGTTGAAAACATCCACTACGCGTCCCTTTTCATGAGCTCCCACGGAAACGCCGCCGCCCATATGCACGACAATCAGGTTCAGGCTTTCATAAGGAACGCCCTGTTCCTTTGCGTAGCGCTTTGCAACGGCTTTCTGGTTCAGCGCATGGAATACGCTGGTGCGGGGCAGCTCGGGAACGCCCGAGTATCTGGAGATGGGCATCAGCTCATCCACCACCACGGGGTCGACAATATAAGAGGGAACGCCGATGGAATCGGCAATTTCTCTGGCAAGGATGCCGCCTAAGTTGGAGGCATGCTGTCCCTGTACGCCAACCTTCAAGTCGGCCAAAAGCTCGTCGTTTACAGGGTATGTGCCGCCGGGAATGGGCTTTAACATACCGCCGCGGCCAACGACTACCTGCAGGGAATGAATATCAAAATCTTTTTCTTTCAAAAGGTCAAGGATGATCTGCTTGCGGAAATCCTTCTGGTCTACGATAGAGGCATACTGCGCGATTTCTTCCGTAGAGTGGCGAAGGGTTTCTTCAAATAAAAGGGTTTCGTCCTCAAACACACCAATCTTGGTGGAGGTGGAACCGGGATTGATTATTAAACTTTTTATGGACATTTATTTTCCTCCTGATTTGTATCACATAATCGGGTCAAATGACTTTTGCTGCATTACCTAACCCGGATAAACCGGAACCAAAATTTTGCCGTTTTGCGCAAGATTTCGTTGTTAAGCGCCTAATTGCAGCCGGCCGAACAGTCGGGTTAGTTTTTGGACATTGCCTCGGCAACTACGGCGCCCAAAGCAATGGAATTTACCTTGGTTTCAAAGTCGTCCGAACGGGAAGTTAAGATAACGGGCGCTTTGGTTCCCGTAAGGATATTTCCGTTGATGACTTTGGCGGTATGTACGAGACATTTGTAAACCAGATTTCCGGCATGAATGTCGGGGAAAAGCAGGATGTCGGCGTCGCCCTGGATGGCTCTGTCCGTAGCGCCTTTGTGCTTGGCAGCTTCCGGGTCAATGGCAAGGTCTAAGGATAAAGGCCCATCAACGATGCATCCGGGAATCTTACCGTCCCTGTTCATCTGCGTAAGCTCCCCTGCTTCCACGGTAGCAGGCATTTTGGGATTGATAACTTCCACTGCCGCAAGAGGGGCAACCTTGGGATTTTCAATGCCGCAGGCACTGGTGATTTCGAGGGTATTGTGGATGATGTTTACCTTATCTTCCAATGTGGGATAAGGGATGAACGCTACGTCCGTTAAGAAAAGCAGATGGTCAATGCCTTCGATGTCAAATACGCATACATGGGATAAAGGCTTGCCGGTGCGAAGTCCCACTTCTTTGTCGAGAACGCTCTTTAAGAAGCCTTTGGTGTCGATAAGCCCCTTCATGTACATGTCGGCTTTTCCGTCATGAACCAGCTTGACCGCGGTGAGCGCCGCTTCGGTTTTGTCTTCCACATGGATGATTTCGAAATCGCTTAAATCCATGTTTAAGGAGGATGCAATTTCTTTGATTTCTTTTTCGTTGCCGACTAAGATGGCGTCTGCAATTTTTCTTTCCCTGGCAGCTTTGACAGCTTCAAGGACGGCAGAGTCCTGGGCTACGGCAACAGCCACTTTTTTGGTGCCGCATTCATTAACTTTGGCAATCAGATCAGCGAATGTTTTGCTCATTTGTTTTCACCTCTTATATTTGCTTAAACTTTTGATTGTCGCGGGCAGCGGGCCAAATGGGTGAGCCCATAGAAATGTAAAACACCTCATAGAGATATAAAATATCTCATAAATGTTTGGCGGCAGCCGCGATTTTATAACTTCGTTAAAATAGTAACACTCTTTTGAGGAAAAAGCAATATTGAGGACTTTGTTTTGTTTACCATAACCCGGAAAACGGAACCGGAATTTTGCCTTTTGCGCAAGATTCGCTGTTAAGCGCCTAAGGTAACTATGAAGCCGAAATGTGATTGACATAAGGCCAGCTCGCGCAGCGTGCTGGCCGTTGTTTGTTCATGTATTGTTTGAGCCGCAAGGCGATATGTTTGGAAGTGTGAACCGTTATTACCCCAATGCTTCCGCCACGTCCGACAAATACTTGCGTATTGGAAGATGCTGTGGGCATCTTCCCTCGCACTTGCCGCATTTTATGCAGTCGGAGGCTTTCCCATGGCTTTGTGCCAGATTCCCATAATAAGTTCCCGCCACCATAGCCTGTGATTCCCCAAAACGTTTCAGGTTATTGTAAATGGAAAAGTAATCCGGTATCGCAATTTTTTCAGGGCACTCATCCACACAGTAACGGCACGCCGTACAGGGAATGGCAATTGAATCCTTGATGATCCCGGCCGCCTTCCCGACAAGCTCTTGCTCCTCCGCACTTAGCGGCTCAAAATTTTTCATGTAACTGATATTATCCGCCATCTGTTCTTCGTTGCTCATACCGGACAAAACCATCATAACATTGTCATGCGATGCGGCAAACCGGATCGCCCACGATGCCGTGGAGCGGTCGGGGCTGAAATTCTGATACAGTTGCTTTGCGGCATCCGGAATATTGACAAGGCTTCCGCCCTTGACAGGCTCCATAACGATCACCGGTTTATGGTGCTTTGTCGCCACTTCATAACACTTTTTAGCTTCCACCGTTTCATCTTCCCAATCCAGATAATTGAGCTGTATCTGCACATACTCCATTTCAGGATGCTCTGTCAGTATTTCATCAAGAAGCGCCGCCTTATCGTGGAAGGAAAGACCGATGTGCTTCAACTTTCCCTCCGCCTTTTTCTGCTCTAAAAACGCAAAAGCGTGCATAGCCTGCGCCTGACGGTAACTAGGCTCGCCAAGCCCATGGAGCCAGTAGTAATCTATGTATTCCACTCCCAGGCGTTCCAGCTGTTCCTCAAAAAATTCGGGAATCTCTTCTTCCTTCTTAATCATAAATAAAGACAATTTGTCGGTAATGGTGTAAGAAGACCGTGGGTAACGTTTTACGACCGCCTCCCGGAAAGCAACCTCACTGTTGCCTCCGTGATAGGGAAAGGCCGTGTCAAAATAGGTAAAGCCATTTTCCATAAACATATCCGCCATTTTCCTGACCTTCTCAATATCCACACTGCTGTAATCGTCCTGATTAAGCTGCGGCAGTCGCATAAGCCCAAATCCTAATTTTTTCATGAAAAAGCCTCCTTTCGTTCATTACCAATGGATCTTAAGACTTGCAATCTGATCATCCAGCCGTTTTAATTCTTCTTCGTTTAAAAGCAGTTCGCCCGCCCCTGCATTTTCTCTCACCCGCTCCAGTTTCCTTGAGCCGGGTATCGGAACTACATGGATATCCTTGCACATCATCCAGGCAAGCGCAATCTGCGCATTCGTAGCATTCTTTTCCTTCGCCATTTCATCAATCACATCAATGAGCGGCTGGTAGGAACGAAGTCCCTCTTCCGTGAACTGCGTCATTCTGCTCCTGAAATCGTCCTTGTCAAAGCGCGAGTCCTTTGTATAGGCTCCCGACAGCAGCCCTTTGGAGAGCGGACAGGCTGATACATAGGTGATGCCAAGTTCTTCAAGAACAGGGAACAGGCTCTCGTCCTCTACGGCCGTCATACTGTACATATTTTGGACGGCACTCAAAGGGCAGACGGCATGGGCCCTCCTGATTTCGTCCTCGCCAACCATCGACATTCCCCATGTGCGGATTTTGCCCTCTTTTATCAGCTCGGACATCAAACCGGCCACTTCTTCTATCGGCGTAACAGGATCAACGCGATGCTGGTAATAGAGATCGATGTAATCCGTCTGCAACTTGCGCAGAGAGCTTTCCACGGATTCCCGTATAGTTGCAGGACTTGAATCCATTCCAAGGCCGCCTGTGGTGAACTCCACTCCGAACTTCGTGGCAAGCGTCACTTTATCTCTGATGCCTTTAAGCGCCTTGCCCACGACGATTTCATTTACCGCCAGCGCACCGCCCGGATATACGCCATTGTAGCAGCGCGCCGTGTCAATCAGGCTATATCCCATCTCCACAGCCTCGCGTATCAGATTGACCGCGTCCTTTCGGTCAATCGGGACGCCTTCCGCATGTGTCAGCCCCATGCATCCAAGACCGATAGACGAAATCCGGATGCCGCTTTTTCCAAGTTCCTGATATCTCATACATTTACTTCCTCCTGTCCTTCTTCCTGACCCGGGTAAACCGGAACCCCAATTTTACCATTTTGCGTAAGGTTTCGCTCTTAAGCGCTTGGCTCGGATAAAACGGGACCCAAATTATGCCATTTTACGCAAAATTTCATTGATAAGCGCTTAATCATCCCATATAATTTTTTACCTGCAATGCATACCATTCATCATCTGTCATCGTTCTGCGCCAGTCAATAAATTCTTGGCTTGCCACCGTATATCTCCAATGGTGGGTGCCATCTGTCGCCGCGTTAAATACAACCTTTGCAACCTCTGACGCTTCTGCGCGGTTATCCTCTTTCGGATCCCTTGGCGCAAGGAAACCGCCCAGAGCAGCTCCCGCTTCTTTTTCGTAAGGGGAACCTTCCACGCCCTCTGTCATGACAAAGGATCTGTTCCAGAAATCCGTCTTAATCCCGCCCGGCTCAATGACCTTGACATCAATATGGAAGGGCGCGAGCTCATAGCTTAAAGCCTCTGTCAGACCCTCCACCGCATATTTCGCGGCATGATAAGTGGGCGTCATGGGAAGCGTCAGCACGCCGCCTACAGAGGATGTATTGATAATCACGCCGCTGCCGTTCTCTCTTAAAAGCGGGATAAACCTTCTCGTCACCAATGTCAGTCCTACCAGAAGCGTATCATAGGTCCGGCGTATCTGTTCCTCCGAAGAAAGCTCGAGCGGGCCGAACAGGCAATAACCGGCATTGTTAAACAACACATCTATGGTGCCATACTCCTTACGGATTTCATGATATGCCTCCTCGATAGATTCGGAATCTGTAACGTCCAGCCGGAAACATTTAACATGTTCCATGGCGGAAAGCTCCGTCTCCTTCTCAGGACGGCGCATGGTGGCCGCCACGTTCCAGCCCTCTTTTGCAAAAAATTTCGCCGTTTCCTTGCCAATGCCTGAAGACGCCCCTGTGATAACGATTGTTTTCATGTTAGAAACCCTCCTTTACTTTTCCCTGCTGTTTCCACTGTTATTTTTCACGGCCGGGAATGCGCACGGACTGCACATTCTGCGTGAATATCCATTGGAATATGATTTTATTTTTTCTCTTAACCTGTAATCAGATTTTAGCATCCTCCCACTTGCAGGGGAAGTCCGGATAAGTTACAATAGTGTTAAGGTTAAACTTATATCAAAAGAACCATTAAGGACAAATTTATGCTCCGGCCCCAATTTGAGGGCTGTTGGCAGGAATGAGGGATTTTTATGTATAACCCACAGTTGGATACTTTTTTAAAAGTTGCCGATGCAGGCAGTTTCCTCAAGGCGGCGGAACAGCTATACATATCTTCTCCCGCTGTGATCCAACAGATCAATCTGCTGGAAGAACGGTGCGGCGCGGCTTTGTTTGAACGTACCAACCGGGGCGTAAAGCTGACTCCTGCAGGCCGGAGCTTGTATCAGGACGCAAAAGCGATTATCCAAATGTGTGAAGATTCCCTTGCCAGGGTAAAGGATGCCGCCGGTATTTCCAATAACACCATCCGTATCGGCACATCTCTTTTGTTCAAATGCAGGATGCTCCCCAAATTATGTGCGGAGGCAGGCAGACGGCATCCGGAGCTTTCTTTCGAGTTGCCGCCCCTGTCAGGGCCTATCACGAAAGGGAATGATTTTGCGGATTTGGGGAAAAAATATGATCTTCTGGAGGGAATTTACTGTACCATCAGCTGGAAGGGGCTGTGTTCTTTTCTCGAATTATTCAGGACCCCCATCTGCTGTGCGGTCTCCTCCAGTCATCGGCTTGCGAAAGCAGGGAAACTGACTCTGTCGGATCTGAATGGGGAATATCTCGTCATGCCGATGGCCCATGTCTCAAAGGAACTGGACGCCTTTCGGCGGGAGATTATTAAGAACCATCCTACTATCCATATCATTGATTCCCAGTATTATGGGCTGGATACTTTTACCCTCTGTGAATTGAATCCATATGTGCTGATTACACAGCCTGTTTATTCTGACATACATTCCAGCCTGGTCACAATTCCACTGGAAAATGATTATACGCTGCCTTACGGCATTATTTATCCCAATAACCCTGCCCTTGCGGTTAAAAAATTTCTCGCGGTTGTGCAGGATTTGCTCTGCAGCGGGGGTGTCAACTTTTAAAATGGAGACGGCTCATGTAAAGCCCGGACAAAAAGCCCTTAAAATGCTGTTTGTAAGCATTTCAGGGCTTTTGCATTGATAGCTTAAATTATTCTTTTATCCTGTCAATATCCGTAAGATTTATACCGGACGCCTGTAAAATAGCTTTTAAATCTAAATAGCGCTTTAGCATTATTTTGTAAGCCTTTGCGTCTTTTCCGTCTTCAATCATATAATCTTGCAACCTTGAAAATTCTTCTATATTTCTTTGCATCATTTCTTTTTCAGCCATATTGTCACCGACCTTTGAACTGCTAACCGATTGTTCCAACATAATTATAACAAAATAGATAAACAGTGTAAATCTTATTCCGGTTTCAAAGTGAAAAATTGGTAACAACAACTAATTAACAACAATAGCTTACTGCTTTTTAGATGGTGGTTGGAGGGCGTTTAAAAGTAAGTAGCCAAATGGACAGGAATGTGATAAAGTTTTTTATAGATAACAGGAGAGGCGACAGGTGATGATAAAAGGGGGATGGATATGGGGAAAGAATCGGACAGGGAAAAGATTCGGAAAAAGAAAGAAAAAGAAAAGTTAAAGGCAAAGCAAAAAAGGTGGAAGCGTTTGAACGCAAGGATAGACAGGACAATGTATTTGCTTGCGGTGGGGATTTGCGTGACTTTTTGTCTGTTGGAAGTTAAGGAGAAAAGAGCGGCCGAAGCAGTTTTGGGTAAGGAATAGTTTTTGGGCGAAATAACTTATTTATGCGGGGGACGGGGAATACAGTCCGGTCCCGCCGGAAAAGTGGGATAAGGAGGCAGAGAAGGATATGGATAAAAATATCATGGAATATGAAACGGTGGATTTGGACGAGGAGAGCGGGAGCGTTGTGATCCTTGACCAGACGAAGCTGCCGGGGAAGGCGGAACTGATAAAGCTTCACACGGCGAAGGAGATATGGGATGCCATTTATCTGCTAAAAGTGCGGGGGGCACCGGCCATTGGCGTGGCGGCTGCTTTTGGCATTTATGTGCTGGCGCGCCAGGCAGCCGAAAAGGAGAGGGAGTTTGATTCTTTTTATAAAGAATTTAAAGAGCGGAAGGAGTATCTCGACTCGGCAAGACCTACCGCCGTGAATCTATCTTGGGCGTTAAACCGGATGGACAGGGTGTGCAGACAGGCCCGTGATGAGGGAAAGAACGTAGCGCAGACAGTGGAGATCCTTGGCAGGGAAGCAAGAGAAATCAAGGAGGAAGACATACGGGTGTGCAGGGCAATCGGTGAAAACGGTCTCAGCCTTCTAAAACCGGGGGATGGTATCCTGACTCACTGCAATGCGGGACAGTTAGCCACCTGCAGGTATGGCACGGCCACGGCTCCCATTTACCTGGGGCAGGAGAGAGGGTACAATTTCCATGTTTTTGCGGATGAGACGAGACCCCTTTTGCAGGGAGCAAGGCTGACGGCCTATGAGCTTTACAGCAGCGGAATAGATGTGACGTTAATTTGCGACAATATGTCGGCCATGGTCATGAGAAACGGATGGGTGAATGCTGTGTTTGTGGGGTGCGACCGTGTGGCTGCCAATGGAGATGTGGCCAATAAAATAGGAACCTCTGTGGTAGCAACGGTGGCGAAACGGTACGGGGTGCCTTTTTATGTGTGCGCGCCTACCTCCACCATAGATTTAAATACGCCTACCGGGAATGAGATTAAAATAGAGGAACGTCCTGCTAAGGAAGTGACCGAAATGTGGTATAAGGAGCCTATGGCGCCGGAGGGCATAAAGGTGTTCAATCCGGCCTTTGATGTGACGGATCAGGAACTGATTACCGCCATCATAACGGAGCACGGAATTGCCCGGGCGCCCTTTCAGGAATCTCTCAGGGAAATGAAGAAAAGTTCTTAGTCCCACACTTAAAAAACGCCATCTAAGAACTTTTAAAGCTTGCAAAGCAAGCTATCTTTACACTTAGAAGAATGCCTTGAAAAACAGGCATTCTTCATCGAGATTTGTGTTGCCGCAGAGCGGCAACATGGGGGTTAGCGTAAGCGATGTTTGCGGGACGCATCTTATATCTGAGCGGAAAAGTAGCGTCCCATATCTGCCTGCAGCTTTAAAAGAGACGGGTGCAGCTCTTTAGGAAATCCCATCATACAGCGGAAGGTTTCAAAATTAATCACGCCCTGATACCGGATTTCCCTAAGCCCCCGCAAAAAGCCCTCCCAGTCGGTTGCAATGGGGTTCCAGCTTCTGGCAAAGGTAAAAGGCATGTTATGCAAATCGCCCATGCCGTCATTGTCATGCAGGTGGAGGATTTTAAGCCTGCCGCCTAAAGTGACCACTGACTGATACATGTTTTTTCCTAAAATGTTGGCATGGCCTATGTCAAAGCAGAAGCCGAAAAGCGTTTCCCCCGCAAGGGAGTTGAGCTCGTCAATGAGAAGGGAGGCTTCCCGGAAGTCGGAGCAGACGCCCTCGCATAAATGTCCGTTCCGCTCGACAAACAGATTTTCCAGGCAGACAACTAATCCAAGTTTCTTTGCCGCAGGAATCAGTTTTTGATACATGGCTATGTTAAAATCGTGTTCCTCCTGCTTGCTGTATTCATAGGCAAGGGTGGTGGGGTGTACCACAATGTAGCGGCCGCCCATCCGTGCGCCAAGCTCCATACAGTTGATCGTAATACGGGTCATTTTTTCATTGATGTCTTCCCTGCCGGGCAGCATCATGGGAAAAGGGGCGTGCATCTGCTCAAAGGTCAGTCCATATTTAGCCGCCGCCTGAGCGTGGGGCTCAAAATCTTTCCACATTTCGTCGGTAGGACGGTCAAAAAAATCATGAATTTTTCCTGCCCGCACATCGTTTACGCTTAAAAATTCATCAAAATTAAAATCTACGCAGTCGAAGCCCGCCGCTTTTATCATGCGGTATCCTTCTTCGATATTTTCCTGCCGAATGGTTCCTGTTGATTGTATTCCTATTTTATGCATAGTCATCCTCCCACATATTGTAAGCCTGTCCCCGGCACTTGTATTTGAGTGCTTTTTTCGTAGATTTATTATAGTGAAATGAAATAACTTAGTCAATGTTTGCGGCTGCCATATTCCAAAATTATGTAACTGATATGTAGTGACTTTTGTTTATTAACCGTAATAAAATTTCTCCGATATCCCCATTAATACATATGGACCTTCCCTCAATCTCCCCAGGGCATCCCGTCTCCCTATAGTTGATACAGGCATACACCGCCTCAGAATTTTCCGCCGTCATCCGCCAGAAGGGATATTTGATAATCCCCGGTGTATTAAAACCCACTGCCAGCTCTAAAAAGATCACCTTCGCATTCTGATGTCCGCGGAGATAATCTGCGTACCGCCCTGCGGCCAAATGCCAGCCTTCGTCCTCCACAAAGGAATTATCCGCCCGCAGGTTCATGCTCATAGGTTCCTTACACTTTGGGCAATACGGAATAAGTTCTGATGGAACTGTCATTTTGGGAGAACCATTTTCCGGCAAAAGCAATGTACCGTCAGCATCAATAACATACCCCTGGGCTTTTACCATTTCCCGGACAAGGGCCTCATTGTCATAGGTGCTCTGATGGCACGGCCTGCCGCACTGAAACAGGCCATAGTCCCCCTGGGTGTAGAACAGACGGCGTTTATCAAATCCGGCTTTTTGGAAACAGTGATCCACATTGGTGGTCAGCACGAAATAGTCTTTGTCTTTCACCAGATCGTACAATTTATGGTAAACCGGTTTCGGCGGGTTCATATACCGGTTGATATAAATATACCGGCTCCAGTAAGCCCAATGCTCCTTTAGCGTTTCATAGGGATAGAAACCGCCGGCATACATATCCTTGAAATGATACTTTTGGGCAAAGTCGTGGAAGTACCTGTCAAAGCGTTCTCCCGTATAGGCAAAACCGGCGGAAGCAGAAAGGCCGGCCCCTGCGCCAATCACAACAGCGTCAGCGCTTTCCAGTTCTTTTTTTAGTTTCGCTATGGAAGCTTTGGTTTTTCTGTTATCCCAATAATTGTCTGTAGATTTCATAGTCGCTGTCTTTGAATACATTAAAAATCACCTCCGGACTATTTTGATTTTTCGCCTGATAGTCGCATACCGTTTGTATCGCTATCTCCGCCGCTTTTTGATTGGGAAAATGAAACTCTCCCGTAGAAATACAGCAAAAGGCGATACTTTTTATCTGATTTGCGTCGGCAAGTTCCAGACAGGAATGGTAACAGTCTGATAACAGATCACAATCCTGCCGGGTAACGCTGCCGTAGATAATTGGCCCTACAGTGTGAAGAACATAACGGCAAGGAAGATTATAGGCTTTTGTGATTTTTGCTTTTCCCGTAGGCTCTTTTGCTTTTTGCTTTTCCATGATGCGGGAGCATTCCAGGCGAAGTTCCACTCCTGCCGCGGAATGAATCGCATTGTCAATACACCCATGACAGGGAACAAAACAGCCTAACATGGCGCTGTTAGCAGCATTTACGATGGCGTCTGTAGATAGACGGGTAATGTCGCCCTGCCATAAGTAAATCCCCGGCCGGGCCGGAGAAATATCTGATAATGAAATAATACCTTTTTCGGAACATTCTTCCTGCAAATAGGCATCCTGAATTTCTAAAAATTCCTTTGAAACCGGTTTGGGCGGGCGAATGTTCATCAGGGAGCGCAGCAGCTGCTTTTTGGCTCTTTCCTGGGAAGGAATATCAATTGATTTTAGCTCGTTTTTTTCATTTATCAGATAGTTTATTAAAAAATATAGTCTTTCTGTCTGTGTCATAGTAATCCTCCATGCTTATCTGAATTTCTTGCCGTTTGGTTTATAGATTTTTTTGCCCGCATATTTGCTCCCGTAAGATTTTCCTGCGCTTTTATGGGCAGAAGGGGTTACAAGCAGCCTTGCTTTATCCCGCTTACATAATTATAATATATCCGTAGAGCAAAAACGTAAAGTAAGCACTTTTTTGTGCCGTAGTTACCTCAAAGAAACTATTGTGAAGAAATGAGGATATGTGCGAAAGTATTTTTCAAATTATTTATTGATGACAGTATCGCAAGCTTTGATTGCGATATGCAGGGGGGTTATAAGTTTGCAAGGAAACTTCCAAACTACTTATTGGTGGCAGTACCGCAAGCAGGGCTTGCGGTATGCGGGGGTATAAGTTTGGAAGTTTACTTCCAAACTCTTTATCGGTAGCAGTACCGCAAGCAGGGCTTGCGGTATGCAAGGGGTATAAAAATGGAAGTTAGAATAGAGGTGAGCATATGAACAATATGAAAATATTACAATATCTTTCCATTGCGTCGCTGCTTTTTCTTGTTTGTTCCAGAATATATGGCATTATCGTTGGAATCTATTATACAAATGAATATTTTCGACTTACGGAAATTATGAGAAACCAGACGGGCAATACATTAACGGCAGGAACATTGTTTTTGAACTATTTTTCAGGTGGATTTCGTGGAATTATTACGATTGCCTGCGGCGTTATTGGATTAACTAACATAAAAAAGCAGGAAGTTAGAACAGGGTATTATATTTTTTTAGGCATACTGACTTTATTTTATATTTTGGGATTGATAGAATTCCCGTTTGCGGAAGAATTTGTTCAAATGTTGATTTCGGTGTATTGCTTTGGAATGCTGGGCATCTTTAAATACAAAAATCGTTATAATGCCATTAAGAGTTAGCTTTTAGTATGTGATACGCTATTTGGTTGATGCAGTATCCTGTGTTTTTTAAGAAAACCGGTAACACAGGAAAGATAGTTATTCGAGTGCAGGATAAAGAGGTTTATTGCTATCCGGAAATATTTTTAAACCGGGAAAACAAGGATAAGATGATTTTACGAATTTTACAAGGAGCGTGTACAGGCCAAACTGTATTACGCTTTTTCTTTCAAAGAAAGGGAAAAATATGTCGAAAAATTTCGTAGAATTATATA
>CAJUKV010000027.1 GCA_910587305.1 uncultured Lachnospiraceae bacterium | reverse complement strand
TTCTGAAATAATTCATGTATCGTTTGTGCCGCAAAGCGGCATGTCGGGAAGTTTGTGAGAACCTACGTATTTTGCCAGGGGTGAATACGGACAAAGGCAGGACTGTTATGCGAATGCGTTAAGCTATGTCAGTTTATTGATTTCCCGGTCGTAAGTAAGGATTCCGTTTACTTCCTCTTCCACATCGGAAAGCTGGGTGTATACGGCGCCGCTAAGGCCCTGGTTTTTTAGAGGCAGAAGAGACTTTTCTATCAGGCTGTGGTAAGCAGCTTTAAAATCGGCAAGAGAATTATAGCGTTTGTAGCCAAAAATACGATTCACGCTGGAATGGTTTTTTATATGGCAGGCATAGCCGCCGTACTCGGATAAAAAGAAGGCACGGCTGCCCCACTTTTTGACAGGAACGGTAAGAGGCCGGAAGTAGTTGTGTGTGCTGACAAAGTCGCCGCAGTTTTGGTCGAACCAGCCGCTGGCGGAATCGATTAGCCGGTGGGGATCCGCCTGCCTTATCCGGTTAGTGATACGGGCAGTGTCAAATTGTCCCCATCCCTCATTAAAGGGCACCCACATGGCAATGGACGGGAAAAATTTCAGGTAAGAAACGGTTTCTAAGCATTCCTTCTCCCACTGCTTTCTGGCTTTCATATCCTTTCGTGAGAGCATGGCGTAATGAGAATCCTTAAGGTGGGCCGAAAGGTGCGGAAACAGGGTGGGGAGATAGCTGATTACCGGCATGTGATATCGGCTTCCGCCGTTTACCATATCCTGGCAGACAATCATACCGAGGCGGTCGCAGTGATAGTACCACCTGGCGCACTCTACCTTGATATGCTTGCGCAGCAGATTAAAGCCCAGGGATTTCATGGCAGTAATGTCAAAAATAAGGGCTTCATCTGAGGGAGCGGTATAAAGGCCGTCCGGCCAATAGCCCTGATCCAAAACGCCCATTAAAAAATAAGGCTTATGATTCAGGCAAAACCTCGGTATTGCGTTTTCCTGATTCTCCGGTTTTTCTATGGAAAAATGACGCATGGCAAAGTAACTTTGCACCTTATCTTTGCCGAAAGTAAGGGACACGTCGTACAAAAAGGGGGTTTCGGGGCTCCAGCTGTGAAAATGTTCCTCCGGTATAGTAAAGGAAAGAGCGGCCTTAAGGGTTTCTACGTCTCTATTTCCGGAGAGGTTTTGAGGAACTGTGCCGGGAGTATTTTTGGAGTAGGTTTTGCACAGGATTTCCTGCCCTTTGCACAGAAGGGATAAGGTAAAAGAGGGACAGTTACCGGCAGTACGGGCGCAAATATGGGCGGTTACCCTGCGGGCGTCATAGTCTGTTTCAAACCACAGATTTTCGATATGAGACGCCGGCGTTTGTTCTAACCAGACGCTCTGCCAGACGCCGCTTTGGGCAGTGTAAAAAATGCCGCCGCGGGTAAGCGATTGTTTTCCTCTTGCCTCACTTTTATGACCTGTGGTATCCTTAACTTTTAGGAGCAGTTCATTATCAGAATTTTTCAGCAAATCGGTGATATTAATCTGAAAGGGAAGATATCCGCCCTGATGGGCAGCGGCCAATTTGCCATTTACGAAAACCTCCGTCCCATAGTCCACTGCACCAAAGTGAAGAAGCAGGCGCATGCCCGGAAGGATTTGATTACATATGTCGGGGAGAATGGTCCGGTACCAGAGAAATTCTTCCGGTTTAAGCTGTTTGCTTACACCTGAGAGGACAGCCTCCGGGGAAAAGGGAACCAGAATTTTTCCATCAAATTCGGAAGGAGCCAAGTCTGTGGCGGTGATAGCGTAATCCCAGTACCCGTTAAGGGAAATAAAGCTCTCCCGCCGCATCTGGGGACGGGGATATTCGGGGAGTACATTGGCGGTATCTAAGTTTTTTCCCCATTTGGTAAAAAGGGGTGTAAGCTTGTCGTCCTGGTGAGGTTTTATTATACTTTTAAAAGCGTCTGAAAAATTCATAGTAATCTCCATTCTTGCCAAACGTGCGAATTTGGGCGTCAGCACAAATTTGTCTGTGAAAAATTTATTTTTCACAGTAATCCTCCATGCTGCCGACGCCTGCAAATTTGGACGTCAGCACAAATTTGGTCTGTGAAAAATTTATTTTTCACAGTATACCTCCTGCAAAAGTCAGGAAAAGCCTGTTGCCATATACGATAAGCAAATCTGATTGTCATATGACGTCGGCTATGCCTGTAATGCCGCATCAATACTGTCATGCCATTTTAGGCAGAAACAATACATAGATTATTTCATATATTCTATCACATTGTATGCAATTAAGTAACAAGAAGCGGCTTAATTTATTGGTTAAAAAATAACGCGGAGAATGTAAATGGAAGCAGATGAATTACTGAAAAAGCGTTTTCGGGAGCTTGCCCGTAAATCTTATCAAAATAATCAATATACTTTTACGGGCTTTTTGGCTTTGGCTGACCTGGCATGTTTTTATGAGATGGAAAAGGAGCTTTCCTATGTTTCATACAAGGTTTGGGGAGGAGACGAGCTTTGCGAGCGGTGTGTGATCCGCTTTGGAGGAGAGGAGGAGCTGGGCTACGATTTGGAATTTCCAATTGTCTGTATTGAGGTGAAGCCCTTGGCAATGAAATTTGCAGATCCATTGACGCACAGGGACTTTCTGGGCGCGCTCATGAATCTTGGAATTGAAAGAAGCACTCTTGGGGATATTAGGCTGAAGGAGAATATTGGTTATATTTTTTGTCTGGAGACAATGGCTGACTTTATCATAGAAAATTTAAGTAAAATAAAGCATACCACTGTTAAGTGCAGCAGGACAAAGGAAATCCCCGGCTTGCCGGATTTGGACAGGCAGGAGATGAAAATACAGATTTCCTCCGAACGCATAGACGGCGTGTTGTCGAAGGTGTATAAGCTTTCCCGGAGCGAGGCCGTGGATCTTTTCGGACAGAAAAAGGTGTTTATAGGAGGGCGGTTTTGCGAAAACAATAGCCGGCTTCTGAAAAAAGGGGATATAATAAGCGTAAGAGGATATGGCAAGTTTGAGTATTTAGGGGAGCAGAACAGAAGCAAGAAGGGAAAAGTCAGCGCCGCTGTCATGTGCTATGGTAAAGTGTGAAGAGAAGTTCTAAGGCGTCAGAAAACGCCGCCTAAGAACAACTAAAACTTCACACTCAGAAGAATGCCCTGACGGTCATTCTTCCCATATTGTTTGTGCCGCAAGGCGGCATGTCGGGAGGTTGAAAAGGAGGTCATTTTTATGCTGCTTTTACAGCAGATGCTGGTACTTTTTATATTGATGGCTATTGGCTATTTTTGTTATAAAAAATCGGTGATAACGGATGAGGTGAGCAAAAAGCTTTCCGCAATAGTAGTGAATATCGCAAACCCGGCGCTGGTGCTGACCGGCTGCATGGGAGAAGAAAAAATGCAGGGAAGTGAATTAACACAGACGCTTGTCATAGTGGTTGTTATGTACGGGGCATTGCTGGCGCTTGCATCTTTTCTTCCGCTGCTGCTTCGGGTTGAAAAAAAGAGCCGGGGGACCTACAGGGCAATGACGGTTTTTTCCAATATTGGGTTTATGGGATTTCCGGTAATCAGTGCGCTGTATGGAAACGGCGCGCTGCTGTATGCGTCTCTTTTTATGATTCCTTATAACGTACTGATTTATACTTATGGAATATCCGCCATATCTACGGAAATGAAAACACCGGATAGATCCGGAGACAAGGCCGAAGACAAGTTTGGAGATAGATCCGGAGAAAAGTCCACAGATAAATCTACAGAAAGGTCCGCACTGCTTGGGAAGGTGTTTAACGTAGGGGTAGTGGCCTGCCTTGTATCAATTATGATTTATTTCTTCAATATACCGCTTCCTGATTTTGTAAAGACGACCGTGACGAATTTAAGCAATCTGACAGCGCCTTTGAGCATGATGATAATTGGCGCGTCACTGGCGACAATCGATTTAAAGAAATTGTTTATGGATGGAAGGCTGCTTTTGTTTTCACTGATTAAACTGATTTTAGTTCCGGCGGCCGGGGTATTGGTCATACGGCAGTTTGTGAGCAATGAGATTATTTGCGGCGTATGCATGGTGATGCTGGCCACACCGGTGGGGAGTATGACGGCTATGCTGGCCCAGCAATATGACGGGGATTATGAAATGGCCTCAAAGGGGGTTGCCCTTACCACGATTTTGTCTGTGGCTACGATTCCCCTTGTGGCGGCTGTTGTTATGTGAGGAAGCGCCGCTGCCACAAAATAACTTATACATTTGGCCTGCCCGAATTTCCATGAGCAACGAGCAGCCTTGTGAAAACCATTTATTTTGAGGCAGTTGCGAAACAATAGAAATACAAAACAAAGGAGATAAGTTTGGAAGTAAACTTCCAAACTACTTATTGATGGTAGTACCGCAAGCACGGCTTGCGGCATGCGGAGGTATAATTATGAAAGCAAATTGGAACGGAAAATTAGTATCATTTCTTCTCTGCACGGTATTGATTCTGGCTATGGCGCTGGGGACAACCGGCTGTAATGGAAATACCGGAGGCGGGAAAACTGCATCTGATGATGCACAGAAAGTCTTTGAGGATGGCAGTGTGCTGGGGGAAGGCAGCACGCAGTTTGCGCTGAGTGTAACAGACCAGGACGGCAATGAGACAAAATTTGAGATTCATACGGATCAGGAAACGGTAGGAGAAGCCCTGGTGGAAATTGGTTTCATCTCCGGAGATGATAGTGAATATGGACTTTATGTAAAGACGGTTAACGGCATAACTGCCGATTACGATAAGGACGGCGTATATTGGGCATTTTACATTGACGGCGAATATGCCGCGGCAGGTGTTGACGCTACGGCCATAGAGCAGGGAAGCAGCTACTCCTTTAAGATAGAATAAGCCATATGAGGACAGGAGCATGAAGCTTACGATCAGAGAAATTGCCATATTTGGGATGCTTGGAGCCGTTATGTATGTATCAAAGATGGTTATGGAGATCATACCTAACGTTCACCTGCTTGGTGTGCTTACCATTGCTTATACCATTGTTTACAGGAATAAAGCTCTGTACCCTATTTATATCTATGTGATTTTAAATGGTATTTTTTGCGGGTTTGCCACATGGTGGATTCCCTATTTATATTTATGGACGATTCTTTGGGGTATTGTCATGCTCCTCCCAAAAAAAATGCCTTCTAAAATACAGGTTTTTGTGTATATGATTGTGTGTGCCGCCCATGGCTTTTTATTTGGAACATTGTATGCGCCGGTACAGGCCGTATTATATGGTCTGGATTTTAAAGAAACAATCGCTTGGATAATTGCGGGACTGCCGTGGGACTTTATTCATGGCATCAGCAATTTTGTGTGCGGAATATTGATTGTGCCAATTGCCTTTGCATTGCGGCTGGCAGAAGAAAATATAGAAAAAAGTTAGATGAAACAATCGCCGGAGATAAAACGGAATTGTGCGTAATTGCTGGGATTATGCCGTGTGCATTGTTTTATCTGATTTATGCTTATCTAAAATTTTATGTACCCTTTCAACTTCGTCAAGAACCAATCCACATTCCTTGCGTATTTCATTTCTTAAGGTACGTTCGGTTTGTTTCATTTGCGATTCCAAACTATCAATTCTGGAATCCATGCTTTGAATTTTGGAGTCCATGCTTTGAATTTTGGAATCCATGCTTTGGATCTTGGAGTCCATGCTTTGAATTTTGGAATCCATGTTTTGAATTTTGGAGTCCATGCTTTGAATTCTGGAATCCATGCCCTGAATCTTGGAATCCATACTTTGAATTTTAGAGTCCATATTTTGCATTTTAACATTCACACTTTGCATTTCGGTTAAAAGTAAATCAAGCTTTGCGCTATCTGTCATATTAATCCTCCATATTTCTAATTAGTTGATTTATAGGTAAATAGAGTATATCATAACTAAAATATAAAGTCTATTGAATTATCAGGGATTTTTCCTGCCGGATTCTCTTGACATAATTTACGCTTTTTTACGGTCTGCGCAGTAAATGAGCAGACCTGGCTGAATAGTTACCCTCTATGAACAGATGAAAAAGGTAAACAAAGAAGGTGTATATTGTCCGAATCGCGAGAGCATGTTTGAAAAAGAGGTAAAAGTATTATATACTTTATAGAAAGAAAGGAGGATTGAACATGGAATTTTTTACAGCGGAAAAGGTAAGTCCGTCTACGACAGGTATAACAGATATTACAGGGGTGCATTCTTTTCTTGTTGAGGGAGAAAAGGAGGCTATTTTGATTGATACCGGCGCCGGAGCCGGGGATTTAAAAGCATTTGTCAGCTCTCTTACAAAGCTTCCGGTGAGCGTTATTTTAACCCATGGGCATTGTGACCATGCGGGGGGAGACGCCGGATTTGACAAGGTGTATTTAAGCAAGAAAGACTGGGAACTGGCGAAAAATCACGCTACAATGGAGCAGAAAAAGGATTATGTTACCTTTTGCTTGGGCGGATTACCGGAAGAAATGACACAAGCAGATTTTAGCCCGGTGCGGATGAAAGAATATCTTCCGCTGGGAGATGGACAGGAGTTTGACTTAGGAGGGGTTATATTAAAGGCGGTGGCTGTGCCCGGACACACCAAGGGAATGACCTGTGTATTAAATGTGACGGAGAGAACGATTCTGTTTGGGGACGGGTGCAATCCTTCTGTTTTCCTGTGGGCTGATGAGGCATCTAGCGTGGAGGAATACAAAGAAGTACTTTTGGAATTAAAGAAGCGCGAAGGGGAATACGATAAGGTATACCTTTCTCATGGGCCAAAGCTTATTGGAAAAGAAATTCTTGATGGGGTCATCGGGGTGTGTGAGGATATTCTTAATGGAAAATCCGATGAAATACCTTTTCGGTTTATGGACTTTGAAGGTCTGCTGATGGCTAAAAAAACCGCCGGAACAGGGGAACGGGCAGATGGCGGTTTGGGGAATATTATCTACAATTCCCAAAGAATTTATAAAGGCTAAACGGAGCGTGGAATTTTCGAAGCTTTTGTTTGGATGGGGTCGGTATGTGTATGAATCTGAAAATAGCTCATAAAGAGGGCCCACCGTTATTTAAGCAACTGTAAAACAGAAAAAGGGAGGATTGCGATGAAGGTATTGATGATCAACGGCAGCCCAAGGGCAGCGGGAAACACTTATATTGCTTTACATGAAATGGAAAAGATATTTGCAGGGGAAGGGATTGAGACAGAAATTCTGCATATTGGAAATAAGGATATCAGGGGATGTATCGGCTGCAGGAAATGTGCGGAAACCGGAAAATGTGTATTTAACGATCCGGTAAATGAAACGGCCGGTAAATTTGAGGAATGCGATGGGCTTGTGGTAGGAAGTCCGGTTTATTATGCGTCCGCCAATGCAACCCTTATTGCATTTCTTACAAGACTTTTTTACAGCACTCATTTTGACAAAACCATGAAGGTTGGCGCGGCAGTGGCGGCAGCAAGGCGCGGCGGGCTTACGGCAACTTATGACGAGCTGAATAAGTTTTTTGGCATTTCAGGAATGCCTGTTGCATCGGGGCAGTATTGGAATGGGATTCACGGAACGCTGCCCGGCGAGGCGCGGCAGGATGCGGAAGGACTGCAGATGATGCGCACCCTTGCCCAAAATATGGCGTTTTTGATGAAAAGTATTGCTCTTGGAAAGGAAAAGTATGGGATTCCGGAAAAAGAACCCTTTGAACGAACGAACTTTATCCGTTAAACTTTTATAAGCCCTATGGAGAGGAGCCCGGAGAAAACAAGCGCCCTCTTACTTTGTCAATGTCATTAAGGTACCGGCTGGCTTAGGCGCTAAACTTAATGACATTGACTGTTTTTCACTATTATTTAGGCAATACTGTACTAGTACAACGAAAATTAAGTAACTGGCACCTTGACTTGCCTGATTGTTCATCTGCGGCGTTGGTCTATGCTCCGCTTCGGTCCGTGCTAAACGTGTGCCACCGGCACACAGCACCGTCAATCGCCGTAGCCACCGCTACGACTCTTTTCTCCGCCTTGCATCTGAAACAATCATTCTGCGTCAATGTACCGGAAACTTAATTTTCGTTGTACCAGGAGGAAATTTTACATTGATAAAAATTTTGTCTGAAGAACTTATTTGATGGCATCTGTTTTGATAATAAATTTTACACTGCCATCCATATTTTCGGGCAATTTTGTGAAGGTGTTATATGCCTTACCTGCATTGGACACCGCTTCCAAACGGTCGACTACATCCTGAACGTCGTCCCCAAACAAATCTGTCAGTTTACTGATTCCTTCCTGGTCAAATTCAAACATACCGTTAAGAAGCTCAAGTGCGCCTGCATCCAAATCTCCGGCTCCTTCTTCTAAAGTAAGCACACCGTCTTTTAGTTCCAGGGCTCCGTCCTTTAATTCCCCGGCTCCGTCATTTAAGGTTGTGGCACCTTCCACCAGTTTTTTTGTACCGTCTTTTAATTCGCCTGTGCCATTTTTTAAGGCTGCTGCGCCGTCGTTTAAACTGTTTGCGCCGTCCGCCAATTCTCCGGCGCCATTACTTAGGGTGTCGATCCCTTTCTTTAATTCGTTGGCTCCATTGTTTAACTGTGTTGCGCCTGCCAGTGCGGTTTGTGTTCCATCAGCCAAATCCCCGGCTCCTTTTACCAGGGCGGCCATCCCCCCGGCGCTTTCCTGGGAATTTAACTGACCGGAGATTTCGTTAAGCTTCTGGTCCAGGATTGCGGCATAGGTGATGGAGGGCCCCCACTTTTGGCTTAAAGCCAGCTGCTGCTGTTTTATTGCTTCTAAATCCGTAATAGTATTGTTAAGCGCCTCAACCTGTGCGGAGCAGGCTTCCACTTCAGCCTGGCACAGGGCGGTTTCCAGAAGGGCGTCCTGATAGGCGTCTATTTGCTGCTGCAAATTGTCTATGTCTATGGACCGTACCGTTACCGTTTCCGTATCTACGACTTCTTTTGGCACAGTAACTGTTTCTTCAAAGGATTCCGTATAGGTTTCTGTGGAAACCTCCGGCTCATCCTCCATCGTCCGTTCCACTATGGTTTCGCCGTCCTCATTTTCCGTTTCTGTTATGCTTTCCGTTATGACCTTTGTAGTTACGGTGACAGGCGCATCAATGGTTACGACATGTGCCTCTTCTTCCATACGGGTTTGTGTTACAACTTCCATTTCCAGGATATCGGCCTTACATGCGTCCGATAACTGTGTCCGGGCTGCTGCTGCCTGGCTTTGCGCCGCGGCCAGGTTTGCCTGGGCTGCGTTTAGGTCGGCCTGTGCCAGCGCTGTCTGTTGCTGTAAGGTAGACAAAATGCTGTTATAAGACGTTTCCATCAAACCGGCATCAGCGCTTAGGGCTTTCAGAGACTGATTTAACAGATAGGAGACCTGCAGCAAGGTAGTGGGGTTATGAGGATCAATGTCGCCAGGCGATGCTACCGGTGTGCCGATGCCTGCTTTTAAGGTATTCATTTGGCCGGCCACCTGATTTACCCCGTCTTTTACGAGGAGAGCGCCGTCGTTTAAGCTCTTTGCGCCATTTGCCAGACTTTCTGTTCCGGCTGCCAGTTTATAACCTCCATCCTGCAGTTCATCCGTTCCGGAAGTCAGTCTTTGTACGCCATCTTTTAAAGAAGCGGTTCCTTCATAAAGCGCCAGAGCGCCCTCATCCAGCTTTTGGGCTCCTTCGTCTAAATCTCCGGATTTATCTGACAGCTCCTGGGTGCCATCCCTAAGCTCCACGGTACCGTCCCAAAGCTTTAGGGTACCGGAAAGCAGTTCTTTACTGCCATCCTTTAACTGCAGTGTGCCGTCTTTCAATTCCACGGCGCCATCCTTTAATTGGTTGGTGGCATCCTGTAAATCGTCCATGGAATTGTTGAGGGCGGAAAGATCAAAGGAATCTGTCAGCGCAATGTCGGATAAGATATCGCTCATGGCTACGGTCATGGTCATTCCCAGTTCGAAATTTTCAGCGTCCGCTGTGATTTCAATATAGTCAGGAATGTCTAAATCATCCGCTTTCTCACCGCCTGTTTTATCCTCAAGCTTTTCCTTTAGATTTTCCGCGTCAATGCTTTCCTTAAGGCCCGGAAAAGCTACGCCCACCACAACGGAGTTGTTGCCCTCCGAAAGAAGTCTTGCGTTGGTCACTTCAATGTTGGAGAAAGTATCCTGAGGCAGTACCATACCGGATATCATGGCAAAGGGTATCTTGATTTCCTCTTTCTTTCCGCCTATTTCTACCATTTTAGTCTCGTGATTTTCATAGTCCATGCGGATGGTCACCTTGCCGCTCCTTCCGGCCAGTTCCTCCGGCGCTATTTCTTTTCCTTCCAGTTGGTAGGAAATTTTTACCTGAACGGGAACTTCTTTATCGGTGGTTCCCTGATAGTAAATATCGGATCCCTCTGCCTTCCAGAGGATATTGCCATTTTTATCCGTCTCATAGGTTTCATATCCTTTGACGTTCCGGATATCTTTCAGGTCGGAGGAGTCTATGAGACTTTCCCCGCCATCGCTGTTTTTCAGCCAGTCGCTGACAATAATCTGATTTACGCTGCCCTTTGCATCGGCAAGGACATAGACGGTTTCTTCCTTTCCGGCCTCGCTGCTGTGAGCCGGGTTTATCTGTGCGTTAAGCACCTGCTCCAAAACGGCTTCCTGATTTTCGTTTGTGATTGGGGATGAGGGGGCTTCCTCTTTGCCGCAGCCTGCAAGCCCCAGAACCATAGCGGCGCTCAGGACGAGACATAGTGTTCTTTTTTCTTTTTTTCTGTTTCTACTGGTTTTATTCATATCAAATCCTCCATTCTTACTGACAGCCCTCAAATTTGGGACACTGCGCTTACAAGCTTCCTTTTTGTTTTTGTATTTCTGATAATGATTTTATCGAATACCATAAACATGGAAGGCAGTACAAAAATGACCGCCGCCATGCTGATCAGCGCCCCACGGGCCATTAAAGTGCAAAGAGAGCTGATCATATCAATGTTAGAATATAATCCCACGCCAAAGGTCGCCGCAAAAAAGGATAATGCGCTGACCATGATGGACTTCACGCTGCCCTGACAGGCATCCGCAACAGCCTTTTTCTTTTCCACCCCGGTATAGCGCGCCTTTCTATATCTGGTGGTCATTAAAATGGCATAGTCCACGGTTGCGCCCAGCTGGATGGTGCCGATAACCACAGACGCAATAAAGGGGATTTCCGTTCCCGTATAATAAGGGATTCCCATATTTACAAAAATAGCCATCTCTATAACGGATACCAGAATGACCGGCAGGGAAAGGGATCGGAACACAAATAATATAATGATAAAAATGACTCCGATGGATACGACGCTGACGGTGCTGAAATCTTTATCCGTAATTTCAATTAAATCTTTTGTACAGGGCGCCTCCCCCACCAGCATGCCGGCTTTATCATATTTTTTACAGATAGCGCTTAAGGCTTCGCACTGGGCGTTGACCTCGTCGGAGGCCACCTTATATTGGGAACCGATCAGCAGAAGCTGCCAGTTTTCATTTACAAGGGAATCCGTCATGCCGGAGGGCAAAAGCTCCTGCGGAATAAAATCACTTTTGAGGGCATTGAGCCCAAGCACCCAGTTTACGCCGTCCGTTTTTTTCATTTCATCGGTCATGTGCCGCACGTCCCTGGCCGGAAGGTCTGCGCTTATCAGGAGCATATGGGTGGCATTCATATCAAAGGACTCGTTGAGCTTATGGTTTGCCACGATACTGGGAAGATCTTTCGGAAGAGTTTCATCCAGGTTATAGTAGACCTTTGTATTCCGGTAGCCGAAAATGGCCGGGAATAACATGACCGCAAATAAAATCATAAATATTTTGTAATGTTTTGCGATAAAGCCCCCTATGCCGTTCATATCGGGAAGGAGGGCTTTGTGCCGGGTCTTTTCCAGCGCTTTGTCAAAGACCAAAATCATGGAGGGGAGGATGGTGACGCATGTGATTACGCCAAACACCACTCCTTTGGCCATGACGATTCCCAAATCCATTCCCAGGGTAAAGCTCATAAAGCATAAGGCAATAAAGCCTGCTACCGTGGTCATGGAGCTGCTCACCACAGAGGTAACGGTCTCGCCAATGGCCTTTGCCATTGCCTCCTTTTTCTCCGGTGTTTTTTCTCTGTTTTCCTGATAGCTGTGCCACAGGAAGATGGAATAGTCCATGGTGACGCCAAGCTGGAGAACGGCGCTTAAGGCTTTGGTAATATAAGATATCTGTCCCATGAAAACATTGCTGCCAAGATTATAAACAATGGCCATCCCGATACTTAACAAAAACAGGAAGGGGATGAGAAAGGAATCCATGGTAAGGGATAAAACCAGGCAGGATAGCAACACTGCAATACACACATAAATAGGCGCTTCTCTTTCCGAAAGTTTTTTGGTATCTGTCACAACGGCGGACATTCCGCTTAAAAAGCAGTTCTGATCCGCCACTTTTCGGATGTCCTCTATGGCCTGCATGGTGCCGTCCGCGGAGGTGGTTTCATCAAATATGATTGCCATCATGGTGGCGTCCCCGCTGTTAAAAGCTTCGTAAAGCTCATTTGGCATCAATTCCATGGGGATGGAAAGATCCATAACGGAATCATACCAGAGAACCTTTTCCACATGGTCAATCTGCTCAATTTCCCCTTTCAGCCGGGCGCTTTCTTTTGGCTCCATTCCCTGTACTACAAACATGGAAAAGGCGCCTGTGCCAAATTCCTCTACCAGAATATCCTGACCTGCCATTGTTTCAATGTCCCCGGGCAGGTAGGAGAGGATATCATAGTTGACTTTGGTGTTTACATACCCGATAAATGATGGGATTAGGAGGAGCAGGCCCAAAATCAGGATGGGGATTCTGAGCCGTACTATTTTTTTACCGAAATTTTGCATAGGGATCACTCCTTTTTTGATTTATGACTAACAGTCATTTTTATTTAGTATTATACATAAAAATGACTAATGGTCAATAAATAAAATATGAAAAAAATATAAAAAAATATGGAGGTAGCTGTTTATTGGCTGCCTTGAAAAATGTTATAAGGAAGGCGAGAGGATTGCTTTTAAGCGGATAGTCTGAAACTTAGCTGTGAGCGTACGATGGTCAGCATATAAAGGTAACATAAAGGTGGTATTATATGAAATGTTTTGACATTTTAGTGCTTTATTTTATAATGAAGTTTATAGGATGCAGGCAACAGGGCGGTAAGGACATTATTTCGGATTGCAGATAGCGGCAGCGGGGAGGCTTTGAATGGGGAAAATTGACTTGAATAAGAAGAAGAAGCGGGAAGCCCTTTTGAATACGGCATTTGAGTTGTTCACCACACAGGGGATTCATAAGACGACCATAAATAATATTGTGGAGACCGCAGGGGTGGCGAAGGGAACCTTTTATCTTTATTTTAAGGATAAGTATGATATCCGCAATAAACTGATTGCCCATAAGGCCGCGCTTATTTTTTCCGCTGCGGATGAAGCGCTTGCCAAAACCGGATTAACAAAGTTAGAGGATAGGATTATCTTTCTGGTGGATCATATTCTGGGACAGTTTCAGGAGGACAAGTCGCTGCTTCTTTTTATCTCTAAAAATTTAAGCTGGGGCATTTTTAAGAATGAGCTGATTGGTTTGGGGGACAGCTCTGATGTGGATTTTTATAATATATATAAAGTTTTGGAAAATTCACCTAGAACTTTTAAGAACCCTGAGGTGCTTTTGTTCATGATAGTGGAATTTGTAAGCGCTACTTGTTATAGTGCTATTTTGTATAACGAGCCTGTGGGGATAGAGGAGTTAAAGCCTTATATTTTTGACGTAATCAGACAGATGATAAAAAGCCAGGAGATTTCGTAAAGGAACCGGATTCGTAATCCTCCGGCCGGATTATGAGAATAAATCTTTTGAAAATAAAGAAGGACTGACATATGTCCAAACTTCTATGTCATAAACTGTAACAATATTTATGGCAGGTGATTTATAATATTTTGCGAAGGGAGGGCTTTATGAGAAAGTACATAGAAAAAGTAAAACAGATGGTTCAAATTTTTCCTCCGAAGAAGGAGGGACAAAGCGGAGAGGAGTATGCAAGGCAAAGGGTGCTTCTTGGCGTGAAATACGGCGTATTTGCGCTGGCTGCATTTGCGGTGCTGCGGGGCGTGCTTGTAGTAGTAGGGGGGAGCATGACGGTGAGCAACAGCGTGGACGGACGAAAGCTGCCGATTTACTGTGTGGAGACGGATGAAAAGAAAATCGCCTTAAGTTTTGACGCGGCCTGGGGGAATGAGTTGTTGATGGAATATTTTTTTCAGGCAGATTTATGAGTTGCACTTTCCGTCAGATAAAGGAAAGCAGGAGAGGATTTCGGTGATGGAACGGAAGCTGGAGCTTTATGAAAAGAAAATATTGAAGGACAAAGAATTTCCCATTCAGCTGATTATCAACAGATGTCAAAATAAGGGAAAATATTTCGGCGCCCACTGGCATGAACAGATTGAGCTTCATTATGTGGTGCGCGGTCAGACGGTGATCAGGTTAGAGCAGGAAGAGATGACGGCTGACGAAGGGGCGCTTGTTGTTGCAAACAGCAATGTGCTGCATGAGGGGTATTGCAGGGGCAGGGAAATGGAGGTTATGGTGGCCATTTTTGATATGGAAGATTTTTCCAGAGAATTTGCGGACAAGAATATTATTTTCCGTCCGCTTATTTCCGGCGACGGAGAGATTTCCAAGATTATGCTGCGGATTTATGAGGAATATATGAGAAAGGAAATCGGCTATCAGCTTGTCTGTAAGGGAGAGCTTTTAAAGCTTGTTACTTATCTGGCCCGCAACGACGCAGCGGAAATGCTTTCGGAGGAGGATGTATTAAAAAGGCGCAAAAAGTTAGAAAGGCTCAATACGGTCTACCAGTATATTGAAAACCATTATGCGGAGCCTGTCACAAACCGGGAGCTGGCGGAGCTGGTGCATTTGAGCGAGGGGCGTTTTTGCCATATTTTCAAGGAAAGCGCGGGGGCCTCGCCGCTACAATATATTAACGAGATTCGACTGAACAAGGCAATGAAGCTTTTAAAGAAAGAGGGTTTTACCGTTACGGAGGCGGCGGAGGCAGTGGGCTTTTTGGATTATAACAACTTTGGGCGCATGTTTCGCAGATATTTTGGGTGCACGCCGTCGGAGGCAAGGAAAGGGCTGGGATAACGGGATAAACGGTAAAAGCCCTGATAAACCGACTTTAGGATGCATTGCAACACGGAATAAAATAGCAGGATTGTATGAGTTTACAGCAGAAGAAAGCTATCTTTTTTCTGCTGTCTTTTTGTATAATAAATTCAATTTCCGCAGTACGAAAATATACATTTTTGTAGATGCGAAAACAGAGTCGTGAGTAATAAGTTACAAGGAACAGGAGGGTAAAAAAATGAAATTAGGAACTTTTACGGTAGTGCTTGGCGATATGGCATTGGATGAGGCGTGCGGTTTTCTGGAGGCAAACGGCGTGCAGATGGTAGAAATCGGATGCGGCGGTTTCCCGGGAAAGGCTCATTGCGATGCGGCGGAGCTTTTGGCGGACGAGAAGAAGCAAAAAGAATTTTTGGACACAATTCACAAACATAATCTGGAAATCAGCGCGCTGAGCAGCCACGGCAATATGGTGCATCCGAATCCGGAAATTGCAAAGAAATTTGACGACGATTTGACCAATGCAATTTTGCTGGCGGAAAAATTGGGCGTTCCGGTAGTAAATACCTTTTCCGGCTGCCCCGGTGGAAGTCCGGAAGATAAGATGCCTAACTGGGTAACATGCCCCTGGCCGGAGGATTTTTCCGAAGTTTTGGAATATCAGTGGAACGAAGTTCTGATTCCTTACTGGAAAAAGAAGGTGGCTTTTGCAAAAGAGCATGGCATTCACAAAATTGCGCTGGAGCTGCATCCGGGATTCTGCGTTTACAATACAAGAACGCTGCTGCGTCTGCGGGAGGCGGTAGGGCCGGAAATCGGAGCGAACTTTGATCCCAGCCATTTAATCTGGCAGGGAATGGACCCTTGTGCGTGCATCAGGGAACTTGGAAAAGCGGGCGCATTATTCCACTTCCATGCAAAAGACACAAAGATAGATACTTACAATACGGCGCTTAACGGCGTTTTGGATACAACCCACTATGGCAATGAGATTGAGCGTTCCTGGATTTTCCGTTCCGTAGGATACGGCAATGGGGAGGAATTCTGGAAGGCAATCGCTTCGGAACTGCGTCTGGCAGGGTATGACTATGCGGTGAGCATCGAGCATGAGGACAGCCTTATGTCCGGCAGGGAAGGACTGCTCAAAGCCATTGAGTGTCTTAAGAACGTACTTATTTTTGAAGAGAGAGGAAGCATGTACTGGGCATGAAAACGCATACTTTGGCAATGGTCGGCTTCGGCGGTATGGCGGGCTGGCATTATGATTTAATTGAAAAGCTGGAGAATTTATCCGTGGCGGGCGTCTGGGATATTAAGGAAGAGCGGCGCGAATATGCGCGTTCCCGGCAAATCCACGTGTATGAAAGCAAAGAGGCGCTTTTAGCGGACGAGCAGGTGGATTTGGTGCTGGTGGCCACCCCCAATGATGTACATAAAAGTATTGCAATAGAGGCGATGAAAGCCGGGAAAAACGTGGTAAGCGAAAAGCCTGTTACGCTGTGTTCGGCGGACCTGCGGGAAATGATTGAGGCATCCGAAAAATACGGGCGGTTTTTGACGGTACATCAAAACCGCCGCTGGGATGAAGATTTCCTCACCGTGAAAAAGCTCATGGAGGAAGGAACCCTTGGCGAAGTGTTCCGTCTGGAATCGAGAGTACACGGCTCCCGGGGAATACCGGGAGACTGGCGGCAGGAAGCGGAGCATGGCGGCGGCATGGTGCTTGATTGGGGCGTTCATCTTTTAGACCAGGCGCTGATGCTTTTTCCCGGGGTGGCGCTTAAAACCGTGTATGCAACCCTGACCAATGTGACCAACCAGCTGGTGGACGACGGCTTTACGGCGGATTTGGGCTTTGCAAACGGAATCCATATGATAGTAGAGGTGGGCACAAGCAACTTTATCAGCCTTCCCCGGTGGTATGTGCTGGGAACGGACGGCACGGCAATGATTGGCGACTGGGGAGAGGACATGAAGATTGTGAGAGCCTGCGGTACCAATGAGGAGGACGTGGTTCCGGTGCGGACCGCCGCAGGACTTACAAAGACCATGGCGCCCCGGCGTAAGGACAGCATTTTTACGGAACTGAGGCCGGAAGAGAAGAGTGATATCTGTGACTTTTACCGAAACGTGATGGCTGTGCTGGAAGGCCGGGAAGAAAGCCTGATTAAGCTGGAAGAAGTGGCGCGGGTTATGGGCGTGATGGAAGCCATTTTTGAATCCGCTAAGAAGCGGCAGGTTATCTACTTTGAAAATTAGCAGTTATAACAGTTGATTGATGTCCGGCAAAATTGACAGACTGCCGGCAGAAATGGAGGTTTCGTATGAATTTACCGGTTGCGGCACAGGTCTACTCTGTACGCGAGGAGGCGGCTGCGGATTTTGAAAAAACAATGCAAAAGCTTGCGGATATGGGATATGACGGTGTTGAGCTTGCAGGGCTTTACGGGAAATCCCCGGAAGAAATCCGCGCCAGTTTGGAAAAGGCAGGGCTGCAGGCAGTAAGCGCCCATGTACCCATGGCTGAGTTCGAAGAAGATCTCGATAAAACGGTGCGTACATACAAGGAGATTGGCTGTAAGTATGTAGCTATTCCCTATCTGGACAAGGAAAGATGGTACGGCGGCAGCAGGTACCAAAATACCCTTGAGAACATTGCGAAAATATCTGAGAAATGCCGGGAAGCAGGGATGGTACTGCTTTACCACAATCACAATTTTGAGTTTGAAAAGACCCCTGAGGGAGGCTATCAGCTGGATGCGCTCTATGAGACAATCCCGGCGGAAAAGCTGCAGACGGAGCTTGATTTGTGCTGGGTGAAGGTTGGCGGTGCAGATCCGGTTACATACCTGAAAAAATATAGTGGACGCTGCCCTTTAGTGCACGTGAAAGATTTTATCCGTAAGGACGGCGAAGTGGTGCTGGTGGCAGTGGGAGACGGCGAGGTCGGCGCGGATGCGGTTGTGCCCGCAGCTGTGGAAAGCGGCGCAAAGTGGCTGGTGATTGAGCAGGACACCCATACCTTCGGGAGTCCTATGGAAAATATGGAAAAGAGCCTTAAGCATGTAAAAACGAAATGAAACGAGATGAAGATTTTCTAAGGCAGCAGAAGACGCTGCCTAAGAAAATCTAAGTCATCTCGGGAAGAATCGCCTTAGGCGATTCTGCTGAAATGGTTTATGTATTGTTTGTACCGCGAGGCGGCATGTTGGTAAGGCCCACGAATTATGCGTATGAAATGAAAAGTAAATGTGTGTAACAGTGAAGCCGAAGGCCGAAGTGTTACAAGTGTATAATTTAAGTTATGTCAGGTTATAAAAAATGAATGCGCCGAAAGGCGGAAGGAGGAAAAATCATGAAAGTATTAAATGTTGGCGTTGTAGGGTGCGGCGGTATTGCAAACAATAAGCATCTGCCCGCTATGAAGAGAGTCGGAAAATTTAACGTTGTGGCGTTTTGCGATTTGATAGAGGAACGCGCACAGAAGGCGAAAGAAGACTACGGCACACCGGATGCCCGTGTTTATACGGATTATCAGGAACTGATTAAGGAAGATCTGGATGCGGTGTATGTACTTACGCCCAACAGCTCCCATGCGCCGATTGCCATTGCGGCAATGAAAGCGGGCAAACATGTTCTGTGTGAAAAACCCATGGCAAAGACTTATGCAGAGGCTCAGGAGATGGTTAAGACCGCAAAGGAAACAGGAAAGATTCTGACCATTGGCTATCAGAACCGCTACAGGGGAGATTCCCAATATCTGAAAAAAGCATGTGTAAATGGAGATCTTGGTGAGGTTTATTATGCAAAGGCGCATGCAATCCGCAGAAGAGCGGTTCCTACCTGGGGCGTATTTTTGGATGCGGAAAAGCAGGGCGGCGGTCCCCTTATCGATATCGGAACCCATGCGCTGGATTTGACGCTGTGGATGATGGACAATTACGAACCGGTGTCCGTAACCGGCTCCGTATTCCGTAAACTGGCGGATCAGAAGGATACGGGAAATGCATGGGGCGACTGGGATCCGGAAATCTTTACGGTGGAAGATTCCGCATTTGGTTTTATCAAGATGAAAAACGGCGCAACCATTCATCTTGAGGCTGCATGGGCGCTTAACAGCCTTGAGGTAGACGAAGCAAAAACAACTTTGTGCGGAACAAAGGCAGGGGCGGACATGAAAGACGGACTGCGCATCAACCGTGTTCAGTATGGCAGACAGTGCGTGGAGAAACCGGCTTTGGACGCTGCCGGGGTTGCTTTTTATGACGGCGACGCCGAGAGACCTGAGGATGAAGAACAGAAGGTATTTTATGACGCGATTGTAGATGGAAAACCTTTAACCGTACTGCCGGAACAGGCTATGGTGGTGACACAGATTCTGGAAGCAATCTACGAATCCGCAAAGACAGGAAAGACCATCTATTTCGAATAATTTAGGTATTGTAAGCAAGACTTGCGATATGCAGGAGGTGTAAAAATGACACTTGGAATTATTTCCTGGATTAAGGAAGAAGATTTCATTAAGGTGAAGGAAAAAGGACTTTCCTTTGTGGAGCTGGATGTAAATGACCGGGCGGAAGAATTTTTGGCGCATGTGGACGAGGTGAAAGAATACAGCGAGAAATATGAGCTGCCTGTTCGGGCAATCGGCCGCTGGGGAAGTGGGCGTATCAGCAAAGACGGTATTTGCGAGGATGAGCTTTCTCTGGAATGCAGACTGATTGACGCGGCGAACAAGTTAGGCTGTACCATTTACATTACGGGCTGTAACTACGTGGATGAGCTTTCTTATTATGAAAATTGCGGACTGGCAATTTCATATTTTGAAAAGCTGATTGCTTATGGGAAGGAAAAGGGCGTCAGAATCGCCACTTATAATTGCAGATGGAACAATTTCGTCTGCGACCCGATGGCATTTACCGTAATCCACGGATATTTGAAGGATTTATATATTAAATACGATACCTCCCATTGTATCTATGCAGGCGGCGATTATCTGCAGGAGGCAAGGGACTGGGGCGAGCGTTTTATCCACGTTCATATCAAGGGAGCGCTCACAATTGACGGAAAGCGTTTTGACGATCCCCCGGCAGGGATGGACATGACCAACTGGGGCGCATTTCTGGCTATCTTATATGCGAAAGGGTATCGGGAAGGCCTGAGCATCGAGCCCCATTCCGCAAACTGGAAAGGGGAGCTGGGAGATAAAGGCGTGGATTACACCATTGATTTTATCCGAAAGCTGATACTCTTGTAGGAGTATGCGGTCATGAGGGAAGAAGAAAAAATCAAAGCGGGCGTTTTGTTTTGTCCGGCCGACCCCGAATTAAAGGCGATGAAGCTGAAAACGCATAATCTGAATGTGGATTATAATAAGACCTATGAGGATGAAACCGAAAAACGTGCGGCAATCCTTTCGGAAATGATTGGAGAATTTGGCGAGGGAGGATTCATACAGGGCCCTGTGGCCTTTCACTATGGTACCCACACCAAAATCGGCAAAAACTTCTTTGGCAATTTTAATCTGACCATTCAGGACGACGCGGAGGTTACCATTGGGGATAATTGCAATTTTGGGCCGAATGTGACAATCGTAACGCCGATTCACCCCATGAGGGCGGATGAGCGGCAGGAAATCCTGACGGCGGAAGGCGAGAAAAAACGTCTCTGCTATGCAAAACCCGTACACATTGGCAGCAACTGCTGGTTTGGCGCTTCGGTGACGGTCTGTCCCGGCGTGACCATTGGGGATAACTGCGTGATTGGCGCGGGCAGCGTGGTGACAAGGGACATACCACCGAACAGTTTTGCCGCAGGGGTTCCATGCAGGGTAATCAGGGAGATAGGCGAAGCCGATAGTATGAAGTATAGGCCGGAAATACTGGCCGACAATTCGGTAATAGAGTAGGAGAAGGAACTGTAACGAAATAAGTATATAAACAGACAGCTTTCAGACAGGGCGGATAAATTTGTGAGGTAAAAAGCACAAATTATCCGCCCTGTTTTTATGAAAAAATTTGTGACAAAATTTTCAGGAAAGGAAGAAGAATATTTTACATCAAACAGCATTTTTTTGACATGAAGGCCGTCAGTATGAATAAAAAAGCCGGGAAAAAAGGGCTTTTAAGGGAATTTACCATTTCCGGTATTATTGATTTGACGGAATTAATTCAAGTATTATATACCCATAGCGCTATGCGGCAGGAATATATATGGCCGTCGTCCCACCTGCAAACAGCCGTCCTTTGGGCGTTTATCGTAACGTTTGGACGAAGGAGAAAACGCCGCCGTTTATCTGCCGCTATAACTGCTGAGATTGCTGTAGTGGGAACGGCATTGCAGGATCTCAATCCGGTTATCGATGATGCGGTAGACAAGGCGGTTGACGTCGTCTATCCGGCGGCTCCAATAGCCCTGGAGATTACCTTTTAAAGGTTCGGGCTTGCCGATACCAAAATAGCCATTGCGGTCAATGTCCTGCAACAATTGGTTGATGCGCTTTAATGTTTTTTTATCCTGCCTTTGCCAGTAAAGATAATCTTCCCAGGCAAAGTCGTCCCACGCCTTAATCATGCTCCACCTCAATTAGTTCATGCACTGTGCCGCCGGTTCGCTCCATGCGTTCTTTGGCGATGGAAAGCCGGGTCTGATTTTCTGCGCAGTAAAAGGGGTCGGCGCGAAGCTCAAAGGGAATGCCGTTGTAGCGCACCACCTGTTTTAAGAACATGGTAGTGGCGGCCGAAAGGCTGATGCCAAGGTCGGAAAAAATCATTTCCGCCTGCTGCTTTAAGGTGTCGTCCACACGAATGTTTAAATTAGCCATATGTTACTCCTTTCTATAGGGAAACAGTAACACATAATTCGTAAATTGTCAACACAACGCACGAAAATATATGTTAATTCTCTAACTATTCAGCCAGCAATGTCATTAAGTATAGCGTCCGCAGCCGTTAACTTAATGACATTGATTCAGCCAGGTCTGCGCATTTACTGCGCAGACCGCGGGAAAGTGTAAATTGTGCCAAGAGAATCCGGCTCTTCGCCGAAGACGAACTTCTAATAGCCGGATTCCGTAACTATGAAGCCGAAGGCGGAATAATTACCTAATTCTTTTATAAAAGACTGCTTTTTGCAAGACGGTCGGATAGACAATCGTATATAAATAATTAGTTTCTGCAAAAATGAAGGAATATTACATAATACACCTAATGTGGAACTATGGCGCCACGGTATAATGAATTGATGTAATCAGAGGTAACTATTGGGCCAGGCTGCGTATTTGCTGTGGGGACGGTGAGAAAGCGTATATTATGCCAAGAGTAAATACGACCGGAGGGCGTACCGGAGGCCGCGGCTTTTCGCCGAAGAGAACTTTTACCAGCCGGATTCGGTAACTTATGAAGCCGAAGGAATAGTTACAAACAGAGTTTTTTAACCGTCTGCTGAAGGCATGGAGGTATAGATGTATCGTATTTTGGTTTGCGATGATAACAGAGAATTTCTTAAACTGATGGTATTGCTGCTGGAAAAATATGCAGGCGCTTATGATGCTGCAGTGATAGGATGCGAAGGCGGGCATGATTTGCTGGCTTACTGCTGGAATAACAAGCTTGATCTGATTTACATGGATATTGTAGTGGGGAGGGAAAATGGAATGTCCCTTGCAAAGGCGATAAAAGCAATGAATCCCAGGGCTCTGATCGTCTACATTTCGGCCTATGACGATTATTATGTGGACATGGTTCAGGCCGAACCCTTTCGGTTTATTTCCAAGGATGCTTCCGATATCCCAAAGCTGGAGAGACAAATTGCAGATACCCTTGACGCGGCTATGAAAAGAATAAATGGAAGGGAAACTTGGAGCTACGTCTTTGACAGAAAAAAATACCACATAGAATTAGGAAAAATAAAGTATTTTTATTCTATAGCAAGAACCATACATATTGCGGGGGATTTGGGAGAAGCGCCTGATTATTATTATGGCAGGCTGGATGAACTTGAGACGGAGCTTAAGCGGATAGATGGAAACTTTGTCAGAATCAGCAAGAGGTATATTATCAATATGAAATATATACGGTTTATGGGGAAAAGCAAGGTTGAAATAGAGCATAAGGTACTTGCCGTAACGGCCAAATACCAGGAAAAGTTTGTTGAAAAGTGTGCGGAGTACTGGAGCCTTAATACCTGAAAGGTGGGGGATAGAAATGTATCAGATTTTAATTTGTGACGACAACAAGGAATTCCTCAAGCTGATGGTATTGCTGCTGGAAAAGTATGCCGGTTTTTATCAGGCAGCCGTTACAGGCTTTGACAGTTGGCAGGAGTTGCTGGAATTTTGCCGCGGGCACAGGCCGGATATTGTTTATATGGATATAAAGCTGGGGGAAAAAAACGGAATGATGCTCGGAAAAACCATAAAGACCATGTATCCAAAGTCGCTGATGATTTATATTTCAGCTTACGATGATTATTATGTGGATATGGTCCAGGCAGAGCCTTTTCGGTTTATTCCTAAAGATGCGGCGGATATACCGGGGCTTGAGAGGCAGCTTGCCGGCGCCCTCGAGGATGGGGTGAGAAGAATCAGCGGAAGGGAAATTTGGACATTCTCTTTTAAGGGGAAGAAATACGGCGTGGAAACAGGAAAAATCAAATATTTCCATTCAATGGCAAGAAAAATCTATATTGTGGGAGATTTGGAGAGAGTACCTCCATATTATTACCAAAAAATGGACGAGCTTCAAAAGGAGATGGAAAGGCTGTACGTGGGTTTTGCGAGGATAAGCAAAAGCTGTATTGTAAACATGAAATATATCAGGTCCGTGAGAAAAAACAAGGTTGAAATAGACAACCGCTCTTTGTCCGTGACGGCAGGATACAGGGAGACATTTATAAAGCAATATGAGGAATACTGGAATACCGCCATTTAAACAGACAAGTGTTATTTTGGCTGAAACCATTTGCATATACATAGTAAAAAGAATTTTCCCTGACGAATTTGTAATGTGGTTTACCGTTACTGTTCACGGCCCAGGAATGCGCACGAGCAGCGTATTTTGTAAGAATATGATTCAGGTTTACCATATATTCGCAGGCCATGAAAGGAGCATGGTTCGTAAAATGACCAAATCAAATGAGAATTATACGGTGGTTAGAGAGTACCAATGCCTTTACGATACTGAAGAGCTGCTAAGACGTATTATCCGTCATCACATGAAAGATGCCTGTGAAAAAAGCGAGCAATGGGGACACAAGGAAGGTGAAGCAGGCAGTCATGGAGAATATGACGGGTAAGATCAAAGGGAAGAAAGAAAAATTAAAGCAAAATACGGCCTTGTACATCCGGCTTTCCAGGGAGGACGGCGATAAGGCCGAAAGCTTAAGCGTGGCAAATCAGCGTATGCTGCTCACAAAGTTTGTGGAAAGTCAGAGCGATTTGCACCTGTATGATGTGTATATTGACGACGGCTATACGGGCACCAGCTTTGCCAGACCCGGCTTTCAAAGGATGCTGGAGGATATAGAAGCGAAAAAGGTAGCATGCGTCATTGTCAAGGACTTATCCAGGCTGGGCAGAAATATGCCGAAGGTTTCGGAGTATGTCAACGAATATTTTCCCGATAAAAAAGTGCGGTTTATCGCGGTGAGCGACGGAATTGACCGGCAGTACTACGACATAGACACCGGCGGCGCCATGATGATGGACATCAAAAATATGTTCAACGGATTTTACCCAAGGGACATCTCCCAAAAAGTCCGTTCCACTTTCAAATCCAAACAAAGCAACGGACAGTTCATCGGCGCTTTCGCCTGCTTTGGCTACAAAAAATCCGGGAGCGATCACAACAAGCTCGAGGTGGACGAATATGCCGCGGAGATTGTAAGGCGCATTTTTTCCATGTATTTGGACGGCTGTGGACAAAATACCATAGCCAGACGGCTGAATGATGAGGGCATTCCCTGCCCTGCCGAATACAAAAAAAGATGCGGCCTGAATTATCATAACGGCAATCAGCTTTCCGAAACCTTTTACTGGACATATTCCACAGTGCGCCGAATCCTCCAAAACGAAATGTACATCGGAAATATGGTTCAGAATAAAAGCTTTCGGCAGGTATGTAAAAAAAATGCGGTTTCCCTCCCGCGGGATCAATGGATTGTGGTTGAAAACACCCACCGGCCCATAATCGACAAGCTCACCTGGGAGCAGGTTCAGAACCTTTTAAAAAGAAATGCCAGACAGACCGGCTTAGACGGCAATATGCATCTGTTCGCCGGCTTTTTAAAATGCGGCGATTGCGGGCGCGCCATGGTGAAGGTCAGCCGCAAGGGCACTGCCTGCTTTCATTGCGGAAGCTATAACCGCTATGGAAAAAAGATTTGTACCATACATAAGATTACGCAATGGGAGCTGAACAAAATCCTTTTAGATGACCTGAATCTCCTGATAAAGTCCGTAAAAGATATCAAACAGCTGGTGGAAGAAGAGCAAAAAAGACAAAAGATAAACCCGCATCTTTCAACGGCCCGCCTGACGGAATATCAATTGGAAATCGACCGCCTGACAAAGAAAAAAGAGCAGGCTTACGAGGATTATTCCGATGGTGTTATCTCCAGGGAGGATTATCTGAAATATAAGGGGAAATATGAAAATCAGATTCTTGCCGTTCAGCTAAAGATTGACCTTTTGCATAAGGAAAAAGAAGGACAAAAGGCCGAACCAAACACATGGATAGAAAAATTACTTGCGTGTGAACGGATAAGTTATCTTGACAGGGAAATCGTGGCGGAAATGATTTCTGCGATTTATGTTTATGAGAATAATGTGGTCAGGATTGTTTATAAATTTTCAGAAGAACCGGAAGTATCGTAATCAAAACTATCCATCAACCATACATCCCCCTGGGGAAACGAAGACACGGCAAAAATTCTTGAGATTTTAGGAAAGCACGATGTACATGTGACCTTTTTTATGACCGGGGGATGGGTGGAAAGCTATCCGGACGATGTGAAGGCGATTCTTGCCGCAGGCCACGACTTGGGAAATCACAGCGAAAACCACAAGAACATGAGCCAGCTGTCGGATGATGAAAAAAAAGAGGAACTGATGAAGGTACACACGAAGGTACAGGAGCTGACCGGATATGATATGTTTTTGTTCAGGCCGCCTTATGGGGACTATGACAACGCGGTGGTAGATGTGGCAAAGGATTGTGGGTATTATACTATTCAGTGGGATGTGGATTCTCTGGACTGGAAAGATTATGGTGTAGATTCCATCATAAAAACGGTAACCCAGCACAAACATCTGGGAAATGGGAGCATTATTTTATGCCATAATGGTGCAAAATACACGGCACAGGCATTAGATACGCTGATTGCCACCCTGAAAAATGAGGGATACACTTTTGTACCGATTTCCGAGCTGATTTATAAAGAAGGATATCACATGAATCATGAAGGAAGACAGATAAAAAATTGAAAAAAAGATGATGCCGTACATTTTAGATAACTGATTTTTACAGAAAATCCGCAACTTTCTGACAAAAAGAGAGTGCGGATTTTTGTGTTTCATAATCTATATTTTTATCAGGATGGTTTTATCTTTTTGATTTATAAACAACGACCTCATCTTTCTTTATCTGCTCAAAAAATTCGATATTGTTTGACGTATCTGTAATCACATCTATATTTGCCTCAAATGTTTTTTCAAGTTCATCCGTCCAATATCAGTGTTTAGATAGAATATCTGCTTTGCACAATGACGCGGCAGTAAGTTTGTAAGTTCCTTTTCCGGTTTTCATTACAATCCCATCAGATTCATGCTGATTAAGGATTCGCTGCAGCTGGCGGGCACTGCAGTTCAAGCGAAATGCAGCCTGTTGTAAGCCTTTTAATTCCCCTTTGCTGCATTTGTACTTCATGTAAGTCAGAACACGTTGTTTCAAACTTGCCGGAGCAGCATCAAACGTTGTGATAGATTCCATTTTTTGTGTTAAAGATTCGCATACAAGTTGCAAAAACCGGCAGTTTTCCAGCAGTGCGCCTCTGCTTGCTTCGATAGAGAGGGCAAGACAGATTACATCATCATTTGCCTGCGCATAAACATTGCCTGGCTGGTGTTGGAAAATTTCCATATCACCGAGTAAGTAATTCTCCTTACCGTTTGCAAGGGAATGTACTGACCCATCATCTCTGATAAAATAAATACTCACAGTACCTTGAACGATAATTTGAAATAAATGTTCTTCCTGTAATGGCGTAGTGACAAATTCCATTTTTTGATATTGCGTCACAAATAAATATTTTTGTAAGCTGTCCATTACGGATTCAAACTTTATCTGTTTTAAACAGGTTTCTATGAACGCTTTATCATACGATTTTTTCATACATTTTCCCTCTAAACAGGACATATGTCCGGGTGTTTTCGTTTATTATACCGTATAATAATCATCATAACAAGAATCAAAATAAGGAGGTTTTAGGATCATGGCAACAGTATTTGAAGAACAAAACATCTCAAAAGCGGTTTTGCGCATGGGACTGCCGGCCATGTTGGGACAGCTTACGACTTTGATTTATAACATTGCAGATACTTATTTTGTTTCCCTGACAAAAGTGCCTGCAATGATTGCTGCGGTTACACTGTGTACGCCAATTCTTTTGATTATTATGTCGATTGCTTCTGTTTTTGGCATGGGCGGCAACAGCGTGATAGCAAGACTGTTAGGGGAGGATAAAAAGAAAGAGGTCAGGCGTACGCTGAATTTTTGTCTGTATGCAATGACACTTGCCGGAATTGTTATTCTGCTCATTGGTATTTTCTTTGTGGATTCGATAGCAAAAATATCGGGTGCCGATGCGGAAAATATAACTTATACCAATGATTATCTGAAATATATTTTTCTCGGAGCGCCCTTTATTATTCTTTCCAATGGATTAGTCCATCTTTTTCGCTCAATTGGCTTTATTAAAGAAAGCACCATTGGACTGGCGCTTGGAAATTCTGTCAATATTGTTTTTGACTTTGTTTTCATCGTATTATTTGGCTGGGGAACGGCCGGCGCCGCTCTTGCCACATCCTTTGGCTTCTTTTGCTCCACGATTTATTATCTGGCCGTTATGATTCAGGCAGAGAGAAAAGGTAATTATTTGGTATCGCTTTCAATAAAACAGTTTGCACCGAACAAAAGAATGGTAGGCGGCGTGGTAAGTATCGGAATACCGGGTGCGCTTATTACCGTTATGCTCAGCGTTTCCAATATTGTTCTCAACAATTTTATCGGGATCTATGGTTCCGACGCAGTTGCATCATACGGAATTGCCTATAAGGTTGATATGGTTCCGATTATGCTGTCAGTTGGTCTTTCGCAGGGGATTGCCCCGCTTATAGGGTATTATTACGGAGCAGGAAAAAGAGACAGAATGTCGCAGACGATGAAAACATCAATTATTTATGGAATCCTTTTGGGGGCAGTCTTTTTAGCAGTTTTTTGCTTACTTGGGACCAACCTGGCAGGTATATTTCTCCATGATGAATCACTTATCCGTCAGGCAGGATATTTTATTCGCATTTTAGGCCTGTCGGCGCCAATGCTTGGTATTATCAACACGGTGACATGTTATTTTCAGGCATTAGGCGCAGCTGTAAAATCCCTGCTTATTACGATTATGAGGAATGTAGTATTATTTATCCCGGCAATCGTAATTCTCAATGCACTATGGCAATTAAGCGGCGTTATTGCCGCACAGCCGGTTGTAGAAACTGTTTTGGCAATTATCTGTATCTTGATGTATGCAAAAGATCCAGGGATTAAAAAACTTATCCCACTTGACGGGCAATCAGATTCACACTAACCCCCATGATTCCGCTCTGCGGAATCGCAAAGCGAGACGAAGAATGCCCGCTTCGGCGGACGTATAAATCAGGATGTGTGAAATCTTTGATTTCACGCATCCGCAACTTCCTGACAAATCATACTGTACTTTTAGAAAATCTTATAAATTCATATGGCAATCCTAAATCTTCAGAGTATTTACGGATTTCTATCTTTTCGTCCTCATTCATTTCGTCATAGAAAGGGCGATCCGATACTTTCCGGTATGTTTTCACTTCGTCTATTTTCAGTACATCACCCCATGGGGCAGTATATAATTCCCCGACTTTATATTTCCCGATTTCTTTATATACCCTTGTGGTATAACAATACCCCAGTTTATTTAAATAATTTTGTATTGACGCATATTCATGTTCAGGGAATGATATTTCTTCAAACATACAAATAACCATGCCTTTCTCACAACTTGCAAACATTGGGTCGCAGGCACAATATTTGCAAAACGAACAAGTTCGTTTGTGAAAAATTTATTTTTCACAGTAAACCTCCTGACAATGTAAAACATAAAATTTATGGAAAATTTTTAATACAAAATAATATTCAATAATAAATAAGAATAACACATGCATGCTTATTTTATTGGTTATCATAAATGGTTTTTACCATCTCAAATTGTCTGGCGACCTCACTAAAATTAATGGAGTGAAGCATTTCCAATATGCTGGAATAATTTACATCAATATTTTTAACGATAATATGATTAAATTCTGATAGCAGCTGTCGGACAATAAGCTTTAATGTATTGATATCAGAATACCCAAGCTGAACGATAGAACCGTTTTGTTTGGAGAAAATGCAAAATGCAGATATTTTATCATTTTCTTTCCTGCATGCCACGTTATATAAATTGGGATTGATTTTTAATATGTTAATGGAGTGCTCATATGATGGATTAAGACAATTACAATGGCCAACTGTATCCCAGTCAAAATCATGAAGCGGTATATATTCTACCCCTGTGTTTATTGCCCTTTTACCATTACCATTAGCCTGCAAAATAGAAAAATTTCTTATAATTGTAAAGCCTTGCTTTTGATAGGAAGAGATTGCTTTATCATTTTGCTGTAAAACCTCCAAATAGTATTTTTCTATGTGTTGTTTTTTGAGTTCTTGTTCGGCATAACTGAAAAGATTAGTAAAAACTTTATTTCCCCTATGCTCGGGTACAACGCCTGTGCCTATATCAAAAACTGCCTTGTGGTTATTGTAGATATTGCAAGAATTGAATATAAAACCAACCATTTCGCCGTTGCTGAATGCCCCATAAGATACATTTCGGTCAGCACCACTAATTGCAAAATAATTCTGTAATTCTTGTCCGGTAAATTGAATTGGTAAATAATAATCAGAAAAAGCGAGGTTAAAGCATGCTGCAATTTGATTGTATGAAATATCATTCAAAGATTTATAATAATACATACTTTTTATTCTCCTGTTATATAAATACCCACCGTTCAAGCTCCGATTCGTAGCTATAATTATAACTGGCTTTCGACAAGGAAACCCAAAGTGAGAAATCAAAAATGCCGGATGCTTCTCTTAGCACTTATTTTTAAAATTAGTACCCGTTACGGCCTGTTTCCCATACTTTTTCATCAAGGGGCACACGACACCCCCACGATGCCGCCGCCTTCTGAAACATCTTTTTCGCAAGGGTTTTGAACATCAATCCCGTCACCAGGCGCATAGGAAGCGGCAAATATTCCGGGCCGGTAAATTTTTTGGCCTCCTCACGGAAGAAGCCGTCTCCCTCTGCAAACAGTTTCCCCATTGCCTGATACGGTTTTGTGGCCTGCGCCTGCTTTTCTTCCTCCAAAATCCGGATTCCGAAATTACCTCCCTTTACCAGACAGCCGCCATAACGAACGCCCAAATATTCCGGCAGTTTTGCCAGAAATGCCTCGCCGCAGCGAAGCTGGCACCCCTCCGCAAAGCCGCTTTGCAAAAGAAATGAAAGCCTTGTCTGTTCATCCTTTTGGGGGAGTGTTTCCAAAAATTTCAAAAGAAGTCCGGGCACACATTCTACAAATAATGGCAGGGCAATGAGGATTTCATCGTTTTTGATGTAAGCATCACGAATTTTATCCCATGTGTTTCGGTTGGAAATTGCATATGTTTCAAAGGTACTTCCTTTTTCTGACAGCCCTTTGGCAAAGGCCGCAATGATTTTCTCCGTATTGCTGTATTTTGGTATCCGCGGACTTCCATTGATAATTACAACATGCATGAAACCGCCCCCTTTCCGTTGCTTTCGGAAAAGACTCCCAGCGAACGGCTCCCTAAATTTAATGTGGTACGCTCACACCACCGTTCAAGGTAAGCCTGGTCGCCGTCTCCGGTATAGATAATTCCAATATCCGGCTGATGATTATAGCGCATTACATGACGCATCTGCCCATCTTTAAATTTCAGATACATGGTGACAAGGGGCATAATTCTGTCTACAATGTTTTTGGTCTGCCAGGAAACAAATCCAAAGTGTGTATCCGAAATCAGCCAAACCTGATCGGCTTTGCTCATTTTTTTTAATATCGGCTCATAATCGTCCCGGATAGCACATACTCCCGGCGTTTTCAGCCAACAGTAATTACACCCGACACAGTGCGATATGTGCATCCCTGTGGTGTCAATCAGCTCAAACTCGGCAGCATTTTTACCGCTGCGAAGCAATTCCTCCGCTATGGCTTTTCCTGTATGTTTTGCTGTCGTATCAACCATTAAAACCATTTATGTTTTTCCTCATTTCTGCGCTGCTTCTTTCGCATATCAAGTTTGTGGATGCAGCGCAGACACAAACTTGTGAGTGAAAGGTTGAAAACCTTTCACTCTTTCCTCCGTTTCCTATGCAGATTCAATCCCGATTTTTTCGCTTTTTTAACGCCCGTCTTCTTGAGCTTCGGACAAAAAGCATCCTTTACTTTGCCCGGTCAATCCGGATTTTCAGTTATTATTATAATTGACTTTCAACAAGGAAACAATCCCAATATCACATAACCCCGTTGAAAAAATATGAAAATCCGGTTATACTTATTACAGTTCTACAAAGGATTAAGTAACTGAAAAGTCGTAGTTTATGGCTATGCAATTAGCGAAAGGAGAGGTGGTATGAGAAAGCAACAAACAGGTATTTCAAGGAAGATTATGCTGGTTTTAACTGCCGTAATATTGTTTATTACGATAGGTTTTCCGGTGGAAGCGGCGAAAAATGACAAGTCTGTTTATGAGGCAGTGTTCGACAGCGCTTATTATCTGGAGCATAATCCTGATTTGCAGGCGGCAATTGGAGACAACAGCAATTCATTATTCAATCATTTTCTGACATCCGGAATGGCGGAAGGGCGTCAGGGAAACGAAGAATTTAACGTACGGTATTACAAAGAAAAGTATCCTGATTTACAGGCGGCATTTGGCGAAGATCTTCCAAGCTATTATTTGCATTATGCAACCATTGGAAAAGCGGAAGGACGTATTGGCAATGGAACCGTTACAAAAGCGCCTGCACCTGCGCCCGCAAACAATAAACCAACGGAAACAAATATAGATATAAACCCTTCTGATGAAAACAATTTGGAATTTGCTTATGAAGTGGTGGAACTTGTAAACAAAGTTCGCGAGGAGAATGGTCTTGGAAAGATTTCTACAACACCGGAATTGATGAGAACATCGCTGGTTCGCGCGAAAGAAACGGTAACTTTATTTTCACATACGAGACCGGATGGGACGGCATGTTTTACGGCATTTGATCAAAATGGCGTAAAATATAGAACGGCCGGAGAAAACATTGCGGCAGGTCAGGATACACCGGCGGAGGTTATGGAGGGATGGATGAATTCTCCCGGACACAGGGCAAATATATTGCGGGCTGAGTTTGGTCATATTGGAGTAGGCTGTTATCAGGCAAGTGATAAGTACGGCTTTTATTGGACACAATGTTTTACAGACTAAATATAGGGAAAAATAAATAAATTTTAATAAAATCCGCAGCTTTCTAATAAATAATAAAAAGGAAGTGCGGATTTTTTCATATTTATACCCCTTGCATACCGCAAGCTGCGCTTGCGGTATGCGGGGGTATAAATATGAAGCAAAAAGATAAGGGGCTGTTGCAAAACTTGGCTGTTATACAATATATGCCAAACTTTCTTGCATTTGACTGCTATATATTGTATGAATCTGCCGTTTTGCGACATCCCCTTAAAGTTTTTATTAGCTTATAAATTATGAGCGCGGTTATAAGCGTTGCAAATCTGATTTGTATTTTTAATCAGGATGTGCATTGCAACAAATGCGCCAATTCCGCACAAGAGCGAACCGAAAATTAACCATAGCAGCACGGTGGTGCCGTTTTCCTGAAAGGATAGGCCATAGCGTCCGGCATTAGAAGATAAGCGGTTCCCTAACTTATAGTACCAAATCCAGGCATAAATACCACAGGTGGCAAATGATAAGAGAATAAAAGCAAGTAATCCGGCGGTTTCCTCCCCGTCGCCTTCACAGGCAACGTTTACATCGGCAGCCATTTTGTAAATAAAATAGTAGCTATAGATACCACATGTAATCAGGGAAAGCAAAATATAGGAAAGCAATCCTCTGTCATCTTTAAGCCTTGCGCCAGACGACGTCTGCTGGCCGGTAAAAGACTGATGTACTTCATTGATAGAGCTTTTTAATTCCTCTTCGGTAGCATGGAATACATTATTGGCGGCGTTTGCAACTCTGCTTTCCAAAGAAAGATCTTCCCCGCAATGAGGACAAAACTTTGTGTTGTCAGGAACCTCTTTTCCGCATTTTTTACAAAACATGACATCCTCCTCTTAGTGTATAAATTTTTTTGAGATTTTTGACAGGATGTTATTTTCCGGCTGGAAAACAACAATGTCATCGTTTAAATATATGAGTCTAACGAGGTAGATTATAACAAAAATTGCGGCAGCTGTAAACATAAAAAATTTATAATTTTTAATAATTTTTTTATTTTTTAGATAGAAAAGAATGAGAACAAGGGGAGGAATCCAAAAGCCGGGATGATAGTAAAAAGCGCTTTTGAAATCAAGGCGTAAAACGCAGAGCCATGCTCTGGTCATACCGCAGCCCATACAGGAAATACCGGTGACAAACTTAATGGGGCAGCCGATTCCCAGCAGAGTAAAGAGTGCATATACGAATATCACGGCGGTAATGGCCGACAGAATATGGAGTAATTCTTTTCTTTTTCCTGATTTCATGTCTATACCCCCAGCATACAACAGGCAGAGCCTGTTATCATGTACGGTAAGCAAATCTGATTGTCATATATTGCAAGCTTTGCCTGCGGTACTATCGCCAATAGAATGTTTGGAAGCTTACCTCAGGACTTATCCCTCTGCCCGTATTACACATTTTCTTTGGCCGCAGCCCCGGCCATAGCTCTGTATCTTTCTTTTTCCGCAGCCATTTCTTCTATTGTCTTAGCTTTTAGGCTAAACCCCTTTACAGGACGGTAAGGCACGGCCTTGGTTTCCAGACGTTTTTGCGCGTCTAAAATGACATCTTCATACTGAGGCAGCCACTGCTTTCCGGCAACAAGCATCTCGTCTACCATCTGTCTGATCTCCTGGGGCGTACATACGGCGCCGGTCAGGGGATCCATCATAGCGGCCTGATAAAGCAGGTTAAGGTCTGCATGCACCGCCGCCTCCACCGCCAGCTTCTGTACCCAGACGCTCTGAGAGCAGATGGCCGCGCACCCCAAAGGCAGATCGCCCACCTTGGGAACGGAGATGCCGTTGTAATCCACATAGCAGGGAACCTCCACCACGCATTCGTCAGGGAGATTTGTGATGGTGCCTTCGTTCATAACGTTAAAATGGCCTCTGTATACGCGCCCGGTCTCCAGGCTTTCGATGATGTAGCTGCCATGCTCGCTTGAGCGTGTTTGGGGTGAGAATTTTTTGGCAGGCTCTTTGAGCCAGTTGGGGAAATCGGTCTCAAACCAATTGCGGCTTTCCTTGCAGACGCGCAGGTAGCCGGCGGTCTCACCCTGGATCCAGCTGCTGTAATTAATCCACCGCTCCATATCCTCAGGGCGTTTCCTGTACCACATCAGGTATTCGGAGAGATGGCCGTTGGATTCTGTGGAAAAATAGCCAAAGTTTTTCATCACATCCAGACGAATGTTTTCATCCTTTGCAAAATCGGCTTTTTCCATCAACTCATAGAGTTCGCCCGTGCGCTCTATACCGTCTGTTTTTACGCTGATATACCAGGTTTGATGATTTAAGCCGGCGCAGATGATGTCCACATCTTTTTTGTCCCGGCCCAAGGCCTTGGCAATCTGTTCATGACCGTGCTGTACTCCATGACACAGGCCGTAAGTCTTTACCTTACCATATTTGTTGCAGGCCCAGGTCAGCATTGCGTTGGGGTTGGAGTAATTGAGCAAAATACAGCCGGGAGCCGCCACTTCCCTGATGTCCTCGCAGAAGGAGAGCAGAGCGGGGATACCGCGCTGACCGTACATAATGCCGCCAATGCACAAAGTATCGCCCACACATTGGTCAACGCCGTATTTTAACGGGATTTCCACGTCCGTTGCAAAGGCCTCCAGCATGCCGATTCTGACACAGTTGATAACATATTTGGCGTCTTTAAAAGCCTCCCTGCGGTCTAAGGTTGCGTGGATTTTAATAGATAAGCCGTTTTCGTCAATATCCCGCTGGCAGAGCTGGGTAACCATGCGCAAGTTGTCGGGATTGATATCGGTAAAGGCTACCTCAATATCGTGAAATTCGGGTACGGACAGAAGGTCGGTTAAAAGCCCTCTGGTAAAACCAATACTTCCCGCGCCGATAAAAGCTACTTTAAATGACATAAAACTTTCCTCCTTGGAACAGGCTTAATCTGCATAAACTGTGAATGCAGGTTTATGATTCTTATCATAGAGAAGCCGAACGGAGAATCCATGGACTTATCATGCCAAAGGAATAAAATGTCCGAACGGAAATAAGCGTCTTAGGATTCAGCGTTCAAAGCTTCTTTGCAGGCAGAAAAAACTGTCTGTCGAAAGAGATTCGTATTGTGCTCCCCCAAAAGAAATTGCCTGCAGGCAGTTGTTTGGCGCCAGGATTACTTCGGCTGTTCGTCAAACCGCCTGTCCTTAAAATAGTATTCGGCGTCATGTTCATTGATTTCCCTGTATACCTTGCAGGGACTTCCAAATGCGATTACATTTGCGGGGATATCCTTTGTCACGACGGAGCCCGCGCCGATAACGGAATTTTCACCTATTGTAACTCCGGGCAAAACAATGACATTAGCGCCAAGCCATACATTGTCCCCGATGGTAATAGGGAAGGAGTACATACCGTCTCCGCGATGCTCCGGATGAATGGAATGTCCCGTGGTACAGATTGTTACGTTAGGGCCAATTAGGACATGCTTTCCTATGGTGATCTGCCAGTCGTCAATTAAAGTCAGATTCATATTCGCATATGTACCTTCGCCGATTGACACATATTTGCCAACGGCAGCCGTAAGCGGAGGTACAATCCACACATTTTTGCCAACTTCGCCAAAGATATCCTTAAGAAGCGCTTCGCGCCCTTCCATATCCTCCGGCGGCAAAGTGTTAAACTTACGTATCAGGCCCTTGGCATGTGCCTGTAAGGCCATATTTTCTTCATCATCCAGCCAGATATATCCTTTTTTCATTTTTTCCTGTTCTGTCATTTTTAACCTCCATAAAATTTAATGTGTTTTTGAACCGTACGCTTAACAAAATATCCTGCCCACTTCGCACAGGTTATTTTTCCACAGTTCCTTGCAGTTACCCTGTAAATTTTATTATAAGATATTCCCGACGGGCGTACAATAACAAAAAGCCCGTAAAATATAACAATTGCGTTTTTATAGAGAGAAAGCGTGGTGACAACTGAATTCTTATTTGCCCCGAGCGGACGGTTGGCCAACAAGTGAAAAATAACTTTATTTTTATTTAAGATAACCAGTGAAGCGTGACAGCATTCGGGGGTTTGGGTTATAATGGTTATGCACAGAATTGTGAAACTGATTTTGCATATTTCCCGACATGCCTTTTTGCGGCATAAACAGTATGTGAATGATTCCCTTGAGCAATGAGCCAAGCGGATGTAAGCGGACGAATGGCGCGAGGGTTTGACTTTGGAATAAATGGAAAAGAACTTATGGAGACTGAAAAGTGGTATTACAAAACATCTAACAGCGCACAGGTAATTACACAGCGGCTTGGGGCTGTCACCATATCGCCGCCTCCGGCAACGAATCTTCATGGAATGGGCGCCTATTATATCGGGACGGTGGGGGAGGACTGCTTTCATCTGGGAGTGCTGCAGAGTCCTTTGGGAGGAAGGCGGCTTAAGCTGGGGTATTTGCCAATTCTGGAAGGAAGAATTTATGCGGGATGGAACAAAAAGAATGTGGTTGATGTGACGGTGGAAAATGAACTGTATATGCCTCTGCAGATGGTAAGAGGCGTATTTGAGAGCATTATTTTGGATTTTTATTATGAGACGCATTATTCTTTGGAAGAGTGTCTGGAATATATGACCCATGCAAACGTCGCGGATTTGTACTGCTATGACTGGGTGAAGGAGAAGGAGGGTTATTTGTTAACCTATAGGGGCTCAAAGGGCGGCGTGTGGTCGGATTTTGGAAAGGAAGCTTATGGAAGCACCTATTTCGTGCAGTTTAACCGATTGAAGCAAGGGACGGCAATGAGGATTTCTTTTGCGCGGCAGCAGGAGAGCTTTCTCTGGGCGCCTGTGCTTATTCCGGTGGAAGATATTCATACGTTCTGGCACAGAAAATTGGAAATGAAACTAAAATTGGTTCTATAACCGGGCGCTAAGAAGATATGGTCACGGCATGAAACTAAAAAAAGAGTTTTTGAGAATGATTTTATGGAGGAGAGAAAATGAAAACGATTGAGGAATTATGCAAAAAAATTGAAATTCCGGAGGAAGTGGCGGCGCAGGTTGCGGCCTTTGACGCGTGCTTTGATTATAAGCCCATAGAGCCTTCTATGGAGAAGATCTTTTTAAGGAATGCATGGGATGAAGGGTGCAGGGAAATCAAGGCATATCTGGGCGAGGATAGGGAAGGGCTGAAAATACTTGCCTGTATGCTGCGGTGCGCGCTGAAAACGTGGAAAAATTATGAGCAGCGGGGAATTTCGGAGCAGATTTTTGTGGATACCATGAAGTGCTTTAGCAGGTTTATGAACGAGCACAAGGAGGGGTACGGAAATTATGCCTTTGACAGGGAGTGGTGGACTCCCAGACAGATTGCAGGGGAGATTATGCGGATTGGAGAGTTAGAGTATGAAATGTATTCGGAGACAGGAGGCGGACAGATGAAACTGCACATCCCCTCGGATGCAGATCTTACCAGGGACAGTCTGCTGGAATCCTTAGACAGGGCAAGGGGATTTTTCAGAGAAAAATATCCGGCTTACGGCTCCGCGAAGGTGTGTTGCGAGTCATGGCTTCTTTCCCCCACTTTGAAAAAGCTGCTTCCTGCTTCCTCCCGCATTTTAGGATTTCAGGAGCTTTTTGAAATAGAGACGGTGGGAATCGCGCAGAATTCCGAATTTATCACATGGGTCTTTAAACGGCCTGATATCCCGCTAAAGGATTTGCCGGAAAATACCTCCCTCCAGCGGGAAATGAAAAAATTCTTATTGTCCGGCGGGCAATTGGAGGACGCCGTAGGGACTTTAAAGCAGGGCCTATAAAAAGATATTCTTTTTCAGACTGGTAATAGCCATCAGAATATAAATCGTATATATCAGGAAAAACAGGCCAAGGGATGTGCCTGTGATTACCGCCGGATGGTTTATGCCCGTTAAGGTTCCGGGCTCCACTACCCGGGCCATATTGATAATGAAGGGAACGCCTATGAGAACCGGAGGAACCGCAGGCATGGCATAATAAATGGCAAACTGTGTATGGAGGGCCATTCGTATTTCCTTTTGCGCCATTCCAAGCTTTTGCAAAAGCTTGCACTGCCGTTTCAGGCGGTCCGTTTCGCTAAGCTGCTGTATGGTCAGGATGGTGGCGGCGGTGATGGTCAGAACCAGCGCCAGATAATACAGCGGGAACACGAGCATGGCGGTGGCGGAAGCGGCGTCGGCTTCATCGGCGGCTTTTACGTAAATTAAGGTACTGTCCTGCCATCCTTTGCGTTCAAATATTTCATTCGCTAAAGCGGACAGGGCATGGTAGAGGTCTTCCTCCACCGGCTTTGAGGTAAGGAATGCCTGTATGGTGTGGCTGACAGGACAATTTTTTACCGCGTCATCCGGCGCTACCAGTATAAAACCGTTGCCGTTGACACTGTACAAATACTGGGCAAAAATTTCCGTGCACAGTCCTTTCGGGGTCAGTGTTTTTCCTCCCAGGGTTATCGTATGCTCCCAGCCTTTTAAGACTTTGGCAATATAAGGCTGGCAGTGGATCAGATACTGGCCTTCCTCTATGGTTACCGGAGGATACCCCAGCATTGCGCGCAGGGCCGAATAGTCGCTTTCCCGCATAACGGTGTCATATGGATAAGTACGATAGTAGTCAGTGCGATTTTCTATATAATCCATGAAGCGGGAGCTTTCCGTCAGATAAACAGGATACTGCAGCCCTGCTTTAACCGGAATGTTGTCTTTGATATATTGGAGGCCGGCGGTAAAAATCTCCTCATCGGTATTCTCAGCGCTCAGGAGAATGTCAAAGCAACTGTTTTGCCTGGTTCTTCCTGTGAATATGCCCCGGAAAATCATTCCCGCTCCTTCGGAAATAATGGTGGCCACAAGGAGCATTGAAATGGTGGCCATAAGGATTCCCATGGTGGAGAGCTTGGCCGTGAGGGTGCGGAAAACCAAAAGATTTTGATTCTGATATTTCAGGGCGGGGCGTTTGTCAAAAAATGCGGGCACGCCGGAGGCAAAGCTGATAAAAAAGCCATAGAGAAAAGCGATAATACACCCTGCTCCAATAAGCCCCGGCAGAAAGGAACCTGCCATAAGCAAAAAGGTCCCCACAATCCCAAGCACAATAGACAAAGTAAAAATCATCCTTCTTTTCCGGCTGGTTTTGATAGCCTCCCGTTCATTTCTTTTCTCATAATAGATGAGCTCGTAAATCTTCAACTTTCGTATACGTTTCCGGCTTTTCAGCTGGGCAAACAGGTAGATAAATACAAAGTAAAGCAGCGAAAGCCCCATTGCCTTTAAGGAGAAGTAAAAGGAAAAATGATAAGGCGTATGGAAAAGGGAAAATACAATGGCCCGAAGAACCTGAAACAAAAGATTCCCCAGAAGAATCCCCAGGGCAAGCGCAAATCCGCCTGCCGCCAGATTCTCCATAAAAAACATCCGGGCAATTTGTTTGCTTTCAAGACCAATGAGAATATAGGTTCCAAATTCCCGGCTGCGCCTTGTGAGCATAAAGTTGATGGTATAGGAAACCAGCCAGTCCATAATAAAAATAACTACGATACTGGCTAAAATAATCACGAGCGGGAGCTGTTTCAGGCGCTGGGACAAGCTTTGCAGCTCGTCTGAAAAAATAAGCCCGTTGAAAGCGTAAATCAGTGCCGCCACAATAGTGATGGAAACGAAGTAGACCAGATAATCCCCGGTCTGACGTTTGGCATTGCGCAAGGATAGGCTAGATAACGTCACTGACATCACCCCCTAACAGAGCCAGAACGTCCAGAATTTCATGATAAAAGACGGAACGGTTCCGCTCTCCCCTAAGCAGTTCATTGAAAATGCGTCCGTCCTTAAGGAATAATATTCGTCCCGCGTAGCTTGCGCTGTAAGCGTCGTGGGTGACCATCAGGATAGTTGCCCCCATGTCCCGGTTCATCCCGGACATAATCTCCAAAAGATTTTTAGAGGCTTTGGAATCCAATGCGCCGGTGGGCTCATCAGCTAAAAGAAGGGACTGTCCGGCCGCCATGGCCCGGGCGCAGGCGGCCCGCTGCTTTTGCCCGCCGGAAACCTGATAAGGAAATTTTGTCAAAATATCGGCGATGCCAAGCCTTGAGGCCACCGCATGCACCTGCTTTTGCACCTGTGCGGCATCTTTGTGGTTGATGGACAGTGCCAGACCAATGTTTTCTTCAATGGTAAGCGTATCTAACAGATTAAAATCCTGAAACACAAATCCCAGCCGTTCCCGCCGGAAACGGGCTAATTGGTCTGCCGGCAAATCCGCAATATTTTCCCCATCCAACAGAATATCCCCGGCGCTCACCGTATCAATGGTGGAAATACAGTTAAGCAGAGTGGTCTTACCGCTGCCGGAAGCGCCCATAATAGCAATAAACTCTCCGTCGCGTACATCAAAGCTCACCCGGTCAAGGGCTTTTGTAACATTATTTTTGTTGCCGTAATATTTTTCAATGTTTTTTATTTGCAGCATAGACGCATCTCCCCTGCTCCTGACGCTTTCCTCCATTGCCGACGCGGCACACGGACATAGTACATCAGCGCACCTTAAACTCCGCTATTTATTCCCGCGAACAATGAGTCAAGCGGATGCGAAGCATCTATTTGACGAATGCCGCGAGGGCTGAATACCCCGCAGCTCCGCTGAAGGTTTTTTGACTATCGTATATACTTGTAATCATACATCAGGCACAAGGATTGTGGTATTGAATTTCTATTGATTTACCTTACAATTTTGTAAGATTCGTCACCGATAAGATTCACTGCCGGTAAGATTTGCTACTGATAAGATTAACCACCAGAGGGTTTGCTATCGGTAAGATTTGATACCAATAAGATTAGCCACCGGTAGGATTTACTACCGGTAAGACTTTATTACCGATAAGATTGGTCACCGGTAAAATTTATTACCGTTAAGATTGATTACCGGCAGTCGTCAGCTCTGCCGAAGACGGAATTGTCACAACGGAAGGGAAGGTCAGAGTTACGGTGGTCCCTTCCTTTTCTTTTGAATCAATTTCCAATTCGATGGAAAGACTGTCCGCCAGATTGCGGCAAAGATAAAGCCCCATTCCTGTAGAACCGCCCCGGGCGCGTCCGTTGCTGCCGGTAAAGCCTTTGTCAAAGACACGGGGAAGTTCGTGGGCCGGAATGCCAATGCCGTTATCACGGACAGCCAGCCGAACCTGTTTTCCAAGAGTTTCTGCCGAAAGAATGACCGTAGGGCTTTGGCATTCGCTGTGATAGCGCGCGGCGTTCTGCAAAAGCTGCCCCAGGATAAAATTCACCCACTTTGCATCCGTATAAACAGTTTTTCCCAAATCTTTTGTTTCTATTTTAATGCCCCTTTGAATCAAAAGGGTTTTATGACGTCCGATAGCCTCCGCCACAATTTTCCCAAGATTCGCCTGACGGATGACGAAGTCCTTTTCCGGACTTTCCGCCCGGGCATAAAATAAGGCCCTTTCCACATGCGCCTCAATCTGGGCAAGCTCCCAGGTAAGCTTTGAACGCGTCTTGGGGTCAGCGTTTTGACAGACGAGCCGGGCCGCCGTGATTGGCGTCTTGATTTCGTGAACCCAGCTTTCCACATATTCCCGATATTCCCGCTGGGCCGCCTGGGCGTCGGAAACGGCGCTGATCATGGCGCGTCCGGCTTTCCGGGAAAGATCCAGTAATTTACATTCATAGACAGACCGCCCTCCCGGAATACATTCTGCAAACAAATATTTCCGGTCTAAACCATCCAGAATACTTTCCAGTTCCTGTAACCGCCTGCGGCAAATGAAAAAATCACGAAGCTCCACTACCGCAAAGACAAGTAACAATATCAGCAAAAGCAGCATGATCACTCCCGGCTGATTCCCCACAGCCAAAAGGAAAAGCGCTGCCCCAACCATCACGGCACCCTGCAAAAGCAGCCGTTCCAAACGGTCAGAGAAAAATTCCCCCAAAGTCATAATTGATACCCCAATCCCCTGCGGGTCTTAATCAAATCGGCCCTGCCAAGCTCTTTTAGCTTTCCCCGAAGCCTTGTCACATTGACGCTGAGAGTGTTGTCGTCAATGTAAATTTGATTGTCCCACAGCGTTTCCATCAAATCGGCGCGGGAGACGATTTCTCCCGCATGTTCCATCAGACAGGCTAAAATCTGCAATTCATTTCGTGTCAGCATCACCTTTTTGCCGTCCGCTTTCGCAAATCCCCCTGCCAAATCCAGAGACAGACCTTCCGCTTCTATTACGTCGGCGGAAAGAGCCTTATTTTTCCGGCGGAGAACAGCCTTAATCCGGGCCAGCAGTACGGGAACGCTGTAGGGCTTTGTGATGTAATCGTCGCCGCCTAAGCAGAGGGCCTTCACCTCGTCCGCCCCGCAGTCCCGGCAGGTGACAAAAATAATGGGAACATCCGTAAATTTTCGAAGACCGGCGCACAGCGAAAACCCGTCCCGGCCGGGAAGACCGATATCCAGCAAAATAAGGTGCGGCCGGTAGTCGTTCGCCTGCTGTGGGACATCCGCAAAATCCGTGACAGGCAGCACATGATACCCTTCATTCTTTAATAAAAGAGTCAATTCCTCGCGGATAATCTGTTCATCCTCAATGATCATAATACGCTGCATGTTTCCCCCAAGTTTCTTAATCCCCAATTTTGCCATTTTGCGCAAAATCACATTGCTAAGCTCCTAAGAAACAAACGAATGCTTCATATTAATTCTTTCTTCTTTTTTAAATACCGCTTCAAACTGCTTTAATCCAAATCTGCGGACAAACAGTTCGCATTTGCATAAAAACAAATAATATGGGTTAAGCCCTTCCTCGTACAGACTTTCGAAATTCCCCTGCCCCTTTGAAATAACCAGATCGGCGTTCAATAAAATCTGCTTTGCCTGAGGGCTTAATTCCTCCAAAATAGTGCCGGGCGCGCCGTTGCCGTTTCCAATGCAGGGGACAAGATCCGTAAGCCCCACTTCCTGGGCATCCGCCAAAGTAGCGTCGTTAATCACATCCTCCCCCCTTAAAATGACGGTAATCTCTAAATGGGGGAAGCTTTCCTTCATACATTTGATGAAAAGCTTATCCAAAACAATTTCTCCGCAATTGTCCGTCAAATAAGCCAGAGAGGCAGCCCTGCCCAAATCCGCCAGAAAGGCAGCGTATTCGTCCTCCGGAACCGTCTCATAAGCCGCCTTTGCCAGTAGCTTTTTCAGAGTGTCCTCATTGACATTTTCAACGGCGGAAAAATCAATATAATTTGCCGCGCACACATACTTAATACATTCTTTGACAGGATCTTCCGCCGAATATATCTTTTGCGTAATTTCCTTTTCCAGACCGAGAAGCAGTTGATTATATTTTTGCTTCTGCGGCGCGTAATCCTCCACATTGCCCCAAAAATTATTGTATAACCGGTCAATTTGGGCGGCAAGCTACGGGGCCTGCTGGGTCTGCCCGTCACGATATAAAATTTCCAAAACCTGATGCAAATATTGGGACTTTTTCGCCTCATCCTCAAAGGGCCTGATTAACTTTTCCTGCTTGGATAAAATACAGGATATACACATTGAACTTGCATGCATGAGCTTAGCTCCTTTCTCCGTTTATAACAACACTAAAAAACAAACCATTATCTATTTTACTACCTTTTGAAAATGCTGATAATCCTTGCTGGAGTTCCAATTCCCGCCCCAAGTAAAGCCATGGGCGGTAAACAGCTTATAACACAAATCCGTTTCATCAATCTTATAAGGGAAATTTTGCGTGCGGTCAGCGTATTTCTCACTGCCTGCAGGGGAAATATAAGTTTCCCCACTGCCATTTTTGTTAAAAACCACATAAGGATTATAAAAAGGATTCACATCAATGGCACAGCCCAGGGCGTGCTTGGAAAGATTATTCGTCCCGTCCACCACCCTGTAATTAAAACAGGAAGTATTGTTATCCGACATAGAAGCCGTGTCATCCCCACCATATTCATCAATCAGCCGTATTTTTTCGATCTGATATTCATTCAAATACAGCTCATAAAAAATCTCAACCAAATCCTGGGCAATTCCCTTATTGCAAATGAGTTCCCCCGTCCGCATCTGCCCCTCAAAATCATAATAAAGCACATTCATATAACGCAAATCCTCATAATCAACCGCCAACTCTTCATCATCGGGAACCACATTCACCGCATTAAGAGAAAGAAGAGGAGCACGTGTCTGGGTAATCGGATAAGAAATCCCGGTAATACGCCCAATCACCACATCCGTCAAAGGCTGATAAAAAAAGCCGTCCTGATAATGTACACTATCAGAACTTTCCCCATCAACCGGAACGAATTCCTGCTCGGTCACAGGAGAAGAAACAGGCAACGTCCCACCCTCAGGCGTTAAAATTTCTCCCGGCGTATCCGCAGCCCCCGAAGATGCCGCCCCATCCACGGAAGGCGACGTTTGCACGAAAGGTGTTTCCTTCACAGAAGGGGACGCTTGCATAAAAGGCGTTTTTTTCATAGAAGGCGACCCTTCCACCAAAGGAGTTGCCTCCACAGATTCGCCGGATACCTTAGGCGCCGCATAAGCAATTTCAGGATGCTCCTCCGCATATTCCGAGAGCGTTTCCCCGCCCACAAGCATCCTCACAGCCACAGAACAAGCTATAATCATCACAACCAAAAAAACAAACGCTCCAACCCCTTTTTTCATCTCAATCTCCTTATTATGATAATTGCGTATCTTAAAGATACTTTCTTTTTGCCGTTATATTGTTACTTCCCAATGGGTAACCGGAAACACAGCGCAACGCATAGCCAATGCATGAAAAGTTCCTCATCGCTGTTATCTTTTCACCGGATAGCCAGAAACATAGCTCGGAGCGAATAGAAATTCGGGGAGGAACCTACCAAACACTGTCACGCTTCGCGAGCCAGCTTATTGGCTATAAAAACGCCAGCGCTTAGCGAAGTTTTTTCCGAGCTTTTAAGCTCGTGCTTAGCGTCTGCTGCGTTTTTATAGAGCGAAAGCGCGGTGACGACTGAATTTCTATTCGCTCCGAGCGGACGGATGGCCAGTTCCCTATTCTTTTCAATCATACGATAAAACACATTCTATTGCAAATAAAAACAATATCCTGTACAATATAGAGCGAACAAAACAGGAAAAACCAAAAAGGAAATCAAAATGGCAATTGTAGAAACGAAAAATCTAATATTTGAATATATAAGAAGGGACGAGGAAGGCAACGTAGAGGGGATCACCCGTGCCGTAGACGATGTAAACCTCACGATAAATCAGGGGGACTTCATAGCCATACTCGGCCACAACGGCTCAGGAAAATCCACCCTCGCCAAGCACATCAACGCCATCCACTACCCCACGGAGGGAACCGTATGGGTAGATGGAAAGGACACTTCCGAGGATGCAAACCTGTGGGATATCAGGCAGGAGGCAGGCATGGTATTCCAAAATCCCGACAACCAGATCATCGGCCAGGTGGTGGAAGAAGATGTGGGCTTTGGCCCGGAAAACCTTGGCATCCCCACGGAGGAAATCTGGCAGAGAGTGGAGGAAAGCCTGAAAGCGGTGGGAATGTACGAATTTAGAAAATATTCCCCCAATAAACTCTCCGGCGGCCAAAAGCAAAGAGTCTCCATTGCCGGCGTGATAGCCATGCATCCGAAGTGCATCGTATTAGACGAGCCAACGGCCATGTTAGATCCCAATGGTCGAAAAGAAGTCATACGAGCCGTGCGGGCTTTAAACGACGTGGAGGAAATCACCATCATCCTGATTACCCATTACATGGAAGAAATCATTTACGCCAACAAGGTCTTTGTGATGGATAAAGGAAAGATTGCCATGGAGGGAACCCCAAAAGAAATTTTCAGCCAGGTGGATAAATTAAAGTCCCTTCGTCTGGATGTGCCGCAGGTCACATTGCTTGCCCACGAGCTTCGCAAAAGCGGCCTTTCCATCCCGGCAGGTATTTTAACTTATAAAGAACTGGTTGCGTCCCTCACCGCCATAAGACGGCGTAAGGGTCATTGATTGGATGAGGGCCAGATGAACATGCGGGCATGTTCTCCTGACCCATGGAGGCAGGTTTGGAAGTAAACTTCCAAACTCTTTATCGGTGGCAGTACCTCAAGCACGGCTTGCGGTATGCGGGGGTATAAAAATGTCAATTATTTTAGATCATGTTAATCATATATACGAAGCGGGAACGGCCATGGAGTTTGCGGCGCTTAAAGATATTAATCTGGTAATCCCGGACGGGCAGTTTATTGGCCTGATAGGACATACCGGTTCAGGGAAATCTACGCTGGTACAACACCTGAACGGATTGCTTGCGCCCACAAGCGGCAATATTTATTATAATGGCGCAGACATTCATGACAGTGATTATAATAAGAAGGAACTGCGCAGCAAGGTAGGACTCGTCTTTCAGTATCCGGAGCACCAGCTGTTTGAAATCGACGTCTTTTCGGACGTCTGCTTCGGCCCTAAAAACCTTGGACTGGACAAAAAAGAAGTGGAGCTGCGCGCTTATGCGGCCTTAAAGCAAGTGGGACTCGAGGATGAATATTTTTATCAGTCGCCCTTTGACTTGTCCGGAGGGCAAAAAAGGAGAGTGGCCATTGCAGGCGTTCTTGCCATGCAGCCGGAGGTTCTTATCTTAGACGAGCCCACGGCGGGACTTGACCCTAAGGGAAGGGATGAGATTTTAGATCAAATCGCCAATCTGCGCAAAGAGACAGGGATGACGGTAATCCTCGTCTCGCACAGTATGGAGGATGTGGCGAAATATGTGGACAGAATCATTGTCATGAACAAGGGACAGGTTATGCTTGACAATGAGCCCAGAGAAGTCTTTCGTCATTATAAAGAGCTTGAGGAGGTCGGCCTTGCAGCCCCGCAGGTGACTTACATTATGCAGGAACTGAAAAGAAACGGTTTTCCTGTGGATACGGATATTATCACCATAGAGGAAGCAAAGAAAGCCATTCTTGACGCGTTAAAGATATGATGTGCAAAAACAGAGAGAAAAAAGTGCGCCTTTGGCCTCTGAAAATTTTTCACAAGGTAAACTTGTGCCCGGCACCAATTCGAGGGCGTTGGAAGCATGGAGGACCATGTGAAAAATAAATTTTTTACATAACAAATTTGTGCCGGCCCCAATTTGAGGACTGCCGGCAAGAATGAGGGATGAATATGCTAAGAGATATTACGCTGGGACAATATTATCAGACAGACTCCATTATACATAGGCTTGACCCGAGGGTTAAGCTGGTGACGACGGTGTGTTATATCATTTCACTTTTCGTTGTAGATAATATTGTGGGCTATCTGCTGGCCGGCCTTTTTTTGGCGCTGGTGATCAAACTATCTAAGGTTCCCGTGAAATTTATGGTCAGAGGAATGAAATCAATTTTGTTTTTGCTTTTGATAGCGCTGATTTTTAATTTGTTTCTGACGCCCGGGGAAGTGGTGGTATCTTTTTGGAAGTTACAGATTACCAAAGAAGGGATACGGCAGGCGGTATTTATGGCCGTGCGCCTTGTGTTTCTTTTGATGGGCTCCTCTGTGATGACTCTTACCACAACGCCCAACCAGCTCACGGACGGTATGGAAAAGCTGCTTGGCCCTTTGAGAGCGCTTAAGGTGCCCGTTCACGAGATAGCCATGATGATGTCCATCGCCCTGCGCTTTATCCCTATTTTGCTGGAGGAAACCGATAAAATTATGAAGGCCCAGATGGCAAGGGGGGCTGATTTCGAAACCGGAAACCTGATTAAGAAGGCGAAAAGCCTGGTTCCCCTGCTGGTTCCTCTGTTCATATCGGCGTTTCGAAGAGCCAACGATTTGGCAATGGCAATGGAGTCCAGATGCTACAGAGGCGGCGAACACCGAACCAAAATGAAGCCCCTGATTTATAAAAAAAGAGACGGGCTGGCATATGGCGCAGTATTTTGTTACCTGGTGTTGTGCGTGGTGTGCGGAAAGATTTTATGGTAAAAACTTATGCGGTCCCTTATGGGTTTGACATCGAAGTTTTGCGCAAGACAGCAAAATTTTGGTTTCGTTTTTTTCGGGTCAGGCATAGGGCAGGAGGATTATGAAAAGAGTAAAGCTTGTGGTTGCCTATGATGGCACAGCCTATCACGGCTGGCAGCTCCAGCCGGGAAGCCGCACCATAGAGGGAGAGTTAAACAAAGCTTTGAGTGCGCTTTTACAAAAAGAGATTCAGGTGATTGGGGCAAGCAGAACAGACTCCGGCGTCCATGCTCTGTGCAATGTGGCGGTATTTGATACGGATACCCGCATTCCGGCGGTAAAGCTTTCCTATGCTTTAAACCAGAGATTGCCCGAGGACATCAGAGTCCAAAGCTCCGAGGAGGTAAAAGCCGATTTCCACCCAAGACACTGCAGCAGCCGTAAAACTTATGAGTACAGAATATTAAATACACGTTTTCCCATTCCAACCAAAAGATTATATGCCCATTTTACCTATGTTCCGTTAGATGTGGAAAAAATGCGGCAGGCAGGGGCTTACCTCGAAGGCGAGCATGACTTTAAAAGCTTCTGTGCGGCCGGCGCGGTTGTGGAGTCCACGGTCAGGACAATCTACGAGCTTACGGTAGAAAAAGAAGGGGACGAAATTGTCATAAGAGTCTGCGGCAACGGTTTCCTTTATAATATGGTAAGAATTATTGCGGGAACGCTGATGGAAGCGGGCCGGGGAAATTTAAAGCCGGATGCCGTTAAGACAATTTTAGAGGGAAAGAACCGGCAGATGGCAGGACCTACGGCGCCGGCCTGCGGCCTGACGCTGGTAAGATATGATTTTTTGTAAGATATGTTATTCATCACCATTGCATATAAAAATGTAACAGTCCGGCTTTCGCCAAACTGTTACATGAGAACAACAAGCTATATACGAAATTGTAAAACGAAATTAATGACAAACATTACCGGCAACACAGGAACCGTTGCAAAAACCATTTTCGTGGCCATATCCACAATACGCTACGCCATTATGTGTGTGCCTCCCTGAAACAGTACAATTGGAAACATTGCACAAAGCGGCGCAGGAGCCGTTGCAGAATCCGTCTTCATGGTGATATCCACAATATGCTGTGCCATTGTGGGTATGCCTGCCCGAAACGGTACAATTGGGATCCGTACACAGAGCGGCGCAGGAACCGTTACAGAACCCGTTTTCGTGGTCGTATCCGCAGTAAGCCGTGCCGTTGTGCGTGTGTCTTCCTGAAATGGTGCAATTCTCGTCCGTACACAGGGCGGCGCAGGAACCGTCACAGATACCATTTTCATGGGCATATCCGCAATAAGTTGCGCCGTCGTGGGTATGCCTTCCGGCGACAGTACAGTTTTCAACCGGGCAAACTCCACAGGTTACGGGAGCACTCTGGGTCTGACTCTGACTGGGCTGCCTACGATGATGTCCCCCGCCGCCGTGATGGGCGGATACCGGAAGCGTCAAAGTAGCGGCAAAGAAAATGCCAATGAACGTTGCGATGAGAACCCTTTTCTTCCACATGATAATCTTTCCTTTCTTTTATCCATATCCAAATTGTTTTTATGCGAATGAATCAAGTCTGATTTCATTATAACAGTTTACTTTAAAATTGCAATATGATTTGTTTTATATTTTGTTAATTAATAATAAATAAACAAGAGAGATTCACAAAGAAAAATAGATTGTGAGTATTGGAACAATAGGGTATAATATTGACAGGAAAAATCTATCGTTTATTAATGTCCGGAAAGAATTAAAGAAGAACGAGAGTATAATGAAAACATATATGGACAACTGTTGTTATAACAGACCTTATGATAACCGGACACATATCAGAAGACATTTAGAGACGGAAGCAAAGCTGCATGGACAATAGCTGATTTTATGAGTGCGAATGAATCATACTATGTAGGAATCATACAATCGGAAAATAATCCTTAATATTTATGGTTGAAAATTCGCCGCTTATTTAGTACAATACATTTGTTGGTAAAAATTTATGCCCCGGCCCCAATTTGAGGGCGGCTGGCAGGAATGGGGGAATTAAGATGGGATTTGTAATATTAGGCGGCGGACTGTTAATTATCATTATTGCGGTTATCGTATCCGTAGTATCCTCCGTGGTATCGGCCGTAGCGGCGGATCAGGACATTGAGGACTAAGCTGAAAATATGTGGCTTTAAACTTTTTATTCCGCGGGCAGTTTCAGGAGCAGGCATTGCCTGCTCTTTTTATATAGGCTTTAGCCTGTTGAGTATGATGTAGTTTTTCGTGTTCCGAAAAACGAAGTCATGCGAAACAAAAATCCCCCTGCTATGCGGGGGGAGACAACAGGTTCTACA
>CAJUKV010000026.1 GCA_910587305.1 uncultured Lachnospiraceae bacterium | reverse complement strand
TAAATGCGGCAGAGGCTTTAATACCTCTTGTCGCATTTAATTTTAAAACTTATCACAAAAACTCTTCACTAAATCTAATTTTTTACGGCTTAACAGCAAATACAAAGCCCACCTCTGAACGGTTACTTTTAATACATCAGATAATCCTTCGTTTTTTCCTCTATGATCTTACTATATTCCTTCACTTCCTTAGAAGGCTCGTAATCTTTTTCCCCATATAGCATCTCATGTAACCTTTTCACATTATCTTCTAAAGAAATCGGAACCACGCATGAGCCCTCCGCCCCTATAATACCGCCATTTCTCATATCGCTATAGGGAAATCCATCGCTTTGCGTCACTTTATAATCTCCTACCATACTGAGCACCGGAAGAATATCGCCCACGTCAAGGGAAGTTCTGACACTGGGCAGTACGGCATTCATGGCGTCCGTAAGAGTTCCCAGAGAGGCTTTCTTACTTTTTTCTATCATTGCCACCAGCACGTCGCGCTGTCTCTCGGCGCGTCTGAAATCATCCCCGCCGCCGTAACGAATCCTGCAATAAGCCGTCGCCTGCAAACCATTCAGTACCTGCATCCCTGGCCTGGTTACCGGTGTATATTCAATGCCCATCTCCTCCGCCATCGTACTTTGATAATTGTTTAAATGGGTAATCTCTGACTCGGTGATTTCCATTTCAACGCCCCCTAAGGCGTCAATCGCCGCTTTCAGCCCTTCAAATCCTACGGTTATATAATCCGTCACATACAGATCCGTATTCATGTTGATCATGCCGATAGCCTGCTCCGGCCCTCCCTGGGCATAAGCTGTGTTGCACTTCTTGTAAGTGTCGTTTCCTAGATTTAGGAAAGTATCCCTGTAAATGGAAACAAGCCGTATCTCATGGGAGTCCATATTAATGGAGCAGACCATAATCGTATCGCTCCTGTTTCCTTTTCCAAGGCTGCCGTCCCTGGCGTCTACGCCGAAGAAGGCCAGATTAAAAATTCCGGTATATTGGCTTTCCTCACCCTCCGTATGTTCTGTCTCAGCTACTTTCTCTTTAACTTCCTCATTGACCGCAATATTTTCTTCCTTAAGGTTATCCTTCTCCGCTCCGTTTTTGCTGTCCGTGGCACGGAGCGTAACATATAAAATGCCTACTGCAACCACAAGTACAAGCAGCTCTATTATAAACAACGGAATATGCTTAATCCATTTCTTTTTATCCATCTTTATACCCTCGCATTCCGCAAGAAAAGCTTGCAGAAATATAGTTCTGGCTTCACATGGTTCTCTTTTGAAAGAGTAATTTAGACAAAGTCCGATAGTATTTTACCACAATATGGTCTATTTGGACAATAGATTTTATCGATAATGTTAATTTTGTAATCCATTTTGTAATATTTTCGTCATAAATACGCGATGGCGTCCCCCACATTTTGTACATAAACCACCTTCATTCCTGTAATCCCCTTAAGGCTTTCCCTGCACACATAAGGCACGATACAGGTTGTAAAACCAAGCTTTTTGGCCTCCTGCACTCTCGCATTAACCATGCTCACAGCCCGAACCTCGCCGCTTAAGCCCACTTCTCCTATGGCAATCATCTTATCGTCTATGGCCATATTTTTAAAGCTGGACACAATTGCCATGGCAATTCCCAAATCCACAGCCGGCTCCTGGATCTTAATTCCACCTGCAATATTCACATAAGCGTCACAATTCCCCAGGGAAATACCCAGCCGCTTTTCCAAAACCGCAATCAAAAGGTTTACCCTGTTAAAATCCGTCCCAATGGTCTGACGCCTTGGAATGCCAAAGTTAGAATGACAGACAAGCGCCTGGATTTCTATGAGCATAGGGCGCGTCCCTTCCATAGAGCAAACCACAATGGAGCCGCTTGCCCCTTCCGGTTTTCCGCTTAGCATGAATTCCGAAGGATTTAGCACCTCCTTAAGCCCGCAGGCTCTCATCTCAAAAACGCCTATTTCATTGGTGGAGCCAAAACGATTCTTTACCCCGCGCAAAATCCGGTAAGAGGCATGCCCGTCGCCCTCAAAATACAGCACCGTATCAACCATATGTTCCAACACTCTTGGCCCTGCCACGGTTCCTTCCTTGGTCACATGTCCCACAATAAAAATAGAAATATTAAGTCCCTTGGCCAGTTGAAGAAACACGCCGGTAGCTTCCCTGACCTGGGAAATACTTCCCGGGGCGGAAGAGATGTCTTCACGGTACATCGTTTGAATGGAATCAATTACCACCACATCGGGCTTTGTGCTGCGTATAATATTACCGATGGCTTCAAGTCCGGTCTCGCACAAAAGCTTTAAGCAGCCGTTAAACTCTCCTATTCGGTTGGCGCGGATTTTAATCTGCTTTAAAGATTCCTCTCCTGAGACATACAGTACTTCCCGGTTATCCAAAGCAAAGTTTCGGCATACCTGCAAAAGCAGGGTGGATTTCCCTATGCCGGGATCTCCCCCCACTAAAGTAAGAGATCCTTTCACAAGCCCGCCGCCAAGCACTCTGTCAAGCTCCTGCATATGGGTGCTGATCCGATCTTCCTCCTCTAAGGAAATTTCTGAAAGCGTTGCAGGTTTATTTTCTACATGCCGGGCCATTTTTATACGATTTCCGGCTGTCTTCGTTACCACCGATTCCTCCACAAAGGTATTCCACTGCCTGCAGCCCGGGCATTGTCCCATCCATTTACCGGATTCATACCCACAGTTCTGACAGAAAAATGCCGTAGTATTTTTTCCTTTTGCCATATTTTTATACCCCCTGCATACCCATATATAGAACTTTTTCCATAACAAAATCTACCCTCGCGCAAATAATCAGGCTGCTGCAAATTTCTTTTCCTTTTTTGCAGCAGCCCCATTATTTCAGATGATACAAACCCAACAATTATTTCGCAATCCGAACGCTTACTTCCCCAGCCTCCGCAAGCTCCACGCTGATATTCAGCTTACCGCTTAAGTTGGTTTTCATCTTGCCAATGCTTCTATCATTTACAAAGACCTCATACTCCGTATCCTCATTCAGACCTACGGTAATCTGCGCGTCCTCGTCCCCTTCTACCAGGAAACGGGTTTCCTGCGCGTTTTCTGCAAAATGCAGCACACTTGTACCCGGCACTGACTCATAAGCAAACATTCCGTTTTTTTCCAGCCTGGTCATAGTTTTATAAGTCTTAACCTTATACAAGTCCCCACAATGCTCAAAATTTTCCAGCTTGGCCTTATCTTTCAGTACATGATTACCAAAACTGATAGTTCCATCCACTTCTGAACGCAGCAATTCGTCAACAACAGCCATTTTCTTATGTCCTCCTGCAAAAAATCTTCAATAATCTCCCTATTACCGCTTCGCAACAGCCCTGCTTTTAAAAGAGTCCCAGGCGGCGATTTATACGCCTGAGGTTTTCTTTATACGATAGTAAACGGCAAGTTTATTCTTGTTACTATAGTATAATATATTTCAGCTCTTTTTACAATCAAAAACCACCTGTCCTTTGCGATAACCTGCTAAAAGAGTGTCCCCCGGCAAAACCCTGCCTTCCAGTATTTCCTCCGCCAGCTTATCTTCCACCACGCTCAGCAAAGCTCTCTTTAACGGCCGTGCGCCCATCTTATCATCCGCATATTTGGCCACAATATGATCCTTTAAAGCATTGCTGACGGAAAGCTTTATCCCCATCTGGCTTTTGCATCTCTTTATCAGATTGGCGCAAAGAAGACTGATAATCTCATGCATTTCCTCTTTTCCAAGAGGCTGAAACACCATAATCTCATCAATTCGGTTGATAAATTCGGGTTTGAAAAGCCTTTTTACCTCCTCCATCACGCCGGATTTCATCTTCTCATAATCCTGCTCTTTGGTGCTTTCCATGGAAAAACCAAGATTTTTCGGGGAAACGATTCTCTGAGCGCCAGCGTTGGAGGTCATGATCAATATGGTGTTTTTAAAGCTTACCTTACGTCCTTTAGAGTCTGTGATATGTCCGTCGTCCAACACCTGCAGCAATACGTTAAACACATCCGGATGGGCTTTTTCTATTTCATCAAATAAAACCACACTGTAGGGGTTTTTGCGGATTTTCTCGCTGAGCTGCCCGCCTTCTTCAAATCCCACATATCCCGGAGGCGAACCAATCATTTTGGAGACGGAATGCCCCTCCATATACTCCGACATATCCACACGGATCAAGGCGTTTTCCGATCCAAACATGGCTTCTGCCAGGGCCTTGCTGAGCTCTGTTTTCCCAACGCCCGTAGGGCCTAAAAACAGGAAAGAGCCTATGGGCCTGTTGGGATCCTGCAGTCCCACCCGCCCTCTTCTTATGGCGCGGGATACGGCGCTGACGGCAGCCTCCTGGCCTATCACCCGTCCGTGAAGGATTTTTTCCAGCTTAAGCAGTCTTTCGCTTTCTTTTTCCGTCAATTTGCTGACCGGAACCTTTGTCCAGGAGGAAACCACTTCCGCAATCTCGTTTTCGCCTATGGAAAAGCTTTCCTCACCCTGTCTGCGGCGGTTTCTTTCCTTTGTCCGTTCAAACTTCTTTATCAGCTTATCCTGCTCTTTGCGTATCCCGGCCGCCTTCTCCAAATCCTGCTGTTTTAAACACAGCTCTATCTCTTTATCCATTTCTTTTATTTGCTCTAGAATTTCTTTCTGGTTTTCAGGGGTGCGCATATTTTTCAGCCTTACGGATGCGGCCGCCTCGTCAATTAAATCAATTGCCTTATCCGGAAGATTTCTATCATTGATATAACGCTCGGAAAGGGTTACCGCCGCCCTGATTGCTTCCTCCGTAATAACTACCCTGTGATGTTCCTCATACTTAGGCGCAACTCCTTTTAAGATTTCCACGGCCTCCCCTATAGAGGGTTCCTCCACGTATACGGACTGGAAGCGCCGCTCTAAAGCGGCATCCCGCTCCACATATTTGTGATACTCCGCCACTGTGGTCGCGCCAATCAGCTGTAATTCCCCTCTGGCAAGAGACGGTTTTAAGATATTGGAAGCGTCGATTGCTCCCTCCGCGCCGCCGGCGCCAATAATCGTATGCATTTCATCCAAGAAAAGGATGACATTTCCATCCTCCTGCACTTCGCGTATAACCCGTTTGATACGTTCTTCAAATTCGCCTCTATATTTGGATCCTGCCACCATCCCTGAAAGATCAAGGGTAAGCAGCCTTTTATTCTGTACGGTAAAGGGCACTTCTCCCGCCACAATGCGATTTGCCAGTCCCTCCACCACGGCGGTTTTCCCAACGCCCGGCTCTCCTATAAGACAGGGATTGTTTTTTGTCCTGCGGCTTAAAATTTCTATCACCCGCTTGATCTCATTCTCCCGTCCAATCACCGGATCCAATTTGCCATCTGCTGCAAGAGCCGTTAAATCCCTGCTGTATTGCTCTAACGTAGAGGTCTTATTGCTTTTTCTGCTCTGCTTTTTCCCCAGATCTTCTTTATAAAGATTGGCGTCCTGGCCCATGGCAATTAAAGCGTCCACATAAAGTTTCTGGACAGATATCCCCAGCGTATTTAATAGCCGTACCGCAACATTTTCTCCTTCTTTCAGCAGGGCAAGCAATATATGTTCCGTACCTGTTTCCTCCGCTCCAAAGCGGTCCGCCTGCTTGTGAGCCTCCTCCAGTACCAGCGTCGCCCTGGGAGAAATTTCTTCCTTCTCCCTTATCAAAACCGGGGTCTCCGGTATAATCAAATCCTGTATCATCTCGATAAGCTTTGCCTCATCGGCGCCATTTTCCTTTAAGACTCTGGCGGCTACTCCGGCGTTTTCTTTCAACAGGCCAATTAAAATATGTTCCGTACCCACATACCCCGCCCCCATTCTGGAGGCTGTCTTTTCCGCCATTGATAAGGCCATTTTTGCTCTGTCCGTAAAACCACCTGACTGCATATGTTTTCCTCATTTCCGCGCAGTTAACGCACATCTAACTATTATTTATGAAAGTAATCGTAACCGCCGGGCTTACCAGGCTGTTACCCATTCCTTTTAAATGCTGTTACCAAATTCATCGTAAATTTCATCTATCATCCGGTATGCTTCCTCTTTGGATATTCCCTTACAAATACCTTTTGCAAGAACGCCTCTCAGCTCCCCTTTCATATCCTCCAAGGCTCTTATCTTATTAATATCCAGCGCAATTACCGCGCCCCGTCTTCTGTCCACCTTCACAAACCCTTCCTGCTTTAATACCGTATAGGCCTTGTTTACGGTATGCATGTTTATGCCGATGTCCTCTGCAAGCGCTCTGACGGATGGGAGAGCATCCCCCTCCTGAAATTTTGCGGTTGCAATTCCGAGAATGATCTGATTTCGCAGCTGTAAATAAAGCGCCTCTCCGCTGTTAAAATCAATCTCTATTACCATATATCATCCTTTCTTACCTTTATGACACAGACTTTGCAAAAACGCCCGTAATCGTTCACACAGGCCGGCCGTCACGAATACTTTTCACAGATACTAATCTGTGGTATCTCGTACAAGAGGAATAGCGCCCGCTATTCCTCTTGTGTGTTAACATCAAACGCCGTCCTGCTTTGTATTTTGGCTTATCGCATAAAGATGTTCTCTGTTTTCCTACAAATCCTTATCATCCATGTTTAAAAACTCAAATTCAAATTCATCGTCATCCACCAGAAAATTCTGTGCTTTTCTGGCCGCCGGTTTCCTGACAGGCTCTTTTCTTTCTGCCGCATAAAGCTCCTTTTCGCCTTTTGCCCTGCTCTGCCCTGTTTTTTCCCTGGCCTTTGGAACCCGCTCCTGGGCGGGGGAGGGTGCGGGGCTTCTTTTCTTCTTTGCCAAAGCAGGCTCTTCTTCCTCTTCTTCAATTACGCGCCTTTTAACCTTTTTCCTGACAGGTTCGGGTTCTTCCTCTTCTTCCTCGTCCTCCTCGTCGTCATAATCGTCATAAGATAAATCCCTTATTTTAAATAGGAGAACGGTTAAGATAATAAACAAAAGGACAATTACTACGGCCAGGATAATAATAATAATCTTTTCATTTTTCACCTGTTCCTGCATCTTTGCCGTATTTTCATTGGTTCCGTTTATCAGATTCAAAATATCCGTAACCCTTGTTTTTGTACCGGTAGGGCCGTCCGTATAGTTTAAGAAGTAATACTCGTACTCTCCCGTACTTTCATTGAGCATATAAGCAATATCATAATCATTGTTTTCTTCTTCCGGTTCAGGCTCCACAGGCTCCTCCTGGCCGCCTTCCGGGGTTTCCCCCTCGCCGCCTTCTCCTTCAGGGTTTTCCCCTTCGCCACCTTCTCCTTCAGGGGTTTCTCCGCCGCCCTCACCGGCTCCTTCCGCCTGCGTACCACCGGGAACAATCAAATCGGAACGTACATATCCTTCTATTGTCTTATCATTATAATTGCAGGTAAGCTGATACCATTTTTTCCCTGAGTTGTCATTGGCCTCACCGATTAAAGTGATTTCCGTTCCATTTGGCAGCGACGTCACAATGCTGTGCTGGGTGGAAGCCCCGGAACGGATGTTCACGCTGTTGCTTTTAGAAGAATTAACCGTTGCCTGCTGCTGTTCAATTGCCGCCGGCTGGGTGTCGGCCGGCTTACTTGTGCCGGAGGATGTCTGACTACCGTTTGAAGCACTTGCCGTTACCGTAATGTTCTCACTGGTTTCCACTAAATCGCTTCTGATATAACCGTATCCTCCGTTGGCCACCGATACCTTATACCAGACGGTGCCCGCGCTGTCCTTGACCGCCTCTAAAATATCAATTGTTTTTCCCGCCATAGCACTGCCAACCACTTCGCTGTCCGTGCTGGTCTGGGAACGAATATTGGTGTTAGCCTTTACTTTCCCCTGAGCTGCCAGGCTGGAAAATGTGGTCATACAAAAGACCGTAAGCATCACTGTAAGCCCCGCCGCTCCTTTTATCCATATCTTTTTAAAAACAGACGTTTTTAATTTTTCCACTTCACTATCTCCTCTATCTTTCCCTTGTAAATCTTTTACTTCCTTTTTCTGTCTGATTAACTTCTCCATATCCGGCTAAATTACTCTTTCGCTCATCACGCATTTCCGCCTCCAATTGTCTGTGGTAGGCTTCCTCGCATATAGGACAAAAACGCCCGCTCCTGATATTGGCTCCGCATATCTCGCATCTTAAATAGCCTCCCCGGTTTTCAATCACTTCAAACCGGTTTTCCTTAATCATGTCCCGTATGGACTTATGCGAAACGCCTGTTTCATTTGATATCTCGGACACATTAGCGCCCTTATGTGCCTCCAGATACTTCCTCACCTTTCCGTAATCGTCATACTCCACTGCGCCGCACTTCTCGCACCGATACTCGCCCAATCCCTTGTACACCATTACGCCACTGCATTTTAAACAAAAGGTAGGACGCTCTACCTCCTTTAATAACAATGGTTTTCTCATTTTTTCTGCCATTTTGTTTCATTCCCCCATTTATTTTATGATTCGTCTATTGCTTTTCCTATATCATAACGCATATATTTATTCTCAAAGCTTACCCACTTTGCAGCGGCGTAAGCATTGGCTCTGGCCTCCTTCAAATCCTTCCCTTTCGCGGTAATTCCCAGCACTCTGCCTCCATTGGTCACAATGCCTGCCTCGCTTTTTTTGGTGCCTGCATGAAAGCAAAAATAAGAATCCTGTCCGTCAAATTTTTCAAGCCCCTTTATCACAAAGCCCTTTTCATATTTAACCGGATATCCTTCTGAGGCAAGAACCACACAGACCGCCGCATTATCTTCAAACTGAAGGTCAATCTCATGAAGCTTTCCATCTATGCAGGCTTCCATCACCGCAATGATATCGTTTTTCATCCTTGGCAGTACCACCTGGGTTTCCGGATCGCCAAATCTTGCATTATATTCCAGAACTCTTGGCCCTTTTTCCGTAAGCATCAGTCCAAAAAAGATTACGCCTTTAAATTCTCTCCCCTCTGCCGCCAGGGCGTCCACCGTAGGCTGATATATCTGCTCCCTGCAAAATGCGTCTATTTCTTCCGTATAAAACGGGCTGGGAGAAAACGTACCCATCCCCCCGGTATTAAGACCCGTATCTCCATCTCCGGCCCGCTTATGATCCTGGGCGGAGGTCATAGTTTTAATGGTCTTCCCATCCACAAAGGATAACACCGATACCTCTCTGCCTGTCAAAAACTCTTCAATGACCAAACGGTTTCCGGCGCTGCCAAACTGTTTATCCAACATAATTGCCTTAACGCCGTCCCTTGCCTGCTGCAAATCCTGGCAAATGAGAACCCCTTTTCCAAGAGCAAGCCCGTCCGCCTTTAAAACAATCGGAAAGCTTGCCGTCTCTAAATATTCATAAGCTTTCTCAGCACAGTCAAAAGTTTCATATTCTGCCGTAGGGATATGATACTTTTTCATAAGCTCTTTGGAAAAAGCCTTACTGCCCTCTATAATCGCCGCATTTTTTGTGGGGCCAAAAACGCGTAACCCCTCCTTTAAAAGCACATCGGTCAGTCCGCCAACCAGCGGATCATCCGGCGCAACGATGACAAGATCTATCTCCTTTTCCTTTGCAAAAGAAGCTATCTTATCAAACTCCATAACGCCAATGGGAACGCACGTAGCTATCTGTCCAATCCCGGCATTCCCGGGTGCACAATATAACTCCTTCACTCTTTCACTTTTGCGGACACTAACGGCAATCGCATGCTCCCTGCCGCCTCCGCCTACAATTAAAACTTTCATCTTCACGCCTCCTCATACACCAAACTCTGCTTGCGGCGCTGTGCCTTCAAGCGCAAATTCCCCCACAGCAATTGCATCCACCGCTTTCGGGAGTATCACCCATTCCGCCTGTTCCATCACCCTGCGCTGTAAGCTTTCCGGCGTATCCCCTTTATGGACTTCCACTGCCTTTTGCATGATAATCTCGCCGGTATCCGTTCCTTCATCCACAAAATGTACGGTAGCGCCCGTCACCTTTACGCCCCTTTCAAGGGCGGCCTCATGCACCTTAAGTCCATAATACCCCGTTCCACAGAAAGAGGGAATAAGGGAGGGGTGTATATTAATAATACGATTTCGATAGAGCTGAATCAGCTTTTGGGGCAAAATCACAAGAAATCCGGCCAAAACAATTAAATTTGGCTTAAGTTCATCCAATTTATCAATCAATGCCTGATGAAAGTCAATTCGTTTTTCATAATCTTTTGGTGAAATGCAAAAAGACGGAATTCCTGCATTCTCTGCTCTTTTTAATGCATAAGCGCAGGAATTGTTACTAATAACACCTGTAATCTCCGTATTTCTTATGTTTCCATTCTTTACTCCGTCTATCAAAGCCTGGAGATTCGTTCCCCCGCCTGAAACACATACTACCACCTTTAGCATATGGTTACTCCTTTTTCTCCGGCATTCACTCTGCCCACCACATAGGCCCTCTCTCCTGCTGCCTCAATTGCTTTTACCGCCCCCTCCACATCCGAAGGAGCAAGGGCAATCACCATGCCAAGTCCCATATTGTAGGTATTGTACATTACCTGATCGTCAATGCCGCCTTTCTTCTGCAACAGGTTAAAAATGGCCGGTATGGGATAGCTGCCTTTTTCTATGAAGGCCCGGGCCCCCTCAGGCAGCATTCTGGGAATATTTTCATAAAATCCGCCGCCGGTAATATGACTGCATCCTTTCATGGTAATGGACGCATCCTTCACGCTCTTTAAAGCCCTCACGTAAATTTGGGTAGGCGCAATAAGAGCTTCCCCTAAGGTCATGTTAAGCTCTTCATAATAAGTCTCAAGGCTTTCCCTGGTCATCTCAAAGACCTGTCTGATCAGAGAAAAACCGTTGCTGTGTACACCGGAGGATGCAATCCCCACAAGTACATCCCCAGGACGAATATTTTCTCCCGTAATCAGGTCCTTTTCATCCACCAATCCCACGGCAAAACCTGCAAGGTCATATTCTTCCTCAGGCATAAGTCCCGGATGCTCCGCCGTCTCGCCGCCAATCAGCGCCGCGCCTGCCATTTTACATCCTTTTGCAACTCCTTTTACAATTTCCGCTATCTTTTCGGGATAATTTTTGCCGCATGCAATATAGTCCAGAAAAAACAGCGGTTCGCCGCCCGCACATGCAATATCGTTCACACACATGGCAACGCAGTCAATTCCCACCGTGTCATGTTTATCCATAAGAAATGCCAGCTTTAATTTGGTTCCAACACCGTCCGTACCGGAAACCAGGGCCGGCTTTTCCATATTTTTAATTGCCGAAAGGGAAAAGGCTCCTGAGAAGCCGCCAAGGCCTCCCAGCACCTCAGCCCTTGTGGTTTCCTTCACATATTCTTTCATCAATTCCACACTGCGATAGCCTGCTTCAATATCCACTCCGGCCTTCTTATAATCCATTTTTTCCTCCATCCCAAAGCGTTTTACGCTGAGGAGGCGATCCAAATGTCAGATTTCGCTCTGCCATCCTGGAATTTGTGACGCTTCGGCACAAATTCTTGGTTGCGTAAATTGCTATCAGGCAATTTAATTCAACCTTACACCTCCTGCCTGTCATACATCATGACTGCCATACCGGCTTACTGTCTCCCGTATATTAGCGGTAAAGCTTGTTTCAGTCCCTTTCGTTTCAGGCTACGCATAATTTTCGTAACCTGTCTGCTGCAGCCTTTCATCCTTCTTTTGAACGCTTTCCTTCAAGTTCCGGCCGTAGGCTTTCAATCTATCTAATAATTCTTTGTCGGAAACCGCAAGTATTTTCGCTGCCAAAAGACCGGCGTTTGCTCCGCCATTAATGGCAACGGTAGCCACCGGTATTCCTGAGGGCATCTGGACAATCGAATACAGGGAATCTCTCCCTCCTAGCGATGTGGTGTGCATGGGGATTCCTATTACGGGCATGGGAAAAATTGCCGCGCACATACCGGGCAGGTGCGCGGCCATGCCCGCTCCTGCTATGATCACCTTAAACCCCTTTTCCTCCGCACTCTTTGCATATTCGAAAAAAACGTCCGGTTCCCTGTGTGCGGAGATAATTCTCATTTCAAAGGAAATGCCAAGTTCCGTGAGGACGTCGGCTGCCTTTCGCATAACCGGCATATCCGAATCGCTTCCCATTACAATTCCTACTTGTGCCATAACAAGTACCTCCTGTTTTTTTGTGCCTTTTATTCTATAACATCATACTATAAATGCCTTGGCTTGTGCAACCATATTCTTCCACAAAATATAAGACCTTGTAATTTGTGTGGGGGAAAGGTGGCTGGAGTCCGCCCGGAGCGAACAGAAATTCAGTCGTCACCGCGCTTTCGCTCTATAAAAACGCAGCAGACGCTAGGTTCGAAAGAACCTCACCAAGCGCTGGCGTTTTTATAAGGGTTCCTCGTTGAATTTCTGTTCGCTCCTGGCTACTCTTTGGCTACCCTCAAAAGTAAATCATTTCAAGTTTTATTTTTTAACTTACGCGCTTTTTTCTGCTTGCGGTGAGCTGCTTTGTGATTCTCCTGCATAAAAATGATTTTAAGTTCTTTTATACGTTAAATTTGGAGATTCTCCAAGGGGATATTGAGTTCTTCACATCCGGATAGGGTGAATCTTCCTTCTTCTATGATGGGGATGACTTCATCCTCGTGTGTTACCACGCTGACTTCTCCCAGTTCGTCGTAGGGGATGGTGATGTCGGTGTGGCAGTTGTAGTAGGCTTTGGCCGGGTCTTCTTTTCTTATGGAAGAACATTCGTTATCTCTGGCGATGATTTCTTTGCCGTCGGGGTTGTAGACCGCTACGTCCTCGGCGTGGGAATAACAGGTGTCGCCTAAGGCAAAATGGGGACCTGTTTTTTCCGCTATTAATATAGGAAGCTTCTCCTCCATTTTGTATTTTCTGGCAACCGCAAAGGCGGTTGTGTTGGTGCCGATTGCAAATTCACCAAGGGGCAGGGTGTCGTGGTGGTAGAGTACATTGTCTTTTACGTATTTGCGGTTTTCTTCCGGGGAATCGAAGTTTTCGCAGGTGTAGTCTTCTACCATGCCGTCCTTTAAGGTCACGGCGATGTTTTTGTATTCCAGTCCGTTTAAGTATACGCGGCTTACGTGCAATACTCCTTCCGTGCCGGCAAGTAAGGGTGATGTGAAGACCTCGCCTACGGGGATGTTTACGTCCGCCACACAGTTTTCAAAGTTGGTCTGTTTTTCCGGATTTTCAAGGTGGTGCAGCATTACCTTTAAGTTGGTCTTATTTCCTCTCATTCCTTTGACCAGCACGTATTTTCCTTTGTCCAGGGTGTCGATGATGGTTTGCTGCATCCGTTGGTAAAGCTGATAGTCAAGGGTGTTGATTCTGATTACCTCGTCAAAGATTTCCGCAAAGTTTTCTCCGATTTCCGGTACCGGGAAGGCTATGATGGTGAAGCTTCTCTCCTCCCCCTTAATATATTGGTTCTGAATCTGGCCTGCGGCGGACATGTACTCCACTGTCAGTTTTTGCTGGGCCTCCGATAAATGCAGGGCTTCCGGCTTTTCTTTCAGGTCGGGAGGGGTTTCTCCGAAGGTTTCCACCACCGCCGGGCCGCCGAACACCGCCGCCTTTTCTTTGTAGATTTCAAAACCTTCCTTCATGGCCTCAAGCCGCACCTGAACCAGCTTTTTATCCAGCACAAGTCCCTGGTCCTCCTTGTGGTCAAAGTCAAACTGCTTGTTTGGAATTGCGCCGTAGTAACCGTTCCGGTTCATGCTTTTTCCCTGCAAAATACCATTGTAGGCGCGGTATATGGTGGAGGCAAGGCCCATTTTCTTAAAATTTTCCACCGCCTTTTTTATCATAGGCTCAAATCCCAGACAGTAGCGGATGTTGACCGTTTTCTTTTTGGTGATATCCTTGTTTCCAATCAGGAAGCCTATCCGATACCCTTCCGTGTAGGTGTCCGCCATTTTTTGTAAGGTTTCTTCAGGAAGGGATTTTAAATGCCGGAAGGTTTGGATTTCTCCCTCCGTAACGTATTCTCCGAAATAGTAGAGATACCTTTCGTTCGATAAGTCCCCCTCTATGATGCGCAGGGCAAAGTCCGACTCCGCATCCAGCATATCTTTCAGCTTTTCCTCCGTTGCCTGTCTGGTGTAATCGCTGACATACCAGTAAGCAATCTCCTTAAGCGCCTCGTACTCCGGCAGTCCCCCGCTTTCTTCCATGGCGCAGCAAAAAGAGCCGTATACCTCAAGAAACAGCTCCATGCCCCTTACCACATTTTCCATCCTCTGCTCAAATACGTAGGGAATCAGGCTTCGCATTTCCGCATAGATAAAGGAAAGAATGCTTCCATATTCCCGGCCGAATATCCCGGCGGCGTATGCCGGGTTGCCGTAACTGTTTCCGTAATTTTCCGGTAAGATGTCCTCGTAAAGCGCTTTGTTCCTTTTTTTCAGTTCTTCTAAAGGACTCTGCTTAAGTTTTCCTTCCTCCACAAAAACCCAGTTTTCGCAAAGCTGCTCCAAAAACCGGGCCGTCTTTACAAAATACGCCTGATACTTTGGCTGTAAAATATTTTCTTTCCCTATTTCCCCAATCCGCTCTCCTGCAAGCAAAAATCTTTCATTGACCATCACTCTACATACGCTCCTGCATATAAAATTAAACTTAACATGCCAAATGCCAGGGTATTAACAAAAATCCCCAGCACGGTAAACAATTTATATTTTTCCTTTTCCGTGGTGGACCAGACGCCCAGCCCCATTCCCACAATCATAAACACCACTGCCAAAACCGCCGCCGCCGTATGCCGCTCGTTGGTTCCGCCGCCGTTTAAATAAGACTGGTAAACGGCAATCCCCAGCGTCAGACTTGCAAGGACGCCCAAAATGGTTGACATAATTCCCGCTTTGGAGTGCTCCTTGTTTGTAAAAATAAATCCCTTTGACTTTAACATGATAAAATCTCTTTCCTATTATCAGAAAGAGGGCATTCTCTCTGCGAAAAAATGCCCTTTCTTTTAAAATAAAATCTTTGACTTACTTGCAATCAGCTTTGAGCCGCCTATAATCGCCAATATTCCACATACGATTCCTGTTACCAAAATCACCACGCCTACCGCGATGCACATTGCACCGGCTCCATTCATGGTCTTATATACCTTTTCTTCCATATCAATCCTCCATTCCTGCCGAAAGGTCTTTCATTTATCTTGCGCCATACTGCTCATAGTATGCGTCAATCGCTTCTTTTATCTTATCGTCAATGTAAATCTGTCCCTTAAAAGGCTTATTGTAAAGATACTCTATAACCTCCTGCATATTGACAATCGCATTGGCGTCGAAACCGTACTTTTCCTTAATCTCAAAGAGTGCGCTCTTATCGCTCTGTCCCTTTTCCATGCGGTTTAAGGAAACCATAAGCCCTTTAATCTCCACATCGGCCTGGGCTTTGATAATGGGATAGGTTTCTTCAATGGATTTCCCCGATGTGGTCACATCCTCAATGATGACTACCCTGTCCCCGTCTTTTAACTTGCTGCCAAGTAAGATGCCGGTATCCCCGTGATCTTTTACTTCCTTTCGATTTGAACAGTACCTTACTTCTTTTCCGTACAGTCTGCTGATTGCCATGGTAGTCGCCACGCTTAAGGGAATGCCCTTATAGGCGGGGCCAAACAGTACATCAAAGTCAAGCCCGTAGCAATCATGGATTGCTCTTGCATAGTACTCTCCAAGCCGCTCAAGCTGCGCCCCGGTCACATATCCGCCCGCATTCATAAAAAAGGGGGATTTTCTTCCGCTCTTTAAGGTAAATTCGCCAAATTTAAGTACCTGACAGTCTATCATAAATTCGATGAACTCTCTTTTGTAACTTTCCATTTGCGCCTCCTCCGTTCCTTTCTTTATCGCCCGGCATACAATCGCCTGCTCCCGATGTACTTTCGCCTGTTTGTATGATACCTGTATTATAACAACAAAAGATTTGCGTGTAAAGTCTCAATCCCTTTCAGGTTCATTTCCTTCGAGCTCTCCTTCAAGCTTTCCTTCGAGCCTTTCTCTCAGCATGGTGTTTCTCCTGGTGACGGTTACATTGTGGACTCCGTAGGCCAACGCCTTTTTGGTTCCTACAATCACCAATATCTTTTTCGCCCGGGTGATGCCGGTGTAAAGGAGATTGCGCTGCAGCATACAAAAGTGCGTCATCAGCACCGGCATCACCACAATGGGGTACTCCGACCCCTGAGCCTTGTGGATGGTAGTGGCGTAGGCGTGAAGCAGCTCGTCTAACTCCGAGGCTTCGTAGGTTATACTGCGGTTGTCAAAGTTTACGGTCAGCGTCCTCTCCTGCATATCCACCAACTCCACAAAGCCGATATCCCCGTTGAACACTTCCTTCTCGTAATTGTTCTTAATCTGCATCACCTTGTCGTTTCGTTTAAACACAAAACCGCTGCGGCGAAGGCCGTCGCTCTCCAGGTTTAAAGCCTCCTGTAAAACCAGATTTAAATTGGTCGCTCCCACCACCCCTCTTTGCATCGGGGTAAGCACCTGTATGGCGGAAGAAGGGGTTCCATAATAGGCCGGCAGTTTGTTTTTTACCAGCGACACAATTTCTGAGACCGCGTCCTCGGGCTGTTCCCGCTCTAAAAAGAAGAAATCCGTATTTTTGCCGTTGGAAATGTCCGGCATCCTGCCCTCATTCATTCTGTGGGCGTTTAAAATAATCCGGCTCTCCTTTGCCTGCCGGAAGATTCGCTTAAGCCGCACCACCGGAAAGCGTCCGGCGTCAATGATATCCCGGAGCACATTTCCCGCCCCCACGGAGGGGAGCTGGTCGATATCCCCAATGAGAACAAGGCGCATGTTGGCGGGAACCGCCTTTAAAAGAGAGTTCATGAGCAGAATGTCAATCATAGAGCACTCGTCCACAATCAGCACGTCCCCCTCGAGGGGATTTTCTTCATTTTTCTGATATCCTTCCGGGGGCTTGCACTCTAACAGTCGGTGGATGGTTTTGGCCTCTAATCCGGTGGCCTCCGTCATGCGCTTGGCCGCCCGCCCTGTGGGAGCCGCCAGAAGTATTTTTAATCCGTACATGCGGAAAGCAGCTATGATGCCCTGTGTGGTGGTGGTTTTTCCCGTGCCCGGCCCTCCGGTTAACACCATCACCTTGGAAAAGGCCGCCTGCCGGATTGCGTTTGCCTGAATCTCGTCATATTCCATGTGCAGATGCCGCTCAATCCCTGACACGTCCACGGACAAATTTTCATTCCCGCTTTCCGCTCTGGCTTTTGAAAGCTGAACCCAAAGGCGATCCTCGGCAGGCTGAGCCATAAGCTTTAGCAGCTTACCGGCCGTGCCAATCTCCGCAAAGTAAAAAGGCGGCAAATAAATGGCTTCTTCCCTCTGCCCTTCCTGTTCCTCCTTTACCGGCCCTTCTTTTATCTCCCGTATCACATCCTTATCCTTTATCATCTGATCCAGTGTCATGACCACGAAAGAATCCTCCGCCTCCAATAATCTGGCGGCTTCCTGAATCAGCTGATCTTTTGTGGCGTAAACGTGCCCTTCGTCCGCCAGCTCGCTTAAGGTATACATGATGCCGCTTCGCAGCCGCACAAAGGATTCTTTGGAAAAGCCCAGCTTTTCGGCAATGGTGTCCGCCGTCTTAAAGCCGATTCCCCAGATATCGTCCGCCAGCTTATAGGGATTTTCCTTCACCCGGTTAATACTCTCGTTTCCGTACTGCCTGTATATTTTGGCGGCGAAAGCCGTGCTGACTCCGTGCTCCTGCAAAAAAAGCATGATGTTTTTTACTTCCTTCTGCCGCTCCCAGCTTGCCGCAATCATTTGAATCCGCTTGTTTCCGATTCCCGGCACTTCGATTAAGAGAGCGATGTTATCCTCAATCACCGCAAAAGTGTCGGTGCCAAATTTCTGCACAATCCTTTTGGCAAACTTAGGGCCCACCCCTTTAATAAGGCCGCTCCCTAAGTATTTTTCCATTCCGTAAACGGTTGCGGGCAGGGTTTCCTCAAAACTTACCGCACAAAACTGTCTGCCATACTTTGTATCGACCTTCCAGTTTCCCTCCATTAAAAGGACGGAGCCCACATTCACTTCCAGGAGATTTCCCACAACCGTGACCAAATCCTCGTACCCCTTCACGCGGGTTTTCAGTACCGTGTATCCGTTTTCAGGGTTTTGATACGTAATCCTCTCCACAACGCAACGGATTTTCATCATAAATGCTTTCTCCCATCTTCGGGCCTGAAGGTGTCCTTTTCCACCACCTCGTAGATATCCCTGCCCGTCTTTTCCTCGAAGTGCTTTTTCAGGCTCATGTTCTTATCCCACTTTTCCTTTGGATAAGCCCCATATCTGCGCTTCACATCTCCCATTCGTTCTTCCATGTCAAGCACGCCCTCCGCCCCTGCCAGAGAATCGCACAGCTGAATGAGTCGGTCGTACTCATCCATGGAAACAGCCTTAAGGGCGTCCTGAATCATTTTAAGCTCCCCGGGCGTCACATCAAACTTTCCTATATATCCGTCCAGCGTATGGGTGTTAAAGGAATGGGTAAGGCAGATTTTAGCCACCTCATCATATCCCAGAGACATCATGTACGAATAGCCGTCCGCCACATGCCCTAAATGCCTTGCGCCGAACTTCCTTCCAATGTCGTGCAAAAGTCCCACAATGTATGCTTTATCCGCATCCATGTCACCGCACCCCCGGGCGATTTTTTCCGCGCAGTGGGCTGCCGTGCGGCTGTGATTCCCCCATGGCCCCGGATTGCACTTTTCCGCCTCTTTTAACAGTTCTTCCGCTTTTTCTCTTGTGGGTAGCATAATTGTTCTTCTCCTTTACCTTGTGAATCTTTCTGTGAATCCGGCCTCGCCCTGTCCGGCAACATTCCGTTCGGCTGCATTCTGTCCGGCTGCGCGCTGCCCGACTGCTCTCCCCTGCCCGGCCGCGCCCGGCCCGGTAGCGCTCTACCCGGCAGCGCCCTGCCGTATGTATATAACTCCCTGCACGCCTCCATACGCCCCTCTGAAAACGCTTCCCGGATCTCCTTTACAATCCTCTCGTCTCTGAGTCTTGCCGTCAAAAGAGGGGAAAAACGCTTTCCCTCCAGCTCGACCGCCCTTTGGACCGCCTCGTCAAAGGTCATTTTCACACCCGTATACAGGCATTGGGCCTCGGTCACATTTTCCAGCCAGTCGATAAGTCCGATCACATCCACCATCTGGCGGTAAGGGCATTCCAGCCGCCTGTAGGAATCCGGATAGCCGTGGGAACCGTCGTACCAGCTGTGATGTCCCAGCGCAATTGCCGCGCAGGCGCGGGTGGAGGCGCACTGCGCCAGGCATTTGTTTCCCACCACCGTGTGCAGGCAGGTCATCTCGTATTCCTCCTCAAACCACTGCCTTCCCGACTGAAAATACAGATTGATAAAATTCATTTTGCCCGTATCGTGGAGCAGGCCGCATTTCATGGCATAGGAAAGCACTGTCCGCCGCTTTGTTTCCAAATCTTTTATTTCTCTGATAAAGTCAATGTCGTCAAAAAAGTCCGGTTCTTCCTCCATAATAATCCGGCAAAAAACCGTCGCCGCCCTGGCCACCATATAGGACTGCATATAGATATCCGGCGCAAACCGGCTCAGAAGCTTTAACAAAAAATCCCCGTAGGGAATGCTGTTTTCCGTTTCCAGAAAATTGTTGGACAGCTGCCGCAGGTAGAGAAAAAGTTGTTCGTTTTCCGGCGCGTCAGGAAAAACCTCCACGTAATCCAAAATCCGTTGATAGAGACTTTCAATGTATTCCTTCCTCCCTTCCACTCCTTCCGGATACTGCCGCAGGTACTGACAGTAAAAGGCGGGAAGGGAAATCAGCCCGTACATATTTTCCGGTGAAAAATCCATAATATCCGTGCTGTCCATCAGGCTTTCCATCTTGGTGAGCAGCCCGTCTAAGGTGTCGATCCCGCAATAATAGGAAATGGAGTAGTAAGAAAATGCGGCCTGAACGGGGGGCCTGTCATTTCGCTTTGCCGCCTCCAAAACCCTGGTCTGATAAACGATATAAACGGATTCCATGATAGCTTCGATATCCTCCGGCTTCATCACATCGTCCCTGTTATAAGAAATACTGTCCGCCATCTGCCTGTGGGTCATAAAGATATACTTTTCCCAGGGAAGTTCGGGCGCAATTTCCTGATAGTAGCTGTCCTGCAAAATCTGCAGCGTCTGTTTCACCCGCCTGATTTTTTCGCCCGCCGAAGAAAATTCTCCTAAAGACATGTTGGCGCGGGAGCGGATCATATAACCCCGGGTCTCCAAATCCTCAATCTGCTCATAATATTTCAGATAAGCGGCGGCTTCCGTAAAACAAAGCCGCATTTCGGACATATAATTTTCCACCACCGACATCTCCAGCCCTAAAAGCTTGCTGCAGCGGTTATGCCGTCCCAGCCCCAGCCAGTACAGCTCGCGAATCATACCTTTTTGATCTTTTTTCAGCCTTGCCGCGTTCAAAAGGGCCTGGTGAATTTGACAAAATAATCCCGTATCAAGCTCCTCGCCCACCTGAAACAGCTTCCCCGCAAACTCCTGCAGCTCGCTAAGTTCCTTCTCGTCGGCTTCCAGCAGATGATCCAGCAGGGGAAACAAATGGGTTTTCAAAAGCTCCATGTTCCTTTTTACTTTCCGCTCTATCAAAAGCCTGTTGTCCCTAAGGGCCTCCTGATATGCTTCAAAGGAACTGCCGTCCGGCTTTTTGCGCGCCGCCAAAGCGGCAATATTTCTTAAATTTGCAATATATTCTTCCTGATATGGCCGCATGATTTTCCCCACTCATTGCCCTGCATAGAGCATATTTGAAAAAAGCTTTCTGTCAGATTTGCGTCACAGTTTGTGAAAAATTTGTTCCAAATAAAGGGCGCGTAGTGTGCTATGTAACCTGAATTTGGCACAATTATCACGCAAAGCGGAACGTAAAATGGCAGAAATGATTTTTCAAGCGCGCTCTAAAGAAGACCCAATCCTATTATCACTGAAACGTCTTATAGATAATGTCCTTCAGACGATCCGGCTCCACCGGCTTGGAAATGTGCTCATTCATCCCCGCCTCTTTTGCCATCCGCACATCCTCCACAAAGGCGTCCGCCGTCATGGCCACAATCGGCACCTTTGCCGCATCCTTTCTGTCTAGTTTCCTAATCTGCCTGGCCGCCTCATACCCATCCATATAGGGCATATGAATATCCATAAAAATAAGTCCGAAATATCCCTCCGGAGAATTTTGAAATTTTTCCACTGCCTGGACGCCATGGTCCGCCACCTCCACCCGGACGCCGATTGCAGACAAAAGCTCCACTGCAATTTCCTGATTCAGCTCAAGATCCTCCGCCAGCAGAACGTGGTACATGCTATAGTCCTTTTTCCGCTCCGCCATAGCATCTTCCACATCAGCGCCTTCCATCAGGGCGGCCATCACATCAAGGAGCCTGCTCTTAAATAAAGGACAGGGGACAAAACCGTTGACGCCGGCCCGCACCGCCCGGTATTCTAACTGCGCAAAGTCCGCCTCCGATACCAGAATAATGGGAAATTCCGGTCCGGCCAGCTGGCGCACATGAAACGCAAGGTTAAAGACAGGCATATCCGGCAATTGATCCCCCAGCAGCAAAGCGCAGGGCATGCGTCCTTCATACTGTGCCTCCGTCAGCCATGTAACTGCCTGGGAACCGCTTTTTTGGTATACCGGAATAAGGCCCTCCTCCTTTAAATAACCCCCTATCTGCTCCGCGCGATCCTCCCTTGCCTCCGCAATAAGTACCGTCTTATCTCCCGGCAGCCAAAAGACCCGCTCGTTGCCGGGCGCGACGGTAAGGGGGATTTTTACGGTAAAACAGCTTCCCTCGCCTTCCCTGCTCTCCACATAAATCTCTCCCTCCATGCTCTCCACCAGATTTTTTACAATCGCCATGCCAAGCCCGGTGCCTTCTATTTTTTTGGTCGCCTCGCTGTGTACACGCTCAAAGGGGAGAAAGATTCGTTTCAGGAATTCGCCGCTCATGCCGATTCCATTGTCCCTGCACGAAAAATGGAGCCATATTTTCTCCCGCCCTGACTCATCCTCCTGTTTAAGGACCTTCGTCAAATGAGCCGCGGCCTGCCGCTCCGTTTTTTCAGGCGCTGCGACCTGCGCCTCCGCTTTTTCAGGCACTGCTTTCTGCCCGGCGGCTTCCTGATAAAAGCACACCTGTATGGCGCCCTTTTCCTGGGTATATTTCACCGCATTGCCAATGATATTTACCAGAATCTGGCGTAAATGAAGGGAATCCCCCAAAAGATTTTCCGCCCTGATTTCTCCTATTTCAATCTGCAGTTCCTGCTTTTTCTGGGCCGCCTGGGGCCGGACGATAACCGAAACGTCATGTATCAAATCCGCCAGGGAAAAGGGCTCCTCACAAAGGACCAGACGTCCGCTGTCAATCCGCGACATATCGAGCACATCGTTTACAAGGCTCATTAAATGGGAAGACGCCGTCTTTATCTTGTTCAGACAGTCGCATACCCTGGCCTTTTCGTCGATGTGCGAAAGGGCAATCGCCGTCATGCCCATGATAGCGTTCATGGGCGTGCGGATATCATGGGACATATTGGACAGGAAACGGCTTTTTGCCTGATTGGTTTCCTGTGCCGCCTGAAGCGCCATCTCCAGTTCCGCTGTTTTCCGCTCCAATTCTTCTATCCGCTGCGTCTTATCCCTTTCATCATTGCTCTTTCCCATAATCGTTCCCCCTGCCGGCTGCTATCTGTATATGTATAATTATAACATAAACTGCATAAAGTTTCCACTCTTTACACTTCTCCGGCCGCCTCTGTCACCGCTTTTATTCTGGCATAGTCGATTTCTGTGGGAAGGGTGCAGTCCGCCCCTAAAATGAATCCCCTTTTTCCAAAAGTGAGAATGATTTCTCTGACGGCGCTCTGCAGTTCTTCTATCGTTCCGTCCACCAGCACACCGCTGCGGTTGGCCAGTCCACCCATTATAGCGGCTTTCGGGAACAGCTTTCGACCTTCCTCCAGGCTAAAATCAGTCTCATAAACGCCCCAGTTCACCACATCCGCCAAATCGCCATACCCCTCATAACGGTTCATATCAAGGCCATCCTTACACATATGCAGGAAATTCACGCCTCCCGCCTCTCTTGACGCCTTTAGAATCTGCCGGTCAAAGGGTTCAATGCATTCTTTAAATTCTTCCTCCGTAAAGTAACGGGTTTCCCCTCCTAACGCCGCATAGTAAATCCCCTCGAGGCCAAGCTCCTTATATTTGACGGCTAACTGACACATACCGTCGGTAATTCTTTTAAAGGCTTCTATCACCGGGCGTTTGTTTTCCCGGATATGCGCGCAAATAAGCTCCCTTACCTTTTCATACCCATATCTGGCTTCTATGGGATGGATAGCGCTGGCACATATGCCGTGAAGGGTTCCAATCGCAAACGCGTCCCCGTCCGCCTTTTCCAAAATGCTCTCTGTCATTGCAATCTGCCTTTGCATAAAAGTATCCTTAAGGGAATAAGAGGGAATCTTGTTCCAATCCTCGGGAACCTTGATTTCTCCCACATCCGGGACCAGATTTTCATTCATAATTTTGATGATATCCGTATCTGTCTCACGGAAAAACTTAAGGTGGGATTCGACGCCTGCCTCTCCCCCGGCTTTTTCCTTTTCAAAATGAAGGCTGAATCCTGTGGGGACGTGATCTGCCTCCCTGCCCTGAATTGCTCTCCATACGCGTTCTTTTTTGGTCATAACCTTTTCCTCCGTTTTTGTTCCGCACGACAAAACTGTCGTATACTTCCAATTCGCTTTGCGCCTGATTTTGGTCCTTCCTCTTCTGCGGACCGGGCCTTATCGGGCAGCGACGTTTTTCTTATTATAGCGCAATTGGGGCTCTCCTTACAACTTTATTTCCGCGAGCAACGAGCCAAGTGACTGCCTAAAGCCAACCGTTGGTTGGCTTAGGCATTTGGCGACTGCCGCGAGGGTCTTTTGCCCCGCCCCATGGGGCGTTTCAAATTTGATGCCCCGCTGCTTGCTGCGCTACAAGTTTGATGCCCCGTCAGCTTGCGGCGGGGTCTTTGACTGTGGCATTTTCCCTGTTCCTTTTCCACTGCGCCGTCTGTCCGCCGCCAGAAAAACGCCGCCCACCGCCGCCGGAAAAATCCATGTGGCAAAGCGGTACACCAGCATCGCCGTAACGGCCGCCCCCGTATTCACAAACCTGCTAAAGAACAATAGGAAAACAAACTCAAGCGCTCCCGCTCCGGACGGGGCGGGAATTACCCCTGACAGCATAAAGGCAAGGGCCATAAGCAAAATACACATGCCCGCCCCCATCTCTGTCGCTCCCTTAAGAAGATATGCTATTATCCCGTAAAACAATAACAGCTTTCCCATCTGAATCAGCACTGCGCACAGCATACGCTTCTTTTGTCCCAATATCGCTTTCCCCGATCGGTTTAACAATATAATCTGCTCTCTCCACTTTTGAAAAACCGCTTCTTTGGCGGGGATTTTCCCGGAGAGCCACTCAAGCACATGAATAGCCACGGCCGCCACACGCTCCCACAGGGAAAGGGCGAGAAAAATCCCAATAACCCCCGCCGAGATTACACAGCCGGCACTTACAAAAACGCCGTACTCTCTGCAGAGCTCCCGGGTATTTTCCTTTTGACAAAGGATCAGAAAGCTCAAAAGCCCCAGCCCCATAATCGCAATCCTTTTCATAATGTATTGTATCATGGTCAAAACCGTGGCGCTGCCCGGCACAATTTTCTCTCCCTGCGGCCATTCCTGACCGCCTTTTGCCCCTGCCATTGGGGAACCCTTCTGTTTTCTCATTCCGCTTTTACACAGGTAATGAATTTCCGCCACCCCGGAGCCATTTCCCATAGTGGTCAGGCGGTAAAACTCACACACATAAGCGATGAAAACGCCCTCCCACAAAGAGGGAGAGGGAACGACCGCTCCCATCATACGGAATATGGTCATTCCCTCCAACAAATAGCCTGTTCCGGCCAGAAGCAGGCATACCAGAAGTTCTCCCGCCTTCACCCGCCTGATTCCTTCCCAGATTTCCCGAAAGGAATCTTTGTAAAAAATCAACGAAATCAGCACAAGTAAAACCAGCGCCCCTTTCACGGCCTTTTTCCAAAAATCAGTTTTTTTGCTTATAGTTTTCATAACTGCTTTTCCGGTGCGCCTCCTTTTTCCAGATTTCATCTGCCGCATCTCCCCACGCCTTGGCATATTCACGGCATTTTCCACACAAATGCTCCACATTCTCAGGAGACTGTAAATCCGTAGATTTCGCCCCTGTTTCCTTTACCATCCGCTCGAGTATCTCAGGATTTTCCAGCATGGGACACGGGCGCAGATGATTTTCATGAAAAGGCTGGTTATCCCGATAAGCCATAAACAACGGCTGTTTCAATATTTGAAGCAGCGTATGGGTTCTGATATTCGCCCCTGAATAATGGACGAAAACGCAGGGCTCCGCATCCCCGTTCGCATTGATATGAAAATAATTTCTACCGCCCGCAATGCAGCCTCCCACAAATTCGCCGTCATTTTGGAAATCCATGGTAAAAATTCCCTTCCCGGTGGTCATGTTGCGAATCTCCCTGACCCTGTCTTTTATGTAAATACGCTGCTCTACCGTAGGAAGAAGCCCCATTGCGGCGTCATTTCCCACCGGCATGTAGTGAAAATACAAGGCGTAGCGGCAGCCTTTTTCCACAAGCAAATCGACAAACTCATCGCTTGTAACCGTCTCAAAATTCTGGGAAGTATAGCAGACAGAAGTCCCGAAAATCAGCCCCTTTGCCTTTAACATATCCATAGCCTTCATGACCTTTCCATATACCCCTTCTCCCCGTCGAAGGTCGTTTACCTGCTGGGAGCCTTCCAGACTGATCGCCAGATACAGGTTCCCAACCCGTTTCATCTCCTGACAAAACGCCTCGTCCACCAGCGTTCCGTTGGTATAAGCTAAAAACGCGCACTCATGATGCTTTTCACAGAGTCTGATAATATCCGCCTTCCTTACCAGAGGCTCTCCGCCGGTAAACATATAAAAGTAAATGCCCAGTTCCTTGCCCTGCCGAATCAAATCGTCCATCTCCTCAAAAGAAAGATTTAAACGATTTCCATATTCCGCCGCCCAGCATCCCGTGCAATGCAGATTGCAGGCGCTGGTAGGGTCCATTAAAATCAGCCAGGGGACATTGCACCGGTGTGTTTCCCGCATTTTGCGGATTGTTTTTGTCCCATGGAAAAAGGCTTCAAAGCCAAGGTTTAACGCGGTAGTCCTGAGCACATAAGGATCAACCTCCTTTAAAATTCGGCGAATATACCGGTTCAGCGTCCCTTCCCTGTTGCAAATCATTTCCTTCGCCCTGTCGTAGTCAATGTCCAGCTTTTCCCCGCTCATGTAGCTTTGCATCAAATCCATAAGCTTTTCCACTTCCGGCTCCCAGTCTTTATCCGCGCTTTGAAGCGCTATATCAATTGCCTTTCCAAATGCCGCTCTCCCCGCTTTATGTGTCATCGTCTCTCTCATCCTTCGTACCTTCCTTTCTCTGTTTTTATCTATGCTTATTTAACGGACACTCCTTCCTTTTTTCAGTATTTGGACTTAATCTTTCTATTTTTAAGATAGCAAACCCATAGCGGTTGCAAAACGGACATTTCCTTTCATCTGTCTTAAATTTAAACATTTGGGAATAAATGTCTGAAATTTCCTTATTCGAGTCTGTGCAATCGAGCAGGGAAAGTTTTCTCCCTGCTCGCGCGCCGGGCGTCCGTCAGCTTGCTGACATATTTCCTTTGAACGTCCGTGTGCATAAAAAAAAACCGCCGATTTTCCGGCGGAGCCTGTAGCCTGTAAAGTATTATATATTGTCTGCTTATCTGTTTTTCCTGGCGAGTAAAAAGCCCTCCGTAAAAATAGCATATTCTGATTACAATTCAGATTCCCTTGATTTTTATTGATATAATAAATATAATATAAATATGAATGGCATAAAATTTGAATGGGATAATAATAAGGCACAGACAAATATTGAAAAACATGGCATCACTTTTCATGAGGCAAGCACTGTTTTTTTAGACGAAAATGCAGTCCTGTTTGACGATCCCGAGCATTCAATGGAGGAAGAAAGGTTTATGCTTTTGGGAATGAGCAGCCAGCTAAAAATGCTGATTGTCTGCCACTGTTACCGGAGTGCTGATGATATTATCCGTATTATTTCGGCAAGGAAAGCAACGAAAACGGAAACACAGCAGTATAATGAAATCAATAAAGGATGGTGATTTTGTAATGGATGAAATGGATATGCGGGAGGAATATGATATTAAAGCTTTAAATCCCAGAAAAAACCCTTATGCGAAAAAAATCAAAAAACCTGTTACGATGAACATAAGCGTTGCAACGATTGAATATTTCAAGTCAATGTCTGATGAATCGGGTATTCCATATCAGGTTCTGATGAATTACTATCTGGACGACTGCGTAAGGCAGCAGAAAAAACTACGGTTTGTAGGAGGTCCTGAATCTGCCGGTATATAAATTTTATACAACAGGAAGGAGTATTCGGCATATCACCGGACACTCCTTTTTTCCATTTCTCTCTTCAATTCGGAAAAACCTTATCCTTCGTTACCTGATACCCGCCTGAGCGCATATAGTCTGTCGGGAAACCGGAATCCGGCCGGCTGCATTACCCGCGGACACCCTCAAGGGAGCGGTTGTCGGAAACTGCCTTTATGCATTATTTTCAATCTGCGTTTTCGCGAACGCTTCTGTTAATCACTTCCTCCAACATTCCTTTTTTAAGCTGTCCCATTCTATAGTAGAACGCCTGAATATCGTCCTTCATTCCTCCCCTTAGCATATCCATAACAGCCCCAAAGCACACCCACTTATAATAGCGGATTAAAATGCTCTTATCCGTCGCTCCAATGGGGCTGTCCGCAAATGCCGTACTGATATAAGTATCCACAACATACTCGCAGATACGCCACAAATGCTGCTCAAATAAATCCCTGTTAGCGGAATGATAAAGGTGAAGCGCCGCCCGTCTGTTCTGCATTGCGAAAGAAGCCGCCACATCAATCCCTTCTTCTAAAGAGTCCACCGTTGGATGCCGTCTGATAATCTCATCGATTTCTTTCAGAATAATTTCTTCAATCAAAGAAGGCATGTCCTGGTAATGATAATAAAAAGAATTGCGGTTGATTCCGCAATCTTCCACAATATCCTTAACTGTAATCTGGCTCACCGGACGTTCATCTAAGAGCTTCATAAAAGAATTTCTAATCGCCTGCTTCGTAAATCCCGGCAAGTTCATCACCTCCTGGCCTCATTATAGCAAAAGGGCCGAAAGGTGTAAAGTCCCGGCCCCGGCGCATTTTATGACGAAAAACCAAACTTAAATTACCTGAAAAGTCTTCCACTTCCCTGATTTTTGGCGCAGGTAGAAAATAGCGCCCCGAATGATCCAGTCGCAGACCATCGCCGCCGCGATACCGATCACTCCCATTTCAAAGACAATTCCGAACACATAGGACAAAAGCAGCCGTCCTGCAATCGTAGACGCAATGGATATGTACATGGTAAACTTCACATCCCCTGCCGCCCGAAGCCCGTTACTGAGCGCGCCGGAGAATGGAAATGCCGCCGCGTTAAACACATTGTGAATAAGCACCAGCAGGATTACAAGCCGCTTTGTTTCAGGCTCTAACGCGTAGGCCCGCATAAAAAGAGGCGTCAGCAGAAAGATGAAAAGATTCCATACGATTGAAATCACCAACGTGGCCTTTGTCAGTTTCCTGAAATAGTAATCCGCCGCATCCGTATCCCGGCTGCCCATACACTGTCCGATTACCGTGATAAATACCGGCCCCATTGCCACCCCCGCCAAAGCGGCCAGCGACCAGATACTCTGCGCCACGCCGTTTGCCGCTATCTGATAGGTCCCGAAAAGTGCGACAATACTGCTCAGCGCCACCTTCACCAGCTGAAAGATGCCGTTTTCCATTCCGTTTGGAATTGCAATATTCAAAATGCGCCGCATCATACGCCCATTCCAGCGCATAATCCACCTGCTCCGATAGACCACCTCATTCTTTTCCCCAAAGCAAAACGCCGTAATCATTACCGCCGAAAATATCCGGGCTATCAGAGAAGGGTACGCCACTCCGGCCACTCCGGCTTTTAACACGAATACGCCGATGAGATTGCCCACAACATTGATTACGTTCGAGGCCACTGACAGGTACATGGTCGTGCCGGTCTTTCCAAGGCTCCGGTAAACTGCCGCTCCCGCATTATAGATTGCCAGCGCCGGATAGGAATACGCGGAAATTTTCAAGTAGGTAACGCACGCCTGCATGACGGAATCCTCCACTTTTCCAAACAAAAGACGCAAAATAGATTCATTGCCAACTAACACAAACACAGCTATTATAACGGAAAATATTGTGGAAAAAAGCAAAAGCTGGCTTGCCGCCTCCCCGGCAAGGTCTTTTTCTCTCCCTCCGATATACTGACTGATAACCACGGCTCCGCCCGATGCCAATGCCGTAAAAAGATAAATAAAAATCGTATTAAACTGATTGACCAGCGAAACCCCCGACACCGCAGCCTCCCCCACATGGCTTACCACCAGCGTATCCGCCAGCCCTACCAGCATAACCAGGAGCTGCTCTAAAAACAGCGGGACAATCATCGCTTTTAATTCCTGATTAGAAAACAAACTTTTTTTCTGTTCCATCCTTATACCTCCTGCCTGCAATGGGCAAAGCTCATTGTCATGTATCGCAAGCATCGCAAGTTTTGCTTAAGATACTGCCGCCAATCGAAACTTTACTTATTTTTCTGATGCACTTATAGTATAAATCCATTAGTTACTTATATCAAATACTTAAGTTTTATGTCTTACCCATGCCTAAAAGGCATTTAATTTTTTCATCATTAATTGTTTTCTTCCATCTTTAAATGTTTTCCTCCATTATCAATGTGAAAACAAATGATAATTGTGCCTGCACAAAAAAACTCTCAGCAGAATTTACCAAGAGTTTTTCTGATACCCTATATTTACCGGCAGCACTCAAATTCAGGCGCAAGCGCAAATTTATTTCTGTTTTTTCATTATTCATGCACAAGCATTTCCTCAATAAAAATACCGTACCCTCTGGTGGGATCCTGAACCAGCACATGGGTGACCGCCCCCACTATTTTATCGTCCTGAATAATCGGACTTCCGCTCATTCCCTGCACGATTCCGCCTGTTACCGTAAGCAGATCCGGATCCGTGATTTTAATAACAATTCCCCGATTAATATTGTCATTTTCCAGATTAATGTCCGTTATCTCCACGTCATAAACTCTGGTGCCGTTTCCAAGGGAACAGATAATCTGCGCCGGCCCTTTTTTTATCTCCTGCTTAAGCCCCAGCGGAAGATAATCATAGGTATCGTCATCCGCAATCTCCGGAATACAGACGCCAAAAATTCCCCGTGCGGTATTTGCCGTAATATCCCCCATAACATTATTGTCGTCATATTCTATATAGCCTGTCAATTCTCCGGGAGATCCGCTGGCCCCTCTGGTAATCCCTATAATTTCCGTATGATAAAGAGTTCCCGCCTTAAGGGCCATCAAAGTGCTGGTGTCTACGTCGTTGATGCCGTGCCCCAGCGCCCCGAAGCATCCGTTTTCGTCAACATAGGTCATGGTGCCAACCCCCTGCGCATTGTCCCTGACCCAGATTCCCATCTTATATTCGCCATTTTTGTTTAACTCAGGGCGGGCCTTTACATCAATCTCCATATCTCCCCGCTGCACTTTAAACACCATCTCCTGCCCCTCACTATATTTAATTTTTTCAATCAGCTCTTTTTTGCTTTCAACCTCATCATCATTGATTTCCAATATATAGTCTCCCACCTGAAAAACATGCTTCCCCGGATTAACGCTTTGGCCGCTTTCCCCCTCGAACTCTCCGATTCCTACCACCAAGACGCCCTGGGTTTTCACATAGATGCCTATTGGAATTCCTGATGGTCTTAGCTGAATATCCTGAATGACCTCTATATCAACTTCTTTTAATGGAATGACGCCAAAAAGTTTTAATTGCAGCTTATATTGGTCAATCTGGTTTGCCCTTAAAGTTACGGGACGCCCTAAATCAATGTGAACACTGGCGCTGTCTCTTACCTTACTCGTGCTTACATTTCCACTTACCTCTACCGCTTCTTTATAAATCTCGCCGCTGGCAGGTACCTTAAAATCAAGCTGCTGGTCCAATCCTGCCTTGAGCATAATCGTAGATGGAACACTAAGCCACATAAAATAATATAGGGACAGCATCACGGATAGCACCCCAAGAACCAATATGGCATATAAAATTTTTTTGTAAATCCAAACCCTGCCGTTATCTGTTTCCTTTAAGCTTTCAGCAAAATGTGTATTCAAGTCTTCACATCCTTATCTAAAATAAAGTACTGCAACAGCCGGACAAGCCAAACTGCTACAAAATGGCTGCTTCATAATGAGCAATCTTTTTGAATAAAAAAAGACATACAGCCTTGCATGCCTTTTTTAGTATGTGAAAAACAAGAATTTTTACTTTAAAAATTTTATTTTTTTACTTCCAAATGTTTCTATCTATTTATATAAAGCCTATCGTTGCACCACACAAAAAGGATTTCCATCCGGATCCTGCAGTACCACATAATCGGCATCCGGTTCGTAGTTCCATTCTTTTTTAGTTGCACCCAGCTTGATCAGCCTTTCCACTTCCCGGGCCTGATCTTCCGTAAACAAATCCATATGATGCCTTTTCGCTTTTGGGGATGAAATTCTATTGAGTGATAATTGGATACCCTTCCCGTCTTCGGGAATCAGAATAGCCCACCCTTCGGTTGCCGGGTATTTCAGTTTATAACTTAAAGCAGCACTCCAAAACTCTACTGCCCGAAAGACATCCTTCACACCCCATACAATCGATCCAATTTCCAACATATGAATGCCCATCTCCTTTCTCATCCTGTAAATGACGTTCACACACATTGTTTGTGCCGCAAGGCGGCATGTCGGGAAGTTTGGAAGTAAACTTCCAAACTCCATATTCCTAACTCTGCGCTTTCACTTTCCGCGCCGTCTCCTGCATTTCCCGGGCATTGCTCAAAACCGCTTCCGTCAGCTTTCCGCTTCCCAAAAGCCGCGCCAGCTCCCCAAGGCTTTCATCTGCCGCAATTTCCCGTATACTGGTAACGGTACGGTCTTTTATGATATTTTTTTCAATCATAAAATGCGTATCCGCCATAGCGGCAATCTGCGCCAGATGGGTAATGCAAATAATTTGATGGTTTCTTGAAAGCCTGCCCAATTTTTCCGAAACCTTCCAGGCTGTTTTTCCACTGATTCCCGTGTCGATTTCATCAAAGACCAGGGTGTTCGTCTCATCCTTATCCGCAAAAACCGTTTTAAAGGCAAGCATAATGCGGGAAAGCTCGCCGCCGCTTGCTATCTGCCATAAAGGGCGCAGCGCCTCGCCGGGGTTTGTGGATATCAGAAATTCCACCTTATCATATCCGTCAGCCGAGAACTCTTCCTCCTGTTCCTCCACCGATATGGAAAATTCCACATCAAGGAAATTTAAATCAACCATGGCCGCTTTTAATTTTTTGGTAAGGGGCCCGGCCGCTTTTTTTCTTAATTTTGAAATCTGTTCGCACAGAGCAAGGATTTCCTGCTTTTGTTTTTCTATTTTTTCCCGAAGCCCGCTCATGTATGCCTCGTAATTGTTTAATTTGTCAAGAGCCTGCTGCTTCTCCTCCAATGCCTTTAAGACGGCCGCAATGGTATCCCCATATTTATCCTTCAAATGGTTCAGCGTATTGAGCCGTTCTTCCAGATTGGCAAATTCTTCTTCGTCAAATTCAAGGCTGTCCTCATACTGAGCCATGGAGCGGTTGAAATCGTTGAGCAGATCGTCAATATCCGTAAGCTGCGCAATCAAAGGGGCAATGTCCTCGTCAAAATCGTTTAAGGTTTTCATATCTCTTAAGGCATGGCCTACCGCAAGGCCTGCGCTGCCTTCTTTTTCGTACCCTGTAAGGCCATGAACTCCATAGACGGTTTCCTTCATTCTTTTTGCGTTCACCAGCTTGCGGTATCTTTTCTCTACCTGTTCGTCCTCCTCCGGGTTTAACGCGGCGTCTTCAATTTCTTCAATTTCAAAGGCGAGAAGCTTTGCTTCTCTTACCCGCACCGCTTCATCGGAATTTTGGTTTTCCAGCTCTTCCAGGCATTTCCTGTAGTCCGTCAGTTTTTCTTTCAAGCCGGTTTGCAGTTTATAAACTTTTTCGCCTACATAGTCGTCCAACAGTCTTTTGTAAGCGGCAGGCTTTAACAATGACTGATGCTCATGCTGTCCATACATATCCAAAAGGCATCCCGCCAAATTTTTTAGCTGTCCGGCGCTGATACTTTCCCCGTTGGCCCTGCAGACGCTGCGTCCCGTCGTAATTTTTCTCTGCAAAATCAAAGTGCCGTCATCCTCAAGGGGTAAATCCATTTCCCTCACCTTCTCGCACTGCCGGTCATTTAAGGAAAAAATAAGCTCCACCAGCGCATAATCCGCGCCTGTGCGGATATAATCTTTTCCTGCCTTGCCTCCCAGCGCTAAGTTTATAGAGCCTATCAGAATAGATTTACCCGCGCCGGTTTCGCCGGTTAGGATGTTCATTCCTTCCGTAAAATTGATCTCCTGCTCGTCAATAAGCGCCAGATTTTTTACATGTAAACTTTCAAGCATACATTTCCTCCTTAACGCCCCTTCTCTCAGGCGCATAGTCGGTTACTCGCGGCGGTTCGGCGTTTAATACACTGTTTTTGGCAATGTCCGCCGGCCGAACCGTTATACGGTTATTCTTCAAGTACGTTCCGAATTTTCTCCATAACGGCCTGCGTATCTTCAACGGTACGCACCGCCATCATAATGGTATCGTCCCCTGCAATCGATCCTACAATCTCCTTAAGCTTCATTGCATCTATGGCAGCGGCCACCGCCATAGCCATACCGGATACGGTTTTCACCACAAGAATATTCTGGGCCATATCCATTGACAAGAATCCATCCTTCAAAACCCGTATGTATTTATCGCTAAGATAATGATCGCTGTGAACCAATATGGTATATTTCTGTCTCCCATCTCCCATGGGAACCTTGGAAAGCTTAAGCTCCCTGATATCCCTCGATACGGTAGCCTGGGTAACAGTGTACCCTGCCTCCCGCAGCCGATCCGCCAGCTCCTCCTGGGTTTCGATTTCAAACTGCTCCACCAGCTCTTTTATCTTTTGATGTCTGTTTTTTTTCATAACCGCCTCTCCACAATCTTTTATTAGTCGCCCATCTTTCTGTGCAATACCTCTAAAAAGCTTACCTGGCTTAATTTTACGATGCCGGTAGTCTTGTTGGATTCCAGGATTTCTATTTTATCCCCTGTGCAAAGGGTAACCTTATGACATCCGTCAAATATCGCTTCAACCTCCTGCACTTCTCCACTGTTAGTGCTTTCAATCTCCACCACCACCTTATCCTCAGGCGATAAAACCATACTGCGGCTTTGCATGGAATGAGAGCAGATTGGCGTTAACAAAATCAGCCTTGCCTTAGGCTCCACAATAGGTCCTCCTGCAGATAAGCTATACCCCGTTGAACCGGTAGGAGTTGATGCAATTATCCCATCCGCGTGATAACGATGTAAAAACTGTCCGTTCACATAAACATTATAATTGATGATTTGCAGGGAACCCTTTCTGGTAATGACAATATCGTTAAGCGCCCTTGCCTTATCCTTCATTCCCTGCCTGTCATAGCTTTTCCCTAAAAGCATCATACGCTTTTCAATTCCATACTCATTTTGGATCAGCTTTCTTAATGCCTCCTCCACATCTGTCCTGTTTACCTCTGCCAAAAATCCCAGCCTTCCAAAATTAATTCCCAGAAAAGGAATATCCCTGTCCGCAAGATCTACTGCGGCCTGCAATAACGTTCCGTCTCCTCCAAGTACAATAATGCAGTCCACATTTTCCCTTACCTGCTCCTTGTAGGTGTATCCTTCCTGGCCCGGCTTGGCCGTACCAATGTCAATCATACAGGTCTTTCCATGGCTTACAAGATAATCCCTGATGTAACAGGCCGTCTTATGGCCCGCATCTTTTGTGGGATTGGTTATCACATAAAAATGCTCCATACCTGTTCCCCCGCATACCGCAATCTTTACTTACGGTACCGCACCGATAAATAGATTGGAAGTTAGCATCCAAACTTCCCGACATGCCGCCTTGCGGCACAAACAATACATGAATTATTTCAAGATGACTTAGATTTTCTTAGGCGGCGTCCTTTGACGCCTTAGAAAATCTTCATCTCTTCTTCACACTTCCATCATATATATGGCTTTCAGCACAGATTTGCATGTGCCTTTGATACGGTTGCCCTGATATCATCCGCAATGTCCGCGATTAGGTTTTCTTTCCGCTCTTCCTCATTTTTCTGCAAGTAAATGAGATATTCTATATTTCCCTCCGGCCCCTTGATAGGCGAGTAATCAAGGTTCAAAATGGTAAAGCCAATAGACTGTGCAAAATCCGCAACCTTCCTTATCACTTCTTCGTGGATTTCCGGCTCCCTGACAACTCCTTTTTTCCCAACCTTATCGCGCCCCGCCTCAAACTGCGGTTTAATCAGGCAGACCATCCGCCCCCTGTCTTTGAGAAGCGCCTTCGCCGGAGGCAGTATTTTCGTCAATGAAATAAAAGAAACATCTACGGAGGCAAAATCCAACCTCTGCGGAATATCCCCGGGCGTCATATATCTGAAATTAGTCTTTTCCATGCAGACGACCCTCTCGTCGTTTCTAAGCTTCCAGTCAAGCTGTCCATGTCCCACATCCACGGAATATACCCTCTTAGCTCCATTTTGGAGCATACAGTCCGTAAAACCTCCCGTAGAAGCGCCGATATCCATACACACCTTACCATCCAAAAAAATTCCAAACTCCCTGGCTGCTTTTTCCAGTTTAAGGCCTCCTCTGCTGACGTACTTTAAGGTACTGCCGCGCACTTCTATCCGCACCTTTTCCGGGTCAAAGAAAGCCCCTGCCTTATCCTCCCTTTGCCCGTCCACAAAGACATTTCCCGACATAATAATGGCCTTCGCCTTTTCCCTTGAAAGGACATGTCCCTCCCTTACAAGCAATACATCAAGCCGTTCCTTCATTTGGCGCTTTCCATTTCTTTTACAATCTTATCTACAATCGACACCGCATCCATGCCAATTTCCTGCATCAGCTGATCCACACTGCCATGTTCCACATACCTGTCAGGCACCGCAATCTGCAAAACCTTCGCCGGCGCTTTAAAATCGTCCACCGCATCCCTTACCTTTTCACCATAACCGCCGCTTGCAACGTTTTCTTCCATTGTAACGACCAGCTTATGATTCCGAACCGCCCACTCTACCGCTTCTAAATCAATGGGTTTCGCAAATCTGGCATTTATGATACTACATTTATATCCGGCTTCGTTTAACAACTCCTTTACCTTCTCCGATACCTTTACCATACTTCCTAAGGCCATCAGACAAATTTCCCCCTGCGCACAGAGAAGCTCCGATTTGCCCATTTCGATAGGCGCACGGTATTCTTTCAGCCCCGCATAGGCTTCCCCCCTTGGATAGCGGATTGCAACAGGCGCTCCAAGAGAAATGGCAAATTTCATCATATCTGAAAGCTCCCATTTATTTTTAGGAGCCATAATACACATATCAGGAATACTGGATAAATAAGACAAATCAAATACCCCTTGATGGGTTTCTCCATCGCTCCCCACAAGCCCTGCCCGGTCAATGGCAAAAACCACGGGAAGCTTTTGCATACATACGTCATGCAGAATCTGATCATATGCCCTCTGCAAAAAGGAAGAATAAATTGCCACTACCGGCTTTAATCCTCCTGCCGCTAAGCCCGCCGCAAAAGTCACGGCATGTTCTTCCGCAATTCCCACATCAAATAAGCGCTCCGGGTACATATTCCGGAACCGCTTTAAGCCGGTTCCATCTAACATAGCTGCCGTTATGGCAACTACCTTTTCATCTCTTGCCCCTAACTTGGTCATAACCGTGGAAAAGATATCCGTATAATTTGCCGTGGTTCTTGGCTTTGCAGGCAGTCCCGTTTCAATGTCAAAAGGTTCTGCTCCGTGGAACCTTGCCGGGTGCCGCTCCGCCGGGGCAAAGCCCTTTCCCTTCTGGGTAATCACATGGACGATCACCGCATTCCTCGTCCGTTTGGCTTCCTGAAATACCCGCAGCATCGCCGGAATATTATGTCCGTCCACAGGCCCTAAATAGGTAATCCCCATATCCTCAAAAAGCATTCCCGGAACCACAAGCTGCTTGAAGCTGCTCTTTGCCTTGCGAATGCCTTTTACTACCTTTTCCCCTCTGGGAATTTCCTTTAAAGTATTGTATATTCCTTCTTTTATGTTCAAATAAGCGTCCGCTGTCCTGACATTATTTAAATACTTGGACATACCGCCTACATTTTCCGAAATGGACATATTGTTGTCGTTGAGCACAATAATAAAGTTGGTTTCCAGCTTAGCCGCATTATTTAAGGCTTCATAGGCCATCCCCCCTGTAAGGGAACCGTCTCCAATGACAGAGACCACCGTATTCGTGCCCCCCTGAATATCCCGGGCTTTCACAAGCCCTAAGCCTGCTGAGATAGAGGTAGAACTGTGTCCCGTATCAAAACAATCGCACTCGCTTTCTTTTCTCTTGGGAAATCCGCTCATTCCTCCGAATTTCCGTAAACTGTCAAAGCCGTCCTTCCTCCCTGTAAGAAGTTTATGGGTATAAGACTGATGCCCCACATCCCAAATCAGCTTATCCTCCGGAAGATTCAAAGATAGATGAAGGGCCATTGTCAGCTCCACAGCCCCTAAATTAGATCCCAAATGCCCGCCGGTATGGGATATTTTTTCAATCAGGAAATCACGTATTTCCTGTGCCAGCTCCTTATAATTTGATGGATCAATGTCTTTAATGTCATTTACACCTTTAATTTGATCAAGCAGCATTTTCTTACCTTCTTTTCTTATGTTCTGTTACCGTGCGTAAATGCACGGACCTGTCCGAACTGTTACACCGTATCACAACTGTTGCCGCGTCCCCCGGATGCCTGCCGTGGCAGATTTTTATTTCTCTCTGGAAATAAGCTCAGTTACAAGTTCCTCAAGAAAAGGATTCTTATAAGGTTTATTTCCGGATAAATCATTTTGATTTTCAAAAGAACGAAGAATAAAAAGAGCTTCCTTTGATAAATTTTCCACCTCTTTTTTAGCCTCCTTAAGTCCGTAAAGCGATACATAAGTAAGCTTGTGATTCTTTTCGTCGCTTCCGATAGGCTTGCCCAATACTTCTTCACTGCCGGTCACATCTAATATATCGTCCTGAATCTGAAATGCAATTCCTATATTGCAGGCAGCTTTTTCCATCGCCTTAACGGCCTCCTTGCCGGCGCCTGCCAAAATAGCTCCTATCATCATGGCCGCCTGAATAAGCGCGGCCGTCTTATTTTCATGGATAAACAAAAGAAGCTCCTTACTCACGCTCCCTCCTGATTCCGCTTCTATGTCGGCGGCCTGTCCGCCAATCATCCCATAAATGCCGGCCTTTTTTCCAAGAACCTTAAGCGCCAGGGCCACTCTCTTTAAAGACTTTGGATCATCCGTAAGCTCAAAAGCCGACGCCGCGCTCTCAAAGGCCAGGTTTAAAAGCCCGTCCCCTGCCAGCACCGCCATACCGTCTCCATATTCGTTCCATGTGCTCTTACGTCCTCTGCGGTACTTATCATTGTCCATAGCCGGGAGATCGTCGTGCACCAGAGAATAATTGTGTATCATTTCCAGCGCCGCCATAAAAGGCTCCACCACCTCCCCCTCTCCGCCAAATAGCAGAAAACTCTCTTTCATCAGGATTGGGCGTAGTCTCTTTCCTCCTGCCATCACACTGTAATTCATTGCTTCCAATACCTTCTTTTGAAAGCCTTTTTCCTGTGGCAGATATTTTTTTAATACATCCTCCGCATATCTTGTCTTTTCTTCCAGCTGCTGCTTAAAATTCATAAGTTTCTCCATCCTCATTTAGTACCAGCACCTTTTTTTCCACCTGGTCTATGGCCTGGTTACATTTTTTTAAAAGCTCCATGCCGCCTTTGTAAATTTGAAAGGATTCTTCTAAAGATATTTCCTCCTTTTCCAACGCTGAAACAGCTTCCTCTAACTTCTCAAACGCTTCTTCAAGCTTAAATTCCTTTTCGTCCTGCTTTGGCATATTTTCCTCATTTCTGCAAGGCAATTTCCTAAGAAATATACTCTTTGGGATATTTGCCGGTTACTTTTGCTTCCACTGCGCCATTTTTTACATAAATCTGCAGCTTGTCGCCAAGCTCAACTTTGTTTATATCCGTTATGGTTTTTCCTTCCTTGTCCGAAACATAGGAATATCCCTGATTCAGCTTATCAAGGGGAGAAAGTCCCTTTAACTTTTCTATATAAATTGCCAGTCTGTGCCTTTTTCCCATGAGCTGGTTTCTCATGGCGAGGGCCATTCTTTCTTCCAGATTCATGGCATAAGTTTTTTTCTCTCTGATTTTTCCTGCCGGACTGTTCATTTTCAGCTTAGCTTCCACAGCCTTAAGTCTTGTGCGCTCAAGCCGTATACGTCCCTGCATCTGGCGATATAGCGTAAGTTTTGCGTTTTTGAGCTGCGACTGTAATAAAAAAACATCGTATACGGCCAGCTCTGCCGCCGCCGAAGGGGTTGGCGCGCGTAAGTCGGCTACAAAGTCAATGATGGTAGTATCCGTCTCATGGCCTACCGCCGAAATTACAGGAACGCTGCAGTCAAAAACTGCCTGTGCTACCGCTTCCTCATTAAAGGCCCACAAATCCTCAATAGACCCGCCCCCACGCCCTACAATCATCACATCTACCTGCCTTGCCTCTAAAGCATGTATTCCTTCCACAATGCTTGCCGCTGCCGCCTCTCCCTGTACAATGGCCGGATATAAAATAATCTGTACATATGGATTTCTTCTGGATGCAATATTGATAATATCTCTGACTGCCGCCCCTGTGGGCGCCGTCACCACTCCTACTGTCTTTACATATTCCGGTATTGGCTTTTTGTACTCAGGAGCAAACATTCCGCGCTCCAGCAGTTCCTGCTTTAACCGTTCAAATCGCTCATAAAGGGCTCCTGCGCCATCTTTTGTTATGCTTCTGGCGTACATCTGGTATTTGCCGTCCCGCTCATACACATCAATGGTGCCTTTTACCACCACCTGCATTCCTTCCGCCATCCGGAACCTGAGGCCCTGGCGGTTTCCGGCAAACATCACACAGGAAATTGTTCCTTTTTCGTCCTTTAACGTAAAATAAATATGTCCGGAGGAATGGTATTTACAGTTGCTGACTTCACCTTTTACGGACAACTCCTGTAATAAAAAATCCTGCGCGAACATATTTTTAATGTATGAATTTATCTGTCCTACTGTATATACATTCTGCATTTTTTGCCTCATGCCACGGCTTTATTCAAACCGCTCACAGCAATGCCTTATGCAAATTTTGCCAGCACGCCATTTACAAAGGAAGGGGACGAATCCTGTCCAAATTTTTTAGCCAGCTCCACCGCTTCGTTAATTGCAACGCCGGTGGGAATGCTCTCATCATAGACAACCTCATATACGGCCAGTCTTAAAATTGTAAGATCCACCTTTCCCATACGACCGGTATCCCAGCCCTGTACCTTTTCGTTTAAAGCCTGGTCGATTTCTTCCAATTTTTCCAAAATCTTATTAAATTTCTCACTAATCCAGGCATTATCTTCTCCGGAACCGGCATTTTCTTCCGCTTCAAAAAAGAAGATTTCCTGCTCTGCCATTTCAGCCTTCGGATTAAATTCTACACGAAACAGCAGCTTAAAAAGCCGCTCTCTCATTTCTCTTCTGCTCATAAGCCTCTACCTGGTTACCTCTGCCCGTACTTATCCGTTTTTCTGCATATTGACGCCGGCGATACGGATATTCACATCCGAAACCTCCAGGCCGGTCATATTTTCTATGGTTGATTTTACTTTTCCCTGTACTCTCTGGGAAGTAGACGGAATGTTATAGCCATACTCCACAATCAGCGCAAGCTCTGCTTTTACCTTTTTGCCGGTAACCTCTACTTTAACGCCCTTAGAAAGGCTCTTTACCCCCACTCTGCTCATAAGCTCATTGCTGATATTTCCGGCCATGGCCGCAACGCCCTCTACCTCTGTTGCCGCAAGGCCTGCAATCATTGCCACAACATCATCTGCAATCTTCACCGTACCTAAATCTTCATCTTCCTGTAACACATAGGTGTTCTGTTCTAATTTTTTTTCCATAATAGCGTTCCTTTCTTTCCTTTGCCGAAAGTCTGTTACTGTTAATATATCAAAAAATCTGCTTTTTGCATAGCCCAAATTAACTTCCATACTACAGCCAAAAGCTAAGGCTTAGCTGTTCTTCATTTTCCGCATAGGAAACCGTTCCCTCCTGGGTATCTAAATACTGAAAGATTCCCTGTTCCTCAATCAGGTAGCCAATCATTTCCATGTACACCTGTTCATCCGAACATTTTAGTGTCACATAAGTGCTGCCCTGCCCATAGGCCGCCTGAAACATTTCTCTTATCTTTTCTTTTTCCATGCCCGTAAAGTAGCGCCCTTCTCTCACATAATAATTATCCTGCATGGAGTCGCATACGGGCACCTCCACAATGGGCTCTATCACATGCGTCTTTTGAAGCTGCTGGGTGGTAACACACAGATAATCATAATTAATAGGCGGAATGCTTCCAATGGCCTTATCGTTGCTTCCTTCTACAATCTGGTAGGACGCGTCCCCCCATGTAGTATCTACATAATAATAATTTCCATCCATCTTAACCAGATTCCAGGCATGTCCCTCTCCGCCGGAAACCCTTCCCATAATCAAAGTAGCCGAAATTCCGGCCTTTCTCAAAAGGTACTGGGTTGCTTTTGCATAGCCCTGACATACGCTTCTTTTGTGGATAAAAACAGAACAGATATTTTGATTATCGGGAGCTAAGGCGTCATACTCCGTCCGGGCAATGATATATTCGTAAATATATTTCACGATTCCATATTCATCCAAACCTGCTTCCATACCGGAGAGGCACTCCTGTACGTATTGGTCAATCTGGGCTTTTCTGTCTTGTGCCTCCTGCCTTGAAATATTGTAAGCGCCGGAAAAGGTAATCTTTTTTACCACTTCTCCCAACGTATATCTGGTAAAGGTGTAGCCCTCCACATAAAAAATCTCAGGATGATCATTTAACACACATTGGAAGACCTTTTCGATTTTATCCGTATCCACACAGGATAAAGCCACCCCGTCCCCAAACTCCTCCAATATTTTCAGTATCTCCGCATAAACAATCTGTTCTTCCTCATTTAACCTATCATAATAAAAAAGCCCTGTCTGCTGCTTCCTGATAAAATCCGTCTCTTGGGGAGAAATACCCGTAAGGCTCTCTGCTTCCCCGGTCTGCGCTTCCTGCGCCTCATTCCCGTCAGCATCCTCCTCTTCCGATATGCTTTCCCCCTCATAAGCGTCCTTTTCCTCTTTTATCTCCCGCCCGTTAAAATGACTGCAGCCGGTAAACAAAAGGATACAAAAAGCAATTGCCCATATGATTTTCTTTTTTCTCATTTAATCACGTCCAAACTCCGAAAGCTTTAAACCTTCATTTCGTTCTAATGTCATTCCCACGCTCCACGCATTTACAAACAGTAAGAGCGGATTCCCTTTTAAGTCTTTGATCTTTTTCATATCGGAAGTCCCTGTCAGCTTATTCAAATCGATCTCTTTGTTTTCAATCCATCTGATATGCTCATAGGGCAGATTCTCTAACCTGATTTCCACATTGTATTCATTTTCCAGACGGTATTTTAGTACGTCAAACTGCAATACGCCCACTACGCCTACTATAATTTCCTCCATACCTGTATTAAATTCCTGAAAAATCTGAATAGCGCCCTCCTGGGCAATCTGGGTGATTCCTTTCACAAACTGTTTCCGCTTCATGGTATCAACCTGCCTCACCCTTGCAAAATGCTCCGGTGCAAAAGTAGGTATTCCTTCATAGCAAAACTGCTCTTTTGGCATGCACAGCGTATCGCCAATAGAGAAAATACCGGGATCAAATACGCCTATAATATCCCCCGCATAAGCTTCGTCCAAAATTTTCCTTTCACTGGCCATAATCTGCTGGGGCTGTGAAAGACGCATAACTTTCCCTCCCTGCACGTGCTTTACCTCCATGCTTGCCTCATACTTGCCGGAGCAGATTCGCATAAACGCAATCCTGTCTCTGTGCGCCTTATTCATATTGGCCTGTATTTTAAATACAAAAGCGGAAAAGTCATTTTCATCCGGAACAATAAGGCCCGTATCCGCCTTTCTCGGCAAAGGAGTTGTGGTCATCTTAAGGAAATGCTGCAAAAAGAACTCCACGCCAAAGTTAGTAAGGGCCGAACCAAAAAATACGGGTGTCAGGTCGCCGGAACGCACCAGGTCCAAATCAAATTCCGCACTGGCGCCATCTAAAAGCTCAATTTCGTCTCTAAGCGTATCAGCCGCCTCCTGCCCGATTGCCTCCGTAAGCTTTCCATGATCACTTACGGAAATCTCAGTAGTCTCCCCTTCCTTCGTTCCCTTCTCCGTATCCGAATACATAAGAACGCACTGCCTGTCCCTGTCGTAGACGCCCCTAAACCTTTTCCCCGACCCGATAGGCCAGTTGACAGGACAAGTAGCAATCCCAAGCTCCTTTTCTATTTCATCCAGCAGTTCAAAAGTATCATTGGCATCCCTGTCCAACTTATTAATAAATGTAAAAATGGGAATTTTCCGCATCACACAGACCTTAAACAGCTTACGGGTCTGAGCCTCTACCCCCTTAGATGCATCTATCACCATCACAGCCGAATCCGCCGCCATCAGGGTACGATAAGTATCCTCCGAAAAGTCCTGATGCCCGGGCGTGTCCAAAATATTAATGCAAAAACCGCCATATTCAAATTGTAAAACCGAAGATGTAACGGAAATACCTCTTTCCTTTTCAATTTCCATCCAGTCGGAAACCGCATGCCTTGCCGTTGCCTTACCCTTTACGCTTCCTGCCAGATTAATCGCCCCTCCGTATAATAGAAACTTTTCCGTGAGAGTGGTTTTTCCCGCATCCGGGTGGGAAATAATTGCAAAGGTTCTTCTTCTGTTTATCTCCTGCTTATAGTTACTCACTTTTTTTCCTCCAGGTTATCAAAGCGCCCGCATTTTGCGGGCCGGCTTATTCCATAGTTTTATGCCCATAGAAGCATATCATAATCTTACGAATTAATAAAGCGCAAACCTTAAAAATATTCCTTCAAATAGCGGGATATCTCCCTGTTGGTCATGTGGAAACAGACCCATTTGACGCCGGACACGGTTCCTTCGTTCCTGCATTCTAAAATTTACCGCGTCCTCCAAATCGCCCGTTCCCACACGCCGGTGCAATGAAAAATTCTTTTCATCAGGTATCCCTTTCTTTTTTACACTCGCTTTTATAATAGGATACCACATTTTTCAAAATATAGCATCTATTTATTCCCATGGCAGTCATAAGAAATCATCTGTGTACCAAAACGCCTTTAACTTGCATTTAAAGTACTGATTACAATTGCTTCCGGCGCCATGCCTGTTTTTCGAATAATAATGTCTTCAATCTGCGCGCGCTGCGCCTCCGAAAGCTCCTCCGCATTCACCACCACATCGACGGTATCATCGGTTATGCTGACCACCACATCGTCAAACCCTTTGCTCTCCAAAAGTATCTCCGCCGCCGTTTCTTTCTCAGCCACATCAGTAAGGGCAATCATATCATCCACCGCCGCCTGTTTTTGTTCTTCGCTGATGTTGACATTATTGATAATTTCAAGCAGGGTTTCTTTATTTTTCGCTCTGGTCTGTTCCTTCATAAGCCTTGCCCCCGAAAGGGTGTCTAAGCTGCTGGCCGAGGTAAAGACCGCCTCCCCGGGCGTCTCATCTCCGGATAATTCGCTTCCTGCATTCTGCGCCATATCTCCCGTCATATTCTCCGCCATAATTTCATCCATGGTTTCGTCCAGATAATTGTCCTCAGACAACACGACCTCCGAATCAAGGCTCTGGATGTCTGAACTGTCGGCCTGTTCTATATCCTCGTCAGATATTTCAAACAGGGCCGCTACGTCCTCGTCTGTTCCCGTGACAACCTGATCGCTTGCCACAGCCGTATCCGTTCCCGCCGTCATAATTTCTTCTTCCGTAATCCTGCTGCCGGCAAAGTTCAAGTACCCTGCAACCGCAATCATGATTGCCAGCGCCGTAATCATAATTTGATTCTTCTTCACCATATTTTTCAAATCCGCTTCTCCTTCTTACTTATGATATCATTTTAACTATTTTAATTTTATGTGCCTCTATGCCAAATAATGCCTGAATTGCTTCTGTTATATTTTGTACGATTTGGGCGTTTCCTCCGCCCTGTGCGGATATTACCACCCCTGCTACCTTTGGGGACAGCATTTTCTTAACGTATGGCATATCCTGACTTCCCTGTCCCTTTAAATATATGGTCTGCTCACTGCTGTCCATATCCGTAGTATTTCTGCTTCCTCCCGTCGAATCCACCTCTGTGGAGCCATTCCTTGTTGTGCTGATATCCTTCTCCACAACAGCTTCCACCGAACTTTCCAAGGTGACCATCACCTGCACCTTTCCCACCCCCTCCATAGTGCATAAAAGCTCCTCCAAAGATTCTTCTAAAAAGGAAGCGTAAGACAATAGCGCATCCTCACTGCCCGTCCCCTTCTGCGCAAGACCTTCATTGGCGTATTTCTCCGTCCCTAAACTTAATATATCATATTCACTGTCCAATTGACCGGACTCTGCCCCCCTTTCCGTATTTGTTTTTTCAGTAGGCCAGACAATCACCAAAAGAAGAATACCGCTAAGCAGCACAATCAAAAAGTTGTCCTTGGTAAATTTCATTTTCAGTTTTTTTGTCAATTCCTTTCCCTGCATGGAAATCCCTCCCGGGTAACGGTTTTGCCCCGCCGGACCGTTACCTGCAAAATCCATTTCAAATGTCTCCGTTCTCAGACCGGCTATTCCAGAACGACTTCGAGCCTTTTCGCATCTATCCCAAGCCGGTTTGCATACATCTTTCTAAGACTCTCATCTGCCTTTTTTTCCCTTTCGCTTTCTAAAACCTTTACCGGCTCCACATAAATAACATCTGTCTTAGGCTGCTCCTTTGATACCGTGACAATTATCTTTGCTTCCCCGTCCATTCCTTTTCCCTGCGCCATATCTTCCGCAAATTTAACGCTCACAATATCATAATCGCTTTCACAAGCTGCCAGCTGTTTTTTCATTTCTTCTTCCATGCTCTTATAAATTTCCGTCCTGCTGTCCTTTATTCCCTCCGCATTTTCTCCATAAATCTCATTGATTCCTTCCATTTGCCGGTTCAAAAGCGCCATTTGATTTTCTATTTCCTGTTTTATTTCCTCCTCGGTAAACAGCGAAACCACAGGCTCCATAAAACGCATAATCATAATAATGCCAACCAATATCCGCACATACTTCTCGTAAGAACTGCCCGGCACAAAAAACAAAACCGCCTGCGCTATAATCATAAAAATACATATCTCTTTGACAACGCCAATCATTTTATACCCCTGTCCGTAAAAGCATGCCATCGTATAGTCTATATAAAGACAATTCAAATCAATCGTAATCTATTCGTCCTTCGGCTTCATAGCCATTAGCTCCGGCTATTGGAAGTTCGCCTTCGCAAAAGAGCCGGATTCTCTTGGCATAATTTACGCTTTCTCACGGCCTGTGCGGTAAATGCGCGGACCTGGCCGAATAGTTACAATGAGTCCCATTAAGAAATTGTGTACGACACCACAGCAACCACAATAATAAATAAAACCATAGAAGTACATACACAGCGCAAAAATAAAAAACACCCTCCTCCAACTCTGTCCGCACACAGGGAAATCCTTTTGTCACTGACAATTCCCGTGACAGCGGCCCCCAGCTTTACGGTTGCCGCCACAAGCAGTATTTTCAAAAGAGGTATAAGGCATGCTCCAAAAAGAGCCGTCAAAAGCAGCACTCCCATGCTGTTTTTAATCAAAACCGCTGAGCCAAGCACCACCTCCGCCACCCCTTCCGTCACGCTCCCTATACCCGGAATGGCCGACACCGCTTTGCGCATTGCTGAAATTCTAAGCCCTGACGCCACAGGCACAATGACAGCCTGTACCAGGCTTAAGCCCGTGATTGCCCCCATAGCTACCTTAAGGGCAAGTCCGATTCCTTTTTCTATAAAATCAAGCAAAAGCGTTAACTTTTCTTCCGTCCAAAATCCATTTAAAAGAGCCAGCATTACATAGCTGAAAATAAACGGAACCATGACACTGTTTAAAAAACTTTCCACCAGGTAAGCCACCACCAGCATCAGCTGATAATAGTAAAGGCCGGAAGCCGCTCCCTGGGCCGCCCCCACGGCCACACAGTAAGTGGGTACAAACAATTTCACAAACAATACAATATTTTCAATTGCCTCCGTGGCAATTTCCGATACAAATAAAATTACCTTCGTCAAAATCACCATAAGGAACAGATATAGAAAATAAAAGCCTGCCTGGGCAAGATGGCCTCCTGCAAACAAATCGGAGAACTCCGCAAAAAGCGCTGAAACCACTCCCAGAATCAAAATATAAATCAAAATCTGCCGAAGCCCCGACAGCTCTCCTGCCAGTCCATCCTTAACCTGTCCTGTAAACATTTTGACCGCTTCCAACACATTTCCTTGCATGATCATCACAAGCATCTCCCCGGAATCAATTTCCATACCGGGGAAAAGGCTGTCCATTCCCTCATTGACGCCGCTTAAATCATTAGATGAAAGCCATTTATCTATGTAGTCAAACTCTGATGTCTTCTCTTTCTCCTCGCTTGCACAGACTGTCATTTCGGGTAAAAAAAAAGTTGTCATCATGATTCCCAATAATAATAAAACTTTCACGCTAACTCCCATCTGCCCGCTTATCCCCCAATTTCATTGATATTTCCAATCACTGCCGTAAGCACCGGTATCCCCATAAGTAAAACCGACAGCTTCCCAAATATTTCTATCTGACCCGCCACCGCTCCATACCCCGCGTCTTTGCATATGGAAGCACAAAACTCACAAACATAAGTAATCCCCACCGCCTTAAGCACAAATCCCAAATACTCCCCACTGTTACTTAAATATTTTTCCAATTCCTTCACACCTGCAAGAAGCGCTCTAAGACCATTTAATGAAAAGGTAAAAACTACAAGACAAATCACCACTCCCATATATAGCCCATATTCCGGCCTGTTCGATTTAAATTGCAGCGCAAGCATAACGCCTGCCACTCCTAAGAGTCCAATTTTAACAATTTCCATATTAATCCCCATCCTTATCATCCGGCCTCAAGTTTGGGCCAGGCACAAATTTGCGATTGAAAAATCAGCCGTCAGGTTTATTTTTTAATCTATCTTCCCTGCGTTTTTTATAGATCAAATAAATCCTGTATCATTACAAACAGATCATATATATAAGGCAAAATCCATGTCAGCACCAAAATCAGCCCTGCCAGACTAATCAAAAAGGCATGCTCTTCCCTCCCGCTGTGTTTTAAAATCTGACCTAAAATGGTTATCAAAATTCCCACTGCCGCTATTTTAAAAATCAGGTTTATCTCCATATTCCCTCCATACGATCGATCATAAAAGCAGGATGGATATCAGTACTCCGGCTCCCACTCCAAGGCTCATAATCATTTTATTTTTGCTCTTTTGTTCCTTCTCCAGCGCCTCAATATGTAAGTTAATTTCCCGAAGAAGCCCATCTAAAGCCTGCGCCTGCGCATTTTCTTCCATAAAGCCAAGATGGGACGGGAAATCAAGTATAAACTCCTTTTCTTTCTTTGTGAGGGGCTGATTTTCCAAAATCTCCCCCATATGCCTTTGCCAGGTTAGCGGAAAATTCTGTCCTTCTTCCCAAACCTCTCCGTATATTTTTTCAAAAGCCCTCTTAAACGGCTCCTCATTATTTTCTGAAAGCTTTCGCAATGCTTCCGGAACCGCAGCCTTTTGATAAGCAATATAATATTTCAAGTTTTCATAGATGATGCGTATCTGTTTCAACAGAAAAAGGCGTCTCGCACCATCCCTGCATATACTTGCTGCAAATCCGCCGCATCCGATTATCACTAACATGCATCCCGCCAGATTTAACACTCCTATCCCCCCTGCATAATCAATATCCCCCGCACACCGCAAGCCCTGCTTGTGGTACCGCACCAATAAGCAGTTTGATAAGAGCTTTTAAACTGCCCTCTTTGCAGAAATAACATTTCCATGTCCGTCAAGAATCTTTCTGACCGTACAGATACCTGCCTTCTTTTCTAAAAATATATATCTGTCAAATATCATTTCCGGGCGGTATTCTCCTCTGCCATCCTGGCCGCTTCTTTCCATATACATAAATTTATGTACGTCCTCCATGGAATTTCCATGAATGGTTGCAAGTACGCTGCTTCCACATTTTAGTATCTGAGACAAGGCCTTCATATCTTCACAGCTCCCAATTTCATCCACTGCCACCACTGCAGGCGCCATAGAACGCATCAGCAGCATCATGCCCTGTATCTTAGGACACCCATCCAGCACATCCGTACGCATACCTACATTATTTTGTGGAATCCCCATAAAACTCCCGGCAATTTCCGAGCGCTCGTCCACCACACCCACCTGTTTTCCCGGCGCATAGATATTGCCTTCCGATACCTGACGTACAATATCCCTAAGCAGCGTGGTTTTTCCGCACCCCGGCGGCGCAATAATCAGCGTATTGAAAAAGGAGGCATTCTCGTAAAGGCAATCCATCACCCCATCTGCCGCTCCAAGCACTTCATGGGAAACCCGGATGTTCATAAAGCGGATGTGAGAAATGTTCCGAACAGTCCCGTCTCCATTTAAGATCACCTGCCCTGCCACACCAATCCTGTGTCCTCCCTGTACGGTTAAAAAGCCCTGCCTTATCTCATTCTCAAAAGCATACAGGGAATGACGGCACACATTTTGAAGTATTTCATCCATTTCCTTCTCCGTAATGCACCATATATCCTGACAGTTGTAGTCTGTAAGCCCTTTGTCTGACAGAAACCTTTCCCTGCCCGACAAAAAAACCCGTACCGGCCGCCCGATAGCAAGGCGTATTTCCTGAAGTTTGTCCACCTGCATAAGCGCCTGCTCCCATCTGGGCTTCAAAGAATCCGGAAATATACGTAAAATTTCTTCTTTTTTTGTCATTATAATCCCTCTTGTTTCCAACTAATCTTCCATTATTGGGTAAACTCAAATTTATTGATGAAAAAACCTTCGGAAATTTTCTTTTTCAATCTGTCCACCTCTTATCCCAATATATGAAAAATTGTCCAAGTTATGCCTGAAAATTACACTATTGCTGGCACAATACAATTTGATAAGTGCATAAAAAAAATATACGATATATTTTAAATGAAGAAACAGGAGGTTCTTATGGAAAATTCGCAAAAATATATAAAATGTTATCTGGAATATTGCCAAATCCAAAAACGACTAAATGAAAAAACACTACGGGCATATCAAATAGACTTAGTTCAGTTCTATAACTTTATTCAGCCAACCAATATTTTAGAAACTACACCTGAAATATTGGAAAATTTTTTTGCAAATCTTCATCAAAAATACAAGCCTAAAACAGTAAAAAGAAAAATTGCTTCTCTAAAAGCCCTCTTCCACTATTTTGAATATAAGGAACTAACCGAGCAAAACCCCTTTAACAAAATACAAGTAAGATTTCGTGAGCCTGTTCTCTTACCGAAAACCATTCCTCTTTATATCATAGAAGCATTTTTATCTATTATATATAAACAGATAAAAACGGCCAAAACAGATTATCAAAGGAAAAACGCCCTAAAAGATGCCGCTGTAATAGAGCTGCTTTTTGCCACTGGAATGCGTATTTCAGAACTCTGTTCTTTGAATGTGGATGATATAAATTTATGTGACAAAACTGTATTGATTTATGGAAAAGGCTCCAAAGAAAGAAAAGTACAAATTGGAAATGATGACGTCATCAATACCTTAGAAAAGTATAAAAATGACTATGAAAGGGAAATACAAAGCTGTAAATATTTCTTTGCCAACCAAAGTGGGCGGAAAATATCGGAACAATCTGTTCGCAGGATGATAAATAAATACTCTTCCCTTGCCGCAATTGACTTACATATTACCCCACATATGTTTCGCCATACTTTTGCCACCTGCCTTTTGGAAGCAGACGTTGATATCCGTTATATCCAGGAAATTCTTGGACATAGTTCTATTACCGTTACGGAAATATACACTCACGTTACTATGTCTAAGCAGAAAGATATCCTTACTACCAAACATCCCCGAAAGAATTTTCATGTATAAACTTAAAGCCATCCATCTAAAAAGAATATGTGTTTGGGATTGTTGCCCTTGTGTTTCTAATTTGATTGATAATTATTTATTATCAGTCAAAAACTGGATTG
>CAJUKV010000025.1 GCA_910587305.1 uncultured Lachnospiraceae bacterium | reverse complement strand
TCCCGCAATAATGGCTCTGCTCCTGCCTCTTAAAAGTACGCCCGCACTTCGGACATGTCCACATCTTTATCCCTCCTGCCTCATTCCCGTTCCCTGACCGTCACCAAAACCCTGTCCCCGGCTGCTTCCCTATCCGGGAACGAATATCCTTACACACACCGATAATATAACATACTCTCTGCTGCTCACTATCTGTACCTCATCCAATACGTTTCACCCAGTATACCAGAAACCCTCCAACATTAAAAGCGCAAAATCCCCCTCTCATCATACGCCCTCCCCGTGCTCCTTCCATCTGAAATAACCTTTCTCCCGGAAAGAGGGGGATCTTCCATGTCCGGATATCCTCCCATTTTTTTCTACAGGGCATTCCACCGATACCAGTATTTCGCTATTCTCATTTACCTCTCATTTCCTGCTCCTGGGAATAAAGCAGCGGTTTTGCTACTACACGAAACCGCCGCCAAAAACGTCTATCTTATTCTTGATTGCCTGTCCCTTGCGACCACTACGCAATTTTCATCTCATACACCGGTACCAGCTCCGCCTTCTCTAACTTTGCAACATATGCCTTTACTTCTTCCGACCGGGCCGCCATGGCCGATTCCACATTCACATTCACGCCCTCCTTAATTGGCGTCAGATAAATGGTAATGCAGTCTTTTTTCAGCTCCTTTTCAAACTCTTTCAATCCGATTTCCCAAACCGCTCCGTTGCAAAAATTATCATGAATCAAACGGCCGCCAATAAACGCATTCCCGATATCTCCTGTATACCAAATCTGCAAGCGCAAATCTTTCACACCCTCAAATGCATCCTCCGGAATTTCAACCGTATATCTTGACGGCCCAACCTGCTTTACAACCAAATCCGCCTTTTTTTCTTTCCGCTGAATCTGATAAGCTCCGAGAAAATCAGCATAGCCGCCTTCCACCCTCCTGATATTCTTCGATTCCCCAAATCCTTCCGCCGGATAAACATGGATAAGTGCAGTGCTTTTGACGCTTTGAAGGCGGATTCCATTTTCATCCTCCAATATGGTTTCGTCAGTAAAAACTAGCCGTCCGTCACTTAGCAGATACATGTCATTGGCAAGACTGCGGCTCAGAACAAGCGCCCTACATTTGGCATCATCTTTTTCTACCCCAAAACACTCCGCCGAAACCAAATCCCCGCACTTGTAAATATTGCTGTCGGTTCCTGTAATCCTTGCCCTATCTTCAAAGCGGAATATCCCCTGCATTCCGTCAGGCACAAAGAACACATATGTGGTTTCCCCCGCATGGCTCACCCTTGTGATAACCTGTGCGCTCGCCTGCACCAGGTCAATGCCGTCCAAATTGAAATGAAAAGGCAGAATTGCATTCTCATCACCTGCAATACTCAAATTCCATGTCAGTTTTTCATCCTTTAGCCACAGGGAAATCTCCTCATGATGCCTGTCCGGCAGCCTGAAATGATCCTGATAATTATTGATAAACAAAAAGCCTCTCTTTCCATCCGTTCTCACCGCCCAGCGCAGGGTTTTATCATCCTTTGGCGCGATATCGGAGGCTCCCGCAGGCAGAACCGTCTGCAGAGTGCAAAATTCCCTGCCAAACGCTCCGGCGAAATAGTGAATGCTTTTCAGCCGCCTGTAGGATTCCCTTACCTGTCCAAATTCCCCGAGGGCCGCCTGATAATCATAAGAAATTTTCGGCACCTGTCCTTCATTCATAAAGGCCCCGTGATTTCCTGTCGGATTGCTCCCTCCCTGAAACATATAGTAGCCCAGAAAGTTACAGCCGGAAGCAATTTTGATATTCGCCATGGCGTCAACGCTTTTATAAGGAAACTGAAAGCGGTAATAATAGCAGCAGGTCATACCGCCTCCCATTTCACAGCAGGAATAGGGCCTTGTCTCCGGTTCATAGCAGGGCTTAAAATCGCCGGTGCACACTGCGGCATTGTTGTGATAGTCCTGATAAACATATTCTTCCGTAGCCGGGTGCTCTCCTCTGTAAGAATAAAACAGCCATGGGCGGAACGCATAGCCTCCCCATAAAGGAAGCATGGTATCAGGCGCCGCCGCGCCGCCCCAGCCCGTGCAGGTGTAAAATGCGGGGGTAAGGCCGCACTTTGCCGCCAGCGCTTTCAGGCCAATCATATAATCGTTGCCTTCCTCTCCCACGGGTACCCACTCGTTGGAAACCCCCGTTGTGATTTCCCATGGCGCGGAGGAGTGCATATATTCATTGTCTATCTGCACCCCGATAACAGGGCCGTTGTCTTTAAAAAACATCCCCTCCGCCTGCCTCGCCACCTGCCGGTAAAACTGTTCCACATATTTTAAGAATCCCTCGTTCAGGCTGCGGACTTCAAAGGGTTTGCCGTACATCCAATCCGGAATCCCGCCGTTTCGCACTTCCCCATGGTCGAAAGGCCCTACCCGCAGAATTACATACAAGCCATGCTTCCCGCACAGCTCCATAAATTTTCGCAGATTACGCCGGCCGTCAAACCGGAACAGACCTTCTTCTTCCTCATGATGAATCCAGAATACGTATGTGGAAACTACGTTGATACCGCACAGCTTCATCTTGATAAGTTCATCCTCCCACCTTTCCTCGCACATTCTGGCATAATGAAATTCTCCGCTGACGCCAAAAAAGGGGGTTTTGTTTTTCATCATATAGTAATTGGTAAATGATATCTCCTCTCCATTTTTGCTCCTGCCCCGAAAATCCTCTCCCAGAGAATATATCTCTTTTTCTTTTAAATCTCTTAAATCCATTTCATCGCTCATTGCAAAACCACCTCCTTTATTTTCCATAATGATATCACAAAGTAACTGCTTTTGCCCATGACGTTACGAGAAATCAACCTCCCCGCAGCAAGCTGTCGGGAATTGAACCCTCTTTTGGATTAAAATATGCCTGTATGGCTTGCCATATATTTTTATGAGTGCACCAGTGCGGTAAAAGTGAATTGAATCAGCATCCACTCACCGTCCCTGTTCTGGTAAACCTCCGTGGTCATAAAATGGTGGGTAGTCTCTTTGCCACCCAGAAGCAGGCTATAATCCACATCTGTCATACAGATGGCCGTATCCCCCCATTCTCTGACTTCCTGCCCATGAATGTCAATTTTGGTAGGCTGAAATAACTTTTTATCAAAAGCTTCCATCTCCTCGTCAAGTCCGCAGCTCATGCCAATATGGACAAACCAGCATTCCGGATGGCTGACCGCCCGCATGCCCCCGGTATCCGCCTTTTCCAACGACTTCCAGAACATTTGCGACCGCCCGATAATTTTATCTTTCATAATAATCCCCCATTCTTGCCAGCAGCCCTCAAATTTGGGCGCAAGCACAAATTTGTCTGTGAAAAATTTATTTTTCACAGTAACAACCTCCTTGTTCTTTCAATATAATCAGTGAAGCTTCAACACATATTTCACAAATGCCGGATCGTCATGATTGACAATCTCGCTATGTCCCAAATCCTTCGCCGCAATCTTTTCCATCTCTTCATCCGTTAGGGTAAAATCCCAAATATCGATATTCTGTTCCATTCTTTCTACATGAACGGACTTTGGAATAATGGAAACGCCGCGCTGTGCGTTCCAGCGGAGAACCACCTGTGCCGCGCTCTTGCCGTATTTCCTGCCGATTTCGGTAAGCTCGGGATCCGTAAAGATGCCGTGTTTTCCTTCTGCAAGAGGCCCCCAGGCCTGCGCGGCCACGCCGTATGCTTTCATATTCTCGATAGCCGCTGCCTGTACAAAGAAGGGGTGCAGCTCCACCTGATTGACAGCCGGAATCACTTCCACATGTTCGCAGAGATTGGTAAGAATTGCGGGGTAGAAGTTTGCCACACCGATTGCCCTGGTCAGGCCTTCCTTATAAGCCCTGGTGATCCCGCGATAGGCCGCAAAATAATCGCCCATCGGCTGATGCAGAAGAATCAAATCCACATAATTCATATCAAGTTTTCCAAGAGAAGTTTTAACCGCCTCATATGCCGCCTCTTCGCTTCCCATATCGTTGACCCATACTTTTGTAGTAATAAAGAGTTCTTCTCTGGTGGTCAGCCCATCGCATATTGCTCTTGCAACGCCCTTGCCAACCGCTTCCTCGTTCCCGTAAGCCGCCGCCGTATCAAGCAGCCTGTAACCGGTCTTAATTGCATCATAAACTACCTGCCCGCACTGGGCCGCATCCGGAATCTGAAATACGCCAAATCCCTCGAGCGGCATCTTTGCGCCTGTGTTCAATGTTAAAAATTCCATAACAATGCCTCCTTGTAATAAAATATTTTACTATAAACTGTACGGATGAAAAAGAAATATGTCTTAGGAGCTAATTCCTGTATTTGTCAGAATTATATGCCATCTGTTTCCAAAAGTACAATTCCATTTTCGCATACTGGTATAAATCATATTTATACTGGTACGCTTTTATATTTTCGTTGTAAAATACTTTCCTGTCTGTTATGATTAACATTGATTATGCAGGGGTAAGAGTGAAAAATTTTCAATCTTTCATCCACAAACCTGATATGCGCAATAAAGCAAAGGTGAACTTTGTTCACCTCGCAGAAATGAGGAAAAACATGATTGCATTATATGAACTGCAGCAGTTTGTCGCTTTTGCAGATGTCGGAACGCTCTCTGAAGCGGCGGATTTTCTGAACCTGTCGCAGCCTGCCCTGAGCCGGAACATGAAAAAGCTTGAGGATAATCTGGGCGTTATGCTCTTTGTCCGCCGGAAAAATAAACTGGAACTGAACGACAACGGAAAATACCTTCTGTCGCTTGCAAAGACGCTTTTAGCCGATGCAGATTCCCTCACCGCAAAGGTGCGGGATTTTGACAGGAAAAAACATACGATTGCCCTGGGCGTCTGTGCCCCGGCGCCAATATGGCGTCTTGTTCCTGTCATTTCCAATATTTATCCCCATATGACGCTGCAGACGGAAATAGATGACAGCGACCATCTGCTTTCAGATCTTGGCAACAATGTCTATCAGCTTGTCGTGGTACATCAAAAGCCGGATTCCACCGCCTTTTATTTCAGAGAATGCTGCCATGAAAATCTTTTATTTGCGTTGCCGAAGGGACACAGATATGCCAGGAGAAAAAGCCTGTCCTTTGCGGAAATGAACGGTGAAAATATGCTCTTAATGTCCAACATCGGTTTCTGGGACTTCGTCCGCACGGAGAAAATGCCGGATTCCCGCTTTCTTATGCAGAATGACCGTTTCAGTTTCAATGAGCTTGTACAGACGTCCTCCCTGCCCTCTTTCATCACCGATCTTTCCCCAAAATACCTTGAAACTGCCCCCGGACGCATCCATGTGCCAATTTCAGACAAAGAGGCGTCCGTGACCTATTATCTTGTCTGCACCAAGGACAGGAAAAAGGAGTTTATGCCGCTTTTCTCCGCACTATAGGCAGGATCCTTTCTTAGAAATCCCGCACGCTGAAATTGCGTTCAAACGGGTCTGTACAGTAAATGTACAGACCCGTCTAAACCGTTACCCTTCTATCATCTTCAGATTATCCGGATTTTCTCCGCTGACACTGCGGATATCAATAACCGGCCCTCCGGTTCCTTCAATATATTCTCTGGTAATCGTCACCCGTCCGATATTGTCATCCTTTGGAATCTCATACATGATATCCAGCATAAACTCCTCGATAATCGCCCGAAGGGCCCTCGCGCCGGTATCCTTTTCCATAGCTTTTTCCGCTATCGCTTCCAGCGCGCCTTCGTCAAATTCCAGCTTCACCTCGTCAAGCTCAAGAAGCTTTTGGTACTGTTTTAAAATGGCGTTCTTGGGCTCTTTCAGAATTTTCACCATCATAGTCTTATCAAGGGCTGCCAGTGTGTAGATAACGGGAAGACGTCCTAAAAACTCCGGTATCATACCAAACTTTTTCAAATCCTCAACCGTCACCCTGCTGATGATATCTTTTTCCTTGTCAAATTTATCCTTTAATTCCGCGTTGAAGCCAATCGATGTCTGCTTTTTCAGGCGCTGCTTAATAATTTCCTCCAAATCAGGAAACGCGCCGCCGCAGATAAACAAAATATTTCTGGTATTAATCGTTGCAAGGGGCACCATTGCATTTTTACTGTTGGCCCCCACCGGCACCTCCACGTCCGCGCCCTCTAAAAGACGCAGCATTCCCTGCTGTACGCTCTCGCCGCTGACGTCCCTGCTGGTGGTATTTTTCTTTCTGGCAATTTTGTCTATTTCGTCTATAAAGACAATACCTCTCTCCGCCTTTTCCACATCATTGCCGGAGGCCGCCAAAAGCTTGGAAATCACACTCTCAATATCGTCGCCTATATATCCCGCCTCCGTAAGGGAAGTTGCGTCCGCAAGGGCAAGGGGCACGTCTAAGAGCCTTGCAAGGGTCTTTACCAGATAGGTCTTGCCGCAGCCCGTGGGCCCAATCATCAGCATATTGGATTTTTCAATTTCAATATCATCCATGGTGCCGGTTGCGACTCTCTTATAATGATTGTACACTGCCACGGAAATTACCTTTTTCGCATGCTCCTGTCCAATCACATAATCGTCCAGCTGGGCCTTAATCTTATGGGGAGGGGGAATATTTTTAATGTCCAGAACCGGTTCTTCCCCTGCCTTAGGCTTTTTCTTTTTCAGCCTCTGTTTGTTGGGAATCCCCCCTTCTCCCTGCAAATCCGCAATATTCACAAAGCGGATATTGGGAAATCCCTTACCGCTCATATTTTTATTCAGATCGTCTATAAAAGCCGGATTATTCAGCATTCCCTGATAATCAAACTGGCTTACGGTATCCATGGTCTTATGCATACAGTCGTTGCACACCGTAATATTGTTGGGCAGCTTAAACATTTTTCCCGCTTTGCTTTCGGGGCGGCGGCAGATAAAGCAGACGTCCTCATACTCTTTCTCCTTTTTCTCACCGTCACCCGTATTTTTGCCATCCGTTCCTTTTATATCCGAAACATCGCCTTCCAATTTCTCTTTTTCGTCCATATCTCTTTCATCAAATTCTGACATTCTTTTTCCTCTCATTCCTCCATTTTTCACATACATATACTATTATAAAATATTCCCGCCTTTTACACAAGCTCGCCCAATTCCTTCTAAATATAATCGGAAACTTAGCGCGGTGACGACTGAATTTCTATTCGCTCCGAGCGGATGGTTAATGTGTAAAAAGCAACCACAGTCATTCTTTATAAAATTCTGCGAACCGCCAGAATTTCCTTATAAGTAGCCGGGGTAATCTTAATTCCGGATCTCTGTGTGCTGGCATGTACAATCTGTCCGTTTCCTATATAAATACCCACGTGCCCGGCATAGCACATGATATCCCCGGGCTGTGCCTCCGAGTAGGAAACCCCCGTTCCCGAGCTTCGAAGGGAATAGGACGTTCTGGGAAGGCTGTAGCCGAAATCCTTGTACACTCGCCACACAAACCCGGAGCAATCCGCCCCTTCTGTCAGGCTGGTTCCTCCCGGCACATAAGGGTTTCCTATATATTGACATGCATAGTTTGCAATCTGCTGCCCCTTGCTGCCTGAACCTGAATAGCTGGAAGCCGAGGCATATTCCTTGCCGGAAGACTTATCGGAAGAAGAGGACGAATCTCCGGAGGAAGAAGACTTGTCGGAGGAATCGGAAGAAGATCCTCCTGAGGCTTCCTTTTCTCTCCTCTCCCTTTCCTCCGCTTCTCTCTGCAAAGCCAGCTCCTGCGCCCGCCTTGCTTCCTCTTCCGCCCTTTTGGCTTCCTCAATTTCAGACTGCTTGTTTGCCGCCTGGGCCTCTAACTTTTTGATTTCATCATTCTGCCTCTTGATATTGGCTTTATAGATGGCCGCTTCCTGTCTCGCCTTGGCAAGCTGCGCCTCAAAATTGTCATAGGTAGCCTTCTTTTCATTCAAAATGATTTCAAGGCTTTCCTTTTCTTCCATCAGCTCATGCTGCTGGGCCTCCAACTCTGCCATTTCTTCCTCTAACTTTTCCTGCAGCGCCTCCACCGCTTCCCTTGCGGCCTGATACTGGGCCAGGAGCTGTCTGTCATACTCGTAAAGCTTTTCCACATACTCCGTTTTGTTGAGCATATCGGCCATACTCTCGCTGGCAAGGAGCAATTCCAAATAAGAGCTGTTTCCCTTTTCATACATAAACTGAATCCGCAGCTTCATGGCCTCATACTGCTCCCGCTCTACCCTTTTGGCGTCTTCCAGATCCGCCTTTGTCACCTCAATCTGTTCTTCTTTTTCCTCAATCTCTTCTTCTATCATTTCCACGCTGGCGATGGTTTCCACCAAGGCGGCGTCTATTTCTTCAATTTCTTCCGCCACTTCATCCACATCGGACTGGATCGCGTTAGCCTTACCCGAAGCATTGTTATACCTTTGCTGTTCTTCCTTTTTCTTAGCATCGGCCTCTTTTTTCTTTTCTTCTATCTCCTGCTTTTGCTTTTCCAAATCAGAAACAGAGGTAGCCCCTACCGGGTCTACCACCGACAGCATAATTGATAATGACATAGCTGTTGCAAGCCATCTGACCAGTTTTTTCTTCTTTTTTTTATACATTATCCCGCTTCCCGCCGCGCCCCTTTTGACAGCGCAAATATCCTGTGGGGAATGACCGTCATAGCATTCCTCCGGGTGTAAATATTATCAGAAATTCAAATTTTAAAAACATGCCGCGTCAAACGCCCGCTCACTGTGCGTCAGGGCTTTTTACCACAGCATTTTCTCCCAGAAATTCCCTTGCCTTTTGAACCAGCTGAAATTCCCTGTGGGCGTCCACATCAATTTCCTCTTTATAGGCGTCCGCGCTTTCATACCCATAACGCTCCGCCATCTCGGCAAATTCCGCCTCCAGCTCTTCGTCCGTCACCAAAATGCCTTCCTTATCCGCAACCGCCGCCAGCAAAATATAACGCTGGGCCGTAAGAGCCGCCTGTTCCAATAAAAAAGCCTCGTAATCCTCCACCTCGCTGTCATAAGCATAGGCGATATACTGCTGAAGGCCCATACCATACATCTGCGCATAGCTTGTCAGCGTGTTGGTCAGATTTTCCTTCATACGGTTTACCATCCCCTGGGGCGGCGTCTTAAGGCTGCTGCCTTCTTCCACTGCCGCCAAAGCCGCGTCCATCCTCCGTTCCTCAAAATCCGCCTGAGCCTGGGCCATTAAATTATCGTATACGTATTTTTCATATTCCCCTACAGTACCGATATCCGTAAGAGCAAGCCCCTTTACCAGCTCGTCCGTAACAGACGGGGCGCTGATGCCATTGAGAGTCACCGTAAAAACCACTTCCTTGCCCGAAAGATCCGGATTGTTCTTATAAGGGTCCGGGAACGCAAGCTTTATATCCTTTGTCTGCCCAATCTCCATTCCCACAACGCCTTCCTCAAAACCGGGAATAAAACTCCCCGAGCCGATTATCAGTTCCGCCCCTTTCGCCGTTCCTCCCGCAAAGGCAACACCGTCCATCTTACCTTCGTAATCAATGTTGGTGATATCGCCCATCTCCACACTGCGGCCGTCCACAGGCTCCGCATAATCGGCAAAGGCGTTTTTGATATAAAGCATCATATCATCATCCGAAACGGCAGGCGCCGCAACCTCAATTTCCACACCTTTATACTCGCCTAAATCCACAAAATCTTCCGCTTTAAAATCTGTTATATAAACAAGCTCACCGGTGTCCTTCGCCTTCCCATTTCCGCAGCCCGCCAAAATGCCCGCCAGCATAGCTATGGCAAGCGTTGCCCCGATATTACTTTTTATATGCATCTTTCCCAAATCCTCTTCCTGAAATTTTCCGCGCCTTTTGTGTAACCTGTCCGTTTAAGCCAAAGACGCAGGTGCCCCTGTTCCCTAACCCGGATAAACCGGAACCAAAATTTTACCATTTTGCGCAAAATTTCGTTGTTAAACACCTAAAAGGGTACTATATTTTTATACCATAAAACAAAAATGATCGAAAGTGTTTCGCTTAATTTTAACGAATAATTCATAATTTACTGTTTATGACGAGACGCCAAGCCTGCAAAAACATTTCGTCAAAGGAAAAAACCAGTGTCTTCTTTTGGGAAAACACCGGCCTTTTATTGGTTTCTTATATGCAATTTTTCTTCTCTTTTGGTTTTATTTTTGTGCCCTGCCATATCTTAGAAAGCTCTCGGAGACACATTCAGCAATGCGTAAGAATTCCTTTTCATCATTTCCGCAGGTACATTTTCATTTTTCACATGTGCCAAAACGACTTTATTATTTACGAGATACTTTTCTACCATTGTCTTCATATAATTTTTCATAATGAACACCTCTTTCTGAGTTCTATTTTTACAATTTATCATATTTTGTTAGTTTACGTTTTAATTGCTTTTTAGTTGCTATTCAGTTTTTCATTGCCTGTTTTTGATGAACAGGTTTTTCTTTTTGAGCTCCTTTTAGAAAAATCTGGGAGATACGTTTAATAATGCAAAGGAATTTCTTTTCAGCACTTCTTCAGGTGCATCTTCATTTCCTACATGCAGTAAAGCTACCAGATTATTCACAAAATAGTTCTCAACCATTGTTCTCATATAATTCTTCATGATTCGTCACACCTTTCTTTTAGATTTGCTTTTTTGTCCCGGGGATGTTTTTTATCTCTGTGGGATGTTTTTTATCTCCGTTCCGTTTACATTACGAAGCATACCTCATTATCGGGGTGAGAACCAGATAGTTTTTTGACTTGTTTTAAGGCAATATTGACAAAAAGGCTAGAAAGGCTGCTTTGTATTGTGTGATTGCCCCATATAGAGTAAAATGGAATACATGGGACAGACCGAGATTTGGAAGAAAAGGAGAATAGACATGCAAATTGTGCCTACACTAAATTTTGGAGGGAATTGCCGGGAAGCAATTCAAATGTATGAAAAGGCGTTTAATGGAAAGATTGCTTGTATGATTACATATGGACAAGCGAATGACCCGGCATATATTCCATTGCTTCAAGAAAACCAAAAAGAATATATATATCATTCGGAACTTGTATTGGGCAATCAAAGAATCATTATGAGTGACCATGTGGATATTGCATTTCAAACATGCTATTCAAATTTTCTCACTATTATGTATGATACAAAAGAAGAAGTGCAAAGAGCATACAAAATCATGAAAGAAGGAAGCAAGACAATCTATCCAATGGAAGCAACGCCCTACAGTTCTTGCCGAGTTGTTTTTGTTGATAAATTTGGAATTCGTTGGGGTATTATGACCGAGCAGACAGAACGATGAATTTTTATATGTTTTAGCTTATGTGCAGGGCATCACAGCAGACCTTATTCTTATAAAATATTTACAGACTTTTTTCACACGACTCTCTATAAAAACAGAACCAGGAGTGCCTCTAATGCATTCTCGGTTCTATTTTAAATATACTCAATTTTTTATACACAAATTTTCAACTTCCTCATAGGTCAATCCGGTATCTTCCACAATTTCATCAATTGGCCTATTCCGCTTAAGAAGTTTTTTAGCAATTTCAATATCTCTTTCCTTCCTTGCATTATACAATGCCTGTGCCTCATCATGTCTTGCTTTTGCACGGAGCCTTTCTTTCTCACGGAACTCTGACGAAGCAGTAATCGTATAATAAGCATTGATCGCCTGACTCATAACCGGCACCTCCATCTCTTTAATCTTCTCCAGCTCCTCTTCAGTCTCCGCCTTGAACAGCGAAAGCCACAACAGTAACATATCATCCTCACCCACATCTGGCGGCAGTTTGGGAAGTTCAAAGAAATGAAATCCCATTTTATCCGACAGCAGTATATGGCGTGTAACTTCTAATGGCTGGAAAAAAGAATGATATTCTTCACATCCAAACAGCGAGAAATCTATAATACTTATAACAATTGTGCGCGGTAAAGCAGAATAGCCCTCCCCGGTAAGCAATGCTGATGAAAACTCCCTTGCCCAGTAGTACATGATCCTCTCCGGGTAGTCCCCCTCATTGCAGACCTGTACCTCCAGATCCACACGTTGGCCATTCACAGTCATGTTGATATCCAGCCTGCAGAATTTGTCCCCCAGGTTATCAGGCGGCATCTCCGGATTCCGTATCACGAACTGTCCTATACCCTCCAACGGTATTCCAAGCAGATCTGCCACCAGCTTCTTTAAAAGTTCCGGATACTGTACAAACAGCATTTTGAACAATGTATCTGTCTTAAACGTATATTCAAGCTTCCGCATGGCATCATTTCCCTTAAATCTTATAGTTTCCTCTATGGATAGTATACCATATCCGATGACTGATTTCCATAAAAGATTTTTACGGACAAAAAGATACCGGGGAATGGCACTACATAAACTGCCATTCCCCGGCGTTTATCTGTTGAATTTGTAGCCGATACATAACGAGGCAAGTTGCCCTCCCACTGCTTATGATGTCGTGTGAAAGGCCGGTGTCTTTTTCTTAAACACCGGCCTTTTATTGGTATCTGATATACATTTTTCTTTTTGGATTTGCTTCTCTGCGCCTTAACATTTCTTAGAAATCTTAGAAAAATCTGGGAGACACATTTAAAAGCGCGTAGGAGTTCCTTTTCATCATTTCCACAGGTTCACTTTCATTTCCCACATAACCTGATACGACTTTATTATTTGCAAAATATTTTTCTACCATTGTTCTCATATAATTTTTCATAATCCACAACCTCTTTCTTCATTTAATCTATTGATTATTTTTATATGCTATTTATGTTCTTTATGTATTTTGTTTTTAACTAACTTAATTATTTTTCCTTTTGGGCCCCTTTTAGAAAAATCTGGGGGATACATTTAACAGTGTATAGGAATTTCTTTTCAGCACTTCTTCAGGTGCATCTTCATTTCCTACATTCAGTAAAGCAACCAGATTGTTCTTAAAATAGCTTTCTACCATTGTTCTCATATAATTCTTCATGATTCGTCACACCTTTCTTTCAGATTTGCTTTTTGGTTCCGAAGATGTTTTTTATCTCCGTTCCGTTTACAATACGAAGCATACCTCATTATCAGGGTGAGAACCAGATAGTTTTTTGACTTTATTTAAGTCAATATTGACTTTTCTACTAAAAATATATATTGCTTTCTGTTACAATCATATCTTTTTTGCCGGCCGCGATACTAAAAGATTTTCCGACAACTGTTCTTGTGTAGTGTAAGTCCTGCGCTTTTCCGAAGCCAACTTTTTGCTGCTGATTTCATAATAATGCCTATAACAATTCGTTATAAGAAACGCTCATTTTCACAAAGGCAACTCTCCGTTGCAAGGTTGATTTGTATCTTATATATCCATTCGGGTATATCCATTCGGATTACTTTTACCACCTATTATTTCCACGGTCTGGTTTTCCCAAGCCAGCCTTGCTCCGCCCAATACTTCCCGTCGAGATATTCCGGATCATTTTTATGTAATGTCCGCTGCATCAGGCGGCAGACGGAAAACTTAAGTTTTGTAATCAAATTTGTGTGTGCGGGTTTTGTGTAGTCTATCTGTGCGAACTTCTGAGATAGCTTTTTCACTTCCCCTGTCAGTTTTGCCCGCCTTTTTTCGGAAAGTCTTTCCCAAACAATATCGCTCATCAATGCACCGGTGAAAATTCCGATTTTGGAAACTCCCCACCAAGATAAGCTGTGCCTGATATCCTTTGCCGCAGACTTTGCTCCTGCGCCTAAGCACTGGGTAATAATTACCGCCCGTTTTCCAAACATTTCGAAAGCGGGGCGATGCGGCAGCCAGCGGTAGGCAAAATGGTCGAGAAACGCTTTCATCGCTCCCGTGGCGTGAAACACATATGCAGGAGAGGTCATTACAATTAAATCTGCTTCCAATAGCGATTTGTCAATTTTTCCGATGTATTCTGCGTCTTTGCAGGTGTTTTCGCCCTTTGCCATACAACTTACACAGCCATTGCAGAAATTAGGGCAATCTTTTGGAAGATAATATTCCGTAATGCTTGCATTATCCTTAAAAGCGGCTAAAAACATTTCTTTCAGACGATAAGTTACACCGTATTTTTCCGTTCCATTTATAACTGTTATATTCATCATGATACCTCCAAAACGTCATGCAAAATTTGCGTATGCCACGCCCTGCGGTTTTCCTTTTGATTCAAATCCACATCAAGTATCATTGATGCCGTTTCATACCGGAGAAAAGCCTGCTGCATAGCCGAAATCAGGCAAAAAGTCTTTCTTTTTACAGTGCGCTCATCCCAATCGGGACGGCAGGCGGCGACAAGAGGAAGATATGCGGCGTAAGTTCTGTGAGTGTTGTCGTCTATCTTCGGATTTTTCATATCGGAAAGCACTGAAATTCTGGAAACTGCATAATGCTCGAACAGAAAATCAAAAGTCATGTTGCCAAGATATTCTAATTTTTCAAAAGGTGTAAAGCCCTCTGTTTTCTCTCGAATATTCTGAAATTGCTCAACAATCCTGTTTATGATACGCTCAACACACAGTTCAATAAGTTTATCTTTGTTCCCAAAATGATAATTCACAAGACCTAATCCAACGCCTGCCCTTTTAGATATTTCACGGACGGTAATTCTATCTAAATCTTCGCCTTTTTCCTCGATGAGTGCAATTGTCGTCCGTATAATTGTTTCTTTATTATCCATATCCATATGCCTCCTGAACAATGTTCAATATTAATTATACTGAACGTTGTTCAAAAAGTCAATGCAATGCAGATATATTAAATCAATTGTAATAAGAAAGGCCAGTGTCTTTTCATTAAGCACCGGCCTTTTATTGGTATCTGATATGCATTTTTTCTTTTTGATTTATTTCTCTGCGCTTCAACATTTCTTAAAAAAATCTGGGGGATACGTTTAACAGTGTATAGGAGTTTCTTTTCAGCACTTCTTCAGGTGCATCTTCATTTCCTACATGCAGTAAAGCTACCAGATTATTCACAAAATAGTTCTCAACCATTGTTCTCATATAATTCTTCATGATTCGTCACACCTTTCTTTTAGATTTGCTTTATGTCCCGGAGAAGTTTTTTATCTCCGTTCCGTTTACAATACGAAGCATACCTCATTATCAGGGTGGGAACCAGATAGTTTTTTGACTTTGTTTAAGTTAATATTGATATTTTATACTTCTACACGGCCAAGCAGCAGATCTATCAGGCTGCAATGGAAAATTCCGTTATCATCATAGAAATTATGAGGAATATCCATGCGGACAATGATTTTTCTGAAAAAATCCTTCGTCAATATCAAAGATGCGGATTCTGCGGATTCCTTTTTATCCGTATCTATCCGAAAAGCTGACTGAATATAAGTTTTTTTATCTGCGTCGTTCACGACGAAGTCAATTTCTTTTTGCACATTGACGCCGCCGGTGCGGTCGGTTACAACGCCAACGTCAACAGCATATCCCCGGCGCAGAAGTTCGTTATAGATAATATTTTCCATCATGTGTCCGGGATCGTATTGGCGATAATTTAATCTTGCATTACGAAGGCCAATATCCGTGTAGTAGTATTTGTTAGGATACTTAAAATAGGTCTTTCCTTTTACATCATAGCGTTTCGCCATGGAAATAAGGAATGAATCGATAATGTGCCGTACATAGTTTGAAACTATTGTGGAATTGACCTTTTCGTTCTTCATACTGGTCAGCGCATTGGCAATATTGGCAGGATTGGTCAGAGAACTGATCTGTGAAGCAAGGAAATCTAAAATAGCGTTCAGAATATCTTCACGTTCTATACCGTTGCGTTCTATGATATCCTTTACATACAATTCGCTGTACAGAGATATCAAATAATCTTTTTTGTCCTTTTCATCTTTCAGGGCCAGCAGGCGCGGCATACCTCCGTAAAGCATATAAGTATCCAGAGCTTTTCGCTCGTCACCGCCTTCGTGGGAGTAAAACTCTTCAAAGGACAGCGGGAATACATGAATTTGAGTGGCACGGCCGCGGAATTCCGTAGCGATATCTTTTGACAGCCCCTTTGAGTTGCTTCCTGTCACATATACATCCAAATTTTTATATGCCTTGAGTTCGTTCAGCATATCATAGATGGAAACTTCAATCCCGCCGTTTTCCCTGTCGATGACCTTTGTTGTAAGTTGGACCTCGTCGATGAAGAGATAAAACTTCTCGTCTTTCTGCTTTGCGACAAGAGCCTCAATATATTCACAAAGTGTTATGGGATTTCTGAATTTATAATAACGTCTCTGATCCAATTCGATTTTTATGATATGGTCTTCCTGAACCCCCTGTGAAAGAAGATATTCATAAAACAGCTCAAACAGCAGTACCGACTTCCCACAGCGCCGAATACCGGTGATGACCTTTACCTCTCCGTTCCACATGTTATGAATCATACGATTTAAATAATAATCTCTTTTAACCACTATTCTTACCTCGTACTTGTAACAATTTCGTCGCTACTTTCATGTATAGTATACCGCAAAATTATCAAATTATCAACTGGCCCACAGAATCTGCCTTTTTAATTCTATCACATTTTTTACAGCCTTTGTCAGCCATCCTTATCAAACGCTGCCACACTTCGCAGACAGCTTTTTAAACGCAGAAAATCGTCGCTCCTAAAAGCGACGATTTTTAATGATTCTATAGTCAATACGTAATTCAATTGTAATTTCTGTTACTGATAGGCAGCTATTCATGCGCCCTGCCATATCTTAGAAGAATCTGGGGGATACGTTTAGCAGTGTATAGGAATTTCTTTTCAGCACTTCTTCAGGTGCATTTTCATTTCCTACATGCAGTAAAGCAACCAGATTGTTCTTAAAATAGCTTTCTACCATTGTTCTCATATAATTCTTCATGATTCGTCACACCTTTCTTTCAGATTTGCTTTTTGGTTCCGGAGATGTTTTTTATCTCCGTTCCGTTTACAATACGAAGCATACTCCATTATCAGGATGAGAACCAGATAGTTTTTTGACTTGTTTTAAGTCAATATTGACATTCCAATCCAATGATTTTTATATCAGATTAAACAGCATGATGACAAGGCCCAGAATAACAAGGATAAGCCCTGTAATCCGATTAAGCGTCTTAGGCTGCGCCTTATTTGCAAAAAGCGCGGCAATACGCGCCCACATAAATGTAAAGGCGATGCATAGCCCCATAATCAGCCAGTCCGGTTTTCCTCCGATGGCAAAGTGGGAAACCGCTCCTGTAAATGCGGTAAATGTCATAATAAACACACTGGTGCCAACCGCCGTTTTCAATTCATAGCCAAGGACCGATGTTAAAATAAGAAGCATCATCATTCCGCCGCCGGCGCCTACAAAACCGCAGATAAATCCGATGATGATACCGCAGGCAATTGACTGAATGACTCTTCTGCGCACAGAAATGCTCCCCATTGACTCTTTGGTCGTCATAACCGGCTTCACAATGAACTTGATTCCCAGCAGAAACGTCATAACAACCGAAAATCCCCCCATGGTATTAGACGGAACCAGGCTCGATACATAACTGCCAACCATTGTAAAAATGAGAACGGTAACCATCATAATACTGCCGTTTTTGATATCCAGATTCTTATTTTTCCCATACGTATACGCCGAGACCGCGCTTGCCAATACGTCGGAAGAAAGTGCAATACCCACAGCCATAAACGGTTCTATGCCTAAAAAAGTAATCAGCATCGGGCTGATTACCGCCGCGGCGCTCATTCCGGCAACCCCCGTGCCCAGACCTGCCCCCATACCCGCAAAAAATGTCACGATTACCGTTACAAATAATTCCATAACTGTTATTCTCCTTATCTTTGCTCCATTTTTATTTTTTCATAGTTACAGAGATTTTTCTCCATTCTGTTAAAATATGTTCTCAGCGTACTTAACTCGTCTTCCGAAAATTCATTGAGAAGCACATTTGTAAACTCCTTTTGCTGTTCTATCCCATAGCGGACAATTTCCGCCGCACGCTCCGTGATTGTAAGATGGACTTTCTTTTTGTTTGATATATCCGGATTCTTTTTCAAATATCCTTTCATAAATAAACGATTTACCGCAAGTGAAACATGTGACTTTGGAATTTTTCTCATTGCGGATATATCGGACGCCGTATCAAACTGCTTGTTATTTGCCAAAAAAAGAAGGACATCCACTTCAATAGCGGAAAGCTCATAGTGAGTCATAACGGCTTTCCTGCAGATGCCATATGCGCTTTCAAATTCCTTTACGGCCTGCCAAAATCTTTGAAACATATCGATAAACCTACTCCCTTCTCAATCCTGTGCATTTATAATTGATATCCTGCATATTTGTGATCAATAAGATAGATAACCCCATTTGCCTATACCGGAAACAGGCAAGTAAAGCATACTGTCAAAATCAACCGTAAAGCCAATGATTCAATTTATTCTCCTGACTGTCCGGAGATTGCATGTTCAAAACTGAACAATATCATTATAGTTCAATTTTGAACATAATGCAAGAGTTACATTTCCATTATTTTTCACACGTTGGTCAACCGTCCGATCGGAAAAAGTCAAAGCCCTCTCTACATTCGCCTGGCTCATTGCTCGCGGAGCGTGCCGGCCGTTGTTTTCTCACGGAATGCGCAACAAGTGCGCATTCCTGGGTCATGAATAGTAACCTTTCGCTCCTAATAAAAGCAATACTATACAGACAAATTTGTGCTAATCCTCCAACATATGGTATACTGACAGTATGGAAATTTTCTATTTGGGGAAGTACAAAGGATCATTGTGGAAACAAAAATAGATTTTTGCAATTTTTTATGGAGGATATTTATGAATCACAGCTATTACGAACAGCCTCAAAAAAGCAGCCCCTTGGGAATCCGCATTCTTTACCAGACCCTTCCCGGAGGATTTAACCCGCTGCACTGGCATGAGACACTGGAATTTTTATATCCCCTTAACGGGGATGTCGAACTTTTATTAGATGGAGAGCAGTTCCATCTCCCTAAAAAGAACCTCACGGTAATTGAGTCCCGGAAGGCTCACAGTATGTTGGTTTCCGGTGAAAGAGCCATGAATATCTGCGTCCATGTTTCCAAAGAAAACCTGAAAAGCTATCTGCCGGATATTGAGCTTTATCAGATTGCATGTATGCCTGACAAAATCCGTGACGAACAGTTCCCCGAATATCTGGAAATATGCCAGATGATGACCCAGCTTACAAAGCTGTACTTATTGGAAACCCCTGAGGTCTCTCTGGAATCGGAAGGAATCATTCTGCAGGTGCTTGCGCATCTTCTCCGCCATTTCGGGGTTCGCAGCAAGGGCCAGGCTCCCGATTCAAATCAGTCATTGACCGAGCGTATCCACCAGATTCTTTCCTGGGCGGAAGAACATTACAGCGAGCCTGTTTCCCTCTCTGATGTGGCGGACCAGCTCTCCATCAGCCGGGAGTATTTCTGCCGTCTGTTCCGCCAAAGCATGGGCATCACTTTCCAGGAATATCTCACCGGCCTCAGACTAAATCATGCTTATCAGGATTTGTTATATACGACCACCCCCATTTCAGAGGTCATGGAAGACAACGGCTTTACCAACCAGAAACGCTTTAATGCAAGCTTTAAGAAATTATACGGATGCACTCCGTCCGAGATACGCCGGCAGGAGGCAAGCCGCAAAAACTGAAAGACAATTTAAATACGAAAAAATCCGGTGTCTTCTTTTTAGGAAAGCACCGGCTTTTATTGATATCCAATATGCATTTTTTCTTCTCTTTTCGTTTTTATTTTCTTGTGTTTTCAATAAGCCTTAGCTTAGAAAGCCCTGGGAGATACGTTTAGTAATGCGTAAGAATTTCTTTTCAGCACTTCCGCAGCTTCACGCTCATTTCCTACACGCAATAAAGCAACCAGATTGTTCATAAAATAGCTTTCTGCTACTGTTCTCATATAATTCTTCATAATTTGTCACACCTTTCTATTAAATTTGATTTTGTCTCGGAAATATTTTTTATCTCCGTTCCGTTTACAATACGAAGCATACCTTATTATCCGGGTAAGAACCAGATAGTTTTTTGACTTGTTTTAAGTCATTATTGACCTCCTTATGAAAAATATTTGTTATCTTTTGCGTGCCGAGCGTCCGTCAGCTTGCCGGCATATATCCTCTGCATGGGCCTATATATAAAAGGCGGGGTTCACCAGCCATTCCGGTAACCCCCGCCAACTTTTAAGAACTTTCATTCTATACTGTAACCTAACTTACTGTCACAATCGTTCTTTTTATATTGTAACTTAAATTACTCCGTCACAATCGTCCTATATTTTTAAATCCTTATTACATTTAATAAGCGGTCACGATTTCAAGCAATGCGCCGCGCAGCCCATCATCCAAATCCATAGCCTGCAGTTCGCCTGTCAAAATGTTCAGCTGACCCTGACATCTATTCATAAGAGCAAAAAGAGTTTCTTTCTGCATAAAAAAAATTTCAGCCATATTAAGCAGCTCATCTACCATATCTATAATCGGGTTAGCCGCTATATCCGCATCCTCAGGCAGACGGATTTCAACCGTATCCTCTGCCGTCACATCCGTAATCTCTACGTAAAGCTCGCGACATTTTTCACAGTGGGTAATCTTTGCTTCCACTTCACTGCCATTTTTCAAAACAACCGCTTCCGTAGCTGTGCTTCCAATCACGCAGATGCTGTAAGTACGTTTTTCAGGAATCAATTTTGCATTTCCCAAAACCGGATGCAAGGTAAATACTTTTTTATCCGACCAGCTTAATTCCATAGGCGTCTTTGCACAGTCTCCCTGCTCATAGCCACAGGAAACATTATCGTCCTCATAAAGGGTGAAAGCGCCGTCAGCGCCTGCATATACTCTTACATCCAGGCGTTCCGGATTCTGCTCCAATTCCTTAGCGCTAATCTGATCCGTCATAGGCACAATTGCGCCTGCACGAGCCAGAACCGGTATCCGGGAAAGCGGACGGTAAAGCTCCATGGTACGGCCTCCCTCATAAACAGTTCCGGTAAAGATATCAAACCACAGTCCTTCAGGCAGCCATACATCCACCTTAGCCAGACGCACGCTTGGAATCCGCTTTGTGGTCACAGGCGCCACTATCATTTCCGTGCCGAAAAGATATTCATTGGGAACCTTGTAAGCTGCAAACTCCTCAGGCGCAATGTAATACATCGGCTCACAGAGGGGCTTATCCTCCTTCCAGGCACGGTAATTCATTGTATACAGATACGGAACCATACTGTGACGCAGGCGTAAAAATTCACCCATCACATGTGCCGCTTCCATACTGAACTTCCAGGGCTCCTTGCCGCTGAACCTGCTGTTGCTGCTGTGAAGACGGTTAATCGGAGAAAATACGCCATACTGATACCAGCGGACCTCAAGCTCTTCGTCCCTGTATCCCATCATGTGGCCGCCAATATCATGGCTCCACCATCCATAGCCAATGTTCGAAGCCGTATTGGTAAAATAAGGCTGGAAATCAAGGGAATCCCATGTAATATGCGTATCGCCGGAAAATCCGATAGGATAACGGTGCGAGCCGGGCCCTGCGTAACGTGAGAACGTCATTGGCCTTTTTCCGTCTCTGCCGCTGTCCAGATAATGGTAATGATTTAACATCCACAGAGGATCAAGCCCTTCTATCTTAGTGTTTGTTCCCTGCTGCCAGTCTAACCACCAAAAATCTACCCCTTCATCTTCCATGGGATGATGCACATCATCAAAATAAACGGAAAGGAATTTCTGATCCGCAATATCAAAGTTCACGGGTTCTTCCTTGGAAGTATCTACGCCCATAGCCTCCGCTACCCTGGGATAGCAATCCTCGTAAGCGCGGATACCGTCAGCCGGATGAACGTTTAACGTTGTTTTCATGCCGCGGTCATGAAGCTTTTGTAAAAAGCGCTTCGGATCCGGGAAAAAGTCTTTATTCCAGGTATAGCCTGTCCAGCCGCTGCCGTATTTCGGATCAATCTCCACCACATGCCAGTCCATATCAATAACTGCCACGCTGAAAGGAATATTTTCCTTATCAAACCGATCCATGAGCTCCATATAAGAGTCTTCCGTGTATTGATAGTAACGGCTCCACCAGTTACCGAGAGCAAATCTGGGCAGCATGGGAGTCTTTCCACACAGATAATAAAAATCTTTCAGCGCATCCAGATAATCATGGCCATAGCCAAAGAAGTATATATCCTTAGCGCCCTTCTTCCTGGGCTCTACAAAACCGTCTTTTGTAAGCAGCAGCGAAGTGGAATCATCAATCACTGCATATCCGCTTCTGGACATAATGCCGTCTTCTAACTTGCAGGCTCCGTTTACCATATCCAGCGTGCGGGCCGTTCCTCCAAGATTTCCCATAAATCCGCCCGGCTCATCAACTTCCCCAAAATGCCAGGTTTTGGAAAAATAAGCGTTCTTCATTCCAAGGCATTTGCAGGAAAGACCATGGCTGGTAAATTCCTTTTTGTCATAGTTCAGCTGTATGTGCTCCGTTATTAACTGCAGTTCTTCCTCCGTCTCCTTAATCTGATAGGACACCTTCGGGAAATCACGATTTAAAACCATCTGAGTAGCAGCATCATTAAAAACGCCCTCCGCATTGTATTCCAGACGCAGCAGATGAGAAGTCAGTACCGTAATACGATAGCAATCGCCCTGAATAACATTTTCCGTACAAGCCACAGGGCTGTTTTTCATTTTTAAATATTCCTTCATAAACTAACCTCCATGTTTTCAACAACCAGGTAACTATTCGACCTTCGGCCTCACAGTCGCCCAATCCGGCTGTCAAAAGTCTGATTTTGGTCAAGAGCCGGATTCATTCATTTTATTTATTACATGACAGGCTGAAAATCGCCTGGCTGACTTTCAACCTGTCTTTATATTCATTCTGCAATTTTCATGCAGACTCCCCTCACGTTTTACTTATTTTTTTAATACAAGCGCTTCATAGGGCTTAAGCTCAATTGTTCCATCTGCCTTATCCCGATCGTAATTGCCAATCAAAGTCTGTGCGCCGGCAAACTCATCCGGAACCTGATATTCTACCGCATCTTTTGTAAAATTGCAGATTACCAACAGCTTCTGCTCATCCAGAGAACGGGTATAGACATAAAGTGATTCATTTTCCGGCTCTAACAGAGCATAATGACCGTAGACAATGAGCGGCTCCTCTTTTCTTAACGCAATCAGCTTTTGGTAATAATAGAAAATGGAATTTTTATCTGCTAACGCCGCCTTTGCATTAATCGTCTTATAGTTCGGGTTAACCACAATCCACGGATTTCCTGTGGTAAAGCCTGCGTTCTCGCTGTCGTCCCACTGCATGGGCGTGCGGGCGTTGTCACGGCCTTTCAGGCGGATAAATCGAAGCATATCCTCTTTGGATATCAGTCCTGCCTCGGACATCTCATGATAAGCGTTAATGCTTTCAATATCCTTTACCTCCGAGATATCTGCAAAAGGCATATTGGTCATGCCAAATTCTTCTCCCTGATATACGTAAGGGGTTCCCTGCATCATATGCAGGCAGGTAGCTAACATCTTTGCGCAAACCTCTCTGTATTCCGGCGAATCGTCGCCAAAACGGGAAATAGAACGAGGCTGATCATGGTTTCCCAAATACAGGCTGTTCCATGCCTGGCCGTCAAGCTCCGTCTGCCATTTGCTCATTACCTTTTTGAACTCTGTCAGGGGAACTCTATTATCTGTCCACTTACCGTATTCTCCCCCGTCAAGGCCCACATGCTCAAACTGGAAAACCATATTTAATTCATTTTCATGAAAACCGGCATACCGTTTTGCTTCTTCAACCGTAACGCCCGGCGTCTCGCCAACCGTAATCAGCTCATACTTTGAAAGTACCTTCTGATTCATTTCCTTTAAAAATTCGTGGATGCGTGGGCCGTTCGCACAATTGGCATACCCGTAAAGCTCTTTGGGCGTTTTCGGCCCATCCGGCAGGCCCGGCTGCTTAGAAATAAGATTGATGACATCCATCCGGAAGCCGTCAATGCCTTTCTCAGCGCACCACCAGTTCATCATAGAAAAGACTTCTTCTCTCACCTTAGGATTTTCCCAGTTCAAATCCGGCTGTTTCTTTGAGAATAAATGCAGATAATACATATCCGTAGCGTCGTCATGCTGCCATGCGGATCCGGAGAAATAACTGCCCCAATTGTTAGGCGCCTGTCCGTCCTTTCCTTCCCGCCAGATATAATAGTCACGGTAAGGATTATCCTTGCTCTTGCGACTCTCTAAAAACCATGCATGCTCGTCAGAAGTATGATTCACCACCAAATCCATCACGAGACGCATACCGCGGGCATGAATCCCCTCTATCATCTTATCGAAATCTTCCATAGTTCCAAATTCTTCCATGATCGCCTGATAATCGCTGATGTCGTAGCCATTATCATCATTGGGCGACTGATAGACGGGAGAAAGCCAGATTACATCGATCCCCAGTTCCTTTAAATAATCCAGACGTGATGTAATACCGTTTAAATCTCCAATGCCATCCCCGTTGCTATCCATAAAACTGCGCGGATATATTTGGTATACCACGGCCTCTTTCCACCATGCTTTTTCCATATATAATAATCCCCCATTTCCGCCAACCTCCCACGGTGGCACTATTTTCCATAAAAATTTTGTAATTTTATGGGACTCCTGGCAAACCGAGAGTCCCATAATATAACATATCGTTTACAACTTAAGCCTCTATGCCTTTTTTTCCGTAAGAGGATGGTAGCAAAGTACCATACGTTCTTTCCCCATCTGGGTAGGTTCAGGGCGTTCCTGCCTGCATTTGTCTGTAGCATACGGGCAGCGCGGAGCAAACTTACAATATTGAATTGCGTACTCTTTGCCTTCCATATCAGGCATTGCCGTTGCATCTTTCCATTTATCACCCACACGAGGTACGGAATTCATAAGAAGATCCGTATATGGATGAGCCGGATTATCCATAATCTCTTTTGCAGGCCCGTATTCAATCAGGCAGCCGCGGTAGAGAGTTGCAATATAATCTGACACATAATATGCCGTTGAAAGGTCATGTGTAATATAGATAAATGAAATTTTGTATTTATCGCGCAGTTCCTTGAAGAGGTTGACAATATTCATCTTCATGGAAGCGTCAATAGCCGCAACCGGCTCGTCGGCAATGATCAGTTTCGGACGAGTAATCAGCGCGCGGGCAATGGAAACTCTCTGCAGCTCGCCGCCGGAGAACTGCGTGGGATATTTGCCCTTTACAACCTGCAGCGACATACCAACGCTCTTTAATACTTCGTCAACCACCTTATCTGCTTCGCTTCTGTTCTTTGCAATGCCAAGACGAAGCGCCGTATTATATAAGTAAGTATCTACTGTTTTCCTTGAGGAAAAGGATTCGTACGGATTCTGGAAAATGGGCTGTACATCAAGCTTAAACTGCTGTGGATCATAGCTTTTCTTGTCAGCAAAGGATTTTCCATCCAGAACAATCTCACCCATATCAGGATTGTGCAGACGAAGAACCATCTTACACAGCGTGGATTTCCCACATCCGGACTCCCCAACGATAGACAGAATGACGGGCTTATCATTGTCAATGGATAGAGAAACGTTATCCACGGCTACCAGCTTCTTACCACGTATCATACCGCCTACTCGGAAAATCTTACTGACGCCTTTTATTTCCAATAATTTCTCAGCCATTCTTCTTCACCTCCTCTTTTAATAAGTGGCAGGCAGCGAACCGGCCGGAAGTGATTTCACGGAATTTCGGCACTTCACTGCGGCAGCGGTCTGTTGCATGAGGACAGCGGGGTGCAAAACGACAGCCTGGAGGCGGATTCTTCAGTGCGGGAGGACGTCCTGCAATACCTACTCTTTGAATATCCTCGCCTACACGAGGCAGCGCATCTACGAGCATCTTTGTATAAGGATGAATTGGATTGTTAAAAATATCCTCTGTCTTTCCAAGCTCTGCAATACTACCGGAATACATAATCGCCATACGGTCCGTAATCTGATAGTGCACACCCATATCATGGCTGACGATAACCAGTGAGTTTTTAAGCTGCTGCTGCAGACGCATCAGCATCATCAAAATACCTTTTTGAACCACAACGTCAAGAGCTGTGGTGGGCTCATCCGCAAGCACAAGGCCGGGAGCCATAAATGTTGCAAGCGCGATAATTGCACGCTGGCGCATACCACCTGATAACTGGAACGGATAAGATTCCAGCACGTCAGGAGAAAGATTTAATTCCTTTAAATAATCGGCAACCCTTGCTAAGGTCTGCTCAGGTGTCTCATTTTTCCTGTCTTCTTTCGGAATCGAATCAAGAAACTGTGTCTTCAGACGAACGATAGGATTCAAAACGCTCTGTGCCGCCTGTGGCACATAGGAAATATTATTCCACCATGTCTTGCGAATCTGGCCGGATTCAAAAGAATACTTCTGTCCATTCTTTTCACCTTCCAGGACAACGCGGCCTTTGTCAATAACAAGTGGGAACTCTACAATATCATAAAGAGTGTTCAGCAGGGTTGTTTTACCACAACCGGATTCTCCTGCTATGCCGAATATCTCATTGTCATGAATCTCAAAATTAATATCATTGAGCACATGAACATCGCCATCAATGGTCTTATAAGAAGTCGATAAGTTTTCGACTTTCAGCATATTCTATCACCTGCCTCTCTTCATAGCTTGATAATCATTGTAACCTGTAATGAGCAAGAACAGGCCAATGAATAAGATTACAGTTGCAACGATCGGTGCGCCAATCCATAACCAGCGTCCTGCAAGAACGGCATTGTAGTTTCTGGCCCACTGAATCATATTACCCAGGGATACCAGGTTACCTGGCGACAAACCAAGCACTGCCAAACTGGACTCCGAACCAATCGCGGAAAGCGTAGCATTCATAAAGTTGGAAAGTGACCATGAAAGAGCAAAAGGCAGAATTTCCGTTACAACGATCTGCATGGTGCTCTCCCCTGAGAAACGGGCCGTATGAATGAAATCACGTTCCTTAATTGTAAGCGCCATAGAACGAATCTGACGGCTGGGCCATGCCCATGCAAACATAGCAAGCACCAAAGCCATGACAATTACCGTAGCGCCGCCCTTCATCAGGGATGTCATCATAATCAGGATCGGCAGGGACGGAATTACCACGAATGTATCTGTGATAATCATAAGCACTCTGTCAAGTGTACCGCCTGCAAAACCGGCAAGCAGACCAACCAAAACACCGGCAACCGTACCAATAGTAGCAACAATAAGACCAATCAGCAATGAGTTGTGGATTGCTTCAATAAGGAGCCACACAACATCCTGCCCCATACTGGTGGTACCTAACCAGTGCTCGCCCGATGAACCTAAGTTATTCGGGTATGTATTAAAGGTAAATGGGTCCGTATGCGGAATAAAATATACAACAAATCCAATAATCATAAAAAAGCAAGTAACAATCAGTCCTGCTTTCAGACGGAAGTTAGCTGTTTTCCAAAATTTCTTCATGTTTATCCCCCCTTCTATCAGCCGTACCTGATTCGCGGATCAATGAACGGGTAGATCAGGTCAACGATCAGCGTTGCAGTAGAAATTGCCACAATAGAAATTGTAATACAGCCCAGGATCATGTTGTAATCCGACTGCAAAATAGCACTCTGGATTAAAGAACCAACACCAGGATACCCAAAAATAATCTCAGTCATGATGGAGCCGCCGAACACGCCGCCAAGACTCATTGCAAGAGCGGTAATCTGCGTCAAAATGGAGTTACGAAGCACATAGCTCTTACCAATTGTCGCCTCAGACAGGCCGCGGAAACGTGCATAACGTACATAATCTTCTTCCGCAGTGGTACTTGCAAGGGATTTCATGGAAATAATCCACCATCCGGTTCCAAGTAATAAAAGTGAAATTGCCGGAAGTACGGACGCTTTCATGAGGGATCCAAACCATGGGCCAAATCCCATACCTGTCTTAATAACTGCCTGCAGCGGGAACCATTTTAATACGAAGGCAAAGATAATCTGCAATACCAATGCTACTAGGAAATAAGGAATAGGGTAGATACAGATTGCTATACCCTCTAATATCTGTGAAGATTTCTTATTCTTACGGAAACCGGCAAGCAAACCGATAAAGTTACCGATTATCCACGCAAGAAAAGTTGATGTCAATGATAAAATTAACGTATATGGAAGATACCGCCCGATGATGTCGCCTACCGGTTCCGGATAACTCATCAAAGACGGGCCAAAATCAAAATGAAGCAGTCCTTTCCAAAGGAAGGAACCATATTGTTGCAGCATTGAACCCTCAAGACCAAACTGAATGCGGAGCTGTTGTCTGAGTGCGTCCATTTCGGCCGGGTCCATATTACCTGAACGTGACTGCATCTGCGCTATCATGTTCTCAACAGGATCTGATGGGAACATACGTGGAATAAAAAAGATGAAAGTAACGCCAATCCAGATTGTAAGTGCCCAGGCGAGTACACGCTGCAGAAAGAATGTTTTAAATTTCATACACAGCACTCCTTTACTATTAAGCAAGGGACGAGCCGTAAGCCATCAACTTACGGCCCTGTCCTTTAAACTATTCAACAGAAAAAACACTTTATAAATTTTATGTCAGCACGAATCATATTACTAACGTTCTAAGCATCCTGCTGCTGATTAACCCTGTGTCGGATGAATGTTCGGAAGCATATACTTGAAGCAGCTCCACCACCACCAAGGACCATCATATGGATTGTTCGCATCCGGATAGCCTTCCCAATAAGTACAGTTGGAAGGAACGAACTTTGTACCGGAAAGGAAGTTGATTTCGCACATATCCTTTACGCATTCCTGAAGGAATTCGGTATGCAGTTCATAAGATTTCGGATCTTCAGGATTCAGGTTTGCTAACTCATGAAGGATCTCTGTAACACGCGCATTGTTCCAACGCATACCCTGGCCTGAACCGGTTTCGCCAAGAGGCTTAATCAGGTCAGCATCAAAGCCGCTGATTGCAGAATAGAAATCTTTCAGGATACCGCCTGAAGGCCAGTAACCGGCAATTTCAAAGTTACCCTGTCCGCCGTCTACATCCCATGTTGCGGAGGATTTGGAAGCGATTGTACACTGGAATCCAAACGCTGAAAGCTGATTGTAAACAGCCTGCACCGCACGGGACTCCTGGAACTCAGCGTCAGCCAAGTAGCTCAGCTCAAAGGTGAAAGGAGCGCCATTGTAATTCCAAACGCCGTCAACCTTCTCAAAGCCAGCCTTCTCAAGCATCTTTGTAGCAGCTTCTTCGTCATGTTTCCACCAGCCTGCGCCGAACATGGTAATCAGTTCTTCGTCTGTGCCCTGGATGCCTAAGGAATCAGCCATACGTTTTGCATAGCCTGTATCGTAAGGCTTAAAGGTTGTGCCGTCGCCAAGGTCAAGTTCGAAGTTCTCAAGCCACTCCTGCATAGGAATTGTATAGGTCTCCTGCAGGAACTGGGTGTTGTTAAGAAGCGGGATTGGTGCCGCACGTCCTGCTCCTGAGAACGTATTCATGGAAATCTGGTCGATATCTAATGCAAGACAGATACCCCAACGGAAATCAGCATTGTCATAAGGTGCGCCCTTGCCATGAGAGAATACGATACCCTTTGCGCCCGGATCATCAGGGTTCGCATACGGGAATTCATCGTACCAGCACTTAATGTTAGGGTTAGAAGCGTTCATGGTCTGGAACTCTTCCAAAGTAACCTCGCAAAGCAGGTCGATTTCATTGTTGATCATTGCCATCTGTTTTGTTGTGGAATCCGAGAAGGTACGGAACCATACATACTTAGGAGGAGTCTGATCAGCGGTATAACCAAATTCAGCAGCGCCTACTACGCCAAGTGTACTGTCCTGCCAGTCCTCACGGAGTTCATAAAGAACCCACATACCAAGACTGTCATAATCTTTAACTGTGTAAGGGCCTGCAACAACAGGAGCTTCATCCTTGAATGTGGTAACGTCTGCCTGCTGTGAATAAATATGTTCAGGAACGATACGGTAATCAGTTCCCCATACGGTGATGCCGTAACGCTGTACGAAACGAGGGAACGGCTCCTTCATGGTAAACTTAACAGTATAATCGTCAACCTTCTCAACGGTATCAATGTATAAATTTGTTGCCGCGCTGGCATTGATTGCACTGTTATCCTTGATCATGTTGAATGTGAAAGCAACATCATCAGCGGTTACATCTTCTCCGTCAGACCACTTAATGCCCTGGCGAATCTTTACGGTCCACTCTGTGAAATCATCATTTGAAGTGGGCAGACCATCGGCTATCTCACCATACTGCTCACCTTTCGCGGTGCTCATTTCCCACAGATGAGCGCTCATCATCTGATGAATACCAAATCCCATTGCAGTACCCTGCATGTAAGAGTTAAACTGACCGGGTGTATCCGTTGAGTTCTGGCACTCAACGATCAATGTCTCGGCACGGGGAGTGCCAACTTCGGTGGTAATACCCTCAGCAGCTGCCGTACCGCCGCCTGAGCTTTCCGAACTTCCTGTGTCGCCTGAAGCGCCGGAATCGGAAGATTCTGTTCCGGATGAACTACCTGAATCACCCGAAGAGCCTGAACCCGAACCGCCACCGCAGCCAACGAGCGTAACAGCAACAACTGTCGCTGCCATCAGCATTGCAATAACTTTTCTACGCATTTTCTTCCTCCTTTTAAAATAAGTATAGGCAGCTGTCAACGTGTCAAACGCATGCTATTTTTAACGAGCCCTGCTGCCTTATTTATATAAATTTTCTTTTCGTTTATTAAAACAGAACATCTCTGCTACCTCCCATTATAAACGAAAAAGAAATTTTATATACACTAAATCAAGAAAATCCCCTTTAAGGACTTTCTGAATGGTGTATTTTAAAATTAACCAAAACATTTGTTTGTTTTTTTGTAAAATACCTTCTATTCCTATTGTTTTGGGATGAAAATATATACAAATTGAACGGTTTATATATCTTATTCGCGGTGAATAAATAGTATGTAATTATCATTTACTGTACATTTTTACTATATGAGCATGAATACAGTTTACCTGAAATTGTTCAAAAAAGCAATAGGAAAATTGATAAATAGCAATCAAAATTATTCTTTCCATATCCTTTACCCGGTTTCTATGAAATTGCTTGCCTATTTTCCCTGAAAATGCTAAAATAAAATTCGTACTGCATAGCGCGTGCACATCCGGCGCTGCAAATGCGCGGGAGTGCTACTTAGGTATTTTTCATGCTCTAAAGCGGCAAGGAGGTTTATTGTGAGCAAAATAGGTATCATTTTATTGGTAATTCTGGTAGTATTGATCGTTGCACTTGTAGTATTATATTTTCTTGGGAGAAAGGCTCAAAAGCGTCAGGAAGCACAGCAGGAGCAGATTAACGCTATGAAGCAGACCGTGTCCATGCTGATCATAGATAAGAAGCGAATGAAGATAAAAGAGTCCGGGCTCCCGCAGATGGTCATTGATCAGACCCCAAAGTTGCTTCGGGGAAGCAAACTCCCTGTGGTTAAGGCTAAGGTAGGCCCCCAGATAATGACCTTAATCTGTGAAGAGAAAATATTTGATTCGGTTCCTGTTAAAAAAGAAGTTAAGGCCGTAGTAAGCGGTATTTACATCACGGACGTAAAAGGACTCCACGGCAAACCTGTGGTGGCTCCCGCCAAAAAGAAAAACTTTTTTAGGCGCACCTTGGAAAAGGCCCAGGAAAAGGCCGGTGCAAAGCCAGTAAAATAGCCTGCTTTATAAGCAGGCTGTTTTTATGCAAACCACTATCCAAGACTAATGCCTTCTTCCCTGGGCCTTAATTCCATCTCTATCCGGCAGTCTGCCAAATGCTGGTAATTGGCTTCCAGGGCGTAATCCACCTCCACCCGGATTTGATTTTCCTTCTCCTCCACAAAAACGGATTCCGTGTCGATTCCAATCAGAATATTTCCGTAGGGCGTCATATAGCTTGTCATATTTTTCTTATTTTCTTCAAAGACCATATGTACGTTTATCAGCCCTTTTTTAGAAACCTCCAAAATAGAGTCGTTAAATTTTATTTTGTTTTTCGTGATATCGGTAAATCCTTCTATCATTTCTTCATAAATTACATAATGATTTCCGTTTCTCTCATAATAATCCGCCGGCGTTATGGTTTCCAGAGACTGTACGTCCTCGCCGATTTCCATCTGCAGACCTTTGAGAGATAAAAATACCTCTTTTGTCATATTTTACCTCATTTCTGCGAGGTGAACGAAGTTCACCTTTGCTTTATTTGCGCATTATCCAAAGTAACTTTCCGTATCATAAAATACTCCTTGTAACTAATAATCTTCTATAGGAATAATTTTAGCAGATAATATACCATACTTTATTATAGAATTTGCAAAATGGGTAAATTTTTCCGTACCGTCGCTGACATAAAAGCGATACCGGTTATCCCCCAGCTTAATTTCCTCATCATTTAACATATTCTCCGCCCCAAGCAGCTCTTTTAACTCTCTTGCCGTCTCGTAGGCAGGATTTACCAGGGTAACCTTCTCCCCCATCACGCGCCCGATGGTGGATCGGATCAGGGGATAATGGGTGCAGCCCAATATCAGGGTATCGATGCCGATATCGATAAGCTCCGTCAAATATCTTTTTGCAATTTCGTCCGTGACCGGGTCCTGCAAAAGTCCTTCCTCCACAAGAGGAACAAACAAAGGGCAGGCTTTTCCTATCACATCAGCTTCCGGTTTAATTTTTTTTATGTATCTGGAATAAATTCTGCTTCCAATGGTGCCTTCCGTGCCAATCACGCCTATCTTTCCGTTTGAGGTAGCCTCCGCCGCCGTCTTTGCCCCCGGCTTCACCACGCCGATTATGGGGATATCCGTCTCTCCTTCCACCTCGTCAAGCGCATAGGCGCTTGCCGTATTACAGGCGGCTACAATCGCTTTTACATCCTGTGTCTGTAAAAAACGGATAATCTGTCTTGTATACCTGGTGACGGTTTCCTTTGATTTACTGCCATAGGGAACCCTTGCCGTATCCCCAAAATAAACAATTTTTTCGTTGGGGATCTGCCGCATTATCTCCCTTACCACCGTAAGCCCTCCGACGCCGGAGTCAAAGACGCCTACGGGTGCGTTCCTGTTTATCATATTAACAACTGCTCCCTTCCCAGCCTGCAAATTACCGGTTTGTGGCTTTGCTTTGTCCGCTTTGATATACATATTCCACGAGGCGGCTTTTTATACGGATTGTTCCCGATATTTCCTCCTCCCACTTTTCGCACTTCTCATTTTCTTCATATTCCTGTTCAAAGCGCTCATAGGTTTCTTCCGTTAGACACAAATCCGGATATACAAATCCCCACCAGCCCAGGGTTCCTATCAAAAGCACAACGGCTTCACATACTCTTTTCATGAAATCACTCTCATCTTTCCTGTTTGATAAGAGTGTTCCCCTCATTTGATTTCTCTATTCAGTCTCTTTGGTTTTCCATTTTAATCTGCCTCATAATGGATTTTTCCTGATTATCTATGTGGAGCTTTGCCGCCCTTGAAGCCCTTTCTTTGTCTCTGCAAAGAATGCTCTCATAGATTTCTCTGTGCTCAGCCACCAGCATATCGTGCTGACTTTCTTCCATAATATATACAAAACGGTAACGATACATCTGTTCGGACAGATTGTTTACCAGCTGCACAAGGCGTTCGTTGCCCGTGGCCGCCACAATGATATCGTGCAGCGCCACATCCGCTTTTGCAATCACCGAGGCATCCTTTCCCTTAGCCGCCTGCTCAAATTCTTCGCAGGCCGCGCGCAGACGCTCCAACTCCTCCCCGCTGATTCGCTCGCAGGCAAGCTCAACGCTCAGTGCGTCCAAGGTGCGTCTGACCTCTAAAACGTCCTTTAAGCTTTTCTCCGTAATCCGCGCCACCTCCGCGCCGCGCCTTGGAATCATAATCACAAGCCCTTCAAGCTCAAGCTTCCTGATGGCTTCCCTGATGGGCGTACGGCTGACCCCCAGCCGGTTTGCAAGGTGCACTTCCATCAGCCTTTCCCCGGGCTTTAATTTCCCCGTGAGAATGGCTCTCCTTAAAGTATTAAATACCACATCCCTGAGAGGTAAAAATTCGTTCATATCAATTTGAAATTCTTCCATTTTTATTCCCCCGCATACCGCAAGCCGTGCTTGCGGTACTGCCACCGATAAAGAGTTTGGAAGTTTACTTCCAAACTTTCCTCCATCCCAAAGCGTTTTACGCTGTAATAAATTCTGTCACAAATAACTGCTTCGCAAGCCCCAGCTTTTCCATTGCCTTATATGCCGCCTTGGCCCTTTCCTTTTCCTGATAAATTCCAAAAACGGTGGGGCCGCTTCCGCTCATAAGGGCATTTTCCGCGCCGTTTTCTATCATAGCGTCCTTTATCTGACGGATCACCGGATATTTTTTTATGGTCACCGTCTCCAGCACATTCCCCATACGCCCCGTAATCCCTTCAAGACTTCCCTCTTTCAGCGCCTTTACCATTCCGTCAATGTCAGGATGTTCTTTCAGCGTATCCGCATGAAGGTTTTCATATACAAATTTAGTGGACACATTGATATCCGGTTTGGCTATCAGTAAGTAAGCCTCAGGGGGCGCCGGGATGGGAGTAAGGATTTCTCCAATCCCTTCCGAGAGAGCCGTGCCTCCCATGATACAATAGGGCACATCCGCCCCAATCTTTACCCCCAGCCTCTGCATATCCTCAAGGCTCATGGAAAGACCAAAAAGCTCATTGAGTCCGTGAAATACCGCCGCCGCATCGCTGCTCCCTCCCGCCATGCCGGCCGCTATGGGAATCTTCTTATTTAAAGTGATGCGGACTCCCTCTTTTACGCCGTAAGTTTCCCTAATCAGCTCAGCCGCCCTGTAAATCAAATTATCCTTATCGCAGGAAAACTCCTCATGATCCACGGAAAGGGAAATGCCGGGCGATTCCTCCTCTCCCTTTTTCCGGAAAGTCAGGGTGTCAAAAATCCCCACCGTCTGCATCACCATCTTTACCTCATGATAGCCGTCGGGACGCCTTCTGAGCACGTCCAATCCTAAATTTATTTTCGCATATGCTTTTCTTGTAACCTGATCCATTATCCCGCTTCTTTCCTGAAGAGTACCTGCAGCCCACGGCGCTGCCCTGTCACACATGCGGCTCACGGCTCCGGCTCCCCATAATTACATCTGTTATTTTATATTGCAATATTTTTTTGTATACATAATACATGAATTGTATCTAATTTTATACAATAACCCCTGTCTTGTCAAGTATCTACCCCGGAGCGTGTTTGAAAATTGGTAACAGTTCAGCCTTCGGCTTCACTGTTACCGAATACGGCCAAATTACATTTTAAATGTATTTCATGACATTTTTGAATGAAATTTCCAAATCCTCTTGATTTTTACAGAGGATATGCCGATAATAAAATTGATAAAATAACCAAGGAGGGTGATACTATGAGCGTAAATGGAGTTACAGGCGCTTCTGATGTTTACGGCACAACATATTCTGCCCAGGCTAAGAGCGCTGAAACCAAATCAGAATCCAAAACAGACACTTCCAAAGGAACCGGAAATACATCTGCCGGCGCAGTGTACGAGCCTTCTAAAGAGACCACCAGGGCTGTCACTAAGAAGTATAAACCTGACACGAACTTGATTGCAAAAATGAAAGCAGATGCGGACGCCCGGACTTCCCAGCTTCAGAGCCTTGTGGAGAAGATGCTTACCAAGCAGGGAGAGAGCTACGGAAAAGCAAACGACATGTGGAGCATTTTAGCCAGCGGCAAATTTACCGTAGATCCTGCTACGAAGCTTCAGGCGCAGGCTGACATCGCAGAGGACGGCTATTGGGGCGTATCACAGACATCCCAGCGTATTTTGGATTTTGCAAAAGCTCTGACAGGCGGCGATCCCAGCCAGATTGAAAAAATGCGTTCCGCATTTGAAAAGGGCTTTAAAATGGCTGAAAAGAAATGGGGCGGCAATCTCCCTGACATTTCTCAAAAGACCTATGAAGCCGTTCAAAAGGGATTTGACGACATGGCAAAAGAAGCAGGCCTTAAAATTGACGAAAATTAATCACTTTTTCGCAATTTAATTTCGGAAGAGATTCCCTGAAAGGCCCTGTAACAATTATGGCAGGATCCTGTTTCACAAAACGATGAAAAAACATAAAATTTCCGGAGTTTCGAGAAAGCTCCGGAAATTTTTATGCTGTAAAACCTATCTTTTAAAAACTTTTGGGAAGTAAAACCCAGGGACAGTCACCCAATCATGCGTTCTTTACAATCAAAATCTTATCTCCCGCCTTCACTTCATCAGAAGTAAGGTCATTGGTCTGTTTAATAACGGAAACCGGCACATAATAACGTTTTCCGATATCCCACAGGCTGTCTCCCTCCTTCACCATATACACCGCTATCCCCGGAATGGCCGCCATTTTCTCCATATCGGGTTCCGTCACCACAATCTGCTCCACAATCTTTTCCTGCCACTTGCCATAAACATTTGCCCTGAAATAAAGCACGCACTTGACATCCACTTCCCCTGTGTCAATAATGGATACCGTAATCTGGTCCACAAACGACTGCACGGAATAGATACAATTCCGGTTGATTCCCTCGGCGTCTAACACGTACCGGAATGGAATCGTCCCCTTGATTACGCCGTACTTATCTTCATCATTGCTGCACTCATAAAAAATCTGCAGATTCACCACGCCGGTAAGCTCTATCCCGCTGTCGTTTGCGCTCTGGCCTGTTAACTGCAGACTGCTTGTGGTGTGTAATATCTTGTGAAGGTTTATTTTTTCATCCGGACATTTAAAATGTCCTGACAGCTTTGTCTTACCGCTGCTCCTTGCAAGGAGATTTCTGAAATCCGCATTTTTCTCCATAACGGACACTTCATTTACCACTCCATATACGTCTGAAAGAATATCAATCTGTTCTTCTTCGTAAATACAGATATCCAGGTCAAAACACTGCTCAAAGGTGATGACCCTTTCCTCCCCGTCAAAATCCGGCCGAATTTCCACATCGCGATTTTCCGCACGGAAACGAATTTCCGGTATCATCCCCTCCCTTGCGCCGGGGCAATCCAGACTTCCGGCAAAGGGCAGCGTTGTCTCATAATGGCAGATTTCCTCCTCGTCTCCTTCCCCTTTATAAAGGAAGAAAGCTCTTAGCTCGCCCTGTATTCCGATTTTATCCTCCAGTACTTTAAATTCCACTGACTCCGGCACAATTTCCGACCAAATCATAGCAAAAATATTGGGAAAGCTTCCCGGAATTTCCACTTCCTCTTTGACTCTGAAAATGTCCTTCTTTTTGATGGCCATTGTGGCCACATCCAGGGTCTTTTTCCGAAACTCCACAGGCTCCTCGCTGTAGAGATCCACAGCCGTCTCCTCGTCGCAGATCTCCTCACAGGTGAGCATAAGCGTCATCACCGACTGGACGCTTAATTTCCTGGAATTAATCAGGCTTACGCTCAAATCCTCCAGCTCCCAGTCTACGTTTACGCTCTCTCCCCCCTTGATGCCCTCCACAAAAACCGTCTCGTCAAAGGGGATGGCTCCCTCCATTTCCGCTACGTCGCTTCTTCCCGCCGAGGAAGCGCCCCTATCCGCCAGATAAAGCACATGAAATTCCAGTTTTCCTTTCACATTTACGTGATCATCGGTCACCTTCACTTCATCAATTATCACATTTCCTCTATCCATGATCAGCTTTGTGGCATCGGGCCTTGAATCTGATATAATCACATCATCCTCAAGGGTCATTTGTGTCTGGGCCTTGTATTTCACACAGTCCATATGTATATTGCGTTTGATTAGTTCCACAAAAAACCTCCCTGAAGTCTACTTAATTTTAATGTATGACCCGGGGAGGTAAAGTATACCTTTTATAAAGAAACAGGCTGAAATTGCTCGCTCTGTCCAAATTAACAACCACGTTGCAAATAGCCTCTTGGCCCATTACTCGCGGAATTCAATCTTCAAAAGCTTATCTTTGGCAAATATTTACTCCCTCACCGCGCCAATCAGTTCCCTTATGTCCTCCACTCCGTATTTTTCCATGTAAGCTTCGATTTCCTCTGCCACTTCCACTGTCGCGTAAGGATTTACGAAATTCATTGCCCCCACCGCCACGGCGCTGGCTCCTGCTAGCAGAAATTCAATGGCGTCCTCACCGGAAGCAATCCCCCCCATGCCTATCACCGGGATTTTCACCGCATGGGAAGCCTGATATACCATCCGCACTGCCACAGGCTTGATGGCAGGGCCGGATAAACCGCCCGTCTTATTTGCCAGCACAAAACTCCTTTTGTGAACGTCGATTTTCATGCCGGTCAACGTATTTATCAAAGATATGGCGTCCGCGCCTGCCGCCTCCGCGGCCCTTGCCATCTCCGTAATATCCGTCACATTCGGACTTAATTTCATAATCACCGGCTGCTTTGCCTTTGCCTTAATCTGAGAGGTGATGTCGTAAAGGCTCTCCGCCTTCTGTCCGAAGGCAATGGCCCCTTCCTTCACGTTAGGGCAGGACACATTGATTTCCAGCATGTCCACAGACGTATCCCCAAGCCGCTCCACCACCGCAAGATAATCCTCCACACTTTTTCCGCACACATTCACAATCACCTTTGTGTCAAACTGCTGCAAAAATGGCAAATCCCTTTCAATCAGCACCTCAACCCCGGGATTCTGCAGGCCGATAGCGTTTAACATCCCCCCGTAAGTTTCCGCCACACGGGGCACAGGGTTTCCCGGCCAGGGCACATTGGCAACACCTTTGGTTACCACCGCCCCTAACCTGTTTAAATCCACAAAATCACCGTATTCCATGCCGGAGCCAAAGGTCCCGGAAGCCGTCATAACCGGATTTTTTAATTCCACACCTGCAATCGTCACTTTCGTATTCATCAGATATCCACCTCCCTGGCGTCAAAGACCGGCCCGTCCGTACAAATCCGGGCATTATTCACGTGGGAATGCGCGTCCTTATGGGTGGTCTTGCAGACACAGCCAAGGCACGCCCCCACTCCGCAGGCCATCCGCTCCTCCAAAGAAATATACGCCTCCATCTTTTTTTCCTCAGCATATCTCTTGATTGCCCGAAGCATGGGCATGGGGCCGCAGGCCATCATCACATCCCCTGTCAGACGCTCCGCCACCAAAGCTGTAAGCACATTTCCCTTTGTTCCCACGCTTCCGTCCTCCGTGGCAACATATACCCTTCCGTATTTTTCAAATTCTTCTTTTAAAAAAAGCTGATTATCCCGATAGCCCAAAACAATAGCCGGTTTCGTGCCCGCCATAGAAAGCTCCTTTGCAAGCTGCAGCATGGGCGGGATTCCAATTCCCCCTCCCATGAGTATTACCTGCTTTCCATATCCTGCCTCCATGGGATAACCGTTTCCGAGAACGCCTAAAATCTCCGCCTCGTCTCCCGGCTGCCAGGCGGAAAAAATCTCCGTTCCCCGGCCTGCTATCCTGTATACCACCCGGAGCGCCTTCCTTTCTTTATCCGCCTCGCAGATGCTGATAGGCCGCGGCAGTAAAAACGCCTCATGGCCCGTATAAATGCCGATAAACTGTCCTGCCCTTGCCTCGCCGGCAAGCTCCGTGAACAGCCACATATCATAAATGCCCTCCGCAAGCTTTTTTTGAGATAAGACTTTTGCTTTTACCTTTTGTTTCATAAGTAATCTCCATTCCGCCGCCAGCTCGGCGGCACAAATAGTAATGAAAGTTGTTAAGGTGCGCCATTTATCGGCTGTCCTCTACTTTCTTTCACAGTAACCTCCATATTTTCATAAGCCCACAAATTTGGACGTAAGCACAAATTTGTGAGCTTTTACTCGTCCAATTCTACATATTTCTGCAATTCCGGATATTCCATAACATGGTCGCGCACATATCGCCTTTTAAATGCCGCAAAAGCCGACTCACGTCTCAACAAGCTGCGGATTGTTATCATCGTTATTTTAGAAGCAGGTTTCTTATGTATTTTTTCAAGCTGCTTATATAAAACGTTCATTTCTCGTTGTAACAATTTTAACCGCTCATCGCTTGTATAAGTCCTCATACCGGTATTTTTCATCGAAAAAGTTTCCGTTACAAGTAAGGCCGTCCTTTTTTGAAGCTCATTCTCCCCATCTGCCGTTTCAATAACAACTTCGCTTCCCTTTAGTCGGAAAAATAAATATTTCTCAGGATCCTGTTTACAGCAGTCTATGATTCCCTCGTCATACCTGCTGTTTTTCTTAATCCCGTTACAATGTCCACATGACCAGAAAAGATTCTCCCAATCAAATTTTCTTTCCGGATACTTTCCATTTTTATGCGGTAATAAATGTTCTACATTTGGATCCTGCAATTCTTTCATTTCACAGATATAGCACTTATTATGAAAATCCTTTTCCAGCCGCTCAATTACATCCGGCTTATCGTATCTTCCACCGGCCTTTTTCGCCTCCTCCGCCAGCGATTCCGGAGCCGGAAAAGAACGCTTCACTTTAACCATTTTATCCCCATGCCTCCCCATAACCTGCAGACTTTGAATCGTAAACAAAAATTGATGACTTTTCAGCCTATATCCTCCCTCTCCAAAAATTCCAGCTTCAACCTTTGATATTCTGTGGTAAGATTAAGAGCAAGATAATCCGGAATTTCATCTAAATACAATTCCAGCTCCGCAATTTGGCTTATCTCATCATCCGATAGCCTTTCCTTTTTTACCAGATTTTTGTATTGCGCAAACTTCTCTTTTAATGTATTGGACAGCTTATCCGCCCGAAAATATCCTTCCACAATACCGTCATAAGGTATATCCTCCAACCCGTTTTCCACTAAAATACCGTTCTCCAAATCATAAATAGCAGCATTTTCTATACTATTTAAAATAAAAGGAGAATGGGATGTCACGATAAACTGAATGTTGGGGAAAACAGTGGTCAAAAGCGGCATAATATTTTTCTGCAGTTCCAAATGCAAATGCGTTTCGATTTCATCAATCAATACAATCCCCGGCAGATTGAAATCAAAAGAACGCTGTGTCTGATTCTGCATCCGCATCATAATGTCCAATATGATGTCGAGCACTGCCTCATAGCCGCCAGATAAGGTATTGAAATCAAAGGGCTCTTTCCCCTGCTGCAAAATGTGAAATCCAAAGGTTTCCTCATCAAATTCCAGCCGCACGGTTTCATCGTCAAAGATTTGCCTTAACAGTTGCTCTAATTTATCAAACCATACCCGGATTTCGTCTGCTTTATTGATTTTATTATTATTTCTCGCCAGTGCCTCCGTCATTTTCAGATCCAATAAATATTTTACAAATTCATTTCTCGGAAATTCTTCCAGTCCATAACGATCTTTAAACCGCACCTTCTCAACATGAAGCGGTTTAATTGCTTCAAATATTCTGTCCGCCCTGTAGTATGCCAGCAGATAATGATACTCATCCTTTAGCACCACAATATCCTTTGTTTCTTGATTAAACTTTATATCCAAGCCTTTTCTACTGTTATGAAATGCTCTTTCTTTTTCGCGGACTTCTTTTTCCAATTTTAAAGTTTCCGTTTCATCCGCTTTATTTTTAATAGCTGTAGCTTTCTCCCTTTTAGCCCTATTTAGCCAAGCCTCTTTATCTGTAAAATAATTATCTGTAAACACATTATTCAAATGGACTGCCAACGCCTCTATAACGCTTGTCTTTCCACTCCCATTCTTCCCTGTTAAAATCAAATGCTTTATCTGATTTTCCGATAAGGGAATAGAAATGTCCTTTAAATGCCTGACGTTTTCAATTATTAAGTTCGTTATATATAACTGTTCCAACCTGACCCTCCCTGAGCATTCCATATTCTGGCCGTTACTGATATATCTTACTCTCTACATTTTTGACGTTAAAAAAATGAAAGTCCTTATCGCAAACAACTGTTTTTATTTTACCATGCTCCCTGCCTTTCCACAATAAACTTTTAAGCATAAAATAAGACACACCAGACCTTCACATCCGATATGCCCCATTAACATAATTTTATACATTTCCCATAATTTGTTGAAACTGCATTCCACTTTTATTCAGTTCTTCAATAAATTCTACCAATAAATTGAAAATTTCTTCATCCAATTTCCCAATCACTTTATACTTTATCTTATCTTTATGGAAATAATAAAATTGTTCTGCCTTAATACAAGCTGATTTTCCATTTCCGCCATTTTCTATATCCTGCTCGTCCGGTGTGATTGGAAAATTCCCATCATATTTCATCAACTTTTTATGCTTATCTTCCGTATCCATAGAAGACATTAACAATCCGATAAAATCAAAATCAAATCCTCGTATTGTGCCTTTTGTATCATCCAAAACAACAAATGAATGCATACCAATCGGTTTTTTAAACCGATTCGGATTATATACTAATATAATATCTCCTATTTGACACATAAATTATATTTCTCCTACCGTTTTTTTATAATAACTGTTTTTTCCCCTGATAAAACTTCCTTTTTCCACTGAATAGGAGTCACATCTTCCGTGCACTTTTCATTGTTTTCGCTTCTGTCGGCGAAATTTAATGTTCCAAAATTAAGCCTTTTGTATCCCGCGCGTTCCATAGGCATAGCCTCCATAGAATAGACCTCCTTTTCGTTACATTCTTCCTTTTTTTTCATTGTACCACCTCAACCGTTAAATTACAATAAAACGTTTTTTCCTATTATAGGCTATATTGGCACAAATATTCGCACCGGACGCTGTCATATCAAGCGCTCCCTGATACCGTATATACAAAGCTCTTACTTAAACCCTTTCCTCTTTCTTATATACAATCCTTCCACCACAAATGGTATAGTAAACCACCCCCGGAAGGTTTTCACCGATAAACGGGGAATTAGAAGATTTGGAAGCAAACTCCGACACTGTCCACAATTCCTGCGGATGAAACAAAACCAAATCCGCCGCTGCTCCTTCTTCTATCCTGCCTCCCTCCAAACCGTAAAGCCCACAGGGCGACGTGCTCATTCTGTTTATCAGTTCCGGCCAAGTCAGATATCCTTTTTCCACCAGCTCCCTGATTCCTAAGGAAAGCGCCGTTTCCAGTCCGATAATCCCGCTTGGGGCTTCGGTAATGGGCCTGTCTTTTTCCTCCTTACTGTGGGGCGCATGGTCTGTGGCAATCAAATCAATGGTTCCGTCCTTTAATCCTTCTATAATGGCAAGCCTGTCCTCTTCCTCACGGAGGGGCGGGTTCATTTTGGCCAATGCGCCCTTTTTGATGGCCGCATCCTCTGTCAGGGTAAAATGGTGGGGCGTGGCCTCCGCGTGCACCCGCGCTCCCTTTTCCTTTGCCCGGCGCACCAGCTCCACAGCCTCTTTTGTGCTGATGTGCTGGATCACCACATCCGCTCCCGTCAATAAGGCAAGCTCCAAATCTCTTTTCACCAAATCGATTTCCGCCTCCCTGGGGGATCCGCCAATATGATAAAATTCCGAAGCCTTTCCTTTATGAATGCCATTGTTCACAATAAGGGCGGGATTTTCCTCATGAAAGCTGATGGGTTTATGCAGCTTTTTTGCCCTCTCCATAGCTTCCCTTACCAGCCCTTCATTCATCAGCGGGATGCCGTCGTCCGTAAATCCCGCCGCGCCGCGCTCCGACAGTCTTTCCATATCCGTAAGCTCTTTCCCCGCCATCCCCTTTGTCACGTTCACGCAGGACGCGATATGGATGCCTGTCTCTTTTCCTTTGGCAAGCACATAGGACAGGGTGTCCTCATTGTCCACACAGGGTTTTGTGTTTGCCATAAGCACAATCTGGGTAAAGCCGCCCTTTGCCGCCGCCCTCGCTCCGGTATAAATGTCTTCTTTATAGGTAAAGCCCGGGTCTCTGAAATGCACATGGGTGTCCGCAAGTCCCGGCGCAATCATAAGTCCGTCCCCATCTATCACCCTTGCGTCTGAGTTTACGCCCATATTTTGCCCCTCTGCGGTACACCATTCTTTCTCCCCGGCATCTTCCGGGGCGTTTTCTAAAGACGGATTTTCTTCCTTGCGGATAATCCTGCTAATCCTTCCCTTCTCAATCTGCAAGTCCGCCTTGTACAGACAGTTTCCGATTGGGTCTATTATTGTGCCATTTTTGATAAAAAGTGTAACTTCTTCCATGGGCCCTCCATCTGAGAATTTATTTCTGCGCGCAATGAGCCATGCGGCTGCCTGACATTTGGCGGATGCCGCGAGGGGCAAATACCCCGCAGCTGCAACGCCCGCCCTGTATATGCAAAGCGCCCGGTACGCTAATCAAACACTACCGGCTTATCGATAAATTCCGTCTTAATGACCACGTAAGGGTAAGAAGGCGTATTCTTTTTCACCGCCGCCGTATCCGCCGGGTCAGGCCCAATCAGCGTGGTATCCACGTACATGGCGTTTTCCGTCAGATAAAGGTCATTAACCGTAATACTGTAACCGCCGCTCACCTGCTCCCCATACCCAATGCAGATATATAAAAAGCCGTTGTCCTGATAGGTAACCTTAAAGGCGTTCCCCTTCTTTTCCTCTATGACGCTTTTAAGCTCCTCCGGTATATTTTCCTCTGCCAGCACGGTAAATTCCAAATCCTTTATCCTTTCCAGGGGGTCTTTTTCCTTCGCGCATCCTGCCAAAAAGCATAGTATAGCCGCCATGCACAAGGCATATGCGCCGCATCTGATACCTGACAGCTTTAAAAGACTTATTTTTATTTGGCTGCTTATATGGTTTTTCCTGGGACCTTTCTGACAACTTCTCTTGTGATGATTCCTGTAGTTTTTCATACACGCACCTGCAAATTACTATTTCTCCCTACTAATTTATGAGGCAGCGGATGAAAGAATACCATTCCGTTTATATTTACTTTTTCCCTGCTCCCCGCCCAGGGGATAACACCATAGGATTAAAGCAATGTCATTAAGTTTAGCGCCTAAACCAGCCGTTATCTTAAAGACAATGAGGATTAAAGAAAATGTTTTTTCCCGGAGTCGTCCTTTTCGTGGAGTCCCAAAATCTTTTTCTCTTTTCTGTCTTCTTCCGTGATTCTTAAATACCTTCTGATGACGCACAAAAGCGCCACGCTAATCACGGAAACAAAGTCCTGATAAGGGGTGGTGTCGCCCACAATCATATGCCGCGCCACCAGGAAAATCAATACCTCTATGACATTTTCGGAGCTCGGCCTGCAAAGCATCTCCAAAAACTCTATGCCGATGACCAGCATAAAGATTTGTTCCAGATAATGCTTAAATTCGGAGGTATCCATAAGCAGCTTTTCAAAGGTACCGATATTCCCGATAATGCTGCCGATATTGAGCAAAATCCCCACCAGCACCAATGCCGCCGCAATGATATCCAATATTCCGCATATGATATGCACATACCTTTTCAATTTTGCCAGTCTTCCTGTTGATTCCCTCATATGAATCACCATGCCCCCTTCCCGACTTGCGAATTTGGGCCCTCAGGCACAAATTTGCGCGTAAAATTTTTCAGAAATTTACTTCCGTTATTGTCCTGATCCCAGTGATTCCGCCCGGCGAAATCACAAATTCGGATAAAGGATGCCTGTTCTTACCTGTCATGCGCCGACCGCGCAAATAAGAGAAACATGGGGAAAATTTCCAGCCTGCCCGTCAGCATTACAACAGACAAAACCACCTTTACCCAGTCCGAATAAACGCTGAAGTTGGCCATCGGCCCCACACGGTTTAAACCTGGCCCAATGTTGTTAAAACAGGACAATACCGCCGTAAAGTTGGTAGTCAAATCCAGCCCGTCCAGAGAAATAACCAGTGTAAATACGCACACCAATATCATATATGCCGCCGCATAAACCCTTGTGGATCTTAAGGTTTTTTTATCTACCGGCTTGCCGTTAATTCGAACCGTAATAATCTCCCTGGGATTGATAATCTGTCTGATTTCCGCAAAAAAGGATTTTACCAGAATCAAAACCCTTGACACCTTCATGCCGCCTCCTGTGGATCCGGCGCAGGCGCCTACCACCATCAAAAGCACCAGCAGATGCTTGGAAAATTCCGGCCAGTATTCAAAATCCACCGTTGCAAATCCTGATGTTGTGATGATACTTGCCACCTGGAAAAGAGACTGTCTTAAGGCGTTTCCAAGCCCTCCCACATAGTGAAAAATATTCCACGCAATGGCCAGAGTAGAAAAGGCCACAATTCCAAAATAAACTCTCACTTCCTCGTCAAAAATGGCCTCCTTAAACTTTTTCAGCAAAATCAAATGATATACGCTGAAATTCACGCCAAAAAGCAGCATAAATATGCTGAGAATCATTTCAACGGCCAGACTGTTATATCCCGCGATCCCCGCGCTGGATACTGCAAACCCTCCGGTTCCCGCCGTGCCAAAGGCAATACAAAAGCTGTCAAAGGGCTTTAATCCAAAAATCAACAAAAGAACTACAAGGGTCAGCGTCATAATTCCATAAATTCCATAAAGTATCATAGAGGTGGTGCGCATCCTGGGCACAAGCTTACCCGCCGTAGGCCCCGGTACCTCCGCCCTTACAAGATGCATGGAATTGTCGTTTTCCATAGGCATAACCATCATAACAAAAACCAGCACGCCCATGCCGCCAATCCAGTGAGTAAAGCTTCTCCAAAACAAAACCCCATGTCCCAGATCCTCCGGCCTTGCCAAAATGGAAGCCCCGGTAGTCGTAAAACCTGACACAATCTCAAACAACGCGCCAGGGAAACTTTCAAAGCCCCCGCTTATGTAAAGGGGGATTGCGCCGATTAAACTTATAAAAATCCACGCCGACGCCACAATAAAGTAGCCGTCCCTGCTGCTCATCCTTCCCTCAGACTGCTTCACCCGCATAAGAATTGTGCCCACAATCCCTGCCCCAATTATGGTAAGCAAAAATCCAATTGCATCGCCATCCCTGTAAATCAGAGAAACCAGCAAAGCCGGCAGCATCAGCATAGCCTCCGTTAAAATAATTTTTCCTATGGTTTTTACTATGATTCTTTTATTCATGGAACTTTGCGCCTTTCCCACCCGCTTCTTTATGCGGCAATAAATATAATGGAAAGAATGCCCGCCTTTTAAACCGTTTTCAGGGCGTTCTTCTAAGCGTAAAAGCAGCCTGCCTTACAAGCTTCAGAATTTCATCGTAATGCTTTTATAGACTTGGAAATACTCTTCACGTTATTCTGCAAAGATATCTTCCAGACGCGCTATCTGTCTGTCAATGGTTGCCACCAGAGCAGAATCCCCGGGCATAAGCATATCGTCGCCCCTTGGGATGATGGTTTTTCCATCTCTGATAATACAGCCTAGCAAAATATTTCTCTTTAGCCTTAAATCCTTGAGGGAAATGTTTAAATTTCTATCCTTTTCATCTATCTTAAACTCAATAAACTCAATTTTACCATCCATCAGACGGTAAAGGGATTCCACAGCATCATTATCCTCCGCATTTAAAAGAGAACGGCTGTAGCCCAATATGCGGTCCGCCGCCACATCCTCCCTGGAAATGGTACAAATCCTGCTGCCTGCCTGGAACACTCTCAGTCTTGATTTTGCATTAATACGGGAAACCACTTTGTTAATGCCCTGCGCCTCCGCGTACATAGCGGCAATCAGATTGTATTCGTCATTTTCCGTCATCGCAATGAATGCATCCGTATTGGCAATATCGGAATTTGACATGGCGTCAAAATAAGTAAGCGTGTCGTCACATATCGCGGCCACGCCCTTTATTGCCCCTGAAATTTCCTCGGCAAGGGCACGGCTTTTTTCCACCACGGTAACCTTAGCTCCCTGCCTTAGTAAAACCTCCGCAAGATACCTGGAAATGCGGCCCCCGCCTGCAATCATAACCGACTGTAACGGCTTAACCGGAAGCTTGAGTTTTTTAAAGGACTTACGAAATTCCTCCGCAGCGCCTGTCAGATACATGACGTCCCCTGCCTTCAAAATGGTATCGCCCTTTGGAACAAATGCCTCCCCGTTTCTGACCACCGCGCAGATTAACAGGTTAATTCCCATATTTTTATTAATTTCTATCAGCGTTTTTTCGGCCAGCGGGGAGTTCTCGCTTACTGACATCTCCACTAACTCCGCCCTGCCCCCTGCAAAAACTTCCACCCTGGTAGCCAGCGGAAAGCGTAAAAGCCGATAAATTTCCATTGCCGTTGCCAGCTCCGGGTTAATAATCATTGAAATGCCAAGTTTATCCTTATAAAAGCGATTTTGTTTTGCATAGTCCACATCCCTGATGCGGGCAATGGTGTGCTTGGCCCCCATCATATGCGCCGTCATGCAGCTGAGTATATTAAGTTCGTCCGAATTTGTCACCGCAATAAAAATATCCGCCTTGTCCGCATTGAGCTCCTTTAAGGTTCCAAAGGACGCCCCGTTTCCCTGAAAGCTTATGACGTCCACCGTGTTGCTCATGCTGTCAACCACGCTTTCTTCCCTGTCAATCACGGTAAGCTTATACCCGTCCCGGGCCAAATGCATCGTAAGGGCTTTTCCTATTTCCCCTCCGCCTACTATAAAAATTTCCATTTTGCTGCGATTCATCCTTATACCCCCTGCATACAATAGGCTTTACCTATTGTCATGTATCGCAAGCTGTGCTTGCGATACTGTTCCTCATGCCTGTCGCAAACCCGCGCTTGCGATACCGCTCCTCATGTCTGTCGCAACCCCACGCTTGCAATACTCTGTCAATCAATCATCAATTCCTCATGCTGCCGGCTCCCCGCAAATCCGGGCCCTGGTAAGAAGTATTTCAAGTAAAAATGAGAGGCCGTCACCTCCCGCTTATTCTTCAAAACAATTACATTGTACCCATTTTCAGACAGGAATACAACCCTCTATTTGCGAATTTACTTTTGTTAAAAAAGCGTTAAGAATAGACGCAATAAGGCTCTTACCGGCAAGCGCCGGCAAAAGCCTTAATTTTTTACTGTCTCACCTTAATATGCACTTCCCGAAGCTGCTGCTCCGTCACCGCGCCTGGCGCGCCGCACATCAAATCCTGTGCTGTTCCACTCATAGGGAAGGGAATAATCTCTCTGATATTTTCCTCGTTTCGAAGCAGCATAATCATACGGTCCACGCCCGGCGCCATCCCCGCATGAGGAGGCGCGCCAAACTGAAACGCATTGTAAAGGGCCCCAAACTTCTGCTTCAGCGCTTCCTCGTCGTAGCCTGCAATCTCAAAAGCCTTTACCATAATATCAAGATTGTGGTTGCGGACCGCCCCCGAGGATAATTCCACGCCATTGCACACAATATCATACTGGTACGCCAGAATTTCCAGAGGATCCTTTGTGTTTAACGCCTCCAAACCGCCCTGGGGCATGGAAAAGGGATTGTGGGTAAAACCAATCTGTCTGGTCTGGGGATCCTTTTCAAACATGGGGAAATCATTCACAAAGCAGAAACGGAATGCATTTTTTTCACAAATACCAAGCCGCTCCCCGAGCTCGTTTCGAATCTGTCCTGCCAGGCTCGCCGCCCGCTCCTTTTTATCCGCAATAAAGAAAATGGTATCCTCTTTTTCAAGACCTGCCAGCTCTCTCATTTCCGCCTTTAATTCATCCGGTATAAACTTATCAATGGGCCCCTTGTATGACAAATCCTCTAATACTTCCAGATAGCCAAGCCCCGCCATGCCGATGTCCATGGCAAATTTCAGCAGCTTTTCGTGGAAGCCTTTGGACTGGTGTCCATGAATCTTGATTGCCCGCACCGTTTTATTCTGAAAAGGCTTAAAGCTGCAGCGGCTGAAAAATTCCGATAAGTCTATGATCCGCAGCGGGTTGCGCAAATCGGGCTTATCTGTGCCAAAGGAAAGTATCGCCTCTTTGTAGCTGATTACAGGATAAGGCGCCTTTGTCACCTGAAAGCCCTCTGGGGCAAATTTTTCAAAAGTCGCCGTCAGCACTTCCTCCCCGGCTCTGAATACATCCTCCTGGGTTGCAAAGCTCATTTCAAAGTCTAACTGATAAAATTCCCCCGGAGACCGGTCCGCCCTTGCATCCTCATCCCGAAAGCAGGGCGCAATCTGAAAATATTTATCCACGCCGGAAACCATCAGCAGCTGCTTATACTGCTGGGGCGCCTGGGGCAGCGCATAAAACTTTCCTTTATAATGTCTGGAAGGCACAATATAATCCCTTGCCCCCTCCGGCGAGGACGCGCACAAAATCGGCGTCTGCACTTCCAAAAAGCCCATCTGTATCATTTTTTCTCTCAAAAACTGAATCACATTGGAACGGAAAATCATGTTATCTATCACTTTTCTGTTCCGAAGGTCTAAGAAACGATATTTCAAACGCAAATCCTCTCTGGTTTCCTTCGAGGTGATAATTTCAAAAGGGAGCTGGCGGTATACCTTTCCGAGTATTTCAATGCTGTGTGCCTCTAACTCTATGGTTCCCGTGGGAATTTTGGGATTATAGGTCTCCGCGTCGCGCTTTTCAATCACTCCTTTGATGCTGACGCAGTCCTCCTTGCTGATTCCATTTAACAAAGAAGTATCCCTCATAACAATCTGCAGTACGCCATACATATCCCGCAGGTCAAGAAAGGAAACGCCGCCATGGTCGCGAATATTCTCCACCCATCCGGCAACCTTCATCTCCCTGCCGATTTCCTTTTCGGAAATCCGGTTCAAAGTGCATTCACGGTACAATGTTGATAATTCCATAATCTCCTCCGTTTCCAGGGCGCTTTCGCCCATAAATATTTTGAAATCGAGTAGGGAAGATTTCCCCTCTGCTCGCCGCGCGGCCCGTGCGCCGCTTTAGCGGCATACTTCCTCTGCATGGGCCTGTGCATAACAAACGCCGCCATGCTTCACAAGTCGGCTTATTGTAAAAAAACGCCCCGAATTGATAAAGTATCAATTCAGGACGAATCACTCTCTTTTTCCCATACAGGTCAATTTCGAAATCAATCCGCGGTGCCACCTGATTTACTGCAAGCAGTCTCTCTGCATCATATATGGTCTCATTGGGCTGATGGAGTTGTTTTTCACATGGATTCATTCTGCCGGCTTTCCACCATCCCGGCTCTCTGGGAGCGATAATCCATACTACTTATCTCCGTCTTCGCCATTTACTTTGTTATGATAAAGTAGATCATTTCATTTGTCAATCAAAAATTTCTTTTGGCACAACTTTTGGCACAACTCAAACATTCTAATTTCCGGAAAAAATAATTGCAAAAATAATTATTTGAAAAATATCCCGTAAAAAATACATTGAAGAAAATGGTAGAATTGCATATAATATTTTAGTAATCAGTGATAGAATTATTAATCTTTACATTGGGTATAAAACGCAGATAAGTTAAAGATCCTCGTGGAAATAAGAGACCACCCAGGGTAAAAAATTTATTTGGAGACAATTTTAGTATTATAACAATAGAATGCGATGGAAATATCGTTGGGGTAAGGTGGTGAAAGTTATGATTAAAGAATCAACTTTAGAGGTAAGAATGGACTCTGATTTGAAAGAGCAAGTAGAATCATTATATGAACAGATGGGGACGTCTTTCGCAGAAGCCGTAAGAATATTTGCAAAACAAAGTGTCAGAGAAAAGGCCATGCCTTTTACAATGCATTTAGAACCACCGGAGGTAAAAAGAACTCTGGGAATTGGCAATGGGAAATATATGTTTCCGGATGATATAGATGGATGTAATGATGAAATAGCAGAGATATTTGGAGTAAAAGAAATTTGAAAGTTCACTTCAAACTTGATATGCGCAATA